>JAIOZY010000029.1 GCA_021740385.1 Prolixibacteraceae bacterium | reverse complement strand
CGGTAGCAGCCGGGGCATCGTTGGCCTATATTTCCTTTACATATTTTACCAATACCCAAATGGGATATTACATTGATTTTTGGGAAAATGAAGGCGATTTTTATATGGTTTCACCTTATTATACCCGCATAATTGATATCGGGCTTTGTGCAAAACTTGGCCTGGTCTACAACATTTCAGAGAGGTTTTTTGCCGGGGCAACATGTGGTTTTAACAGTTATGATGATTCGGGGTATCGAACTTATGACTTTGGTATAACAGCGGGTATACGGTTTTGAAAGTATGAAAGCAGAAAAAACAAAACCGGCCACAGTAGTTCCCACAAAAAGGAGATAAATCTAGATGGCTGGAAAATGAAATACCCCCGCTGGCGCGGTTCTGTGAACCGTGTCCCAGCCAATAAGGCTGGGGCATACAAGAATGCAATTGAAATATAGCCTTATAATTTTTATATTTAAAAAAAAATCCTCATGAGCAGGAAATACAAATTCCATAATCCTGACGGAGTGTATTTTGTGAGTTTTGCAGTGCAAGGGTCTGTTCTTTAGGCCTCTTCTTTTCAACTGCAACCCCCCTGTAAAACCTTCACTTCCCTGGTAACCGGTTTGCCAATGTTTTTCAGGGCAACGTCTGGAAAAAGTTTTATTTATTGGTTTTAATGAAAAATTTGACCAAAGATATTGCCTTTGTTTGTAATATATTACATTAAAAACAATATCGAAAATGTAATATAGTACAAAAAATATTTAGAAAACATGTAATATATTACAAGATATACTAATTTTGTCTTTTGTCAGATATAAAAGCCAATGGAAAAATTATATGAAATAAGCAATCGGTTGATAGCAAATACACCCGTTACTTTTAAACGAAGTTTGTTTGAAAAAATAAACTGGAACTTAAAATTGATTGAAATAAAAGGGTCAAGGGGTGTGGGAAAAACCACATTGATGCTCCAAAAGGCTAAAGATCTTTTATTGGCGGGTAGCAATGTGCTCTATGTTTCGGCCGATATGCCCTATTTTTTTAAAGAGAGCCTGGTTGAAACAGCTGAAACTTTCTACAAATATGGAGGTGAATGTTTGTTTATTGATGAAGTTCATAAATACCCACGAAAAAATCAAAATGCTGACTGGTCGTTGGAACTAAAAAATATCAGCGACTCGATTCCTGATCTGAAGGTAGTATATTCCGGTTCTTCAATACTTCAACTTTACACAGGTTTGGGCGATTTGAGCCGGCGAAAAGTAAGTTATCTGCTCAAAGGACTTTCTTTTAGGGAGTATCTTGAAATGACAGGGATATATACCAGTTCAACTTTTGAGCTCCAAGATATCCTGAAAGGGCACATCGAAATTTCAAGGAAAATAACAACCAATATTCGAATATTACCTCACTTTAAAGCGTATCTCAAAATGGGATATTATCCGTTTTTTATTGATGGGTGGGATGTTTTTTTTAGTCGCCTGGCCGAGATTGTTAATGTTATCATCGATGCAGACATTCCATACATTTCGGATATAAAACATGAAACCCTGCATAAAATGAAACAGTTGCTGGCTGCAATAAGTACAACGGTTCCCTACGTTCCAAACTTAAGCAATCTTAAAAGCAATCTTTATGTTACCGACCAAAGGACACTCATCAAGTACATCAATCTGCTTGAAAAAGCCGAGCTGATCAATACGCTTGGTGCAAAGGCAGTTGGCAATAAAATATTGGGGAAGCCCAGAAAAATATATATCAACAATACGAACCTGATGTATGTGATATCAAATGATGGGATAAACCAGGGGACTGTTCGCGAAACATTCTTTTTAAACCAGTTAAAACATATTTGTACAGTTGATTATCCCAGGTTGGGCGATTTTATTGTTGACGATAAATATGTGTTTGAAATTGGAGGGAAAAGCAAAACATCGAAACAGCTCAAAGGTATTGAACACCCTTATGTGGTTTCCGATGATATTGAAACAGGTTTTGCCAATCATATTCCGCTTTGGTTGTTTGGGTTTTTGTATTAATTTTAACTGCACCCCCCCTGTACAACCTTCACTTCCCTGGTAACCGGTTTGCCAATGTTTTTCAGGGCATCTTTCAGGTTTTCCATATCGTGCGTGGCTTTTGTGCGGAAGTTGTAGGTGTTGATCTCCTGTTTTGTTGCCCCGGCTACCGGTTCTGCCGGGTTGTAGTACATGTCGCGGAATTCAGATACCCCTTCACGTAAAATAAAATTGGTCGATTTGCCTATAAATTTCGCTTTCAGGCACGACATGCGCACCAGTGTATCGCTGTCGGCATAAAAAATATTGGTCTTTTCTTTTTGCTTGAAGATCCGCTCCCATTTCCGGTCAAGTATTTCATCAAAGGGGATGTTGATGGCCAGGGGAATGTGAAACGCTTCGTATTCTTCGGGCGTGCGCACATCAATAATATTGAGCTGGTAGTGGTGGTTCACAATTTCATAAGCCAGTTTATCGGCTGCTATTTCGCGGAACACGCACTTTTGCTGCCGTTTGGCTTCGGCAATGCGGTTTTTAATAATTTCTTCTTTGCCCGGCAGGAAAGCAACTACAGCTAAAATGAGAAAAGGTACAGCGATGGCCAGCGCATAACGAATTTGCATTTTCCGGGGCGTTTTTGTGTCAATTTTCCGCACCCGTTTTTCAATTTGCCAGGTGGCAATAAAGGCAATAATGGCAACGGCTGTCATGAGCGTGGTAAACAGCGGCATTGACATGCTTAGTTGTTCGTTAATTTTCACAGGACCTAAAGCATCGGCCATGAAAAAATCTTTGAAGAGCGGGTAAGCTTCCACGAAAGCAAAAACGCCAAGGAAACCGCCCAGCACAAAGAGTATCCCGTCAATTTTACCTATCGAAGCAGCGCATACGCTGGTACCCGGGCAAAACCCACCGATGATGAAACCTGCGCCCATAATGACCCCGCCAACAAGCGCCGACCGGGTAAAAGTAGGGTTAATGTAAATAACGCGAAGGTCGAGCAGCCCGTAGTGACTCAACAGTAAAACGCCAACTGCTGCAGTAACGCCTGCTGTGAAGAAAACGCGCAATACCGTAAAATCGTAACCGTAAAAGAGGCCGACAAGTTTGCGGGTTGAAGAAAACCCGGCCTGTTCAAGAACAAACCCAAACCCGATACCGATTAAAAGGGCAATTATTAGGTTGAATTCCTGCGATATAATGTAAGGTACTAAAGGTCCCATAACAGTTCTGAATTATTTTAACCAAAGTTTTCTGAAAAAATATGCCAAAGCGTACGCTCCGCCAAAAATGGCGAGCATGGTAATGATACCGCCAAACGAGAGCACGGCCATACCGCTCAGGGCCGATCCGCTGGTACAGCCCCTGCCAAGCTGGGAGCCAAACCCAAACAGTGCGCCTCCCAAAATAGCGCCAATAATGCGGGCGGTATTGGTTGCCCGTGGGCCTTTTTCAAATTTAAAACCAACCCTGTTTGAAATTAATCCCGATATAAATGCACCGATAACAACGCCAATAACTTCAAAAACCAGCCAGCTTACCATGGGGCTGCCCGGGTGTGATTCGGCGTATTCGGAATAATAGAGTCCTTCTTCGGCATGTTGGGGTGCAACGTTTTCAACCGTTGAGAGTACCACGCTTTTAAAGGCCCCGCTTGCCCCAAGTCCGCGGCCGGTAATGTATATGGTTGCCAGCAGTACCAACCCGAGAAGGAAGCCTGCGAGGTATGGGTTCATAAAGGGTTTTGGCTTCATAATGCAATTATTTATGTTGTTCTTTATTTTCAGATGTTTTCTTACTCTCTTTTTCTTCATCCTCATCCTCAAGTTCTTCATAACCGGTTAACATAGCACGAATGTTCGATGTTGGGGTGTGTCCGGTTGTGGTCATGTACACGTGCACAACGAGGAAGATCATCAGTAAAAAACCGCCCAGGGTATGCCAGAAAGCAACACTGCCTAAGGGAATATCACGGATGATGACCATGTTGTTCTCGTCGAAAAATTTATGGAGCATGTAAATGATGCCGGAAATAACCGTGAGGGGCACCAGTACCAGTTTAAAGCCAAGGTAAACCAAGCGTTGCAGCGGGTTCATTTTGCTGAGTTCGGTTTTTTTCGTTGGATGTTTTTCGCCTTTGAACATCCCGATGGAATAGTAAAGGATTTGCGCCTTTAATTTTTTGGTAGTAGGAAGGTATTGTTTCCATTCGCCGGTAACAAAATGCCAGAATATGGCAAAGACGATAAGCACAATGAGCATCCACGAGGCAACCCGGTGAAAACGGGCAGCCATTTCGAAACCGAAAATGTGAAACGAGCCGTGAACCTCGAAGCCGGTTAGCGCCAGGAAAATAATGAGCGCTGCCTGGGTCCAGTGCCAAAAGCGTTCAAATCCTTTATAGATATATACTTTTCTCATTGTTCCTATTTTTCTGATTGGTAATCAATAATTTCAACGTCGTACCGTTTTCGCCGTATACTGGTTACGATGCGCAGTGCAGCGTGCCCGAAAACAGCAGCGAGCGATGCAAACAAAATGAAAATGGCAATCGAATCGAGTGTTTTAAAGCGGTCGCGCCCGGGCAGGTAGAAGCCGGTTAATTTGGCAAGCCTTCCGTCATCGTCGCGGGTATGGCACTCGGCGCACGAAACGGCTTTTTCTTTCGATGATACCATATGGTTCACGGGCCAGTACATAACCGTTTCAACAAAACCGTAATCGCCGCTGTAGGGCAGGCCAACCCTTTTCATCCCCGCTTCGGCAGCGGTTGCCCAGTCGAAATCCTGCCAGAATGCGCTGTCGCCTTTTTCCGGGGCATACAGCTTGGGCTGAATGAGTATGTTGTGTTTTTTGTCGTAAATCTGGTCGCCCACATGTATTTTAACGGGGACTATTTTCGATTCTTCATCGTCGTGTGAGCCAAAAAGCGGATTTATTATTACCGGGACAGATTGGATTGTGTCACCCAGCAGGTAGTGGTCGGCCGTACCGTTAAACCAAACGTAATCGGGTTTAACATTTTTTGCCCATTTGAAGGAGCCTTTAATCGACATATAGCTGTGATTTCCCAGTTCATCGTCCTCTTCAAAGGGTTTGCCGTCTTTCAGGCGCCCTGCATCTGACCAGCGCCATTCCATTTTGGTGGCGTTAACCTTGGCATATACAGGTATGTGGCAGGCCTGGCACGATACTTTGGCATTGTGCCTGTTTAACAGGTTATCGAAATGGGGCGTGGTTGTGTGGCATTGCTCGCAGGTTGCACGTTGTGTATTGGTTGACGATACCGAGTACAGGCGGCCCAGCATTTGGTGGTTCTCGGCCGTGTGGCAGGCAACGCATTCCATGTCCATGCCGTTGGCTGCCATGTGTACATCCACTTCGCGTTCACAGGCGAGAAGCGCGTTTTCAAGGTCGCCGTGTTTCACGTTGTTGCCGCCGCCGCTGTTGAAGTGGCAGCTTCCGCAATTGTGTTTGTTGGGTTTGCCAACACCCTGTGCTACTTCGGTGAGGTTTACCGAACGATCGGGGTACCCGGCCATCGATGCCCCTTTCATGTATTGATCGCTGTTGTCGTGGCACACCATGCAGTCGACATTGCGGGCATTGTTGAAATCGAAATGGTCGTTGGTCATGCCAAAACCAATGTGGCATTTGGCGCAGGCTTGCTCGTTGGCCTGGGCACCAATGCAAAAATTATTGATCACGTTGCGTTTTCCCATTGAAGAGATGCCCCGGCCTTCGACATACGAAACCCGTTCCCAGTTCCAGTGTGACGAATTCATTATCTCAATGTGTCGTTTGTTATGGCACGAAATACAGGCCTCGGTAACTTCCTGTGGGCTGCTAAAGTCTTTCTGAAGTTCTTCAAACTGGCTGTGGTCAACCGGTGATGTTGATTTTATGGCATATTCCTGTTTTAGCTTTTCCAGCTTCAGGTTGTAGTAGGTTTCTTCATGGAATACATTCACCAATATTAATGTTACTACTACTGCCCCGATGAAAATAATGATCGTTCGCTTCATTCCGACCGGTGTTTTGTGAGTTTTAAAAATCCCTTTATAACGATAGTATTTCAAAGATATTATAAAATATCCAATTATCTAGATGTTTAAATACTTCAATTTTTGTGTCAGAAATTTTGAAAATAAAATGTAAGTTAATAAACTGCAAGTTAACAATCAATTGGAAAAGCATGGGCAAACCTAATTAATAAAGAGTCTAAAAAATGAAAAACCATTGGTCAGGGAATCTGTTATGTTTTTAACCCGGATTATTCACGAATAATCCCTATCTCTAAATTATATTTGAAAATACACAAAATCAATATTCATGAAGATTACTGATATTAACGGAACATTTACCTTAAACAACGGAGTAGAAATGCCCTATTTTGGACTGGGAACATGGCAGTCCAACGAGGGCAGCGAAGTGAAAAATGCAGTAAAAGCAGCGTTCGACATGGGTTATAAACTGATTGACACGGCTGCCTTTTACGGCAACGAAACCAGCATTGGCGAAGCCATAAAGGAGTACGGAATAGCGCGTGACGATTTCTTTCTCACAACCAAATTGTGGACCGATGCCATGGGTTTTGATCAGGCCCTGAAAGCTTACGACCAAAGCCTGAAACGGCTTGGGCTCGATTATGCCGACCTGTACCTTATACACTGGCCGGTAACCGGAAAGTTTAAAGAAGCATGGAAGGCGCTCGAAAAAATTTATAAAGAAGGCAGGGTTAAGGCAATAGGCATCAGTAACTTTTTACCTGTACACCTGAACCAGTTGCTTCCCGATGCCGAAATTGTTCCGGCTGTGAACCAGATGGAATTTCATCCGTACCTTATACAGCAGGATTTGCTCGACCTTTGTGCAAAAAACAACATTCTTTACCAGGCCTGGAGCCCCATTATGCAGGGCAGGGTTCTTGATATTAACCTTTTGAAGGAAATTGGTGCCCGGCATAACAAAAGTGCGGTACAGGTGGTCTTACGCTGGGATCTGCAAAGGGGCGTTGCAACCATTCCGAAATCGGTTAAAAGGGAGCGCATAGCCTCCAATGCCGATATTTTCGACTTTGAATTAACCCCTGAAGAGATGGCTGCCATTAACAAACTCGACCGCAACGAGCGATTTGGGTACGACCCGATGCTGGTATAAATTTTTTTTTTCGATCAAACCTTATTTTGAAATGAAGAGAAGCGTTTTTGTTTTGTTGAATGATTCAATGAAATATGGATTTGAAAGGGATTTATCAGTCACCAAATCTACTGGTCGTTTAAATATTTTCTCAAATTTATCGGCCAGATCAAGGTAATTGTCTGCATAATCGCCATAATCCATTTGATTGAATGATATTAGTAAATCAACATCACTGTTATCATTGAAATTATCAGTGCAAACGGAACCAAAAGCAAACAACGATCTAACATTGTGTTTTTTGCACAATGTTTTTAGTTTCTCAACATTGTCTGTCAATAGCTTTTGCATATTCTTATAATTTATATCTGCAAACTTACAAATCAAAGATTACACTTACAATAGAGCGATTTTAAAATTGGTTATAGGGAAGGAACACCACATAATAAAAAAAATCAATTTTACTGGTAACCTTTTTGCCTTTTTGGGAATAAAGGGGTAGAAACGCCTCTTTTCGAATTTCCGTCTCAATTATTCAAAATATAATATACTGCATTTTAAAAAGAAATCGGCTATAAAGTTTGGTGGTATTCTTTTTTTTTTAGGTTTGTGCTATTAAACCTTGAAATATAATACGCATGAAATGAAAAATGATTTATCCTCTAATATACCCTTAATCATATATCCCGGATAAACATTAGGCTTTTTGTCGATTTAGCTTTTCAGTTATAGGTATGTAATACTATGATTAAAAGAGATAAACATATTGATTTATGTAAAATGTCAAATTTTTGTTTTTTGATATTTGCCATAATGTTTTTATCGTGCAGAAATAATGATGGTTTAGAAAGTGAATATCTACTTGCCGGGAATAATCAAGCTGATTTAGAAGAAGTAATAAACCATTATAAAGATACGGGCGAAAAGGAAAAATTGGCAGCTACAATTTTTTTGATAAAGAATATGCCGGAACATGCTGGAGTTAAAGGTATTTATTCAGATGAAATTAAAAACATATATGAAAATATAGTACTTCTAAATGACCATGGTATTAGAGAATTTAAATTTTTGGATAGTATTGCGAAAATTAAAGTGGATTCTCTAAAAGAATTTTATGGAAACTATTTAATTAAAAGTATAAGTTTTGAAAATGATATCAATAGTATTGAAGCAGATTATTTAATTGAAAATATTGATCACTCGTTTTACATGTGGAAGAATATGCCATGGGCAAAACATGTTAATTTTGATGACTTTTGTGAATACATTTTACCTTACCGGGTATACAATGAACCATTAAGTGACTGGAGAAAATTACTTTCTGATAGGGTATTACATTATTCTAAATATTTAAAAGATACTACCGATCCGTTAGAATTATGTAAGATAATAAATGACTCAATTTATCCAGAATGGAAACATTTGGATAATATCCCAAATATTTTTCCCTGTGTAACTGATTTAAACAGATACCTTGGAGGTACATGCCAACACCATCATTTATACATGACTTCTGTTTTCCGTAGTGTTGGTATCCCAACATGTATAGACGATACCCCTCAAAACAACGACTGGAAGGACAGGCATGCCTGGATTGGTATCTTAGCAAAGGATGAAACCGTTAAAAAAATTGACATTGGTAATCCAGACTGTGAATTTGTAACAAATGTCCCATTGGGTAAAGGCGGAGCTACAAAAGTATATAGAAGGAGATTTGAAAAACAAAGCTTTCCTTTTCATAAAGTATTGACAAAAGATCAAATACCTAAATATTTTAAGAATAAAAATCAAATTGATGTAACTATCGAATACACTTTCCCCTACAAGGATATTTCTATCAAACTATTTCAAAATGAAAATACTTCGAAATATGTTTTTTTATGTGCCCCTGATTTGGCATTTGATATAAGACCCGTAGCTATTTCACCTGTAAAAAACAGTAAAGTAAAATTTGAAAATGTTGGCTATCCTGCACTTTACTTTTGTGCCACTTTTGATAACAGAAGAATAGTACATCATTCAAATCCGATTTTTATAAATAAAAGAGGTGAAAGGAGGGATATTGTTCCTCAGTTAGAAAAGGAACAAAAGATGAGATTCTACAGGAAATATAAACCAAGCGATAGTGTTTTGGTTTATGTAAATGAAATGGTTGGGGCAAAAGTTCAGGGCAGTAACTCTATTGATTTTGAAGATGCTACTGATTTGTATGCTTTCTCAAATCCAAAAGATTTTTTTGATGAAATTGAATTAAAAAATGACAGCACTTTTAGATATTTCAGATATATTGGGAATCCCCAAAAAAGAATAAACCTTTCGGAATTTGAATTTATTGGAAGATTTTCAAATGATAGTATTATCCAAAAGCTATCTGGAATTCCTGTTTCAAATGTATCATCATATTCTGAAGATTTTAGTGTTTATAATGCTTTTGATGGTGATATCCGAACAAATTGCCTGGGTAGCCCCGGGACTTGGATAGGAATAGATTTGCAGGATAAAAAGGCGTCATTATCCAAGATCAGGTATATGGTTAGAAATCACTTTAATATCGTCGAGGTAAATGATTTTTATGAACTGTTTTATTTCGACGGTCAGACATGGGTGTCAAAAGGGATCAAAAAAGCAGCAAATAACTTTTTGGAATACGATAAAGTGCCAGTTAATACGGTTTATGTTTTAAGGAACCTTAGCAGGGGCAGGCAGGAAAGAATGTTCTTGTATGAGAACGGTCTTCAATTTTATTTATGAAAACTCTTGTTTCAATGTTTAAACAATTAAATACAATACCAATAATTTTTGCTTTCATTGCAATTATTTCAACATTTATTGTTGGTATTGATATTTCGTATTATCCTTTTATAAAAGAAGAATACTATTTCGTTTTAACTTCTTCTTTCTTAATCGTTTTATTTATTTTGATTCTGGTTTTTAGTAAAACAAGAATCAAATTTCAATTTAACCTTCTTGACATAGCAGTTTTATTCAATTTCTTGTATATCATTTTAAGGGCAGTATTTTCTGATAATTTTTACTTTATTGATCCAAAATTTCAATCTTTTTTGATAAGCATTATATTTTATTTCATCATCCGAATTTCCATTTCAGGGAAAAATGATTTTAATAATGCATTATTTGTAAAGGTTTTATTTACAGGATTTATTTCCCTGGGGTTGTTTCAGTCTCTTTTAGGTATTTTACAATTGCTAAATGTTTTACCTCTATCTTTACCAGATGGACAAAGTGTATACGGGACTTTTTATAGCTCTGGTATTTATTCAAATTTTCTTGCATTAATCTTTCCATTCGCGCTAATAGGTTCAATATTTTTCAAAAAAGGCTTAAAATTTTATTCAATATTTACGTGTGCGTTAATGTTGTTTGTTATCATATTTTCAAAGGGGAGAACTTCGTGGGTTGCTGTTTGTTTGTCAATCCTTTTAATTTTTAGCCTGAATAACTATGAATTTTTAAAAAGGAAAATATTTACTCTTAAGAGGCCATTGAAAGCAGGACTGATTATTTTATTGCTGGTTGTAACAACAATTACTTGCTATGGACTTTATAACTTTAAAAAGGACAGCGCTGACGGCCGTTTGTTAATCTGGGAAATTTCATTAAGGGCATTTAGCGAGAAACCCATTCTGGGGCATGGTTTTAATTCTTATCAATATGCATATAATGAAGCAAAATCAGCTTTCTTTTCTACCGGGAAGGTAAATGAAGAAAGGATGATGCTAACCGGGACAACGTTTACCGCTTTTAATGAATTTATTCAAATTCTTGTAGAATATGGGATTATTGGTTTGATATTTTTTATTGCTGTAATACTTATAACACTTAAATATATCCTGCAAATTGAGACTGGAAAAATAAGGCTTCTTTGTATTTCCCTGTTAGGCACTTTTATTGTACTATCATCTTTTTCTTATCCTTTAAGGATAGTAACGAATCAATTTATATTCTATATTTTATTGGCAATTGTTGCTTCTAATATAAAAAGTATTCTGTTGCCAAAGGAAAAAACTATTTTGCTTCCCATCTACATACTAATATGTTTAGTTGTTCCTCTATTGTTTATTGGCGCAAGTTCTATTCAGATATTTAATGCTTCTGTAAAATGGAAGACAGGACACGATTTGTTGTTAAATAAAGGTGATTCGAATGATATTCATTTTTATGATGAGGCGAGCCAGAAACTATATTGGAATTCTAATTTCTTATATAATTATGGATGTAATTTATTACAGTGTAAAAAATCAGACAACGCAATACTATTTCTTGAAAAAGCAAGATTATTCAGAAATGACAATCTTGTATATATGAGGCTTGCGGAGGCATATGAAATTAAAGGTGAATACTCTAAAGCACTGAGTTGTTATAATAAAGCATCCTGGTTAATCCCATATTTATTTGAGCCCAAATACAGACAATTTATTATTTATAAGAATATTGGTGAAAAAGATATGGCAGAAAAAATTGCTATTGAAACTGTTAATAGCAATTTGAAAATATATAACAAAAGATCAGTACTTATTAAAACTGAAATGCTTGAATATCTATATAGTATTAAACGACCAGGAATTTAAAACATATAAAAGGCAATTAAATATTAACAAACAAATTAATTTCAAATTTTTAATAAACCAATTAAATCAATAATTATGAAAAAGTATATATTATTAATATTTTTTGCATTTGGAGTATTTTCTTCTTATGCATATAGCGATCTGTTAGTGGCATCTGCTAATGGAGGTCTTGATGGTGGTGATTCTGATGAATATTGGATTGCCGGACCTCAGGGAGTTGTTAATTGGCACATGACTTTAGATAATAAAAGTTTTTTTGGAAATACAAATCCTTACTCATGGGCACAAATTGATTTAGACTATGGATATATCGTTACTTTTGAATTAGAAGGAACAGGATTAATAGATTATCCAAATGTAAATCGATCGTGCCACAACTATGGTTCAACAGTATATTATGAAGTTTATGCTAATACTGAATTTTTAGCATTGTTTGATTATGCTTATGCAGAGATAGCAGTTTGGTGGTAACTTATGACTAATTGCCTTTTATATGTTTCTTTAATTAAATTTTATCCAATCCTCTCATGTAAAATATTTATGAAGTACTTTCTAATTATCCTAAGCATATTTCTTTTTAGTTGTAATTTGAAGAATGAAAATATTGTTTTAACACATACTATTATCAAGATTGATACTTTATGCATAAGTAAATATGAAATTTTGGAAGATTTCAAACAGGATAATCCCCAATGGAACATTAAAAAATCAAAGTTAAATAAAGAAAATCAAAAAAAGGATTGGAAAGAAAAATATATTGAAGAATGTTACTTTCTGGTTGATGCAGTAAATAATGGACATTGTTGTGACAATGATTTAAATAGTCAACTTGAAATAATTTCAAATTATATACTTTCAAAAAAGGATGGGATTTTATGGAATTTTTTAGAAACACCTAAATTGAAATTCTCAAAAAAAGATTTGAGAATAGCCTACCAAAAAAGAAATACAGAATACTATATTGAAACATTAATCTTAAATGACACAACTCAAAATTATGTAATACCGAAAGAAAATTTATCGAATTTTTTTGTTGAAAATTCTATATATGATCATTCGAATGAAAATGTTCAATATCAGGTTTTTTCAGTTAGGTATCCTTTTTTGAAACTAATCAATTATACAAGTTTGATTGATTCATTAGAATTAGAATCAAAAAAAGTAATTGGCCCAATATATTATGATGAATATTGTTTGTATTTTCATATGCTTAAAAAGGAAATAATAAAACAACCATCATTTAAAGAAGAAAAAGATTTAATTCTTAAAGAGCTAAAACAGTATAAGTCAACAATTATAGTAAAAAATAATATTGAAAATATTCTAAATTATTCAAATCCTTTGTATGATGAAAATAATATAAAATATTTCTTAACACTTTGTCGGTTAAACGGAAAGAATAGATATAGTCTTGATTCAGTAATAAAAAAACTCCCTGCATTTCCTCTCGTTACATATATTCATAATGGCCAATTATCTGAAATAAATTCTTATCAACTATCAGAACATCAAATTTATTCTATTATTTCTTTAACCTTGAAAAATAAAAAAAGTATAAATAGAGTATTAGAAGATATGATAATTCAAGAATATGTTTCAGATTCTGCAAAATCGTTGGGATTAGATACATCTAAAGAATTTTTATTATGTAAAAAATATCACAAAAAAAGATTAATATTTGATAAATATGAAAAATACTTATATGATAAATTTTGTAATGTTAATGATTCTATAATCTTTAACCATTATGTTAATAACAAGAATGAGTATACTGGTTCAGAAAATGCAATTGTTTCACTATTTTATTTTGATACTTTTGAGAATGCCCAAAGGGCCAGGGGGGAAATCTTTAGAACAATTAGAAATGGATATTTAAAAAAGCTTAATAGTAAAGATTTTTTAACAGGCAATATTAAATACATTCAATCTGACACCGTTTGTAGAACTGATAATCGTTATCCAAGTGAATTAATTTCAAATCTTTTTCAATTGAATACAAATGTTTGCACAAAACCATTTCGAATTGAAGATAAATATATAGTAGCTTATAAGAAATCTGAAGATGGTTTAACAATCAAGTCTTTTGACCTGGTGAAAGATGAAATTGAAAGAAAATTAAGATATGAAAAATATTTAGAAGTTAAATCAGATAAGATTCGTGAATTAAAAGAAAAGTATGAAATGGAAATAAATCTAATCGACAAGATTAAGCTTTAAATTTTTCTTCAAAATAATTGAAAAACTATTATGCACATTTCTAAAAACAGAAACATTCTTCTAACAGTATTTATTTTTTGTAATATAGCACTGTTAGGCCAAAATATTACTGTTAGTGGCTATGTGACCGACAAGCAGACCGGCGAAAGGTTGATTGGCGCAAACATATTTAACAAATCTACCCTTAAAGGCACTTCAGGCAATAATTACGGTTTCTACAGTTTAACGGTTCCTGCCGGGGAAGTTACGCTGGTTTGTTCATTTATTGGTTATGAAAAACAACAGGTCGAAGTCAATTCAATGGAAGACCCAACACTGAATTTTGAATTACAACCCCAAACCGATGAGCTTGAAGAGGTGGTTGTCTGGGGCAATTCGGAAAATAAGGTTGAACAGAAACAAATGAGTATGGTAACCCTGCCGGTCCAGCAAATCCAAAAAGTCCCGGTCATATTGGGCGAGGCCGATGTGTTAAAAACAGTGCAGCTCTTCCCGGGCATACAATCGGGTTTAGAAGGTACCAGCGGTATTTATGTGCGTGGGGGCAGCAACGACCAAAACCTGTTCCTGATTGACGGGGTTCCGGTTTACAGTGCCAATCACCTGCTGGGTTTTTTTTCAACCTTCAATCCCGATGCGGTAAAATCGGTAAATGTTTACAAAGGGGGCTTCCCTGCCCGTTTTGGGGGGCGGTTGTCTTCGGTTGTTGATGTTTGGATGAAAGACGGCAACCTGAAAAAGCTGACAGGTAGTTTTTCAATTGGTTTGATCTCTTCGAAACTAATGTTGGAAGGCCCTTTAATAAAAGACAAAACATCGTTTATGGTGTCGGCCCGCAGGACGTATGCCGACCTGATTGCCAAACCTGTTCTTGCATACATGAACAGAAACAGTAATACAAAAACGAGCCTGGACCTTTATTTTTACGATATCAATGCAAAAATAAGCCACACGTTCTCTGACCGCAGCAGGCTGTACTGGAGCATTTATAACGGCAGCGATAAATTTGCCCAGGGTGAAAATTCCGATAATGCCGAAGAGAATCGGGAAGCGACCATTTCTGCTGAGAATGATATGGGGATGGGCTGGTCAAATACTGTTTCATCGTTGCGATGGAACTATTTGTTAAGCAATAAACTATTTAGCAACACATCATTGTCCTATAGTAAGTTCCTGTTTGATGTTGAATATTCAAATATTAAAACCTATCAGGAAGAAAATCTTTCAGTAAAGGATTATTATCGGTATTATTCAGGAATAGAAGACATTGCCCTAAAAATTGATTTTGATTATTTCCCCACACAAAAGCATACCTTTAAATTTGGAAGCAGCGCCACCCGGTACCGGTTCAGCCCCGGCGTTTCACTGTCGGAAGAAAACGATACAGACAGTTCCCAAAAGGATACCTATGCCAACGGGTTTTCAGCCTATATCGAAGATGAATTTTCTGTTGCAGGTGCGCTTACTATAAACATGGGGGTTCATTTATCGTTGTTCAATGTTGAAAGAACAAACTATTTCAGGCCACAGCCCCGCGTGTCGCTACATTATCGTCCATTTGAAAACCTCGCTTTTAAAGCATCCTATTCCCGCATGGTACAGCACCTGCATTTGCTGAATTCTTCCGGTTTGGAGTTGCCTATGGATTTGTGGGTGCCTGTAACGGCAAAGTATGAACCGCCCGTTTCAGACCAGTTTGCCCTGGGTACGGCAATTAACCTCCCAAATGCTTTTAATCTCACTGTTGAAGGTTTCTACAAGGGCATGAAAAATTTAATTGAATACCAGGAAGGGGCTTCGTTAATCAGTGGGGGGAGGAACTGGGAGGATGTTGTTGAGAAAGGCATTGGCTGGTCGTATGGCGCCGAGTTCCTGCTGGAAAAAACAATTGGAAAAACTACAGGATGGATGGGATACACCTGGTCGAAAACCGAGCGACAGTTCGAAAACATTAATTACGGGGAGCCTTTTCCGTATAAATACGACCGAAGACACGACATAAGCCTGGTGGTTTCCCATAAATTCAACGAAAGAATTGATGTAAGCGGGACATGGGTATATAGCACGGGAGCTGCTGTAACAGTGGCTCCTAGCAGGTATCCTTTAACCGGGGTGCCAATTTACGCATCAAGTATAACCTATTATGTATATAATTTTAACGGAAGAAATGGTTTCCGGTTGCCCGATTATCACCGGCTCGATTTGGGGATAAATTTCAGAAAAAAGAAAAAACACGGGGTGCGAACCTGGAACATATCGGCTTACAATGTTTACAACCGCTTAAATGCCTTTATGTTATCATGGAGATATGATTATGAAAAAAGGTTTAAAGATGAAAATGGGATTACTGTTAAACCTAAAAAATTATACATTTTTAGCTTATTACCAATTATACCTTCTGTAACCTATTCCTATAAATTTTAAATGTTATGAAAAAAGTAATCATAATTGGAATTGCATTATTGATGTTTTTATCATGCTATACTGAGTTTGATCTTTCAAATGAAGTAGATGATACCGGGCCGGTTGTCAGTGCTTTTATAGCGAACGACAGTTTAATAAAAGTGTATTTATATAAAGTTATCGGGGCAGATGATGCACCGCAAAGAATCGATATCACAGATGCAACAGTAAAATTATTTGAAAATGGTGTAGCAGTTGAAAACTTGAAACTTGATTTCAATACAGGGGTAAATTCGGTTTATGATACAATATATTTTTATACATCGTTAAATACCACTGCCTGCGCTGGGAAAACGTATCGGATCGAAATAACTACTTTTGAAAGGGAATTTATCACCAGTGAAACTTATATTCCTGAACCTGTTGAAATACTTTCAGTAGATACTTCATCTATTTTCATTATTGATACTTTAAGTAATAGTTACAGTGAAGAGAGTTATTTATGGGTAAGTTTTAAAGATCCACCGGAAAAGAATTTCTATCGATTAACAATAAAAGGAAGATATGGAAATAACATTGGAAACGATACGATAAAAATATGGAATCGGGTAATCACTTCTTTTAATAAAAACAATTCAGTCTTTTCCTATTTTGGAGAAGACGAGGAAAATAAGATTTTAAATTTAGGACGAAATAATTTTCAAATATTTAACGATAATACGTTTAATGGTCAGGGATATGAGATTGAACTATATAATAAGAGTAGTAGCGATGTTAGTTATAGCCCAGAAAAAGGGGAGTTCACACAGTACATCATCGAATTGCATAGTATTACTGAAGAAGGTTATTATTATTTAAGGTCAGTCGATTTACAGAGCCAGACAATGAGAGATTTAACTGAACCCGTGTTGCCTTTTACAAACATTGAAAACGGTGTGGGCATTTTTACAGGTTATTCAGCCTCTCAAAAAATAATTACCCTTGGGGAATACCCGGTTGAAGGGGTTGTTTATAAATAGTCTTTGCAAGAAAACTCCGATAACTGCGTTACGCTCATCTTTCTTGTTAGTCAATTACAGACGTAAACTCCTAACAATTAAGACTCGCAAGCCTTGTTCTCGAAGTTTTCTTATCAAAGACTTCGAAAAAGAGGTTTTCTTGCAGGCACTAAATAGCGTAATTTCTGTTTATGCACACTATTTTTTCCCCACGCTACCACTCGTTTAACTTGCGTAAAGAGTGGCTTACAGGTTCTCGTCTGTGACGAGAGGATTAAAAATCAGCGAAAATCATCGTTCGAAGATCCGTTAGTGTGACAGAAAGTTACGCAAACAAAACGAGATAGCATGGACTTGATAAAAGTTGCTACATTTAAAACAAAAAAAGTCATCGGGAAACGATATTATTCACAACCCACTCATTACAATTTTTTTCTACCTTTGTTAAAAAAAGCATGGCAACATTTACGATTACAATTAGCGACCGCACCAATAAGACAAAGCATTTACTGGGTCTTATAAAAGAAATTGCCAAAACGGAAAAGGATTATATTTCTATCGGATTTGCTCCAAATTCTGAGACCGTTAAAGCATTGGAAGATTCATCATCAGGACGGGTAACGAAGACAAAAACTAAAGATGAATTCTTTGCAAAACTCAACAGTTGATGTTTTCCTGCAATTTTACCACAAAGTTCAAGAAAGACTATAAACTGGCTAAAAAAAGAGGCTGGGATCTAAGCCTTTTTGAAAATGCTTATGATTTATTGGAGTTAAAAGGTGAATTGCCTTCGGATTACAAACCCCACCCTTTGTCAGGTAAATGGACCGGTTATCTGGATGCCCATATCCAATCCGATTGGGTTTTGATCTATAAAGTCGATAAAACTACAATGATGGTTGATTTTGTTCGAATGGGCACTCATTCCGATTTGTTTTAACAGCACCGAACTACCCGTCGTTTCGCTTGCGTAACTGCCTGTCCCGAGAATAGGGAAGTGGTTTACATGTTCTCGTCTGTGACGAGAGGAGTAAAAATCAGCGAAAATCAGCGTTCGAAGATCCGCTTTATCCTCGTGCTAAAAAGAATATGAAACACTATAAAGGAAAATTATTAAAACAAACACATTGGCAATCCTATTTTGACTTTTTCCCCCAATAGCTTGCATTCAAATTTTTTGCTGTTCCGGCATATACAAAGGTTACACGGCGCGGGGTGGCCTCCCAGTCAACTTCGCGTTCAACGCAAACAACCACGTTGCCCAAAGTGAGTTGCTTTTTTGTTGCATCGTAGCTCCAACTGCCTGTAAGCGCTCCGGTCATCGTACCGTCGGCATTCAGGGGTAGGGCAGTGGCACTGTTTTGCTCGCCATACCTGTATTGAAGGTTTATGTGCTCCCATGTTCCCACGAGCGAGTCTTTGCTTATGGTACCCCAATCGGGTACGGCGGCGTAACGTTCGGGCAAAGCTATTGGCCACAGGTTGTCAGGTTCGTCGGGCGATGCCGGGCACCATACAATGCGGCGTACGTGCCCCATCATAATGGCATTGGAATATGCGTTGCCACCAACGTTGGGCGGCAATCGTCCCTGCGACATGTAGAACCATTCGTTGGTATTTTCCTTTTTGAAGATGCAGCAGTGTGATATGCCTACCCATCCGCTGTGAAGGTTGAATTTGTATGGGTGGGTTACAATGGGGTAGCAGTCGCCGCGTCCGTTGGTAAAGTTGCGTCCGGTGATATCGAGGTACGGGCCTTCGATATTTTCGCTTCTGACCACCCGTGTGTTGTAAGGTATGTCGAGGGCATCGTAGGCCATGAACAAATAGTAGTAACCATCTTTGTAAATTATTTCGGGAGCTTCGCTGGCTTGCCATCGCGACCCGGCTGCGCGTGTGCCAATTCTCACACCATACCGGGCCGTAAGTTCACTTACACTGTTAGCGTATGGTTCACCGAGTTTGTTGAGTGGTTTTCCGGTTGTTGCATCCACTTCCAATAGTGCAAAACCACTGTGCCACGAGCCATGTGCCAGGTAGTGTTTTCCCCCGGGTGTAACGATGTACGTGGGGTCGATGGCGTTGTAGTAGAAATAGCCACTCCAATCATTTCGGCTGGAACGACTGTAATCCAGGCCAAGATCGGATGATGAACAGGTAACGAAACCTTTGTCGGTCCAAACAGCTCCGGCGGGATCGGTCGATTCGCACATGCCGATAAAGGCGCGTTCGGTCCAGCTTCCGTCAAAGTTGGACGAGGTGTTTGCTTTGCCCGTTTTAATGTAGTTGTCGATAACGATGCTGTAGTACATGCGCAGCATTTCTTGTCCACCAACGTTTACCCGGCGTACTACCGGGGTCCAGTAACCGTAATTGATGTCGTCTTCGTCAATGGCTTCGAGACCCATGCGCGAACGAATGGCGTTGAGTGAGTCGGCTACCCAGGAAGGTGCATCGTAAAAAGGTCCGCCTACCCATTCCCAGTTAACCAAATCGGTTGAACGTTTCCCTTGAAAATGCCCGTGTCCAACGTGTTCATTGCCATACGAGGCATCGGTGGCGTACATGTAGTAATACCCATTATAGTAGGCAACCGACGGGTCGTGCACATTAGCCAGGTTCCACTTGTCACGGTCTGCCCACGATGCTATTGCCGAATAGTCGTCGGGGTAGGCAGGGATGGTGAAATTAGTAAGGCTGTCAGGTTTTTCATTTTCATCTTCCTTTGTTGTAATGCCTGTTGGTTTAAGATCATCGTCGTCGCATCCCGTAAACGACAGAGCAGTTAGGATGACAGATATAATCAGTAAATACTTTAATCTCATTTCTATGCATTTTTTTTTAAAGATCCAACCACCAATTTGATGTGTAAATATTTATTTCTGATCCTTTTGTAAATAAGGCTGAGGTTGAGGTTAAGGTTGAGTGGAATCTCAGTCTTAACCTCAACCTTAACCTCAATCTAATCCTCTGTCCTTATGCTTTCCCATGGAATTTAATAACCCTTTGCTAATATAGTTGTACAACATTAAAACTTCCTTATCAACATACAAAAAGTACGTCAATGAGGAAGTTTCTAATTTAAACAAATAATTCCTAATCTAACTCTACAACAGGACGAACAGTATATTTATCAAGGAAAGCAGGTCCGTTATCTTCATTCTTGTTTGCCGAATTACCTGCAAGGTTGGGGTTGGCATTAAGTGTAGATTGATAAATAGGGAAGTATTCATGTCCCTTATAATAATGTTGGAATGATGATCCACTGGCAGTTTCGGCGGTAAGCTCTTCGGTTGAGGCTTGGCCATCGAGCTTATAATAACCATGTTCAACCAACTGGTTTAGACGATTTGCATCGTAGAAGAACCCCCAACGGAGTAAGTCGATACCACGTCCGTTTTCGCAACCGAATTCTTTCGGACGTTCAACGTTTGCGATTTGTTCGAAAAGCGCATCGGCTGACGGGAAGTCGGAAAGCTGAATATCTTCAAGGGCAACACGCCTGCGTACTTCGTTAATGTAATCGATAGCCGTTTGTGTCGGGCCGTTGATTTCATTTTCGCATTCTGCTGCACGCAGTAAAACATCGCTGTAACGCATAAGGCGCAGGTTGACCCCACAATGCAACCCGGTCGTAATTGAACTGTACAGGTTGGTTCTTGCATTGGTAAACTTGGCGATTGATATGCCACCCTGGGCACTGTTCGATAGCGGAGTTACCGTTATGTCTTCTTGATAAACTGTGTTGCAACGGGGATCTCCATTCGGATATGCCGCAGTTTTCGTGTCGGTATAATTATTGTATTCATCTTCGTATGTAACCAGTGTCCAGTATAAACGTGGATCGAGACGGCCATCGGTACAGGCCTCTTTTTTGAAGAGGTTATACAACCAGGGAGACCCGGCCAGGTCGCCCCAGCTACCCAGTTCCTGGGAAGCGTAGTTGCTTTCTACAGCGTGCCCCTGGGTTGCTTCCGGGCTAATGTTTACAGGGGTCCACTCTTGCTCGGTGCCACCGGTGCCATAATCCATAAACTGAACTTCGAAGAGGCTTTCAACGTTGTTTTCCATATCTTCCCTGAAGTTGTCACCATAGTCGGCTGTAAGTTCATAATGTCCGTACTTGCCGGCAATGATGTCTTTCAATACCGTATAGGCTTCTTCAAATTTATGACGGAACATCAGTGCACGTGACAAATACCCGGCAGCAGCACCGCAGGTAGCACGCCCCTGGGCCCATTCACCACCTGCATCACGCGAGGGCAGTATTTGCATCGCTTCGGTGAGGTCAGCCTCAATTTGGTCAAACACCAGGTCTTGTTGACTAACATTTTCGTCTTCAGGTGTATTGGATGCATACATGGCTTCGATATCTGAATAGGCTGCATAGTCGGTTATCAGTGGAACAGCCTGGTAATACGTAGCCAGTTCATAATATGCCAATGACCGGATAAAGAGGGCCTGTCCTTTTATTTCATTATAAGAATCTTCCGACATGTCAACTTCATCGACTTTCGACAGTACAAAGTTTGTGCGGTTTACCATGTGGTAATTGTCGCGCCATATCCACATGTCGCCAATTTCTATGGTACCGGGAGAGTTGAGGTTGTCGTATTCCAAATACCACTGTTGTGATGAGTTCCAGACTTCATCGCCACGAACAGCATCCATGGTGTAGCCAACGCGGGCAAATGTGCCCTCGAGGCGAATGCGGTTGTAGCACGCGATGACAGCCTCTCTAAGTTCAGATTCTGAATTACCAAAACCAGTGGTTGTCTGATTGTTCGGGTTTATAACATCAAGCTCGTCGTTGCAGGCTGAAAAGCCAGCAAGAAGCGCCAACATTGTTAGAATTATATTTAATCTTTTCATAACGATACCTAATTTTAGATTATATTTTTAGAATGAGAAGTTTACTCCGAACATGATGGTCCGTGGTGTTGGATACGAACAATAGTTGTAACCGGGCGTGAATGTACCTCCGGCAAAGTCTACGTTGTAACCGTTGTATTTCGACAATGTTGCCAGATTTTGGGCCGATGCGTATATACGAACACCGTTAATATAGCCGCCAAACCATCTGTTGGGGAAGTTATAACCCAATTCGATGTTGGCAATTTTCAGGTATGTTGCATCTTGCAGGAAACGCTGGCTGAACATATCGTTTGTGATTGAACCTGTCGATTTGTATGCTACGCGTGGAATATCGGTGTTTGTGTTATCCGGAGTCCAGGCATTCAACAGATCAACGTTCTTGTTGAGTGTAAAGTATGAGCTGCGCAATGTGACATCAATAAAATCTAAAGCTTTGAAACCTGCAGCTCCATAGGTCGATATGCTCAGGTCAAAACCATTCCATTCAACACGTGCATTCAAACCATAATGCATCTTTGGCAAACCGCTACCCAGGAAAGTCTGGTCTTCGTTGGTAATTTCACCATCGTTGTTAAGGTCGGCGTAGGCGCAGTCACCCGGTTGTGCCCCGCTCTGGTTGATGTATTCGCCTTCTGAGTTGACACGGGTATCAATTTGTTCCTGCGACTCGAAGATTCCTTCGTAAACATAGCCATAAAATTCACCCACTTCACGGCCTTCTTCGGTGCGGCAGTAGCCATCGGTACGGGGTTCGCCCGAAACGCCCAGCTTTGTCACCTTGTTTTTAAGCGTAGATAAATTTGCAGAAATATCAAACTTAACAGCACCGTCATAATTGTGATAGGCAATCAGGAACTCAAGGCCTGAGTTCTCCATTGTTGCTGCATTCATCATTACTGTTTCGTTAGTAACACCTGCATTGGAAGGAACAGCTACTTCATAAAGTAGATTTTCTGATATTGACTTGTACCAGTCAAAAGTAAATTCTAATTTATTATTAAACATTGCAAGGTCTAGACCTACATCCGTGGTTTTCTTGGTTTCCCATATGATGTTTTTGTTTACAAAGTTTGATATTGATGATCCGTTAACTTTGTTATTTCCAAAGCTGTAGGTATAGTCACCCCTTTGCATAACACTCATGTATTGGTATTCACTTGTGGCTGGCCTACCTTCTGTAGCCGCTAAGGGTATTAAGTTCTCATTACCAAGCTCACCATAGCTGCCACGAATCTTGAACAGACCGATAATCGATTCGTCCAATGGGAAGAAGTTTTCGCGTTCGATACGCCAACCTGCTGATACAGATGGGAACCAACCTACATTGTTGTTCGGAGCAAAACGGCTTGAACCATCACGACGTATGGTCGCCGAAAAAAGATACTTGTTATCGAAATCGTAGTTGATACGACCGATATACGATGCCAGCACGTGCTCGCTTTCAAAGCTTGTTGCTGTCGTTTCCTTTGCGTTATCTATTTGCAGATAGTATGGTTCGGGCATGTTAACACCTTTGCCTGTGAGCGTGTGATAAAGTTCGCGTTCGAATGTTTGACCAACAACAACATTGAGGTGACTAAGCCCAAAATTGCCATCGTAGGTTAACGTGTTTTCCATAAGTGCATCGCTGTAGTTGCGGTAGCCTTGTTGCAGGTTCTCATCGCTTTTCGATAAGTAGTTTGTTGTACTCTGTATAAATGCAGGCACGAACGTAAAGTCCTTTGCAATGGTTTTACTGTATGACAGGTTAAGGTTGTAATTGAGCTTGTGATTACTGCTTTCCTGCCCAACCATGCCTATGAGATCAATAATTGCCGAACCGGAAGCAACAACGCGGTCAACAACCGTGTTCCGTTCCAAAAGGCTATTGGTAAGCAGCAGGTTTGTTACACGCAGGTCTCCATGAACATCGTCGTAGTATGTGCCATAACCGTATGAGTCATAGGTGTATTTGGCTGCAGAAGGAATTTTATCGTCGAGCACCCAGGTCGATTCATCGTAAGCCTTGATGGTTGGAGGTTGAAGCAAAGCTGAAGCCATTACCGGGTATTGTGCGCCATACAGGCCCTGTACGTATTCGTTGGCGTTGCTGAGCGCCATATTGTCCTGGTCACTGTGGCTATACACGATGTTTGTTTGAATTTTAATAAACTTAACATCCATCGTATTGTTGACACGGGCCGTGTAACGGTCGAAGTTCGGACCGGCACCAACCATTGTCCCTTCCTGGCTGTAGTAGTCGAGGGCGATGTTGTAGGTGTTGTTTGCCCCGCCACCCGAGATGTTGACGTTGTGATTCTGACGAATACCTGTTTTAAACGACTCATCGAACCAATCGGTGTTAACCTCGTCTGGATTGACGTATTTATTGCTTGAAGGATTGTACCCGGCGGGAACATCCATGTCGTTGTTTCCGAATGCCATGGTAACGTATTCCCCATATTGGTATGAATCCATAACATTGTACACGCCTTTTTCTACCTGGTCGAGACCAACGTAGCCTTTGTAATCGATCTTCATGGGCTGGTTCTTTTTGCCTTGCTTTGTGGTGATGATAACCACGCCATTGGCAGCACGCGAACCGTAAATGGCGGCCGCAGAAGCATCCTTAAGTACCTGAAGGCTTTCGATATCGTTTGGAGAGAAGTCGCGAATGGTTGTTCCCATTGGTACACCATCGACAACGTAGAGTGGTGAGGTGCTGCCAAACGAACCGATACCACGGATACGGACTATCGGGTCGGCTCCCGGTTCTCCGTCGGTTGTAATTTGAACACCGGCCACTTTACCTTCAAGCATGGTTGAGATGTTTGAGTTTGATACTTTTTTCATCTCTTCGGTGTTGACAACGGCAACGGAACCGGTGAGGTCAACCTTGCGTTGTGTACCGTAGCCGATTACCACCACCTGTTCGAGTTCCCTTAATTCCGATTGCAACGTAATGTTGCCAAGGTCGCTTCTTCCTCCAACGCTTACTTCAGTGGTTTTGTATCCTACAAAAGAAATGATCAGCGTAGCATCTGAAGGAACAGAAATAGAGAAGTTACCATCAATGTTGGTAATTACACCATTGGTTGTACCTTGTTGCTGTACGGTTGTGCCCGGAAGCGATTCACCGGCTTCATCAACAACCTTACCTTTTACGGTTATGTTGTTTGTTTGAGTGTTTAACATTTGGTCAGTATTACCAGTGCCTTCTGCAAATGTTGCCGGTACAAACGCCAGTAATCCCAACAGGATTAAAAATGTATATTTCATAATATGAGTGTTTTATTTTTAGTGATTAGCCTACTTTAAAACTATTATTTTATTGTTTCGCCAGGTTTCAGTGCTTTGCTAACCATAGCTGATTTTAGATCTGGTGAGGTTTCAGCTGAAATTTTTAAAGATATTTCAACTGTAGATCCGTTCATATCTGTTAGAAAATTATCCCAATTATAGTTATTGGCAATATTGTCACCTACATAGTAATCACCCCAACCAAAAGCATCAGCACGTAATACAAAGCATTCTTTGTAACTGTTGCTTTCGCGTACATGTCCGTTAGATAATGCAATAACCCAGTTATGCCAATTCTCTAAACCGCTAGAGTAGTTCACAAACTTGTAGTGGAAATATCCTTCTCCAATTACAGATGTGTAATTACTAAATGCAGTCCACCAGGGAGTAGTATTATCTTCTAAACCAATAATTGCTTCTTCTGTATAAGGATAATACCATGCAACATCGTTTAGAGTGTCGGCAAGAGCACAATAATACGTACCGGCCGGATCTATTACCATATGTCCACCTTCGATAATCAAAAATGAACCGTATCCCCCATAAGGAAGTCCTTCTGCAAAATAGGTGTATGTGAATACTTCTTCCACTGTTGTTGTAATAGTTGCTGTCATATCAGCTCGGTAGGTTACTCCTCCTGTAACCTCTGGTTCCTCTTCCTCAATCTCCTCAACATCACCACTATCCCAGTTTTCATCTAGTTCAAAATCGGGAATAAACTCTTCTAATGGTGGATTAAGTGTTTTATAAAACACAAGGTGACAGTTTTCCAATGTCCAGAAAACTCGAATAGGCTGATCTTTAATGCCATCTTCTATTATGTAGAACGATTTTGTAAGCTTTCTGCCTGATAACGCAGTCATTTCAACATCTACATATATTGAATCACCTCCACGTGTTATCTGTGCAACGCAATCGGCACCATTCATTAAATTGATATACTCAGTGTAATCATCATTATCGGTAGCCATGTCGTCATAGTTTGTTGTTTGTTGTTGTCCATGGGTATCACCTTCGTTATCTGTGTTCCATCCAACGCCATTTTCAGTACCCCAGGCAAAGTTGCCGTAGTTGTCGGCACGCCAAATGGCATATTCAACGTAGCCATCGCCACCACGGGGCACATCATTGGTAATTGCTTGTACCCAATTACACCATACATTGTTACCACTGGTAAAGTTTTTGAACTTTACGTAAATAGTATCTGCATTATTCTCCGAGCGATAATATTTTGAATGGCCTCCCCACCACCCGGAAGAATTATCTGTTGCGCCTATTTGATAAACATCATCAATAAGGCGAGCTTCCATAGCGGCAGCCTCAGCAGCTGCAATAGAATCTGCGATTTCCTTTTCTCGTACAGAGATATTTGCGACAGAGTCGATTTTTTCCTGTAGGTCAGAGGGCGCATCAATTGAATATGGATCCAATTGTTCGCACCCAACTATACCTAATACGACAAAGATTGCGGCGCATAACGCGCATCTAATAATTAGTTTAGTTGTTTTCATAAAATTAGATTTGATTAGATTTATTCTTTTTATATCTTATTGATATTCATTCGCAATATCGGGTATTGATGGTGTTTTGTGTTTTTTATTTTCGTTCTTGCCCCGTTTCTGTTTTTCCTGAATCGGATGTTTTCCATAGCATGTGTCCCATTTTGTTCGAAATTGAAAATCAATAACTTTTCATTAAAAAGAGCACAGAAAATTTTTCTGCCATTTGCCCGGTATAAAAGTAAAATTAACACTTATTAAAAAAGGGTACTGATGAATATTTGGGGTGGACAAATAGATAAAAGTGTAGAAAACGGCCTGCCCAATGTTATTTATAGTTATTTCCCGCTGAAATGTAAAATCATCCGTTATAAGTGCCAAATTATCTGCTTGCTTTTCCTGGCAGGCAGACAATTATTTATGTCATGGTGATTAATTGATATTTTAAAGATTACATTTACGGATGATTTGTTAATTAAAAATATTGGAAAGTATTTAAAGTTACAGATTACATGGAGAATTGCCTTTTAGGGTTTTTCTGATACACGGTGGCCCCGGGGCCGCAGGCAGTCTTAGTTCATTTGCCGGTAACCTGTCGGAAAAATACGGTAACTTCTTTTCACAAATTGATTCCTATAAGCTGATACCTAAAACCGAAGAAAAACAAATTTCTTATTCTTGTAAATCTATTGTTGTTAACTCGTTGCGGTAAAAAGCCCTGATGCCGATGTAATTGATATTGGGCAGGCTGGCAAAGGCAATGGTATCGATATCGTTGTTGTAAAAAGCGTAATCGCCTATTTGGGAAATGTCGTTGAGTTGTCGTTTTTTGTTGTTGACAGGTTGTGATTGGGTGTTGTTTGGTTTTTTTTAAATAAAAAAAGGTTGCCTTTTTTAGCAACCTCTTTTCAGCAATAATATTTATGAGAATCAGCAAACCGGGTTTTTGCCCGTAGCTTTTTCAATGTACCATTTCATTTCGTACGACGATGGCCTTTCGATGGGGAAACCGTAAACACGGTCTAAAATCAGCGAGGCCAACACGCCCAGCGAGCGGGCAACACCAAACAGCACGGTATAGAACGTGTACTCCTTAATTCCGTAATGATAAAGCAGGGCGCCTGAAAAGGCATCAACATTGGGCCACGGGTTTTGAATTTTACCAATGTTTCCCAGTATTGGCGGTACAACTTCATAAAGCTTATTAACAATGTCAACAAGCTTATCTTTTACTATGTATTTTTTTGCAAAATCCTGTTGAGCCGTAAACCGGGGGTCGGTTTGGCGTAAAACGGCATGACCGTAGCCGGGTATAACACGCCCCTGTTTCAGGGTTTGTTTTACGTATTTTTCAAGTTGTTTGTTGGTTGGTTCATCCGTGCCGAGTTCTTCAATCATTTCAAAAATCCAGAAAATTACATCCTGGTTTGCATAGCCATGAAGCGGTCCTGCAAGCCCGAGCATACCGGCTGCAAATGAGTAATAAGGGTTGCTTAATGCCGAACCAACCAGATGTGTTGCGTGTGCCGAAACGTTTCCGCCTTCGTGGTCGGAATGGATGACCATGTAAAGCCTGAGCAGGCGTTTTACCTCTTCCTCATCGTGCCCCATCATGTGGGCCAGGTTGCCGGCCCAGTCGAGCCTTGGGTTAGGTTCAATATGGTCGCCGTTGAAAAAGTTACGGCGGTAAATGTATGCCGCAACCCGGGGCAGTTTGGCAATCAGGTTCATTACATCGTCGTAGATAAAGTCCCAATAATATTGTTTGCCAATGCCCGAACGGTAGGCTTTTTGAAAAACCGATTCGGTAGCCATGCTGGTAATGGCGGCAGCAAACTGTGTCATGGGTTTTGCATTTTTGGGCTGAGCTTCAATTACATCGTACACATGCTGTGGTACGTGCGAGCGGGTCGACCAGTCTTTTGAGATGTTCATCATGTCTTCGTGGTTGGGGATTTCCCCCAGCAAAAGCAGATAGAACAGCCCTTCGGGCAGGGGCTCCCCATCGGGGCTCAAACGTGGCAGGTTCTTGCGTAATTCCGGTATGGTATGCCCCCTGAAACGGATCCCTTCATTGGGGTCGAGCTTTGATGTATCGGTAACCAGGCTTGGTACACCTTTCATGCCGGAAAGTACCTGTCCAACGGTAACTTCTGCAATCACTTTATCGGCATGTTCTTTTTTCAGATTGTTATATTCAGCAATGCATTTCGTTGCTTTTTCATAAAAACGGCTTTTGATGTATTCCATAATTTTTCCTTTTTTGGGTTAAATAAATAAGTGTGTTTTAACTTTAAAATATGAGCAAACAGGTTGCTGAATGTCTTCACCATTTATTGGTTTCGTTTCTTTGTCAAATTTTCATCCAGGGCCTGAAGGAACTGCTCGGTTGTGAGGTAATGTTCCGGTTTTAAATCGTAGCCGTGAATGATAAGGGCGAGGTCTTTGGTCATTTTGCCGCTTTCAACGGTTTCGATGCAAACCTGTTCGAGTGTTTCAGCAAACTGAACCAGTTCCGGTGTATTGTCGAGTTTTCCCCTGTGCGACAAACCCCTTGTCCATGCAAATATCGATGCAATGGGATTTGTCGAAGTGGGCTTTCCCTGCTGGTGCAGCCTGTAATGGCGGGTTACGGTTCCGTGGGCAGCTTCGGCTTCGTGGGTTTTGCCATCGGGTGTAACCAGTACCGAGGTCATCAGGCCAAGCGAACCAAAACCCTGGGCAACGGTGTCGGACTGTACATCGCCATCGTAATTTTTGCAGGCCCACACAAAAGCGCCTTCCCATTTCAGGGCAGCAGCTACCATGTCGTCAATCAGCCGGTGTTCGTAGGTAATGCCGGCTTCTTCGAATTTTTCCCTGAATTCGTTTTCAAATATTTCTTGAAAAATATCTTTGAAACGCCCGTCGTATTTTTTCAGGATGGTGTTTTTCGTACTCATGTACAACGGCCAGTTTTTATCGAGGGCCTGGTTCATACAGGCACGGGCAAAACCGGTAATCGATTCATCGGTATTGAACATGGCCATGGCTACCCCGTCGCCCTCATAATCGTGTACATGGTATTCCTGCGGCGTGCTGCCATCGGCAGGCGTAAAGGTAATGGTGAGTTTACCCTTTCCTTTTGTTACAAAGTCGGTTGCACGATACTGGTCGCCATAGGCATGGCGGCCGATGCATATTGGGTGTTTCCAGCCGGGTACAAGCCGTGGTATGTTTTTTATCATGATGGGTTCTCTGAAAACCGTTCCGCCCAGAATGTTACGGATGGTGCCGTTGGGCGATTTCCACATTTCTTTGAGGTTGAATTCTTTAACCCTTGCTTCATCGGGTGTAATGGTGGCACATTTAATGCCCACCCCGTGTTCTTTAATGGCATTGGCCGCGTCAACTGTGACCTGATCGTTGGTGCGGTCACGGTTTTCTATGCTCAGGTCGTAGCTTATTAAATCAATGTCGAGGTAGGGCAGAATTAATTTATCTTTGATAAACTGCCAAATCACTCTTGTCATCTCGTCTCCGTCGAGCTCAACTACCGGATTTAGTACTTTAATTTTTTCCATAATTGAATAAATATCCTCCAAACACGCTCTAATCCCGCCAACCAGCGGGGAATTAAGAACTGCCAATTTTGGAGTTTGTTACTTTTTTAAAATTTTAAAATGAACGTTTTATTAAATTTGCACTTACCTAATTTCTCTTTAGGGGTTGTGTGTAATTATGGCCGATACAACATGCTGTCTTTTTTCAATACCGGGAGATCGGCCTAAGTTATTTTGGATTCGTTATAACACAGGGCGTTGCCCTGTGCTAAAATCTATAACCCTTTCAGGGTAAATTTTAACCCAAAATGTTGTTTTAAATCGTTTAAAGAACGTCACTACCTTCTCAGTAGTTTAATACTCCCCCTTAAGGGGGTTGGGGGGTGGTTTTACTTCTTTATCAAATTCAACGCCGATCCGGCTTTAAACCATTCAATTTGCTGTGTGTTATAGGTGTGGTTTGTACGTATTGTGTCTTTCGTGTTGTTGCTGTGCAGCACTTCAATATCGATGGGTTTGCCCGGTGCAAACTGGTCGAGGTTTACAAAGTTGAAGATGTCGTCTTCCTGAATTTTGTCGTAATCGGCCTCGTTGTTGAAAGTGAGGGCCAGCATTCCCTGTTTTTTCAGGTTGGTTTCGTGAATGCGGGCAAACGATTTTACCAGTACGACACGAACGCCAAGGTGACGGGGTTCCATGGCGGCATGCTCGCGCGAAGAGCCTTCGCCGTAGTTGTGGTCGCCAACAACAATTGTGGGTATGCCGTTTGCTTTGTATTCCCTTTGCACTTGCGGAACCTCGCCGTACTGGCCGCTTAGTTGGTTTTTTACTTTGTTGGTTTCGTTGTTAAAGGCATTAACGGCCCCAATCAGGCAGTTGTTCGATATGTTATCGAGGTGGCCGCGAAAACGGAGCCAGGGGCCGGCCATTGATATGTGGTCGGTGGTGCATTTGCCTTTGGCCTTAATGAGCAGGCGGGCACCGGTAATGTTTTTGCCGTTCCATGGTTCAAAGGGGGTGAGCAGTTGCAGGCGCTTCGAATCGGGTTTTACAACAACTTCAACTTTCGATCCGTCTTTGGCAGGTGGTACGTAGCCGGGGTCGTCAACATCGAAACCTTTAGGTGGTAATTCCCAACCTGTTGGCGGGTCGAGTTTTACTTCCTTGCCTTCCGCATTAATCAACTTATCGTTTAGCGGGTCAAAATCCAGCTTTCCGGCAATTGCCAGTGCCGTAACCAACTCGGGCGATGCCACAAAAGCGTGCGTGTTGGGGTTGCCGTCGGCACGCTTGGCAAAGTTGCGGTTAAACGAATGGACGATGGTGTTTTTTTCGCCCTTCTCGGCCCCTTCGCGGTGCCATTGCCCGATGCAAGGGCCGCAGGCATTGGCAAAAACATTGCCCCCAATTTTTTTGAAAATGTCGATATACCCATCGCGTTCAATGGTGAAACGCACTTGTTCCGAACCCGGTGTTACGGTAAACATCGACTTTGTTTTCAGCTTCTTTTCGGCTGCCTGTTTGGCTACCGATGCAGCCCTTGAAATATCTTCGTACGAGGAGTTGGTGCAGGAACCGATGAGCCCGACTTCGACTTTGGCTGGCCAGCCGTTTTGTTCGGCAACCTCTTTCATTTTGCTGATGGGGGTTGCAATATCGGGCGAAAAGGGCCCGTTAAGGTGGGGCTCCAGTTCCGACAGGTTGATTTCAATTACCTGGTCGAAATAATTTTCCGGGTTTTCATACACTTCCCGGTCGGCAGTAAGGTAGCTGCTGATTTTTTCGGCAGCTTCAGCTACTTTTCCACGGCCGGTAGCTTTCAGGTAACGCTGCATGCTTTCGTCGTACCCAAAGGTTGAGGTGGTTGCGCCAATTTCGGCCCCCATGTTGCAAATGGTTCCTTTTCCCGTGCATGACAACGACCGGGCGCCTTCGCCAAAATATTCAACAACGCTTCCGGTTCCGCCTTTTACGGTAAGGATGCCGGCTACTTTCAGTATGATGTCTTTGGGAGAAGCCCAGCCATTCAGTTTGCCGGTAAGTTTTACCCCGATCAGTTTTGGCATTTTCAGTTCCCACGGCATGCCTGCCATCACATCAACGGCATCGGCCCCGCCAACGCCAATGGCAATCATTCCCAAACCACCGGCATTGGGTGTGTGGGAGTCGGTACCAATCATCATGCCGCCAGGGAAAGCATAGTTTTCGAGAACAACCTGGTGGATGATTCCCGCGCCCGGTTTCCAAAACCCGATCCCGTATTTGTTCGAAACCGATTCCAGAAAATTGTAAACCTCATTGTTGCGGTTGAAGGCTTCCTGCAAATCCTTATCGGCCCCAATGCGTGCCTGAATCAGGTGGTCGGCATGAACGGTTGATGGTACGGAAACTTTTTCTTTGCCTGCCTGCATAAACTGGAGCAGCGCCATTTGTGCCGTGGCATCCTGCATGGCTACACGGTCGGGCGAAAAATCGACATAATCGGTACCCCTTTTGTATTGTTTTAGGGGCGTGTTTTTGTGCAGATGCGCGTATAAGATTTTTTCAGCAAGGGTCATGGGCCGTTGTAAAATGTTACGCGCATCGTCAACCCTTTGGCTAAACAGTGCGTATACTTTTGATATTAAGTCGAAATCGAATAGCATATGTTAAATTTGTTGAATTGTTTAATCAAAATAATTTTCCGCCTTATTTAAGAACAGGTATACATTATAACAGCAATTACGCCTTTTAGGTTTAGTCTGTGATAATTATTTATGTTAAAAACCTCGTTGTTTTAAAAGTTATCTGTCTTTTCAGGGGACGTGAATATAGTAATTTTTCCTGACATTTGTCATGTATTTTGGTTGTGGTCTAAAAAAATCCCGACAGTTTTGCCGGGATTCGTCATGTATTTTTTAATCGGAAATGATTTAATTCCGATACCTGAGCCATTTTCCCAATTCCTTCCAGGTTGGTTTTTTGCCATACATCAGTATGCCGGTTCGGTAAATTTTGGCGGCAATCCATATTGCCCCGTAAGCCGAGAGTGCCAGTACTGTAATGGAAATAAGCAGTTCCCACCAGGGAACGCCAAAGGGCAGGCGCACCAACATGATAATTGGTGAGGTAAAGGGAATGTACGATCCCCATATTGCCAATGCCCCCTCTGGGTTTTTAATCACATTCATCAGCATAATGATGGACGCGATAAGGGGTATGGTTATGGGCAACATAAACTGGTTCATGTCTTCTTCCGAATCGACAGCCGATGCCACGGCAGCCATAAGTGAGCTGTAAAGCAGGTATCCCAGAATAAAATAGATAAGGAACGATAAAATGATTTGTGGAAAGTTGATGCCTTCAATTTTTTCCACAATTTTTTCAAATTCATTCGGATCGCCATTCTCAAACATCTCCATAGCCTGGTTGTTTTGAACTGACATGAGGCTTTGGGTTTGCGATTGTGCCATTTGCTGCATGGTATTATCATCGATGAACATGGCTTTTGCCCCTACAAAAATGCCGCTCATTAACATTACCCATATTAAAAACTGGGTAAGCCCTACGGCAGCAAGGCCCAGTATTTTTCCCATCATTAACTGAACGGGCTTTGCCGATGAAATGATCACTTCTACAATGCGGTTTTGTTTTTCCTCGAGTACACCGCGCATGACCATGCTCCCGTACATGAATACAAAAATGTAAATAAGGAAACCGGCTGCGTAACCAACGCCCATGGCAATTTCGGTCGAGCCTTTTTTGCCGGTTCCGCTATCGGTCATTTTTATGGTTTCAACTGAAATGCGTGTTTTTGTTTTATTCATTTGTTCTTCAAGATCGGGCACGCCAATACGTGCAACCAGTTCGGCCCGTTTTTGTTCTTCTAGCTTTTGCTCAAGCTGGTTATCGATGTGTTGTTTTACATCAATGGATATCTGCTTGTGTGAGTATGCCATTACCTTATTGGTAATCAATATGTTTCCTGGTATTTCGAGCAGGGCATAATAGCCGCTGTTTTTAATGTCGTTTTTAACCGTTTCGTATTTTTCGGCTGGGATGAATTCAAAAACGGTTGATTTTGAATCTTTCAGATTGCCCAGGAAGATGGTTGAGCGGTCGACAACGGCAACTTTATGGGCTTCCTTGTTCTCGCGGGTTGCAAGGTAAGCCGGGAGGAACATTAATGCACCAAAGAGCAGTGGCGTTAAAATGGTGAGCAGAAGAAACGACTTTTTCTTTACACGTGTAAGGTATTCACGTTTAAATATGATGAATGTTTTATTCATAATTTTCAGGTTTTTAAGCGTGGTTTTCAACAACATTGATAAATACTTCGTTCATGCTTGGGATGCGTTCGTTAAATGATACAATTTCAACACTGGGGGCTATTTTCATCAGTAAATCGCTGTTATTTGCCCCGTTCAGGTGTTTAATGGTCATTTCGTTAACCCTGTCGTTTTCGTTGTGGGTAATAATTTCATACGCGTTTCCCAGTACCCTGGGGATGTCGGTAAAATTGCCTTTGTAAACAACGTCGAAAATGTTTGGTTTGTATTGGTTTTTCACATCGAAAATGTTTCCGTCAAGGATTTTTTTCGATTTATGGATCAATGCAATGTGGTCACATATTTCTTCTACCGAGCTCATGTTGTGCGTTGAAAAAATGATGGTTGCCCCTTTTTCACGGAGGTTAAGTATTTCTTCCTTTAGAATTTGCGTGTTGATGGGGTCAAAACCACTGAATGGTTCATCAAAAATCAATAATTTGGGTTCGTGCAGAATGGTGCAAATAAATTGAATTTTTTGTTGCATTCCTTTCGAGAGTTCCATCAGTTTTTTGTCCCACCAGTCCTGTATTTCGAACCGTTTGAACCAGTATTTGAGCCTTTTAAGTGCTGTGTGCCTGTCGAGGCCTTTAAGCCGGGCAAGATATAAAGCTTGTTCGCCAACTTTCATTTTTTTATACAGGCCCCGTTCTTCGGGCAGGTAACCAATGTTGTAAATATCACTGGCCCTTAATGGCCTTCCTTCAATGAAAACACGGCCGGTGTCGGGTGCCGTAATTTGGTTTATAATTCTGATAAGCGTTGTTTTACCGGCCCCGTTTGGCCCAAGTAATCCAAATACCTGGCCTTTTTCAATCGAAATGGTCACATCGGTTAGTGCCTGAAAACCAGAAAAATTTTTGTTGATATTTTCGGCTTTAAAAAATTCCATAATCAGTTTTTTCAAGAGTTTTGTGAATGAGTAGCCAAAAATAGTGAATAATTACACATTTGTTGCAATCAATTTTCCGGGATGTAATTTTTGGCATGGAAAGTTTTAATTTCATTACTTTTGGATTTAAAAATTTGCCATGGCCCGGATCCTTTTTTTACTGGTTGTTTTTATCACACCGCTTTCTGTATTCACACAAACGCGCGATTACAGCAACTGGATTAATTTTGGAGGCAGTAATGTTGGTAAATGGCTGCAGATTGCTCCTGCTAAGCTGGGTCCCAATGCGTTGCCGGTACCTGAAATTGACTGGGCACAGGTTGGGGAATACAGCAATGTGGAGGCAGGTGCACATTTTCACCAAATGCCGGGCGATACGGCCCTGAACAGTTTTTTTAGTTTTTACTGGAACATTGCCCCAAACAGGGCGGCGGTGAAAATATGGGGGCAACCTACCGAAACCTTTAGGTTAAGTAACGAATTGAGAAACGACAGGCAAATTTATTACGATGATACTGGCTGGATTACCCATGGTGGAGATTTATTCATTAGTACGTACATTCAAATTTTTAACGAGCAGCAATTCATTCCGGCATTTTCTATCAGTTATACGTTAAAAACAACAACCGGCGGTAACAAACATGGCCGTTATACCGATGCATCGATGAACTGGTTTTATCTTGCAACCGGAAAAAGTTTCTTTTTTGAAAACAGCTTTGTTGATGAAATTCGTGTGGCCGGTCTGCTTGGCTTTTATGTTTGGCAAACCAACAAGGTTGAGATGGCGCAGGACGAGGGGCCGGTTTTTGTTGGTGGCATAAAGCTGCGAAAGGGCCGGTTTGGCCTTCATGCCGATATTGGCGGCTATACCGGTTACGATGCTTATGAGTTTATCGACCGCACTAACGGTGAAGACCGCATACAGGGAAACAACGACCCGTTGGTTTTACGTACACGGCTTGAGCACACCGGGAATCGCTTTGGTTTTAGTTTTGAATACCAAACCGGTTTCAGGGATTACCATTACAACACGTTCAGGCTTGGTGTTGTTTATCGTTTTAAACCGGTAGTTTTTCCATCCGTTAAGCGCTAAAAAGTTTTGCCAGAAATTTTCTTACAGCCGAAACCGATTCAACTTTGTAACGGGCCGAAGTGTTTACCATGCCCACTTTAATGGTAATGGCTTTCGAGGGCAGTTCCCTGAACATGTATTCATCGGTCCAGTCGTCGCCAATGGCCAGGATAAAATCAAAATCGGCTTCGCCCATAAACCTAAGTGCCGCCGCTCCTTTGTTAATACCGCCGCTTTTTACCTCAATAACTTTGTTGCCTTCCATAATTTCAAGATTATGGTTTGCTATGAGGTTGGTGAGTTCATCTTTCAGTTCATTGGCCCTTAAAATACCTTGTTCCGGTTCGGCTTTACGGTAGTGCCATACCAGCGAGTAATTTTTTTCTTCGATGAAAGCACCCGGTGTAAGGTCGACAAAATTTTCGAGTGCAGGCCTGATGTTTTCTTTCCAGTCGGCGTTTATTTGTTGCAGCATTTTCCATTCGTCTCCACGTTTACGTGTCCAAACGCCGTGTTCAACAATCAGGTTAATGTCGTAACCTTTGAACCATTTTTCGAGTGTTTCGCGGTCGCGGCCACTAATAATGGTTACTTCGTTTTTCTGATCTTCCGAAAGGTGCTTTACAATATTCAACACTTCTTTATCGGGGAATGCATCCTGCGGGTTTGGTTTAAAGCTGCTGAGTGTCCCGTCGTAATCGAGGAATATGGCGCGTTTTTCGGCTTTGTTGTAATCGTTGATAATCGATTTTTGAATTGACGGGTTCACTTTTTTCGTGTTAAACTGGTGTTGTATATCCTGAATTTTTTCGAGTGATTTTACAAATTCAGTTGCCCATTTGAAAACGTTATAGCGTTTAATCCGTTTTTGCATGGTGTCCATCCGTTCGCGTTGTTCTTCAATGGGCATTTCGAGCGCGGTGTGAATGCTTTCGGCAATCTCGTTAAAGTTGTTGGGGTTAATGATAATGGCTTCACCCATTTCTTTGCTTACCCCGGCCATTTCGCTCAGGATAACAACCCCGGTTTTGTTCACCCTCGATGCAACATATTCTTTTGCAACCAGGTTCATCCCGTCGCGCACCGGGGTAATGAGTGCCACGTCGCTGGCATTGTACAATTCGATTAAGTTTTCGAAGGGGAGCGAACGGTAAAAATACCAAATTGGTGTATAGTTAACACGTCCGAATTTCCCGTTTATGTAACCAACCAAACCATCAACCTGCTCTTTTAGTTTTTTGTACTGTTCTACGTTGTCGCGCGAGGGTACTGCCAGCATAATGAGACTGACATTTCCCTGGTACTCGGGGTATTTTTCGAGGAATATTGAAAAAGCACGCAGCCGGTTTGGTATCCCTTTGGTGTAATCGAGCCTGTCGATTGAAAGGATCAGTTTCCGGTTGGGTGAAATGAGGAAGTATCTTTCGAGTTCGAGTTGCAGTTCCGATTTTTCCTGCACCAGTTTATGCTTGGTTTCAATCGATAAATTCATGAATTTTTCATAATCGATTCCCATGGGGAAAGCATCGGCCATAATAATCCGGTCTTCGGTATGAATGCGGTTAAAATTAATTTCGATGCCCATTAAACGGCGTACCGAGCTGAAAAAGTGCCGCTCGTAATCGTAGGTGTGAAACCCGAGCAAATCGGAGCCCAACATGCCCTGTAAAAGTTCATAACGCCATGGCAGTATGCGGAATACTTCGAACGAGGGGAACGGTATGTGCAGAAAGAACCCGATGGTTACATCAGGCCTTTTTTCTTTTATCATTCTTGGTACCATCATAAGCTGGTAGTCGTGGATCCATATACGATCTCCTTTTCCAAGCACTTTTATTGCTGCATCGGCAAATTTTTGGTTTACTTCAACGTAGGCATCCCATGTTTCCTGTTCGTATTCAACAAATTCATTAAAGTAGTGGAACAAAGGCCATATTGTGTTGTTGCTGAAGCCTTCGTAATATTTTTCCAGCTCTGTTTTTGACAGGTGTACCGGCACACATTTTTCCTGGGCGAAAGCATTGTCGATTTTTTCCCGGTCGTTGCCAAACAGTTCATCCTGGGCAATGCCCGGCCAGCCAATCCAGTGCCCGTTGTATTTTTTATATATCGATTTCATGCCGGTGGCCAGGCCGCCAACACTGGGTGTGAGTTTAAAGTGGTCATCAGTTCTTTCAACATTAAATGGTAGTCGGTTCGATAAAATGTGTATTCGTTTCATTTTTTCTTAAATTTTAGATATCATCCGGAATCTAATTTGTTATTTTTACAGACGCGATAAATTTTTTTGTTATTGTTTTTATATAACGGTTTCCCTAAATATAGCATTTTTTCGTAAGGGTTTACAATAATAACCCAGAACAAATTGAAAAGTTTGAATTTCAAATATTGAAAAAAAAATCGGTTCTTTGGGGAATTAATGCTTATAAGTAAATTCAGAAGAGGATGATGGATAATCTCAATTTTGGTGTTGTTGGCAACTGCCGTACTGCTGCCCTTGTTTCGGAAACCGGTTCTATTGAATGGCTTTGCCTTCCTTTATTCGATTCGCCTTCGGTTTTTGCAAAATTACTCGATGCTAACCGGGGTGGTTATTTTTCGGTTGTGCCGGTTATGAAACATGAAATATCGCAGGAATATTTAAAGAACACCAATATTTTGTGTACGCGTTTCGATTGCAGCGACGGAGTTTTTGAAATACATGATTTTATGCCGCGTTATAAAACTGACAACCCCGGTGAACGGTATTCACCGCCTGACCTGATCCGGTATTTTAAACACATTTCGGGTAAACCAAAATTTTTTATTCATTACTTCCCCATGCTTGAATATGCCCAATATGAAACTGAATGTTATTTCGACAACGGTTATATAAAATCGAACACGGCCAACGGTACTTACGATTCGATCTATTTATATTCCGATTTTGACAAAAGCAAAATTATTAACCGTGAACCAATTTGCCTCGAAGAAGATAATTACTGTTTGTTAAGCTATAACCAGAAATTGCTGGTACAGTCGACCGAAAGGGCCTATTTGAAACTGAAGCGTACAGAAGTTTACTGGCTCGACTGGATGCAACGTACCACAACCTTCTTAAAATACAATAAGGAAATCAGCCGAAGTGCATTGTTGTTGAAGTTGTTGAGTTTTCATAAAACCGGTGCTGTTTTAGCCGCTTTAACAACTTCATTGCCCGAGGTTATTGGCGAAAGCCGGAACTGGGATTACCGTTTTTGCTGGATACGCGATGCTTCAATGGTGGTGAAGGTAATGAAGCAATTGGGGCATAACAGCATTTCCCGGCGTTACTTGAATTTTATCATCGACCGCATGCCCGATAAGGATGAGAAAATGCAGATTATGTACGGCATAAACGGTGAAAAAGCACTCAAAGAGTATGAATTGCCCTACCTGGCCGGGTACATGGGGTCGAAGCCCGTTCGTGTTGGCAATGCTGCCTACGAACAAAAGCAAAACGATATATACGGTATACTGCTTGACGTAATTTATCAGCATTTTAAAATTTATGAAACATCGCTCGAACACAGTGAAGAGTTATGGACTATTGTGCGGAATGTGATCAAAGTGGTTGAACGCAACTGGCAATTGCCCGATAAAGGTATATGGGAATTCAGGAATGAATTGAAACATTTTACTTTCAGCAAGGTGTTGTGCTGGACTGCCGTCGACCGTGCCCTAAAAATTGCATCCCTGCTTGGGCAGGTAAAGTATGTTCGGGAGTGGGAGGGGCTCCGTGACCAGATTAAACAGGATATTTGGGAAAAAGCCTGGTCGGAAAAGAAAAAAGCGTTTACCCAGGCATACGATTCTGAAGAACTCGACTCATCGGTATTACTCATTGAAAGCTACGGTTTTGTTAAGGCAAGTAATCCGCGTTATATTTCAACGGTTAATGCCATTCAAAACGAACTTGAAAACAACGGACTGATGTACAGGTATAAAAACAAGGATGATTTTGGCATTCCAAAATCAGCTTTTATTGTTTGTTCGTTTTGGTTAATCAATGCGTTGTACAAATTGGGGCGGAAACGGGAAGCAAAGATGAAATTTGAAGAGTTGCTCAGCCATTCCAATCACCTGGGACTCTTTAGCGAAGACCTCGATTTCAATTCGAAACGCCTGCTGGGAAATTTTCCCCAGGCATATTCACACCTGGCATTAATCGAAACGGCCATAATTCTTACTTCGGGAGAAAAATCGGATGATGAAAAATTTCTTGATCTGATCCATTAACCTGATAATACCATAAAAAATTACGCTGTTTCAATAAATATTTTAGTTTTGTAAAGTGAAGTTTGAGAAAATGGAAATGATCGCTGTATTTCCGGGTTCGTTCGATCCGTTTACGGTTGGGCATGAATCGGTTTTGACACGGGCTTTGCCTTTGTTTCGTAAAATTGTTGTAATGCTTGGAGTTAACATCAACAAAAAGTACCTTTTCCCCATCGAAACCCGTAAACAAATGATCGTTGATCTTTTTAAGGACGAGCCCAAAGTTGAAGTTGAAATTTTCGACGGGCTTACCGTTGATTTTTGCCGAAAGGCCGGGGCGACACACATTTTACGCGGATTAAGGACCGCATCCGACTTTGAATATGAAAGGGCTATTGCACAAATAAATAAGAAAATGTACGATGACATTGAAACCGTGTTTTTATTGACAAAACCTGAACATACGCCCGTCAATTCATCGGTTGTGCGCGATATAATTAAACATGGTGGTGATGCAGGTATATTCCTGCCACAAAAACTTGATTTAAAGAAATACTTGCAGGTATGAGAACGATAATCAAAATCGGGTTATTTTTCAGCATGTTGTTCATCTTTTTGGGGGCAAAGGCTACCCGGGTGCAAATCTCGGCCCCCGATTATGCCGGCAACACGTTTACATTTTATATTGTACCCAATTTTTTAACCGAAAAACAGGAAATCATTGGCGAAGGTTCGTTTAACGAACAGGGAGAACTTACGGTTGAGCTGGAACTGAACGAAATAATGCCTGTTTTTAGCGAATTCGATGTTTATAAAGGTTGGTTTATTGCCGAGCCCGGTAAAGACTATGAAATTATTTTACCGCCAAAAGAAGAGAATAAATCCTCCAATCCATACTTCAGGCCCAAACTGGTTCATTTCGGCATCAAAAACATCAAGCCTGAATCTACGAACATGCTCATCGACAATTTTAACCGGTTCTTCAACATGGAGATGAACAAAAACATGAACCAGATTTTTTACCGGCGTTCGCTCGAAACGGCCGAACAGGTTATTGCCGATTTACAGGCACGTTTCACGGAAACCGCCGATCAGTATTTCGAAGATTACAAAACATACAAATACGCCTCGTTAAAATACATGGCACTTATACAGGATCCCCGGCCCATTATGGAAGAGTATTTTATCGACAGGAAAATTTTATACCATCACCCGCAATACAGTGAATTGTTCGACAAACTGTTTGCCAAGTATTTGCAATATGCAACCCAAAAAGTTGACGGACAAAAAATAGGTGTTTTGATCAACTCCGGTGCTTACGAACAATTAACTTACTGGCTTGTAAACGATATGCAATTCAACCAGGCACTGGCCGAAGCCATTATTTTGAAAGGAATTAAGCCGCTGTTTTATTCAAAGCGTTTCAATACCGTGGGCTTGTTCAACTTGTTGCAACGTATTACCGAAACATCCGAACTGGAGACACATAAAACCACTGCCAATAATATTTTTAACGAACTGGCCCAGACAATGTATGGCGCTGCAGCTCCCGAATTATCACTGGTCGACATTAACGGAAATTTTGTTACCTGGGACGATTTCGAGGGAAAATACGTTTACCTCTGTTTTACCCGGTCAAACAACGAGAAATTTTTACCCCACAAGGAACTGATGAAGGGCTTTTATGAAAAATACAATGAAGACCTTGAGCTTGTTGTGGTAATTGAAGACGATGAAATTGAAAAAAACAGGGAGTTGCTCACTGCCGAAGGTTTTGAATGGACTGTTTTGCGTGGACAGACACGTCGCGAAATATACAATGCGTACAACGTACGTATTTTACCAACCTATTTCCTTATCGACCCGCAAGGGCGCATGGCCGGTTCACAAGCACCCTGGCCCGATGAAAACTTTGAAATGCAGTTTGACAATATACTGAAGGCTACCCGAAACTGATCCAGTCTTCAATAAGGGGTTTTATCGAAGCCCACGTGTTTGCAAGTACTTCATCCATTTCGTTTTTGTTAAACCACCGTGTTTCAGCAATTCCCTCTTCAAGTTGAGGTGCCGGTTTTTTGTTTCCCTTGTACGAAAAAATGAACCAGTATGTTGGTTTTAAAATCCAACTCCCGGCTTTTTTGGGGTTAGCATATATGTGATGGGTTATTGAAAACAACCCCTGGTTTTCGATTTGATCTAAACCGCATTCTTCTTTTACTTCCCTGATGGCCGCAATTTCAAGCGGTTCATATTTCTCAATTTTTCCTTTTGGCAGGTCCCATTTTCCCAAACGGTGAATGCATAACAATTCGTTTTTGGAATTGTTAACAAGGCCTCCTGCTGCAGCAATGATTTTAAAAAGGCTGAAAAAGTAATCCTTAATGGTTTCTTCGTTGTTGCCATGAATATGCAACTCCCGGTAACGGGAATCATCCCTGAATTGCTCCCAGGCATTCTTTACATCCGAAGCATTGTTTGCCCATGTTTCAAGGCATTCGCTGTTTGATTTCTCCTTTCTTGCTGTTCCCGGGTATACAACCCGGTCATTGAAAAAAACTTTGTACATTTGCCAAAATTTTTAAATCTGAGCCATGATTGATTATCAGCATGAAGTAACAAAAAAACTTTTAGAAATTAATACACTGAAAATACAACCTTCGAAACCGTTCACATGGGCATCGGGTTGGAAAGCCCCAATATACTGCGATAACCGTAAAGTTTTGTCGTTTCCCGCAGCGCGGGATTTAGTTTGCCGGCAGTTTGTCAGGATGGTAAAAGAAAAATATCCCGATGTTGAAGTTATTGCCGGAGTTGCAACCGGTGCCATTGCACACGGTGTGTTGGTTGCAGCCGAATTGGGCTTGCCTTTTGTTTATGTGCGCAGCAAACCAAAGGGGCATGGCCTCGAAAACATGATTGAAGGCCACCTGGAACCCGGGCAAAAAGTGGTCATTATTGAAGACCTGGTTTCGACGGGCGGTAGCAGCCTGAAAGCGGCTGAGGCCATTTCGGGTTTTGGCGCAAACGTGTTGGGCATGCTTGCCATTTTCACCTATAACTTTTCGGTTGCTGCCGAAAATTTCGAAAAAGCACGGGTTGAACTTTTCACGTTAAGCAATTATCAAATTTTAATTAACCTTGCCCTTGAAATGGGTTTGATATCTGAAGATGATGTTGAAAGCCTTCAACGTTGGCACGAAAATCCCGCGGAATGGGGCCGCTAAAAAAGTATAACTGTTGTTGATGTTTAATTATGTTTGTGATTTGAGTACGCTATGGGTGTGAGTAAATACATGAGCGATGTAAAAACCATTGCGCAGAACCAGGAAATTGTTTTTAATTACCTGAACAATTTTGAAAACCTCGGGCAGTTTTTCAATGAATATACCATTGCCCAAATTTCCCAACAAGTTCCTAATGCCCAAATTACCGATTTTTCCTCAGATAAAGAGGGTTGTAGTTTTACCATTTCGGGGTTTGGCGAAGCGGGTTTCCGGATTATCGACCGTGAAGCCCCCAAAATGATAAAAATTACCGGTACCGGAAAAATTCCTTTCGAAGTGTATTTGTGGATACAAATTTTGCCCGTTACACCTTACCAGTGCAAAATGAGGCTTACCCTTCATGCGGGTTTAAACATGATGATGAAAATGGTCGCCGGAAAAAAAATGAAAGACGGCATTAATAAGCTGGCCGATGCATTGGCAAAATTGCCTTACCGCTAAATGACAATTTGGCACGGAAAACAGACAGTCGGCTTATTTTTTTATAGTAAAAATTCCACCTCTTTAAAATGATATTGGGAAATGATCCCGTTTTTTCTTTCAATTAGTAGTTGCCCGGTATTGCCTACGCCAATAATTTTCCCTTTGAATTTTCTTTTATTATCCGAGAAAAAGGCCTCTTCGTCAATCAGGTAAAGGTTTTTGAGGTAGGTTAGGTCGATTATTTTGGTTTCCCCGTTCATAAGCATTTTGTACCATTTCTCAATGTTTGAAAAAAGCAGCAAGGCAAATTCTTCACAATCGACGGGTTTTTTCAGTAATTGAATAAGTGAAACCGGGTTGGGTGCGTTGCCTGTAAATTTTTTCTGGTTAAGGTTAATGCCCGTTCCGGCAACCGATGAACGTATGCCATTTCCCATAATGGTGTTTTCAATAAGGATTCCTGCAATTTTTAAGTTACTCACCCAAATGTCGTTAGGCCATTTAATCGAAACGTTTTCAACATAAAGGCTCAGGGTGTCTGATATGCCCAGGGCAACGATTTTCGATAATAAAAATTGTTGTTGCACCGGCAAAAAACGGGGATAGAATACGATGCTCAGTAAAAGGTTTTTACCGTATTCGCTTTCCCACCGGTTATTTGTTTGCCCGCGCCCGGCAGTTTGGCCTCGCGCCATAACAACGGTACCTTCTGCCCACTTTCCCATGTCGAGGTTTTTAATGGCATAGTTGTTGGTCGAATCGGTTAAGTCTAATTTAATTGTATTTTTACCAATGATATCTGACATAATTTCCGTGTAGGGTATCGGTTAAAAATCTTATTTTTGCAAAAGCTAAGATAACAATATGGACAATAACAAAGCGGGAGTATACTCAACTAATTTAATAAATGCAATTATAGATGGAGTCAGGAGAAAAAAAGGGGAAGGCATTATAGATTTAAACCTTGAAGCTACGGGAAACACAGAATGCGACCATTTCATTATTTGCCACGGCAATTCAAATACCCAGGTGGAAGCAATTGCACGTTCGGTTGAGGAAACCGTGAAGGAGACAACCGGAGAAAGTACATGGCACACCGATGGATACCGGAATGCTCAATGGATCCTGCTCGATTATTCCGATGTTATGGTACACGTTTTTCAAAAAGATTTCAGGGCTCATTACGATTTGGAATCGTTATGGGCCGATGCCGAAATTCATTCGTTTAATTCAGAAATTTAATTACGCATTATGGCTGACGAGAATAAAAAAAGTAACCAACCAAACAACTTTAAACCGAAATCACCCGGTTCGGGCAAGCCCAAGTTTAATATGACTTACGTGTATATTGCCCTGATACTTCTTTTGTTTGGGATACAGATTTTTAGTGGTGGAAAAAAGGCGGTAGAAACTACCTGGTACGAGGTGAAAAAGACAATGATTAAAGACGCCGATGTTAAAAAAATTGTTGTCCTCAATAAATCAGAAGCAAACATTTTTCTTAAAAAGCAGAGTTACTCAAAATTCCAGGATAAACTTGGAAAAGGGTTTTCAAAACCCGGGATTGATGGCCCGCATTTTTATTTCACCATAGGATCGGTCGATAAGTTTGAAGAAAACCTCGAAAGTGCTTACGAGCTATACAATATACCGGAATCGGATAAGGTTCCCATAACTTACGATGATACCTATGATTGGGGAACATTGATCAATTTTTTGCTGCCCATTGCGCTCATCATCTTTTTCTGGTGGTTTTTGTTCCGCCGCATGAGTAAATCGGGGGCGGGAGGCCCGGGCGGTAACATTTTCAGCGTGGGAAAATCGCAGGCTAAACTCTTCGACAAAGACCAAAAGGTTTCCATTACATTTAAAGATGTTGCAGGCCTGGCTGAAGCAAAACAGGAAATTGAAGAGATTGTAGCTTTTCTGAAAAACCCTTCGAGGTACACCAAACTGGGGGGGAAAATTCCCAAAGGGGCTTTGCTGGTGGGGCCTCCGGGTACGGGTAAAACATTGTTGGCCAAGGCTGTGGCAGGCGAGGCCAATGTGCCTTTTTTCTCCATGTCGGGTTCCGATTTTGTCGAAATGTTTGTTGGTGTGGGTGCATCAAGGGTACGCGACCTGTTTAAGCAAGCCAAGAGCAAAGCACCTTGCATTGTTTTTATTGATGAAATTGATGCCATTGGCCGGGCCCGTGGACGGAATCCGAACATGGGTTCGAACGATGAACGGGAAAATACACTGAACCAGCTATTGACCGAAATGGATGGTTTCGATACCAACTCGGGTGTCATTATACTGGCTGCCACAAACCGTGCCGATGTGCTCGATCGTGCACTGATGCGGGCAGGGCGCTTCGACCGGCAAATACATGTTGAATTGCCCGACTTGAACGAGCGGCGCGAAATTTTCAAGGTGCACCTGCGCCCGTTAAAAGTATCAAAATCGATCGACCCCAGTTTCCTCGCGAAACAAACCCCCGGGTTTTCTGGTGCCGATATTGCCAATGTTTGCAACGAGTCGGCGCTTATTGCTGCCCGTAACGATCATGAAGCTGTTGAAAAACAAGATTTTCTCGATGCCATCGACCGCATAATCGGGGGGCTTGAAAAGAAAAATAAAATCATCTCTGCCGACGAGAAAAAGACCATTGCTTACCACGAAGCAGGCCATGCCACGGTTAGCTGGTTGCTCGAACACGCGCATCCCCTGGTTAAAGTAACCATTGTACCCCGGGGTAAAGCCCTGGGTGCTGCATGGTACCTGCCCGAAGAACGATCGATAACCACCAAGGAACAAATGCTTGATGAAATGTGTGCAACCCTCGCCGGCAGGGCTGCCGAAGAGCTCATTTTCGGGCAAATATCATCGGGGGCCCAAAACGACCTCGAAAAGGTAACCAAACAGGCTTATGCCATGGTTAGCTATTTTGGTATGAGCGAAAAAGTGGGTAACCTCAGTTTTTACGACTCATCGGGGCAAAGCGACTACAGCTTCACAAAACCGTATAGCGAAAAAACGGCCGAATTGATTGATGCCGAGATAAAAAAGCTGATCGAAGATGCTTACAAGCGGTCGAAAGAGGTGCTGAAAAAGAGCCGGGAAGGACATGAAATACTGGCTGAACGATTGCTTGAAAGGGAGGTGATTTTTAGCGATGACCTTCAGGAAATATTTGGTCCACGGCCGAGTTCCGACTCTAAAACGGGGCCCGAGCAAATGCAAAACATTGAACCGGCAGATGACAACGGGCCACTGGCCGGGCAATAAAATATCATACCGGGCAAAGTGCATTTTAATCTCTCTTGAAACGATAGCGGGTAATTTGTGCTGCAGAACCGATTATTTATTATCTTGAAGAAAATTTTAATATCGAGGAGGAAATTATCATGGAGAAAGATTGGAAAAAGGTTTATTTCTCAGGCCACTTGTACCAGGTTGAAATTGCCCGCGATTTGTTGGAAAACAACGGAATCAACTCCGTTATTTTAAACCAGAAAGATTCCGTTTACAAAACATTTGGCGATGTTGAATTGTATGTTCATGAAAATGATGAACAGCGTGCGCTTGAACTTTTAAAAGAATTGAAACATTGAAAGAATTAGCGATCAGAACAGCAGCCGGTGCGCTCTATGTTATACTGATGCTTGGCAGTATTTTATTGGGAAAAGTAACTTTTGTTGCATTTTTTTCGCTGGTTGTGATTCTCATCATGTATGAATTTTTCAGAATGGTGAATAAGGGCGGTTACAACACCCTTATGTTACCGGGAATACTTGTGGCACTTTATTTATTCATCTCTTTTTTCATGTATCATTTTACCGGCGTTGGGGCTTCAATTTTTTGGGGATTAATACCCTTGTTTTTATTCATTCCTATGGCCGAATTGTTCCGAAAAGGTGAAAAGAACATAATGAATTCTGCTTTGACGGTGCTTGGGGTGGTGTTCTTCGCCTTGCCCCTTGCATTGCTAAACGGTGTTTTTTGTTACGGTGAACCGCAGGGATCGCGGCCCGGGATTATTATTGGGCTGTTTTTGCTTTTATGGGTTTTCGATACAGGGGCATATTTGATTGGCTCGCGGTTTGGAAAGCACAAAATGACCAGCAACATATCGCCGAACAAAACATGGGAAGGTTTTTGGGGCGGAATGATTCTGGTAATGGCCGTTTCGGTTGTATATTTCGACTTAATTGGTTTTTCAACACCGCTTAAAAACATTGTTTTGGCTTTTCTAATGGGTATTACCGGAACACTGGGCGATTTGACCGAGTCGCTCCTGAAACGCAATTTCAACCAAAAAGATTCCGGTTCGCTCATTCCCGGCCACGGAGGTTTGCTCGACCGTTTTGACAGCCTCTTTTTTTCCGCTCCGGTTTTTTATGCGTATATTTCGCTTATATAAATTGTCATGTTTAACATGAAACGATCCCGCCCTGGCGGGAGAAGTTACATCCACCAGTTGGCGGACCAATTGAAATTAATAATTTAATCGCATGAAATTACATAAAGAAGGCCGGGTGTCTTTATTGATAACAGCCGTTTTTATTGTGGTGTTGAATTATTTTGTTATAAGGCTTACACACAATGCGTATATCGTGTATCCATTTGCTGCACTTTCAGTTTTATTGTACCTGTTTGTAATGTATTTTTTCAGAATACCCAACCGGCAGGTGGTAAACGATGAAAATGCAGTTATTGCCCCGTGCGATGGCCGGGTAGTTGTTATTGAAGATGTATTTGAAGAAGAACACCTGAAGTGTAAGTGCAGGCAGGTATCCATTTTTATGTCGCCGCTCGATGTACACATGAACTGGTTCCCCGTATCGGGCCGGGTAGGACATGTTAGTTACCAAAAAGGCAACCATTTTGTAGCCTGGGCCCCTAAGGCTTCAACCGATAATGAACGTGCAACTACACTAATCGAAGTACCCGGAAACAGAAAAGTGATGGTGAGGCAAATTGCCGGTGCCATGGCTCGCCGGGTGGTCTGTTATGCCCGCGAAGAAATGGTTGTTTTGCAAAACGACAACCTGGGGTTTATAAAATTTGGCTCCCGTGTGGATTTGTTTTTGCCCGATGATGTTGATGTTAAAGTGTCGCTTAACCAGCGTGTTACAGGAACGCAAACCGTTATTGCACGTTTCAACAAATGAGCAGCGAAAAAACCAAAAAATGGTATGCCTTTGTGCCAAACCTGTTTACCTCAGCAAACATGGTTTGTGGCATTATTGGGGTATATTTTGCCCTGAACAACCGTATTGAAATGGCGGTGTGGCTAATGTTTTTTTCTGCTTTCTTCGATTTTTTCGATGGTTTTGTTGCCCGCATTTTAAAAGTTACCAGCGATATTGGAAAACAACTCGACTCGTTGTCCGATTTAATCTCTTTCGGATTGTTGCCAGGGGCACTGGTTTTTATAACCATGATGAATTTAATTTCGGTATCTCCAAACAACGGGCAACTGCAAATAATTGAATGGTTTTATTTACTTATTCCCTTACTTATCCCGGTTTTGTCGGCACACAGGCTTGCGCGTTTTAATATAGACCAGCGGCAGACGAATGAATTTATCGGTTTGCCCACACCGGCCAATGCACTTTTCTTCGCTTCGTTGTGCCTTTCGCTTGACGCTGGTAAAGAAAACTTCATTCAGCAATTAAACCATCCCTTGGTTTTGGCATTGTTAACGCTGCTTTTTTCCATTTTACTTGTTTCAAACCTCCGGCTATTTTCACTCAAATTCAAAACATTTTCTTTCAGGGGAAATCAAATCCGGTTTATTTTTCTGGCCCTTTCGGCGGTTATTGTTATTCTTTTCTCAATATCGGGCCTTGCAATTGTTATTGTTTTTTACATTTTGCTCTCCGTATTCAATAATATTCTGAACAGAAAGGCACGCAATTAAAAACATTCTGAAGTATAAGGAGCTGCTTATAATGGTCGCATTGTTACTCGATAGATAACGAGTGGGTTGTGTTATGTGAAGAGCAGTAATATTCCGGTTATTTGCACAATTGCAGAAAGTTTCTTTTCCTCAATAAGGTTTTTATTTATCTTCGTTGTCAATAAACTGACTAACTGTAGATTCAATTTAAAGTATGAAACGATCCCGCCCTGGCGGGAGAAGTTCCATCCGCCAGCTCGCGGAACTTTGAAAACAAACAATTTTAATAGCATGAAAATTAAATTTACCCTGATCATCATTCCGGTTTTTCTTTTTTGTTCGATTGCTACTTTTTCCCAAAGGCAGCTTTTTACGAATGAAGACAATCTGAAATACTTTGAGGCAAACGGTGAGCCCGATGCCAATTGGTACATGCCCGATTATGACGATTCCTCATGGAAATCGGATACGGCAATTGTAGGTTTCGGGTTTGGAAACGAGGGCTATACGGTAATTGATTCAGAATCAAAATCGTTGTACGTTCGCTTCCCTTTTTACATCGAAAACCTTGAAAATATACAGGAAATGAACATGATGTTTGATTATGACGACGGGTACATTGCCTACATAAACGGGTACGAAGTGGCCCGTGTCAATGTCGACCAGAAAGTTGAATTTCCCGCGTACGATGCGCATGCAACCCGCTCGCATGCCCCTGAACTGGTTATTGGGCTAACCAGTCCTGTGCTGGGGGTTTACCTCGATAAAAGCGTGTTGGGACAATGCCTGGTTCAGGGCGAAAACTGTATGGCGGTTCATGTGCTGAACGATTCGGTTGCCGATGATTTAATGCTTATCCCCAACCTTTTTGATTTGACGGGTAGTAGTTTTAATATCTGGGATTTGCTGGTCAGGTATAAGCGGCTGGTGCCGGTCGATTCAACCAACCTGCCCCTGGTGGTTGTCGAAACCGACCAATATGGCATTGCCTACGACCAGAGCATTTGGACGACTGCAAGCATGGGCATTGTTCAAAATGACGAAGGGAATTACAACAAGCCGGGCGATGCTTTTAACATTTACAACGGGCTGATTTCGATAAGGCAACGCGGCCAGTCATCGCGCGATTTTGCAAAAAAATCGTACCGTTTCGAATTGGTCGATTCGCTGGGGGAAGATTCAACGGTTTCGTTGTTTGGAATGCCCGAAGAGAGCGACTGGATATTTTTCGGCCCGTATACCGACAAAAGCCAGATCAGGAATAAAATGGTGTACGACCTTGTTTTGGGCATGGGGTTGTATGCTCCGCGGTCGCGGTTTGTCGAACTAATGCTCAACGGTCAGAACGAAGGGCTTTACATGATTACTGAACAGATAAAGCGCGATAAAAACCGGGTCGATATATCAAAACTAAAAGACACCGATATTGCCGGCTATAAAGTGACCGGTGGATATATTTTTAAGTTCGATAAAACCGACCCCAACATGAAATGGCGTACAAACCGGCGCGAAATTGTTTATCCCGATGAATTGCAGGACGAACAAAAGGCTTACCTGAAAAACCTTTTTACCGAATACGATTCGATTGTTTTTACCAACGATTTTGATGATCCCGAAATAGGTATCAGAAAGTACATTGATGATACTTCGCTGGTTGATTTTATCATAGCTAACGAGTTTCCCAAAAATGCCGATGCATACCTCTACAGCACCTACATGTACAAAGACCGCGACGATAAGGACGGGCGCATAAAATTCGGGCCGGTTTGGGACCACGACCTTTCATTTGGCAATACACATTTCCAGGAAGGTAACCTGGTTGAAGGCTGGCAGTTCGATTACAACCACGCTACCATGAAACTCCGCAGGCTTTTACAGGACCGTGACCTTGTTCAATTGTTGCAGGAGCGCTGGTGGATGTACCGGGAGGATGCCTTAAGCAACGAAACCATTTTGGGGTATATGGATGAATTAGTAGAACAGGTATGCGAAGTGCTTGAAAGAAACTACGAAATTTGGCCCATTATCGACAAGGAACTTTTTGGCCCGGGCTATTATGTAAACAGTTATGAAAATGAAATTGCCTACATGCGTAACTGGATTGAACAACGGCTGGCATGGATTGATGACAACATCGATGATATTTATTACGAAAAGGAATATGTGGGTAATGATTATTTATCAAACAAGTCGGGTGATGAATTGTTACAGGTATTTCCTAATCCGTTTACTGATAATTTAAAATTCAGGTTATATCTTGAAAAAGAGTGTGATGTTCGCATCGAATTTTACAATCTTTACGGACAGCTTCAATATTCAGAGATTAAAAGCTCAATGGCCGGGAGTGTTGAAATTGCATGTGGTGATGAGGGATTGGAGGTCCTGATACCGGGTTTTTACCTGGTGCAAATTTTTAGCGATAACCGGTTAATAAAGTGTGTAAAACTATCGAAAATAGCATAACGTTTTTCTGGATTCATTAAAGAATTTTCTTAATTTAAACACTTTCCAATAAATAAGGATTACAAAAAAATCATTACCAATGAGAAAAATAATATTCACTCTTTCAATACTGTTTCTTTTATCGCTGGTTTCATGTGATGTTTTACTTAGGGTTGCCGATACAGCTCTAAATTCGGATCAACCCTTAACAACTTCCGAAGTTGCCATGGGTTTAAAAGAGGCCCTGAAAGTTGGAACCGATACGGCCGTTGTTCATCTTGCCAAAACAAACGGGTATTACCTTGATAACGCCATAAAAATTGAGCTTCCACCTGAAACAGCCGAGGTGGTTAAATATGCAAGGAAAGTTCCCGGGCTGAATACGTTGATTGACGATGTGGTGTTGCAAATAAACCGTTCGGCCGAAGATGCAGCAAAACAGGCTGCCCCGGTTTTTAAGCAGGCCATTACATCAATGACCGTTGCCGATGCCTGGGAGATACTGAACGGGGCCGATACATCGGCAACCCATTATTTGCGCATTAAAACCTACAACGAGTTATTTGAATTATACCGGCCTGTTATGAAGAAATCGCTTGATAAAGAAATTGTGCAGGGGGGTTCGGCCCAAACAACCTGGAAAAACCTTACCGGTAAATGGAACGGGTTTGCCAATTCGCTTGCCGGAAAATTATTGAAGGTTGACCCCGTTAATGTAAATCTTGATGAATACGTAACCCACCGGGCACTTGAAGGGGTATTCCTTAAAGTGGGCGAGGAAGAAAAAGAAATCCGTACCAATGTTAATGCACGGGTAACCGAACTTCTCAAAAAGGTCTTCAAATAAAACTGTTTTTTAGGTCAGGTGGACGAGCGTTTTTTACCAGACCTTAAAAAATCATTTAGGTAATATATTGCATTATGTTCTTGTTTATGCTGAAAACATTTAATATGTTTGCGACATGTAATATATTACCTTTTAATATGAGAAATGAAGAAAATGTATTTGGGTTGATACTTTTTATCGCCCAGCACTGGACGGTTAATGGAGATGCAATTTTAAACGAAAAGATTGGTATTACGACAAAACAATGGATGCTTCTGATTATTCTCACAAAACATTTCGAAACGGAACATCCAACAATTTCTCAGGCAGCTGAAGCTTTTGGAAGCTCAAGACAAAATTTAAAACAGGTGGCATTATCGCTTCAGCGGAAAGGGTTTTTAAACATTAAGCAAGACAAAAAAGACTCGCGTATTCAACGTATTATTTTAACCGGCAGGCATGATCCATATTTTGAAGGAGAAGAAAATGAACAGTGGCAACGTAATTTTATAAACAGCCTTTTTGAAAATTTTAATACTGAGGAAATGGAAAAACTCAATTCGTTTGTTGAAAAATTAAAGAGTAATATAATAAGATGAAGCAAATTTTAACAATATCAATCATGGCATTAGGATTTTTAACTTCCTGTAGTTCTGTAAAAAATAAGTATCGAAATGATGTTGTAGCTTGTTTTGACCGGCAAAAAACCGAAACACGGCAAATCACAACCGCTGACTTAGAAAGACTTCCGGAACCGGTTGCCAGGTATTTAGAGTATTGCGGATGGTTAGGGAAAAACATTCCCCGGAATTTCTATTTAACATTAGAAGGTAAATTTAGTTTGAAACCGGGAAAAGAAATGAAGGTAAAATCAGCGCAGTATAACTGGCTGAAGCGGCAACCTGCACGTTTATTCTATATGAGGAATCCCCTGATTTCGGGCTATCACTGCTACAACGAAAAGGGGGCATCAATGCTCATTAAACTTTTCGGGCGTTTTAAGGTGGCCTATGAAGCCGGCCCGGAAATGGACCAGGCCGAACTGGTTACTTTTCTGAACGACCTGTGTCTGGCAGTCCCGGGTGCCTTGATTGATGCGCCCATTGAGTGGAAAACAATAGATAATCAGACTGTTAAAGCGACAATTAGCCAATACGGCAATACCGTTTCGGCAACTTTGCATTTTAATGAAAAATTTGAGCTGATCAATTTTACCAGTAACGACAGGTATGCAGTTGTCGACGGGGAAAGTGAAAAAATCCCCTGGTCAACCCCTTTTCGTGATTACGTTGAATTTAACGGAATAAAGCTCCCATCGTACGGAGAGGCGATATGGCATTACCCCGACCACAACTTTACGTATGCAAAAATGCATGTAAAAGATGTACGATGGAATGTGTCGGAATACATACGTTGATTGGGTGATTTATTTTTTTGTCGGCGGGTTGAGCTGTTTTAGCCAATAAACCTTCAAGGTTTTGGAAACCTTGAAGGTTTTATACGACTCCGGCCGGAGTCACATTTCCCAATTTAGCATCATAAATAATTTGAACCCGGTAAATATGCAGCGGCGAATTACTTCATGTTATCAATCATTCTCAAAAATCACTTAAATAATTTTGAACTCTCTTTCAGTTTTTTTATTTTATATGTGTGCAGTAAATAGTTAATTAAAAGCCAATTATTGTAAACATTAAAATTTTATTTTTATTATGAAGTACTCAGTTTTAACATATCGGAACATACTAATGCTAATGACGCTTTTAAGTTTATCATTATTTGTTGCGTGTAAACCTGATGATGATGGGCCGGATAATACCGGGAATGACGAAGAAGCCGTTTGGGAACCTTTTCAGGTAAAAGCCAATACTTCGTACCAGTATGATTATGAGAAGAGCGAGAACGATGAACTCGTTTCCCAGGGAACGATTAACATCATTGTAGGAGATCCGGAGGTAGTAATAACCGGAACAATTGATGGTAATCCTCTCAATTTTGAAGAAAGTGGATCTGACGATGTCACTGAAAATTTTAAGGATGCCATAGAGGCGACACCAGCTCAGTTGCTGTACAATCCTACATGGGAAGAAGCATTTATGGATCATGAACTTGAGGTTGGATACAGCTGGTCTTACCCTTTTGGTGGCTTGTATTATGATTTTGAAGTAAAAGGTACGGCTGATTATCTGGGCTTTGAAGGTTATTTGGTTGAAATGATTTATGTTGATCAATCGGGAAAAACCGATAGCTGGAATTCATGCATCAATCAGAACATACCTCTTGCTTTAATGACACGTGTAGTTTACGATCTGGATAATCCGGAAGAATACTACATGGAAATAACAAGCTACGAAGATTAGCAGGCAGATTCGATGTTATTTGGCAATTGCCATTTTAAGCAAGACTGCGCCAGCCGCAGTTTGCTTTGCGTGCATATTGAATAGTATGAAGGTGGAGGAAGGCCTTATATTTCGCTTTCCTTTAGCCTTTGTGCATTTTCTTCAACCTGGAGTTTTTCAATGATATCGCCGATGTCGCCATCAATAATGGCGGGCAGGTTATAAAGGGTTAACCCTATGCGGTGGTCGGTTACGCGGCCCTGTGGCCAGTTGTAGGTGCGTATTTTGGCCGAGCGGTCGCCGGTCGAAACCATGGTTTTCCGTTTCGATGCAATGTCGTCGATGTATTTCTGGTACTCCATGTTGTAAATGCGGGTACGGAGTTCGTTCATGGCCTTGGCCAGGTTTTTCAACTGCGATTTCTCGTCCTGACAGGTGACCACAATGCCCGTGGGAATGTGAGTAAGCCTGATGGCCGAATAAGTGGTGTTCACGCTTTGTCCGCCCGGCCCCGATGAGCAATACGTATCCTTGCGGATGTCGCTTTCTTTCAGTTCCACGTCAAATTCCTCGGCCTCGGGCAATACGGCCACCGATGCAGCCGATGTATGCACCCTCCCCTGGGTTTCGGTTTGCGGTACGCGCTGTACCCGGTGTACGCCCGATTCGTATTTCAGTATGCCGTAAACATCTTTGCCCGATACTTTGGCCACAATCTCCTTGTAGCCACCGGCAGTTCCTTCGCTCATGTTGGTAACTTCAAGTTTCCACCCTTTACGTTCGCAAAATTTTGAATACATGCGGAAAAGGTCGCCGGCAAAAATGCTGGCTTCGTCGCCGCCGGTTCCGGCCCTGATTTCGAGGATGGCATTTTTGCTGTCCTCGGGGTCGGCAGGTACCAGCAACAGTTTAATTTCCTGTTCCTTTGGCCCAACCTGCTTTTCGAGCATTTCGAGTTCCTCTTTGGCCATCTCGCGCATTTCATCGTCCTTTTCGGTTGCCAGCAGCTCGCGGGTAGATTTAATATTGTCGACAATGTTTTTGTATTCCGAAAAAACGCCCACCAGCTCTTCTAAGCGTTTGTATTCCTGGTTAAGCTTTACGTATCGTTTCATGTCCTTGATAATTTCGGGGTCGGTTATGAGTTGCCCCACTTCATCGAAACGGTGTTTAATGTTTTCAAATTTATTTAAAATGTTGTTTGCCATGTTCTTGATTCTTGTTACTTGATACTTGATGTTGGATTCTGGATTTCAGATCCGGATTTTTTGGGGAGCTAATAATATTCGAATGTTCCGAAAGGTGAATTGATGGTGAGTTTTTTCCCGTTATGGGATTCAACCCTGCCTACAATTTGTGCTTCAACGTTGAACGAGCGGGATATTTCAATGATTTTTTCAGCCACTGCAGGCGAGGTGTATATCTCGAAACGATGGCCCATGTTGAAAACCTGGTACATCTCTTTCCAGTCGGTACCCGATTCCTTTTGAATGATTTCGAACAGGGGCGGGATGGGGAAGAGGTTATCTTTTATCACGTGCACGTTATCGACAAAGTGAAGCACTTTGGTTTGTGCCCCGCCAGAACAATGCACCATGCCGTTTATTTCTGAACGGTATTGTTCCAGAATCTTTTTAACAATTGGCGCATACGTGCGGGTTGGCGAAAGTACCATTTTGCCGGCATCGATGCCCAAATTTTCAATTTGTTGAGTGATCGAATAACTGCCCGAGTAGACCAAATCTTCAGGTACATCGGGGTCGAAACTTTCGGGGTATTTGCTGGCGAGGTATTTCCCAAAAACATCGTGGCGGGCCGAGGTAAGGCCATTACTGCCCATGCCCCCGTTGTAATATTTTTCATAAGACGCTTGTCCGAATGAGGCTAATCCTACGATCACATTTCCCGGTGCAATGTTATCGGCACTGATTACATCGGCACGTTTCATGCGGCAGGTAACGGTTGAATCGACAATGATGGTACGCACCAGGTCGCCTACGTCGGCCGTTTCGCCGCCGGTTGGGATAACCGTTACGCCCATGTCCGAAAGTTCGGAGCAAAGTTCATCGGTGCCGTTAATGATGGCCGCGATCACATCGCCGGGGATTTTGTTTTTATTGCGCCCAATGGTCGATGAAAGCAAAATATTATCAGTGGCACCTACGCACAGCAGGTCGTCAATGTTCATGATAAGCGCGTCCTGTGCAATGCCTTTCCAGACCGAAAGGTCGCCGGTTTCTTTCCAGTACATGTAGGCCAGCGATGATTTGGTGCCCGCACCGTCGGCATGCATGATGTTGCACCACGCTTCATCGCCACCGAGGTAATCGGGCACAATTTTACAAAAGGCCTTTGGAAAAAGCCCCTTGTCGCTGTTACGAATGGCGTTGTGTACATCCTCTTTCGATGCCGAAACGCCCCGTGCCATGTATCGTGCCTTTGGTTCTGCCATGAAATAAATTTTGGTGTGCAAAGATAAATAAAATTGGGGAATAAGCATGTTTTGGAACACGCCTGCCTGCTACAGGTAGGGATGACACGCGATGGGCTGATTAACCCGGATTACATATAGTCCACAGATGCCTTTAGATGATTTTCTTGTTTACCCGGCTGCTCTTGATTTTCAATCCGGATCTTATTAACGAAATCCTGTTTCAATATTACCAATCGCAACAAGCAGATTTACATATCCATACATGTTGCCGATTAATTTTTTTACCCGCGATTTGAAAAAAAAATCAATTTTGATGGTAACCTTTTTGCCGTTTTGGGAATAAAGAGGTAGAAACGCCGTTTTTCGAATTTCCGTCTTAATTATTCAAAATATAATTTACTACATTTTAAAAAGAAAATACTGATAAAGTTTGGTGGTATTCTTTTTTTTTATATAAGTTTGTGGTATTAACCCATAAAATTAAATGCACGTGGAATTAAAAAAAACACCAGAATGCCCTTTTTACCCGTGATGATTTGTGAAGTTGGAATACCTTGAATGTAAGTTTTGGGTGATACAGGTTGGAGTTGTTAAAAGAGTGTCATTCCGAGGGAAGCGCAGTCCCGATGAGCAATGCGATATCGGGAAGGAATCTCAACAATAACTCCAGATTTCTCTCCGCCAGCCGGTGGATCGAAATGACACAAGCGTGATTACGCTTGAATTGCTCCCGGAATACCGGGATAAACTGTCAGCTTGAATTGCCGTCAGCTTTAGCTGACGGATAAGAAAGCAGACAAAACAACACCGGCCACGGTAGCCCCA
>JAIOZY010000084.1 GCA_021740385.1 Prolixibacteraceae bacterium | reverse complement strand
TCTAACTACCTGATAATCAAATTATATCATATAACTTATGAATCAGCAAGTTACAAAGGTTAATATTTCCTTTAATTTAGTAATCAGCGAGTTACGAGGCTACGAAAATCAGGGTAAAAAAGTAATATTATATATCTTAAAATTACATTTCCCCTTGCTATTATGTAATTAATACTTATATTTGAAGAAGAAAATAAAAATAAAAACCCTATGCATACCTGGAATTACCAATACACCTATGAGGTGCCGGTAAAAAAGATTACGGATAAGTGTGAACTATTTATTGTCATGGTTAAAAGGCATGAGTTTTATTACGTTCACCTTATTGACCCGGACAATCTTTTTTGTTGCAAATATATAGCTATCGGATTAAACTAAACCATAAACTATGAGTGATACATTGATTTTTAAAGGTCAGATTGTCGCCAAGCCTCGGATGACGCAAAGAGATAAATGGACCGAAAGAACCGCCACATCAAAATACTGGGGATTTAAAGACCATTTAAGACTGACGGCAAACACGCAGGGATTCATGTTAAGCGATTGCATAGAAATCAAAATCAGCTTTCCCATGCCGAAATCATGGACAAAAAAGAAACGTGAAATATTGCATTTAAAACCACACCGGCAGAAGCCGGATATTGACAACCTGATAAAAAGTGTTCAGGATATATTATTGCCCGATGATGATTCAGGTATATGGAGCGTTTGTGCAGAAAAATACTGGACCAAAGATGATCAGGGCACCCTTGTTATACGTAACATTTAAATCACATTATTATGAATATCGTAAATAGAAGAAAATTAAAAAAGTTGGTTTATAAGCAATTTGAAATTGGAATTGACCGGCAAAGATTAATTTCTGCTTTATCCGAGTTCATTGATGAAAATTACACTCATTTAGACAATAGCAGAAACGCAAACATGCAACAATTTATGAATGACATTGAAAATCATAGTTCATATTACAGATGGAAAAAAGATTTTGCATACTACATTAAAAACGAACTGAATAAAATTTAAGACTATGAAAATAAAAATTTTAAGTTTCAAATTAGTCAATTTCAAAGGGATAAAAAACCTTAAAATCAATGATATGCCAAAAGTGCTTAATATCCGGGGACAAAACGGATCCGGCAAAACAACTCTTATGGATGGCTTTTTGTGGCTTTTCTTTGGCAAAGATTCATCCGGTCGGTCAGACTTTAATGTCAAAACCCTGGATGAAAATGGCAATGCAATTCCAAAGATTGACCATGAAGTGTATGCCGTTATTAATACTGATGGGATGGAAACAAGTTTTAAGCGTGTGCTTCGTGAGAAATGGGTGAAAAAACGAGGTGAGGAGCATCCTGAATTTTCCGGCCATGAAACCCTATACTTTGTGAACGAGGTTCCACTATCAATGGCAGAATACAAAGCAAAGGTTGACGCAATGATTCAGGAGGACCTTTTTAAGCTGCTGACTAATCCTTTGTATTTTGCTTCACTGAAATGGGATAAGCAAAGGGAGATTCTTTTTCAAATGACAAATACCGTTACCGATAAGCAGGTTGCAGATACAAGTGATAAGTTTACAAAGGTTTACAATATTATCAGCTCAAAACCCTTGCATGAATTTAAACGTGAGCTGGCGAGTAAAATATCACACCTTAAAGAGACAGCAAAGGAACTTCCTTCACGAATTGACGAGGCGAACAGGAATATGCCTGAAATGCCGGATGTTGAAACCGCAAAAACAACAATCGAACACCTTGAAAAAAAGTTGTCAGATATTGAATTGTCAATAAAAGATAAGTTTGCGGCTTACAATCAAAAAAATGAGGCAAACAAAGAGAAAATGGAAGAAATAAACAGCCTTCACTTAAAGATTCGAAACATAGAATCCGAAATTGAAGAGATGAAGTTTCAAAAGCAAAAAGAATCTGCCAGTGAGAAAAGGGTTTTGCAGTCAAAAATTGACGAACTTCAAGGCAGGGTTATTTCAAAAAACCAACTGATACAGCAGTTGCAAGACGATATTAAGAATGTTGATTCAGAGCTTACGTCGTTGCGTGAAAACTGGCAAAGCGAGAATGAAAAGCAGCCACCAGAAGTAACCGATGACATGACCAGCTGCCCGGCTTGCAATCGTGAATTTGATCCCGAAAAGAAGCAGGAAATTATTGAAGAGTTTCATTCAAATTGGAATAAAAGCAAAGCCCGAAAACTTGAAGAGATCAATTCAAGAGGTGTGGGTGTTAAGGAGCGGAAAACATCCATGCAAAACCAGTTAAGCGCACTTGAATTTGAGGTTAAGGAGATGAAAGGCCAGATAGATGTGGCAAAAGAGGATCAGGATAAAACGCCTGAAAAACAAGTCCAGTTTGACGATTCAAAGCAAAGGGAAGAGATCAGCACCCTTAAAGCACAAATAGCTGAACTGGAAAAACAGATGTCTATTCCCGAACAGCCAAACGACAGCGAGTTGCAAAAGCAAAAAAGCGACATTCTCTCAAAGATTGACGTTGAAAAAAACAAACTTGGACATGTTGACACCATTGATCGGATAAAAGTCAGGATCAAAGAACTGCTTGAAAGTGAAAAAAAATATGCAGTTGAAATTGCTGAACTGGAAAGAATGGAGTTTGCGGTTAAAAACTTTGAAAAAGCAAAGGTTGAGATGATCGAAAAGGACATCAACGAGATGTTTAAATATGTTCATTTTAATATGTTTAAACAGCTCATAAACGGAGGGTTTGAACCTACATGTGAAATTACGTGCGACGGCACCCCGTGGCATGATTTAAATGCAGCGAAAAAATTGTGGTCCGGCATTGATATTATCAACACTTTGTCTGATTACTATGATATTTATGCACCAGTATGGATAGATAACCGGGAATCTGTCACGGAAATACCGGAAACGAAATCCCAGGTAATTAACCTGTATGTGGATCCAGAGTATAAGGAATTGTATTTTGAGAATAAAAAAAACGTGAGCGACAGCGAGCAGGGTCAGCTTGGTTTTTGAAATAAAAAAAAGAGTTATGAAAACTTAATTAACCTTTAAATAATCAATTAACAATTAAAATCATGGCACAGAAAACAGAAACAACAAAGGCAGGAGAAAACAAAAACCTTCCAGCCAAAAAATCAGAACAGTTCAAGGCATTAGAAAAGAATATATCCGATGCTGTTTTAACACGAATTAATGAACTGGAAGAGGTTGATGCAATCGACCTCCCAAAAGATTATTCAGCCGCAAACGCCCTTCGGACCGGCTGGCTTGTATTGCTCGAAACAAATGATCGGTCAGGAAAGCCGGTATTGGAATCCTGTACAAAGCCGTCCATTGCAAATGCTTTGCAAAAAATGATTTTACTGGGGCTAAATCCGGTAAAGAAGCAATGTGACTTTATTGCATACGGAAACAAATTGAGCTGCTCACCTTCTTACCAAGGTAACATTGCGCTTGCAAAAAGGTTTGCAAATATTAAAACCCCTATTGCCAACATTATTTATGAAGGTGATGAAATCAAATATGCCATTGGTCCACAAACAGGAAACCGGAAGATTATTGAGCATGTTCAGAGTTTTGAAAACATTGACCCGAACAAAATTAAAGGTGGATATGTGACCATCAACTTTGAAGACGGAAGCGACCCTTATGTGGAAATTATGACAATGGCCGAAATACGTCAGGCGTGGCAACAGGGAGCTACCAAAGGAAATTCACCTGCTCACAAAAATTTCCCACAGGAAATGTCGAAAAAGTCTATAATCAATCGGGCTTGCAAGTCCTTCATTAACTCTTCTGATGACGGAGCTTTATACAATGATGATGATTTTCAGGAAGACGGCGTGAAGCAAGCGTCAAGTAGGGCAATCAGTGAAAAAGCCAACCAACAACAAGTAAACATTGACGACATTGAAGACGCTCAATACGATGATGTGACGCAGAACGAACAGCCTGAACCGGAACGTAAGGAAGGTAATCGGCCGGAGCAAACACAAGAGCAAGCTGAAACGAAAAACCAGCAGGACCAGTCGCAGGCAAACGGTAATTTACCAGGATTTTAGCAATGCAGTTTATAACAGTTAATACCGGCAGTTCAGGGAACGGATATATCCTTAAAGCAAGTGACGGAGATTCGCTTATCATTGAGGCCGGATGTCCTTTAAAAAAGGTCAAAGAGGCGATTGATTTTGATATGAACGGCTTGGATAATTTGATATTCAGTCATTTGCATTTAGATCATTCTAAGTATTTGAAGGAGTATTTTAATGCCGGCATTAACTGTTATACAGGAATCAGTACATTTAATGAATATACCGGGAAGCATCACCGATTGAAAGCTATGGAGTTTCAGAAATTCTATAAAATTGGATCCTTTAAGGTAGCCTGCTTCCCGGTCGTTCATGATGTAAGCAATGTTTGTTATTTGATAAAGCATGAAGAGAGTGGACCGATCTTGTTTGTTACTGACACACACTATATTCCGTACACATTTTCCGGGTTATCGCAAATCATCCTGGAAGTGAATTATTCTATTGACATTGTTGACCAGCACCTACTTGAAGGAAATGGCAATTACATTGTGCGCAACCGGGTTTTGAACTCACACATGGAGTTAGAAACAGCAAAAGAATTTTTAAGACGAACCGGCACTGGATCAACTGTAAACATTGCGCTTATTCATTTAAGCGAATCAAACAGCGATCAGTTTCTTTTTCAGAAGGAAATAGAAGGTCTTACAGGAAAAAACGTATGTGTTGCAAGCCCTGGATTGAATATTAACTTTGACCGCACACCTTTTTAGGGTAAAATTTTGCAATCGTTGTAACTATATATTACATTTGCTATTGATAAATGATGTATAACTAAATAAAAAATTATGAGATTATCATTTACCGTATTATTGCTGACCATTTTTTTGAATCTTTTTGCACCAATACACAATTACGATATAGTTGAGTATCGGCAACAGCAGATCGAAACAGAAAAGCAAATTGCCATGATAGATTATCTGGAAGCAATTGCTAAAAGCGAAAGTGCCGGAAGGTATGATGTTTTTAACAAATATGGTTACATTGGAAAGTACCAGTTCGGATATTCTGCACGTAAGGCGACGGGCTATGCAAACGTTCATTTCAAGGACTTTGTTAAGAATCCTTCCGTATGGCCGCCAAGTGACCAGGACCGGGCAATGATCAGGCTGCTGGAAATAAACGAACAGCATTTAGAGAAGTTAATTAAAAAGGTCGAAGCTGATAATTTGTTAATTAATGGCATTGTAATTACGAAATCCGGCATACTTGCCGGGGCGCATCTCGCTGGCTTTGCCGGAGTAAAAAGGTATTTTGCAACCGGGCACAATGCAAAAGATGTATATGGAACAACTATTGAAAAATATATGGTGAAATTTTCAGGGTATAAGATATAAAGAAAGGACGGCAAAACCCCGAATGCCGTCCTTTCCGATCAACTAACCCTTAAACCCAAACTATGAATACCCAAACTTAAAATAAGTAACACAAAAACTAAACATTTCGGAAATGGAAAGCCCCATTAACCTTATTTTTACGGAAAGCGAAAGGTCAAAAAGCCCTATTGCTAAATTACCAAATGGTAAAATATGTCTTATAAATTACGAATCACCGAATTGTAAATTTGTAAAGCCTGGACAATCCTGGGACTGCGAAGTGATCAATGAGGATAATCGCAAAGTGATTGTCAACCCCTTAACAATGACTGCATCTGAATTTGAAACCAGTGCAATCATGAATGAGAAACTGAATAAGTTAAAAGAGAAATTTCAAAATTATTGACATGGAAGAGATGATGATACTGGCCGATGAAGCCAAAACAGAATTTCACCTTTTAAAAGCAATGTACTCCAAGGACAGCTGGGGGCAAGTTAATCAGTTAGCAAAGGTTGAAAGTGCTGTGAAAAGGCTCGATTCCTTTGGGTATGTGGTTTTATGGAGGGATGAATTTTTTAAATTAAAAGATAAAATCTTGTCAAATGAATAAATATAATCAGCCCCGGCAGTCTTACAGTAAAAAAGACTGTACCTGCACTGTTTGTGGAGGTGAAATAAAGAAGGATTCAGAATGTATCATTGACCCTAAAAAAAGAACTGCAAAACACCTGAATTGCAATGTTAAGAAAAACAAAACACCGGCGACCTGACAGGACAAGTCAAAGCACATATTGTTACGGATGCATGGTTGATACGAAAAATATGATCAACTGTTCTCCGCAATCGGGATGCTTTGTATCAAAACAAATGTGGGATATATTACAAAAAAGAACAAACTATGGATGAAATGAAAAGCTACCCAAAGAATTTAAAAAAATTCCGGGTGAAAAAAGGAATTACACAAAAAGAGGCTGCAAAAAGAACCGGTATTACGCCGCACTGGTGGGGATGGATTGAAGCAGGTAAGCAATACCCTACGTTGCTTACCCTAAAGCGTATGTGCGATGTGATTGGATGTCAGATAAGTGATTTATTTAACCCCGAAAACCAGAATGATGAAGCAATTAGTTGAGTACATTAAAAAATCCAAAGATGCGAAAAAGGTAAGTGAATTTCCGGTAAAGAAGGACTACAATTATACCGTTACTTTCATACAACCGGAAATAAACACTGCGGAAGGAATATACCGAACAATAGTTCCTTCAATGGTTTTAAACACCATGACCACTATCAGATCTTTTGTTGTTGGTATGTCAGAAAAAAACGAATCAGTAAGCATCAATGAAAAGGATTATGTCATAAAGGAATCTCTTGCAAAAATATCTGACCATATAGTTTTTCCTTTTGTAAGCTATCCCTTATCACCAATAATTGAACAGCTTAAAAAAATCAACAAAGATTTAAAGTTCAGCTATTATATTGATTTCAATTATTATTACCTGCCAGACAGCTATCCGCACAGTGAGCAATATGCCGAATCGGATTTTATTGAGATCATTGAGCAGAACATTATTGATGTTGATCAGGTCATTGTGACGAACCGGGAATTGTACAAATTCCTTCACCTGAAACTGTCTAAAAAAGAGAAAATAAAGGGGTGCGGAACCTCTATTGCACACCAAAAACTTTTTATTGATAAATCCCTTTACCCAAAGATAGGAGAGCGCAAAAAGGATAAGAAAGGTAAAAAACGGTTCGGGCTTGTTTTGAATAATACCCATTTTTCTGATTTGAGCTTTTTGAAGGGGATTTTGAAGGAGTTTTTGAAAAACAATGAAGCTAAAGCCGAAATTGTAGTTTTGGGATGGAATGGAATGTATAAAGACAGGAACTACTTAAACAATATCAATGTTGATTTTCATCCAGAAGTAAGTTTTTATGAATATCCGGAAAAGTTAAGGGACATGGAAATAGATTGTTTTGTGATCCCTGCAAAAGTCAACAAGTATAATGCTACCAGCAAGAACTATATAAAGTTTTTGGAATTTAGCAGGTTAAATATTCCCGTTATTGCTCCGAATCTGCCCTGTTACCAGGACCTGATACAACACAATGGTAACGCTGTACTATGCGACACGAAAGAGGAATGGAGGTTTGAGCTGGAAATATTTTTAAAAGATCCGGCAAAATATTACGGACTGGCTGACCGGGCTTATGCTTCTGCCATTGATTACGATATTCGTGATAAAAGCAATCTGGAAAACATCATGGAAATATACGAAATTTAGGCTAATAATCTGATTTTCAAATTAAAGCGAAAATACGCTTACTATTTCAGAATCAGATATTTATACACTGCATTGATTTTATTCGTAATTTTCTTTTCTGTTAGCTATAATTCATTATGAATATCACAAACTGAAATGGTAGAGGGTTTCAAAAGATATAATGAAATCCAAAAGGCTGTATCTGCGCATATTAAAAGCGAAGGTATCAGCTTAAAAGATCGTAATGTAAAGTTTCATCAGATAGCCTCGAAGGTTTACGACACCGGAAAGCAGTCGTCATTCATTAATTTTGAAGACAATCTTGAAACTATAATTGATCAAACATTCCAGGCATCCGATTATGAGGCTGAGCTTGGCGAAGCGCAAACAAGTTATTTTGACTTTTACGAATTTGAATCAAATTATAACACTGTATGGAGTAAAGAAGTCGCGCCGGATAATTTATTCATAAAATCATTTATTTTTGAAGGTGAAATTTTAGCGATAAACTTGGGCTACAATAATGTTCAGCCATTCATAATATTCTGCAATAGAGGCCGCAATATATTTTGGACCGATTCAGGAGATGCGCCAAAGCTGCGATTCACAAAGCCGGTAAAGATAAAATCAGGGCCAAAGAAAGGATATTACATTTCGGAATTAAAGTCAGATGATAAGAACAATTACGGTTACATAGCTGGCGAAATACTTCAAAGACCAGTTCCGCCCGAAGAGAAGGAAACAGAAATTGAGCAGGAACCGGAAAAGAAAGAAAAGGAAACTCTCCCCGATAAAATTCAGCAAGCACAAGAAAAGGCGCAGGAAAGGGCCGAAAGAATAAAGAAACTTGAAGTTGAAAGCAAAAGATTAGACGTTGAAAGCAAGTCTAAAGCCATTGAACTGTTTGACAGGTACAAAGGATTATACGATGCAGGAATACTCACCAAAGAAGAATTTAAGCAAAAAGTAATGGAACTCAAATTATGATTAAGGCAAAAAATCATAACGATATTGATGTTTACAAAAAAAACCTTGTAAATAAAGGATCGGATTTTCAAATATTTGAAAAATCTGCACAAAAATCAATAATTGTGAATGGTAAACATATTGTAACCACGCAAACGAAGGACAAAAAATTACAAGCATATTTCAAATTAGGTAAAAAATCATCATTGATAAATACCATACATAAAAATGTTTATAAAAAGACATCTGAAAAAGGATTTGCTATGCAGGATATAAAACCTGAATATCCTCCGGAAAATAGAAATAGAAAAGCGTTTGCTGAAATTGAAACAGATCAAAAACTTGTTTATATTGACATTAACCATGCATATTGGAGAGTTGCGTTTATACTTGGATATATAGATAAGTCGCTTTACGAAAAGTATGCATATGATCAGGAATATAAACTTGCAAGGAATATAGGTTTAAGCACAATGGTTAGCCAAAAGAAAAAGCACTATTATTTTAACGGAAAGTATGCACGAACCATTGTATGTGAAAATTCTATGTACGAAAAGATGTACAAAAACATTCGATACACTACCTACAATATTATAGGAGAACTTGCAGAGCTGATCGGTGATGGCTGCCTTGCCTACAAGGTTGATGGACTTCTTATTTTAAATGACAATGAACTGATAAAATTTTGTAAAGAATATCTTAAAGGCAAAAACGTTACATTTGAAATTAAGCGTTATAAAAAGTTGAATGAAAAGGAATTATTAAGTGTAAAGGAAAATAAAATAAAGAAATATTGATAAATTTATAAACCCTAAAATTTACAAATTATGATTATCTACAAAGGTGACAAAGCGTTCAGTATGTTAAATATTGAACCTATGGAATTATCAAATATTTTTGATGCTTTCCAAAACAACAGGCACAACCTACTTGAATTGCAAAAAGCCAGCGACAAAGAACTCTCAAAGGCCATGAACTATCCACAAAGCAAGATTAAAGAGGCTCGCAAGATCATGAAGGAAAAGGTCGAATTTTATGAAAAGCACCTTAAAAAAATGATTTCCTATGAAAAGAAGTGATTTCCCAAAGGTTTTATTAGGTTGCCCGATCAATGTTGTGAAGGATTACTGCATGGATCAGTGGCTCGACATGATTAAAAACCTGGATTATCCAAATTACGATGTTTACTTGGTCGATAATACGAAAAATAAGGATTATCACAAAAATCTAAGGCAAAAACATCATCTTTCAATTGATTGGATTGATCCTGCAAACAAAGAGGCGAGGTTATACATGGCTGAAAGTATTGAAAAAATTAGGCAAAGAGCAGTAAAGCATGATTATGATTATCTGTTTATATTAGAAGTCGATGTTTTTCCGCCAAGTGAAATTATTCAGATTCTTATGGGCCACAACGTCGATGTGTGCGGAACAACTTATTGGACTGGCCATGAATATGAATCATTTTTACAACTGCTGTTTCTTCAACAAGCAGAAGAAGAAATATACGTTGCAAGTTTTGTCCAGTGGAGTGAGGCACGAAAGTTCTTTAACGGAAAACTCAACACTGCATTTGCAAACGGGAACGGCTGCATACTTATCAGTAACTATGTATTTCGCCAAATTAAATTTAGGGTTGCAGATAATGACGGCGGTCATGCAGACAGCTTTTTTCACAAAGATATTTATATGTTGAAAATTGCAAATTTTATTGACACGACCATTGTACCGTTTCACTGGAACAGCCGGTGGTCGTCAATGCCAGATGATGAAAATCATGCTGAACTATGGAACAAAATAAAACAGGAAAATACGATCAAAAAAGGAATTAATTATAAACTTTAAACCAAAATTATGACAGCACCGCAAAAAAACGAAGTAGAGCAGCGAATAACCCTGCTCAATGAAGAGATTCATGACATGAAAATACTGTCAGAAGTTATTTTCGCACTAAAAGAAAAAATTGAACCGGAAATATTCTCAAAATTTGAAGGCCCAAACGGTAAGAAGCATTTAAAAAGCATTGAACATGCTACGCTGGATGAAATAAGAATGAGGCTTGAATACATTGACGCAACGGTCCGTTTCTACGACATTGAATGGGAATTGAAGTCAAAGAATCAATTGCTTGAAAGCTACAAAAAGCATATCGAAAACTCCGTAAAAGAGGGTGTGCGGCCGGTTTCTGATACGGAAATACTTAGAGCGATAAAGCAATTACAAGACCTTGAATTGACCGGCAAAGATAAGCAGAAGGCAGATATTATGATAAACAATTTCATGACAGGGAACGTGGTCGGAGAAGGCCCACGGTGGGATTATCTTAACGGGTTGCTGGGATTTGTAAAACAAAGAAAAGGATAAAAAAAGGGGCTTAATAGCCCCCTTTTTTCTCAACTCAAACGAAAACGCTGTATTTTATCCGGGTAGGACTGGTCAATGATAAATGTTCTTACGCTTTCTGTATCAGGATTCATTTCATGTATCAGCTTTGCGTTTTCACTTTTCAGATAACCGTCCATCCAGTGGTATAGCTTTTTCATTGCTTCTTTCAGCGGAACCTTTGGCTCCCATCCAAGCACCTCTTTAATCAGTGCATTATCTGACGACCTTCCAGCAACTCCGGTCGGACCAACAATGTTTTTGATAGTAATATTTTTACCGGAGAGTTCAATTGAAATTTCAGCAAGCTCGTTTATTGAAACAGTTTCCTCACTCCCGATATTTATCGGTTCTTTGTAATCACTATCCATTAATAACTGAACAGCATCCAAGCAATCGTCAATATACAGAAATGTACGTACCTGTTTTCCGGATCCCCAGACTTCAATTCGATCACCATCACTTGCCATTATTGCTTTCCGACACATTGCAGCTGGTGCCTTTTCTCTTCCATCATAAAAGCTGCCAGCCTCACCCATCACGTTATGGAATCGGGCGATCCGTATGTTTAGGCCGTGATTTTTTGCATATGCAAGATATAGCTGTTCTGACATTAATTTCTCAACTCCATAAACAGAATCCGGATTCGCTGGCCATGCCATGTGTTCAGCAAGATTATTCACTTGCTCTTCTTTCTGAAAGTCCTGACTGTATGCGCATGCACTTGATGAAAAGAAAATCTTTTTAACTCTCTTTTTTCGACATTCATTAGCTACATTGAAGTTGATTAAACCACTTCCGTGAAATATATCTGCATCATTTTCACCGGTAAAAACAAATCCGGCGCCGCCCATGTCGGCAGCAAGTTGGAAAACCTCGTCAAAATCCCGGTCGATAACGGTTCTTACAACTCCTTGGTCCCGAAGGTCGCCGATAATAAAGTCAATTCCTTTAAGGTCAATAAATCTGTTATATTTCAGATCTACACCCCGGACATGGTGGCCTTGTTCGTGCAATCTTTTTGCAAGGTGGCCGCCGATGAAGCCGCCAGCTCCGAGTACAAGTACAGTCTTCTGCTTATTGTTTTTCATTGTTGTAGATTTTAATTTTATCCTGAATGTATGATATAATACTCACCACTGTCAAACACTTGACCTGATACGAACATTGTTCGTACCAGCTTTTGAGCACCGCGGCAGATCTGTTTTTGAATCCTGGGCCTCGAAGTAGAAGTTCACACCAACTGCCTGAGCAATGGCGATGAAATTAGCCAGCGTTACCCTGTATCGAAGGGAGAAGATACGTGAGATGCTGGATGCCTTCATACCGGTTTTCTCTGCGATATCTTTATGAGTTATCTTTTTCTCCTTTGCGATCTCTTTTACGAGCAAGACCAGCACCTTCCAGTGCTGGTCGTTTGATTCGTTAATCATTTTCTTTTAGTTTTCGGTTTTAACGAAATTGATTTCAATATCATCATACCCTCTGCTTTGATATTCATCACGAAGATATGTATCAATTTCATACTCATCTTCATCGTTAATTCCAGCCTCATCAAAAGAACTTTGTTCCCAGGTGTTTTTTCTTTCGTTCCAAACATCAATTTTTTTGTCAGAAACAAATACGTCAATTTTTTTTAGTGTTTTCATAATGTTTTGTTTTAATGTTTTATTGTTTTATTGTTTTATTGTTTTAATGTTTTATTGTTTTATTGTCGATATAAAGATAGTAACATATATGTTACCACGCAAGTTTTTAGGCAAGAAAATAACAAAAATGTTACTTTTATTGACGAACGTACGAAAAGTGGTGACGAAGGGAAATAAAAAACCCCCTCATAATGGAGGGGGCGGTGCGCACACATGGGCCGTTTCT
>JAIOZY010000028.1 GCA_021740385.1 Prolixibacteraceae bacterium | reverse complement strand
GCCCTTGCAAACGAAAAACCAAACATTTTTAGCCACTTAGCCCTAAAAAAGGGAAATTATAATTATTTTGCAATGGCAGCGTAAAACGCCTTAAATTAATCCGGAATTTTAATTTTCGGAGTAGTTTTTAGACAGACTGGCGTTAGGCGTCATGGTTAGCGACACAAAATAAACCTTTAAGATTATGGGAGAAATAGTATCAGATTATGAATATTTTTCTAACAAAAGGTCAGATAGAGTTTATTTGAGCAAATCTCTTTCCGCTAAACTTTTTCTCAGAGACGATAAAGGAGAAGTAAAAGAGATAGTCAGACCATTCAGGATTGTATCAAAAGTAATTGACTGCCAAGAAGACCATAAATTCATAAAAGATGGGAAACAGGTTTCATTGAGGATTACTCCTGGAGGCAGACAAGAAATTACAGCGAAATTTTATGAGGACACTAGAGGTATTTCAACATTGCAGATACAAAAGTATACATCAGAAACAGGTGCGCCGCATCACAGTTATTTTACATTTGTAGGTGATGAGATATCAAAACTTTATAATTTCATTCGAAACATAGCTATCCTTCCAATCAAGGATAAATCAAAAATGAAACTTGATGATAAGTTTGTTGAAGAATTGGTTTTATCCAAAGAGCAAGCTTTAGAATTAGTTACATCTAATCCAGAATTGATTGAGGAAATAGTCAAAAACAGAATATCAACAACCGATATTGTCCATCCAGCTTGGACACCGAAAAAAACAACTTGAAATATTTAATAGCTTATTAACTGACAATAATTTCTTTGAGTCCGAGAAAAAAGGATTAGGGGCAAATAAGAGAGATGAAGATGTTTGGCAAAATTTCTTTGAGAAAAATACTTGGATTTTTGGATACGGATTAAACTATATTTTTAATACTCCACTTGAAAATGAAAAATTAGAGCAAGTTGTAAAAGGCAGTACCGTATTTGATTCTGGTAAACGTGTAGATGGATTATTAAAAACACGGGGAATTGTTAGTTCATTATGTTTTGCTGAGATAAAAACACATAAAACACCATTACTTAAAATTGTTAAAACACCGTATCGTGGTGAGAGTTGGGCTGCATCTGATGATTTATCTGGAGGAATTGCTCAAGTTCAAAAAACTGTTCAGAAATCCATAGAAAACATAAAGACGAAAACACAAGTTAAAAATAAAGAGGGTGATTTGACGGGAGAGGAACTTTTTCTTTATAAACCAAAATCATTTTTAATCATAGGTTCTCATTCATCATTTCAAGGAGGATTTGGAATTAACGAAGATAAATTTTCATCATTTGAACTATTTCGACAAAGTGTACAAAATCCAGAGATTATTACATTTGATGAATTATTTGAGAGAGCTAAATATATAGTTGAGACTAATGAATCAAATAATACCACGAACGCCTAACAGCCAATATAAGTAAGCTGGGGGTCAGTGGTTTGCGGAAAGTTAGTACATTTAATAAAAATGGTAACGGTCTGATAGGTAAGTGGCACGGAAATCCCAGCCTACTCATATTGGCGAACCGTTGTGTGCAACGCAGGGCGACGACATAGCATAATGAAACAGTATGATTGATTGTATAGAACCTATAAAGACTTTAAGCAAATACATAAAAAACTATTTCATTGTTGAGACTGACAATTCAATAGACTATTTGCCTGAAGAAAGAGTTTACCCCTGTGGATATGCAACAATGGTTTTTCATTATGGTTCTCCATCAAAATTCCAGAAAAAGAATTCAAGCAAATACATTGAACCAAATTTGGTTTTATGCGGTCAACAAACAAATTACTATGACTTGTCATTATCTGGAAAGACAGGTATGATTATTATTGTATTCAGACCACATGGCGTCAAATCGTTTTTCAATTTCCCAGTTACTGAATTACTAAATGAAAACCTTTTCCTTCAGGACTTGGCTAATAATGAAGCTAATGAATTAGAGGACAAATTGTTTAACTCCCCTAATAATAAACAAAGAATTATCCATTTAGAAAATTTTCTTATTAAAAGACTAAATCATAGTGATGATTTTGAGCGAGTTGAACATGCCATAAAAATAATTGAGAATTGTAAAGGACAAATTAAGGCTCAAGATATTGCACATGATGTGTGTTTAGGAATAAAACAGTTTGAAAGGACTTTTTCAAAGTACGTTGGTGTTAATCCCAAAAAGTTTGCAAGCATTATCCGCCTTCAAAATGTCATACAAATGAAAAGTACGAATAAAAAAAGTATGTTTCAATTAGCTTATGATAACGGGTATTACGACCAATCTCATTTTATTCATGATTTTAAAAGTTTAACAGGTCTTACTCCAAAAGCTTTTTTTATCGACAAGAAATAAAGACTATTTTTTACAATTTTATTATTTATGCACAGAGTACTTTTGCAATAAAACAGAAACAATGAATAAATTAGAATTAAAACATAAGGAAATAATCGACTTTTGCGTAGCAAACGCAGACGATTCAGTTGTTAAGAAATATGCGAGATATTTTACAGAAGGTTATGATGGCTATGGCATTGACACTAAAATTTTCAAATCACAAGTAAAAAAATGGTTGGGTTCATGGAAAAATGAAATGACCATTTCTGATTACTTAGATTTGGGCGATTTGCTGGTATCTACTGGTAAATTTGAAGAAGCAAGCTTTGCAATCTCGTTAATTGCATCAAAAAAAGATGAGTTTTCAACTGAAACATTTGATGGAATTGGGAATTGGTTAGAAAATGGAATTCAAAACTGGGGAAATACTGATGTATTGTGTATGTTAGTTTTACCTGAATTTATTTACAACAAAATCATTGAACCCAAAGATTTTATAAGTTGGACAAAATCTGAATCTAAATGGAAAAGAAGAGCAGTACCGGTTAACTTTTATGAAATGATTAAAAAAGGATACAGTCCGGAACCTGTCTTTTCTGTGATTGAGAAATTAATGGAAGACAAAGAAGAAGATGTTCAAAAAGGGTTAGGTACACTTCTAAGAGAAATTTGGAAAAAACAACCTGAAACAGCAGAAGAATTTCTATTGAAATGGAAAGATAGATGTGGTCGGAAGATTATACATTATGCGACTGAAAAAATGGATAAAGACAGTAAAGCAAAATTTAAAAAGACTAAAAAATAGAAACAATGGGAATGTAATTTAAACTCTGTCTGGTAATTTTCTTTCATACAAATTTAATTTATTTTCTGTTTTTTTCAATCGTAAAAGCTTTTTTGAACAGGATTTTATCCTGTCAAGGGCGGCTGAGACACGAAGCCGTTTATATACCCTTTACGGGATTTAATGCTTCCCTTTCTTTTTTTTGGACGGTTTCCTGCCCGCTTTTTTGTCTAATACCTGTTTTTTTTACCGACACTATTAAAAAACGGCATTTTGCACTTCATCTGCGGACATACCTTTCCCGGCCTTCCGTAACCGTAGTTTCCGGACAGTGGTTTTTGTTTTTCTTATGTTAAAGAACACCGGTGCAGCCCTGATTTACCCGGGGTCTAAATGCAGGTGGCATCATCGTAAACAATACCGGCAAAGCGCATCCTCCCTTTTTTGCATACCGGACAGTTGGGCTGCTTGTATTTTTTTATGGCTTCCTTGATTTCGTCCCATACGGTATCTTGTTTTTCCACTACGCGCAGCCCGTCTTCACTATTTTAGAAATATTGAAAAAATAACATGGATTCATTGCCAAACCATGTTATTAGTTGTAACTTTAATCGTTATTAAAATTTTAAAAAAATAATTTATGAATAATCAGGAATTCAATGCAAATGAAATACAACAAGTCATTAAAAAGTATTATAAGCCGGTTATTATTGTAATAGTGCTTTTAATTGTTGGGTTTGGTTCATTTTTCCAGGTAGGTACGGAAGAAGAGGGAGTGGTAACGCGCTTCGGTAAGCATGTACGTACGGTTACACCCGGGTTAAAAATGAAAATACCTTTTATGGAAAAGGTATATAAAGTGCCGGTGGAAAGGCAAAAAAAGCAGGAGTTTGGTTTTCGTACACAGCAGGCCGGGGTCAGGACCCAATACAGCCGTACGGGTTCTGTTACAGAAGATGAAGCGATAATGCTGACGGGTGATTTGAACCTGGCCAATGTGCAATGGGTGGTGCAATACCGCGTGAGCAATCCTTACAACTATTTATTTAAGGTGCGTAATCCCGACAATACACTACGCGATCTTTCCGAAGCTGTTACCCGGCAGATTGTAGGCGACCGCACCGTTAACGAAGTGTTAACCGTTGGAAGGGCGGAAATTGCCAGTGAAGTAAAAGTCCTGCTGCAGGAGATAGCCAGGGAATATTCACTGGGGATTGAAATAGCACAGGTAGTGCTTCAGGACATCAATCCCCCGGAATCGGTAAAGCAGGCTTTCAATGCTGTAAACGAAGCACAGCAGGAAAGGGAAACTTTGATAAACGAGGCCAAGTCGGAATATAACAAGGTAATTCCGCGTGCCAGGGGACAGGCGCAGGAAACCATTCAGAAGGCCGAGGGATACGCCACCCAGCGTGTAAACAATGCACAGGGAGAAGTGGCCAGGTTTAACGCCCTTTACGACGAGTACATCTCAGCCCCCGAAGTAACCAAAATGAGAATCTATCTTGAAACACTGCAGGAGGTTCTGCCCAAACTCGGAAACAAAATCATCACTTCGGAAAATGGCAACAGCATGATTCCTTTACTTAAAAAGGAACTAAATTAAACAACACAACATCAATTTATTAAAAGAATAACTATGAATAAAAAAAATAAAAGAAATAAAATATTACTTATTGCAGCAATTATTATTGCCGGCATAATTGTTCTATCTCAAAGTTTGTACGTTGTAGATGAAACCCAGCAGGTTGTGGTTACCCAATTTGGCAGGCCGGTGGGCAATGCGGTGACTGAAGCCGGGTTGAAAATAAAAACTCCGTTTGTTCAGAAGGCGAATTATTTTGATAAACGTTATATGGAATGGGACGGCGACCCGAATCAGATTCCAACAAAGGAGAAGAAATTTATTTTTGTTGACAGCTATGCCCGCTGGCACATTACCGATCCGCTGCAGTTTTACAAACGCCTCACCAACGAACGGGGTGCACAAAGCAGGCTCGACGATATAATTGACGGCGAAACCCGTGACCAGGTAGCAAGTCACAGCCTGGAAGAAGTAGTCAGGAACACCAACAGGCAGGCCGACACAACAGCCCAAATTAGTGAAATAATCGAAGATTCACTGGCACGGATTGAGGTAGGCAGAAAAAGAATCCAGAATATTATCCAGAAAACAGTCAACGAAGAAACAAAAGATCTGGGCATCGAAGTGCTGGATTTCCGGTTTAAACGGATCAATTACGTCGAGGATGTCAGGCAACGGGTTTACGACCGCATGAAGAGCGAGCGCATCCGCATTGCCGATAAATTCAGGTCGGAAGGTGAAGGCGAAGCCTCAAGGATTAACGGTGAGAAAGAGCGCGAATTGAACCAGATACAGTCGGAAGCATACAAAGAAGCTGAAACCATTAAAGGGAAAGCGGATGCTGAAGCTGCACGGATTTATGCTGACGCGTACAATAAATCGGGAAGATCGAGGGAACTGTACAGCTTTATTAAAAGCATGGAAACATTTCGGCATACGTTCGATTCCTCCACCACGGTTATCCTTTCAACCGACAGCGATCTTTACAAATACCTGAAAAGTATGGAATAAAGCAAGCAATTAAACGAATGATTTTTTATTGATACCCCGTCTGTTCTACGCCCCTGCTACCGCGCGAATCTTTCGCGTGGTTTGTAATTATAAAACTTGTAGTTGCAGCTCATATAGCATTTTAAGAATTCATAAAACAAATGTTTAATTTTAGCCTTTGGCTAAGCCCCACGATGCCTCCGATGGTTCGGGGTGCGGCAGCGAGATGGCGCATGGTGCCACAAAAACCGCCAAACGGTTTGCTATAATCATAATAAACATTAAATTAGGGGGCAAAAAAAGCTAAAAGACGGGATACTGCACAACCCCCGGGTAATCGGAAAAGATAAGTTGGGAAGGATAAGAAACCGGAAGCATGTGTGTTTTTTTAGTTACAAACGAAGTAACGATTATATCGGTATTTAAGGAATAAATGTACTTTTATAAATGCGAAATATATGTAATACACATACAACAGCGTTGTGCTTCATGCAAAAAAGAGAGAAATAAATGACCAGGCAAGAAATAGAACATATCATCAAGGAACCGCATTTCCAGAAAATTATTCAGGAATCAGATTTTTACTTCCTAAAAGGTCAGAAGGCACTTAAAAATTGGTTGCAGCTGGAGCTGACGGAACAGATGGAGGATGATTTGATTCGTCTTTCTTCTGATTACACACAATTTCTAGAAATAGCAGAAATCAACCCTGAAATTGAAAAAATCAAGGAAAGACTATTTGAGATCATAGCCTATTGTGACAACCGGGCTAAGGACAAATCAAAGTATAACCAATATGATGAGGACCGAATACTGGCTGACGCAAGTGTTCGTATGGGCAATTGGGTAGATGGTTTGGTGAAATATAAATTTAACCATGTTAAAATTACCGGAAAGTCTATCCTCAATGCATTTAACTACCTTTTAGCCCCACAGGATAACTGTACCATTCTAAGCGAAAATCACCGCCAAATGGTCAGCGTGAATTTGTTAAAAAAGCCCTATTCACCTGCAAACTTCATCCAGGATTTACATGCTTTTTTTGATCAGTACAAGCTGATAGTCCAAAACCAGGATAATTACACCTACCTGATATCCTCACTCGTTTATGCATTCAGAACAGAATGGATAGAAGAAGTAATTGGCTTAATGGCTTCTGATGGTACGGGTTGGCAGGAAAATGCAATGAATCTGGAGTCTAATTTCGAAGGTTTGGTTATCTGGAACAGCAAAAAGCCCAGCGGGGGTCAAAAAACTCTTAATTTCTTAAAAGACAAAATAAAAGAGGGGCAAACGTTTCCGCTTTACTACAGTATTAAAGGACAGGTTAAGTATAAAGCTAACATCACAGATTTTGCCATTAGTCAAAAAGAGTTGTCTGGGAAAAATTGGGAGAATAAAAACATAAAGCATTATCAATCCAATTTTGAAGATTATAAAGATGATAAGAAAAAGGCTTACATCCTTTTCCTGGCAGAATCTATAGAGAAAATTTCTCCTAAGCCCATTTCTGATTTTAAGTTCTTTGGTAAATTCTCCAAGCCAACACAAGACAACCTTTCACCAATTAAAGAGATTGAAAACGATGAAGAAGTCATTAAACCTGAATTAAGAATGACCAAGAACCAAAATACAGCACTCAACCAAATTCTTTTTGGCCCTCCGGGAACCGGCAAAACTTACCATACCGTAAATGAGGCCCTCCGGTTAACGGGTTTATCTATTTCAGATTCGACTCGCATCCAAATCAAGGAAGAATTTGACAAGAAGGTTAAAGAAGGACAAATTGCATTTACGACCTTCCATCAAAGCATGAGTTATGAAGAGTTTATAGAGGGAATCAAGCCGATTGAGCCTGAAAAAGACGGTGACGAGGTTATTTATAGAGTAGAGCCAGGGGTATTCAAAAAACTGAGTATCGAGGCCTCCTTTGACATTGCCAGGTTCAGAAAGTCAAAGGAAACAGCCGAAGCACTGGACTTTTCAAACCTTTACGACTTGTTCATTGAAGAGGTACAAGAAAAACTTATTAATGAGGAAGAAGTTGAGCTAAAAACAAAATCAGGTGGCACTGTATTGATCGACAGCATCTCTCAGCAAGGCAATATTATCATCAAACATCATAATGGTACCAGAACCTACACCGTTTCCAAAGCAAGGTTAACAAAATTGCAGGCAGCTATTGAAAGTCTGGATAGCGTGAGCAATATCAACGATGAATTTCGGGAAGTAATTGGGGGCAGTAATTCTTCTGCTTATTGGTCTGTTTTGAATGCCATAAAACAGATAACAAAAAGAGTAAATGGGAAAGTTGAGGAAAAGACCTACACCTACAATGACAAAGTTGAGGTGGTTAAAAAGATGACTAAAGAAGACTTCAATACTGTTAAAGGGAAAAACTACGTCCTCATTATCGATGAAATCAACCGAGGCAACGTCTCTAAAATTTTCGGTGAGTTGATCACCCTCATTGAAGAAGACAAACGTCTTGGTAAAAATGAGAGCTTGGAAGCAATCCTCCCCTATAGTAAAGAGAAATTCGCGGTGCCTCCCAATCTTTACATCATCGGTACCATGAACACGGCCGATCGTAGCGTAGAGGCCTTAGATACCGCCCTGAGAAGACGATTTAGCTTTACAGAAATGCCCCCACGATACGATTTAAAAGGTCTTGACTATGAATTTGCAGGATCAACAGGGTCGGATATTCTAAAAAAGCTCAACAAGCGGATTGAGAAGATTTTGGACAGGGATCACCTGATCGGGCATTCTTACTTCTTGCTTAGCGAACAAGAAAAACAACAACCAGAGGTGAAACTGTTCGATTCTTTCTACCGCAATATTATTCCCTTGCTTCAGGAATATTTCTTTGGTGATTACGCTAAAATCGGGGCGGTTTTGGGCAGTGGATTTGTGTATACAGAGAATGATAGCGAACAGGCAGAATTCGCCACGGGATATGAAAATGAAGACTTTGCAGAGAAAGACATATACCAAATCATAGATTATAGGCTAAATCAACCGGGCAATCAATATATTCAATCCGGGATGACCTTTGAAAAGGCTGTCCGCTTATTGATGAACCAACAGTTGGAACACGAAATTGAAAGCTAAAAGAGAACATATCCGTGTTTTTGAACACCAGACCATCGCACTCAATCAGGAATTTGAGGGCGGGATAGTTTTTGACCAAACCAAACTGGACAACTTTGTTCGTTTCTTTGGAAAAGGAATTCCATACTATGACTTAATTCGAAACGGGATTCAATTCAATGAATATGTTGGTGCCATACAAATTGGAAATACGCTTGTCAGTGTCCTTCCCAAAGCGGATAGAAGTCAAATAGAAGAAAAGACCGAAATCAAAAAATGGAATCAGGTTTTGATTGATATGCTTAGGGTTGTAAATGGTTTTGACGTAAAGGCACCGAGTTCATCCCAATTGAAAGTCAAAAACAATTCTGTGCTAGATTTGTATTTTGAACTATTTGTAGTTGAAGTGGAATACTTACTCCACAGGGGACTAGTGAAAAAATACCGTAAAACGGAGGGGAACTTAAATGCGCTAAAGGGAAGTATACAATTCAACAAGCAGCTTGGTAAAAACGCAGTACACAAAGAGCGATTTTATACCAGACACAGCACTTATGATACAGAACATGTATTACACATCATTCTCTCTCAAACCATACAGTTGCTTAAAAAAGTCAATACCAACTCGACTTTAGTTGGCAGAATCAATGCCTTAATTCTGAATTTTCCCGAAATGCCCAAACAGAAAATAACACAATCGGTTTTTGATAAGGTGGCCTTTAATCGCAAAACTATTGGCTATAAGAAAGCCATTGAAATTGCCCGCTTGATTTTGCTCCACTATCATCCTGATTTGAGCAAGGGTCGAGATGATGTATTAGCCTTGATGTTTAACATGAATGCACTTTGGGAGCAGTTTGTACTAGTGAGTTTAAGAAAGAGCAAAGAATTTAAGGTAAGAGGACAAGATTCGAGGTATTTCTGGAAACCGGAAAGCGGGAAAAGAAGGAGTATAAGGCCTGATATTACGGTCTATACCAAAGACGATAACTACGTGCTGGATACGAAATGGAAGATGGTCGCGAACAAGCCCTCTGTTGAAGACGTGCGGCAAATGTATGCTTACCACCATTACTTTGAAGCAAAGAAAGTAGCACTTCTTTATCCAGGTGATTATCCTTACATCAAGGGTAAGTTTATAGATATCAAGTGTCAAAACCAATTGTCTGAATTAGAGTGTGGGTTGTTGTTTGCGAAATATAGCGACTCAGTGAAGAACTGGCAAAAAAGTATTGGAGAAGAAATAAAGCACTGGATTAATTCACCTAGTATTGAATCAAACAATTAGACGAAAAAATAAAAGCACGAAAGCACAACATTGGCTATACGTAATGCGGGCGAAAGTGCTGATATGAAAGCAATTATTTTAAACATACATTTCGGTAAGTGGAAAGTGAAGTGCTTTGAAATCCCGCACTACGCATAGCCAGGGCCGTATGCCAGCTTGAAAAAAGAACAGAATAAGTAAATTCTACCACAAATAAGAAAGAAAAAATAAGAAACGCCAACGCACAAAGCATAAGTTTTTCAGCCCTTCCCTGCAACCGTCCCTTCGCTGTCAAACACAACTTGTCCCGGAGAATTTCGGGATGTTTTTTTGCCGCCGCACACTTTTGTGCAAATTAACAGATTGGAACTAAAATGAAAATTGTATTTTAGTGAATTAAATAAAAGAACTCAACGAAAACCAAAATATGAGCTTGTTCCAAAAATCAGTTGAAAAGAAATATTTGAATGACCTCAATTCTGAATTAATCGAGAAAAAATATGCTGATTTTCAAAATTATTTTGGTAATCCTGAAAGACAGGAAAACATAAGAAACTCAAAGGAAGAACAATTTCAGGAAGGATTTTTACGAGAATTGTTTGTGAAAATTTTAGGTTACACTTTAAATCCCGAACCTAATTTCAACCTCACTACTGAACTCAAAAATATTGCAAATAGTAAAAAAGCTGACGGCGCAATTTTAAAAGGTGAAGATGCAACAGCAGTTATTGAATTAAAAGGAACAAACACCACCGATTTAGATAAAATAGAAACACAAGCGTTCGGTTACAAAAACCATCACCCGAAATGCAAATATGTAATTACATCGAATTTCGAGAAGCTTCGTTTTTACATTCAAAATGCGGTTGACCACGTTGATTTTGATTTGTTCAATCTTTCAAAAGAACAGCTTTCGTTACTATGGCTTTGTTTGGCAAAAGACAATTTATTGACTGATTTGCCTTTAAAAATTAAGGAATCATCGGTTTTACAGGAGGAAAATATTACCAAAAAATTGTACGCCGATTATTCAAAATTCCGCGAAGCGATTTTTAATAATCTGGTAAAAAATAATCCTGAAACCGATAAACTTCTGCTTTTCAAAAAAACGCAAAAACTGTTAGACCGTTTTCTATTTATCTTTTTTGCCGAAGATAGGTTGTTGGTTCCTCCAAATTCTATTTCCCAAATAATTGAAAAGTGGAAAGATGATGTTGATTTTGGAGATGCCAAACCGCTTTACTACACTTTCAAAAAATACTTTCATGTTTTAAATGTTGGCAGACCTAAAAGTGGAAACCGACAGGAAATTTACGCTTACAACGGCGGACTTTTTAAGCCCGATGAAATACTGGACAACATTACAATTGACGACGAAATTTTACACGAATATACGTTGCGTTTAAGTAATTACGATTTTGAAACCGACGTGGATGTAAATATTCTCGGGCATATTTTTGAACACTCGCTGGGCGAAATAGAGAACGTACAAGCCGAAATCAAGGGCGAAAAAATCGACACGCAGAAAACGAAGCGCAAAAAGGACGGTATTTTTTACACCCCAAAATACATTACCAAATACATTGTTGAAAATACCGTTGGAAAGCTTTGCGAAGAGAAACGCAGCGAACTTGATATTGTTGACGAAGAATATGCCAAAGGTCGCCGGAAACGCAAAAAAGATACGGTAAAAACTCTTGATAATAAACTCACGGAGTACCGAAATTGGCTTTTAAGCTTAACAATCCTCGACCCCGCTTGCGGCTCGGGCGCATTCTTAAACCAGGCGCTTGACTTTTTGATTACCGAACACCGCAAGATTGACGATTTGCGGGCACAGCTACTGGGAGGCAGCATCGTTTTTTCGGACATAACGACTGACATTCTCGAAAAAAACATTTACGGTGTTGATTTAAACGAGGAATCGGTTGAAATTGCAAAACTCTCACTTTGGTTAAGAACAGCACAAAAAGGACGGAAACTCAATAAACTCAATAACAACATCAAGTGCGGAAATTCGCTTATTGACGACCCCGAAGTAGCAGGCGAAAAAGCATTTAACTGGCAAAATGAGTTTCCAAATATTTTTCAGAAGAAAAATAAAAAGTTGTGGCATGTAACTACTGCAACGCATAATTCGAGGTATTCGCAACGCATGTTCGATAATTTTGTAAAAACAGATTCGCCTGTCTGGTTGTCAGATACGGAAGAGGTGATTGTAACAGAAACCATTGCTGAGATAGCAAAAGAAGATAAACTGAATATTCTGGCATACAATATATGTGGCGACCATGCCCATCTGGTGTTGGTTGGTGAAGAAAACGAACTTCCGAAAATCGTGCAAAAAATAAAGTCTGTGTCGGCAAGGGCATGTAATATCGCTATGGGACGAACGATACCTGTTGCAGGAACAAGGGGGCATGCCCCCTTGTCGGGAGAACCGGATACCGGATCGACCGGGGAGCATGCTCCCCAGGAAACACGGGGAGAAACGCAATTCCACCTCTGGACACAGAAATTCGGGAAAAACGAGATAAACTCTGACGAACAACTTGAAAATGCCATTGCCTATATACAAAACAACCGAAAAAAACACCAGCTCCCAGAGAATAAAAAGGTACAAAAGCTGGCAAAAGAAATGTGCAGTTCCCGCGCTTACGCTTTCCGCACTGAATACAAAGGCGGTTTTGATGTGGTTATTGGAAATCCGCCGTATGTAAGAAGTCGTGGTTTGATGAAGGACAAAGAAAAAAATTACTTCACGTCTATATATAAAACAGCATCTTATCAATTGGATTTGTACAAATTGTTTATTGAGAAATCACTAAACCTTATAAACAAAAAAGGTTTATTATCTTTCATTACACCTTCTGTTTTTCTTTCCAATGATTATGACAAACCATTACGTAAATTTATTCTAGACAATTACAGTTTATCGTTTGTAGCAACAAGTGATGAAGATATTTTTGCAGATGCAAGCGTAAAAACGGTTGTATTTTCAATAAAGATAAATGACACAAAAAAAACAATTGATTTCTTTAAAATTGATAAAGGCGAATTCCATCACTTAAAATCAATAGAAAAGCAAGTATTTATAAAACAAAACTACACTATTAATGAGAACATGAATCTCCAATCGATTAATATTGTAAGCAAACTAAGTCAATGTAAATTGCTTAATAATTACTTTGAAGTAAAAAATGGAATTAAAGTACGTAAGGAACTTTTATTCACACATAAGATTGATGATAATTTTAAACCCTTTCTATTAGGAAAAAATATCAACATTAATTCTATTACTTTTGACAACACCTATATTCACTATTTGCCTGAAAATGAAAAGTTATACACAAATCAGGCTTTTAGATCGAAAGAAATTTTTGAACAAAATAAGTTAATTATTAGACAAATATTAGGCAGAAGAATAATAACAACATTTGATGCAGAATGCTATTATACTGACCAAACAACTTACATAGTAATACAAAAAGATAGTTTATTGGACTTAAAATACTTACTATCACTAATTAATTCAAAATTAATGTATTACTATTTCAAAAACACATTATCAGACAACAAGGTCACTTTCCCGAAAGTAAAAAGGTCCCATATTTTAGAATTTCCTATTAAAGCTATTTCAAAAGAAGCCCAACTACCATTTATCAATCTTGCAGACCGAATGCTATCATTCAATAATGAGTTACAAGGGAAAAGCAAACGATTTATCAATCGTACAAAAGTCAATTTCGATTTACATAAAATCAGCACAAAACTCGAAAAATTTTACAATTTCGATTTCAAAACCTTTGTTGCCGAGCTTAAAAAGCAAAAAATAAAACTTTCCCTTGTACAACAAGATGATTGGGAAGAATATTTCAACACTTACAAATCTGAAATCAATCAACTTCAATACGAAATTGAAAAGACCGACAAAGAAATCGACCAAATGGTTTATGAGTTGTATGGTTTAACCGAGGAGGAAATTAAGATTGTGAAAGGAACAACAGAATAATGCATTCAGGATGAAGATTCAACTATTTACCCAAGAGAAAAAGGTTCTTTATGAACTTGAACAGTCGGAATTATTTCCCGATTATCGTTCAGTGTTAAGTGAGGCAATTGCCTTAAAAATTGATTTGACCGGGCTTGTTGTTGATTCTGAACAATTAGATGGAATGACTTGGTTAGGAACGGAGGTGAATTCTGTTTTCTTTCGCAACTGTTCTTTGAAAAAAAACGAGTTTATTAATTGCAATTTCAATGGTTTATATGTCGGAGATTGTGATTTCACATCATCGAAATTTAAAAAATCGACATTGAATGATTTACATATTCTAAACAGTAATTATTCGAAGGCAAGGTTTAGAAATTGTTCAGCGTCTAACCTTTTCTTTCTTGATTGCAACTTTAACAAAGCTGCATTTCACAATTGCAGGATTGATGATATTGCATTTAATTCTACAAATCTCTCAGAAACATTCTTTTATTCCTGCAAAATTAATAAAGGCAACTTCATCCATTCCGATATAAAAACCGATTGGTTGAGAGAAACCGGATTTGTGGGTTGCAATTTATCCGAATGTCAAATAGATTCGGCAATAGATATTTCCGGGATGTATTTATGGGAAACGAATGTGCAGGATATTCAATTGATAGAAGAAGAATGTTTTACAGAAGTTGTCAACAAAAACAGCAAAGTACTATACGCCATTTATTCAAATGTTGTTTGGTGGAAACCTCTTTCATTGAATGATGAAAAGAGAATATTCCGGGGCAGTTTGGAAGAATTTTATGATGAAGTGCAAAATGGTTTTCCAACAACTGATTTATACCCAGAGATGGATGATTTTGAAATAGAAGAAGAATTGTTGCGGGTTTGTAAGTATTTGGAAAGTTGGAAAAATAATTATTGAAAATATCTAAGTCATGATAAAATATAAAACACAGGTTGGGGCGAAACATTTAAATATGGAAGCCCGTGAATTATGAGATTCTATGAAACCTCTTTTAACAGGAATACATTGCCGCAAATGTAAGACCGATACAGAAATAAATTTTATAGATGATGGTTATGGTCATTTAAAACCAGTAATAAATGCCTGTTGCCCTGATTTTGAATTACGTATAAGAAAAAGAATCTGGTCTGAATAAACATGAAAAATTCGGGAACAAAATATTGGATTATAGACAATACAACATTGGAAAAACTTCAAGTACTAAAACAATTTGTCGATTTTGTTGCAGAACAACCGGAAGCATCAGCAGAGCATAAGAATAATGCAGAAAAAGTAAAGTATTATATTGAAAATCTGAACAAACCTGAAACATTCGTTGAAAACTGGAATACCTGTATTGATATTTACGACCTCACTATTCAGAGTGGTGGTTATGGAAACAATTACAAGGAAAATAAAGGATTGTACTGGAAAAAGTGGTGGGTTTGGTTTGAGAAAGGAGAATTAACTATGGAGATTGGAGAAGAGTATGCAGGCCCAAACAGATATCAGGACTCAAAAGGTGATTTTACATGTACCATAAATTTTAACAAAAATTGGAAATATGAACGGATTTACGGCGATACCGATTTCAACAGATTTGTTGAAGATGGATTGAACTTCAGGAAATATGTTACAAAGGATTTAAACGATGTGGAAACAAAAATTGACATTTAAGTTGAAAAAATAATCATGACAGAAATTAACAAAGAATTAGAGAAAAAAATAAAATTGCTGATTAAACAAAACAAGCCAATTGAGGCAGTCTCACTGGTTCAGCAAGAATTGGAACTGGGAACTATTATGTAAATGAAAAGTTATTTAACCTATTGACAAAAAGATAAAACCACTTGCGGTAACACGTGGTAAATTTAATTGCCGGTTTAGTAGCAAATTCAACGTCTGTAGCTCGCATCAAAATTGTAGTAGTAGGTCAATTGAACCGCACGTAATCGGTAAAAAAACTTACCACCGCCGTTGTTGTTTGATTCATATGAAAAACCAAATATTTTTAGCCAAACCGCTGTTGGTGAAAATGTTAAAAAATGAAAATGAGCGTAATGATATCACATATTTTAAAAAGAGGAGCCGCTGTGTTACTATTCAGCATGAGTATGATTTGCTTTGCACAGGAATTACCAAATACTTATTTTGAAGCGAAAAGTGGCAAATTACTGTATGGGTTATATGTGCCTGAAAATTATGATCGTGCTAAATCTTATCCGTTGGTAATGCACTTGCATGGTTGGTCATGGACGCATTCTGATTATTTGGTATGGTACTCACCAAACTTTCAAAAGAAAACGCCCTGCTTTGTTTATACCCCAAAAACACCAACTACATGGGGCGATTGGAGTGGATGGAATGATAACAGCTTATCTGCTCCAATGATTTCAGCTATTCATGTATTGGATAGTTTAACAAAAATCATCCCCAGTAACAACAAGTTCAAAAAAATAAAACCACACAAAACTCACAATCATTAACCCCGGTTATGCATTCACGGCTGCTGCGTAGTTGTTCGTTGAATAATTAGTTTGTCCGAACATGCTATTTTACTACTTTTGTCAATCAATTTTTTTATAAACAAACCATGTACATAGCATACTCCTGGTTAAAAGATTACATCGATATTGACCTTACTCCCGAAGAAACGGGGAAAATTCTTACGCAACTTGGCCTCGAAGTAGCCGGTATTGAAGAAGTTGAAACCGTTAAGGGTGGCCTGAAGGGGCTGTTTGTTGGCGAGGTAATTACCTGCAAACCACACCCAAATTCCGACCATTTGAGCGTTACAACCGTTAACACGGGCAGCGGTGATTTGCTTCCCATTGTTTGCGGGGCGCCCAATGTTGCTGCCGGGCAAAAAGTAGTGGTTGCAACCGTGGGTACAACTTTGTACGATGGCGATAAGGAGTTTAAAATAAAAAAGGCAAAAATCCGCGGTGAAGTTTCCGAAGGGATGATTTGTGCCGAAGATGAAATTGGTTTGGGAACAAATCACGAGGGGATCATGGTTTTAAAACCCGATGCACAAATTGGCATGCCGGCATCGAAATATTTTAACATCGAAAGCGATTACGTTATCGAGATCGATTTAACGCCAAACCGCATCGACGGGGCTTCGCACATAGGTGTGGCACGCGATTTGGCCGCTTACATGAAACAATTGAAGGCGATTGATTACAAACGCCCCGATGTTTCTGAATTTAAAGTTGATAACCACAACCTTGAAATCCCCGTTGAAATTGGCACGCCCGAAGCCTGCCACCGTTACGCGGGTGTGACCCTAACCGGGCTAACGGTAAAAGAATCGCCCGACTGGCTTAAAAACCGTTTGCGTTTAATTGGCCTTAACCCGATAAACAATATTGTTGATGCAACAAATTATGTGTTGTTTGAAACCGGCCAGCCGCTTCATGCTTTTGATGCCGATGAAATAAAAGGGAATAAGATAATTGTAAAAACGCTGCCCGGAGGATATAAATTCCAAACCCTCGATGAAGTGGAACGGGAACTTGGCGATGAAGACCTGACTATTTGTAACGGTCTTTCGGAAGGCATGTGTATTGGTGGTGTATTTGGCGGAATTCACTCCGGTGTAAAAGACTCAACAACCAGCATATTCCTCGAAAGCGCCTGGTTCGACCCGGTTTACATCCGTAAAACAGCCCGCAGGCACGGACTGAATACCGATGCATCGTTCCGTTTCGAACGGGGTATTGACCCCGATGGCGTGGTGTATGCCCTAAAGCGTGCTGCATTGTTAATTAAAGAACTGGCCGGTGGCACCATTTCTTCCGATATTGTTGATGTTTACCCCGAAACGGCCAAACCTTTCCGGGTTGAGGTTTCGCTTGCCAATGTTGAACGTTTGATTGGGGTAAGGATTCCAGCCGAAAAAATAAAAAGTATTTTAGATGCCCTCGAAATTAAGGTTGTCGATGAAAGTGGGGGGACACTAACAGTTGATGTCCCGCCATTCCGGGTCGATGTGCAGCGCGAGGCCGATGTAATTGAAGAGATATTGCGCATTTACGGCTACAACACCGTTGAGCCCGAAACACATGTGCATTCAACCATTCAGTATTCACCAAAGCCCGATCCCGAGAAGTACAAAAACCTTGTTTCGGACATGCTCATGGCACAGGGCTTTAACGAAATATGGTCGAATTCGCTTACCCGGGCTTCCTATTACGAATCGGTCGATGTTTTTCCAGCCGATAATACCGTACACATTTATAACCCGTTAAGCCAGGATTTGAATGCCATGCGGCAATCGTTGCTGTTTGGCGGGCTCGAAACCATTGCCCGGAATACAAATTACCAAAACCCCGATTTGAAGCTTTTCGAATTCGGAAACACCTATTTCAACAGGGGAGGGGAAAATCTCAAGTCGCCTGCCGATAAGTATTTTGAAGAGATGCACCTGGCCTTGTTCATTACCGGCAAAAAGCAAAAGGAAAACTGGGTAACACCCGAAACAAAAAGCTCTTTTTTTGAATTGAAGGCGTATGTTGAAAACCTTTTTGCAAAACTGGGGATTCTGGTTGAAAAAGTCAGGGTTGAGAAAATATCGAACGATCTGCTCAGTAATGGATTAAGCTACCAGCGGGGCGATGGGAAAACGTATTGTGATATGGGGTTTGTAAATGCAGCCTTGCTGAAAAATGCCGGTATTGATGCCCCTGTTTTTTATGCCGATTTTAACTGGGATTTTCTGCTTCAGCAGGCCGGAAAAAAAGGCATAACATTTACCGGGCTTCCCAAATTCCCGTCGGTTAGGCGCGACCTTGCCCTGCTGATTGATGAAAACATTTCGTTTGAACAATTGAAAGCGTTGGCTTTTAAGGCTGAACGAAAAATTTTGCGCGAGGTCGATATTTTTGACGTGTTTACCGGCGATAAATTGCCCGCGGGGAAGAAGTCGTATGCCCTTAGTTTCATACTTCGCGACGATGAGAAAACCCTAACCGACAAAATTATCGACAAAACCATGAACCGCATTGTTGGTATGTACGAACGCGAGTTTGGTGCAACCCTGCGGTAATTTCAACGAACCTTTTTTGTGGCGTGTTTTGCATCATGTTTGCCCGTTGGTTTGTATATCGGGTGATACCCGTTATTTTTTCTTTCGAACAGAACAACGGAATGAAAAAACAACTATTTTCGGTGCAATTTTTCATGTAACCATTCATGTCGATAACTGTTAGAAAGTCAACAATCGACGATCTCGATTTACTGGAAGTGGTTGAGCTGGCAAGTTTTCCCGAATTTCAGCAATTGTCGAGGCGTTCGTTAAGGTTAAGCCTGAAGAGCCCATCGCAGGAAGTATGGATTATTGAGCAAACCGGTGGCCGGAAAAAAATTGCCGCCGGGTGCATGATTCTGCACCTCCATTCCCGCACTTTACGGATTTTCTCATTGGGCATTTTGCCCGAGATGCAGGGGAAAGGCCTGGGTGGTAGATTGCTAACCCATGCCTGTAACCTGGCCATGGCACGCGGGTACGAAAAAATTACGCTCGAAGCACGTAAAAAAGATTCCAAACTGCTAAAATGGTACGAGCTTTATGGCTTTGTAAAGTCGGCAGTTTTACCCGGTTATTATACCCGGGGCGAGGATGCCGTGCGCATGGTATTTACCGTTTCGCGCCCCAAAACCAGCGCGCATGTTTGCAACCTGGTGGTGGTTGATTATCCCTCGAAATGGGAAATGGTTGTGGAAGGCGTGAAGGTAATTTCGGCAAAAAATTACATTTCGGAAAACGGTTACCACAACTCGAAAAATGTGCGGGTTTTCAATTTGTGCAATTCATACCGCTATCAAAGCGCGGGCTATTATGTTTCGTTACTTGCATCGGCCCGCGAGCACCGTGCAATACCGAGTGTTACCACGATGCGCGATTTTAAAAACCTATCGGTAGTAAAGGCAATTGCAAACGATATTGAGGAACTGATCCAATCGTCGCTTTCCAAAATTGTCGATTCAAAATACGAGTTGAACATCTATTTTGGACAAACAACCGAAACTGCGCTTAAAATGCTTGCATCGAAACTTTACCTGCTTTTCGAAACGCCCCTTTTGCAGGTTTCATTCGTGAAAACCGAAAAATGGATAATCCGCAAAGTGGTGCCGTTGAGTTTAAACAAAATTGATGAAGCCGACCATGAAAAAGTGCACGAATTTGCCATGGCCTATTTCTCGAAAAAGCGTTTTAAAAAGCCACGGCTGAAGCATTATAAATACGATTTGGCCATTTTAATCAACCCCTCGGAGCCCAATCCGCCATCGTGCCCGTCGGCATTGCGTTATTTTAAAGATGTGGCAAATAAAATCGGTTTTTATGTCGATTTCATTACCAAAGACAATTATGAAGACATTTGCGAATACGATGCCCTTTTTATTCGCGAAACAACCAGTGTGAACGACCATACCTGGGAATTCTCGCGGCGTGCTTATGCCGAAGGGCTTGTTGTTATTGATGATCCATGGTCGATTCTTCGTTGTTCGAACAAAATATTCCTTTACGAGCGAATGAAGCAAAACAAGGTACCAATTCCCAACTCGTGGGTCTTTACAAAGGGAGCCTTTAAGCCTTCTCAAACCGATGGCCTGGTTTACCCGCTGGTTTTAAAACAGCCCGACAGTGCCTTCTCGCTGGGGGTTATAAAAGTGAACAACAAGGAAGAACTGGCAGAGGCCGTTAAAAAACTTTTCAAAAAGTCGGACCTGGTTATTGCCCAGGAGTTCATTTTTTCCGAATACGATTGGCGTATAGGCATTCTCGATCAGTTGCCGTTGTTTGCCTGTAAGTATTACATGGCAAAAGACCATTGGCAGATTTACAACTGGCAGGCTTCGAAAGAAGAGGGTACGGGCGATTCGGAAACAGTGCCCGTTGATGAGGTGCCCCCGCAAGTGTTGAAAGTGGCGGTAAAAGCCGCTTCACTCATGGGCGACGGGCTTTATGGTGTCGATTTAAAAATGGTTGGCGATAAGGTATACCTGATTGAAGTGAACGATAACCCCAATATTGATAACGGCATTGAAGACCTGATTTTAAAAGATACGTTGTATGAAAAGATCATGCAATCGCTTTTTAACCGGATAGAAGTATCGCGAAACATGTCGCGGCTGGTTGCCATGGAGCCAGGAAAAACGGGTAATACGCCGGTGTAATAAAAAAAGCGTGTTATCCTTTTCCGAAATGATGGTTTTGGCTAACACGCTGTTTTTAAAATTATCGTTGGTCGTAAATTAACATATTTTTCGCACCAGGAAAACTCCCTCGATGGCTTTCAGTTTTTCACAAACTGCATCGGAAATTTCCTTGCGGTCAACATCAATAATGTTGTAGGCAATGTTGTCACGGTTCCGGTTCAGCATGTTAGCGATGTTTACGCTCTCTGAAGCAAGCACGGTTGTGATTTGTCCCACCATGTTGGGTACGTTTTTGTTGGCAATAATGATGCGGCCCCCGCCATTGCGTTCCATTTCGGCTGCCGGGAAATTAACCGAATTGATGACATTGCCGTTTTCAAGGTATTCGCGCAATTGGTCAACGGCCATCATGGCACAGTTTATTTCCGATTCGGCTGTTGAAGCACCCAGGTGGGGAATGGCAATTACATTGTTCATGCCCAATACTTCATCGTCAGGAAAATCGGTAACGTAGCGGGCAACTTTACCACTATCGAGTGCTTCTTTGATATCGGCATTGTTCACCAAACCGCCACGGGCAAAGTTCAGGATACGAACACCATCTTTCATCGAGGCAATTTTTTCCTTATTGATAAAACCTTTGGTGTCGGCTGTTTGCGGAATATTTATTGAAATGTAATCGGCTTCTGCCAGCAGGTTTTCAAGGCTTGATGCCATGTTCACATTCTCGCTGAGTTTTAAGGCTGCTTTTACCGAAAGGTACGGGTCGATGCCCAAAACTTTCATGCCAAGTGCCTGGGCTGCGTTTGCAGCAAGTACGCCAATGGCTCCCAGTCCAATTACACCAAATGTTTTTCCTTTAATTTCCTGTCCGCCAAAGTTCTTTTTCCCTTTTTCCACCAGCGATGGAACTTCATCGCCTTTGCCTTTAAGGGTTTTTGCCCATTCAATGGCCGGGGCAATATCGCGTGAGGCCAGCATTAAGCCGGCAATAATCAATTCTTTAACCCCGTTTGCATTAGCCCCCGGTGTGTTAAAAACAACCATTCCCTTTTCGGTGCATTTGTCAACGGGAATATTGTTGTAACCGGCTCCGGCACGGGCAATGGCCTTTACCGATGAGGAAATTTCCATGTCGTGCATGTTGAAACTGCGGAGTATTATACCATCGGGGTCGGTAAATTCACTGTTAATCTCGTACTGATCGGACGGGAACATTTGAAGCCCCTGTTCGTCAATTTTGTTAAGGTTTTGAATTTTAAACATGGTTTTTATGTTTTGTGTGTGACTTGATTGAATTAAATTATGCTGACAAATATCACAATTTTTTTTGGATAAGGCGTCCAATTTAGATGAAAATTCAAAAGTGAAAAGGAGTTGAGATAAATGAAAAGCCCGCCTTCGCTGAAGCTACGGCGGGCGGATGGTTAAATAAGATGCCTTTTGGTAAAAGCCCTGCCCGAGCCTGATTTTAAATATTTTTCAAATTCAATTGCTTTGTATTTGTCATTAAATGCGGAGTAGTACATAAGAGATAAAGGTCTCCGGGGTTTTGTTGAAGTTACTTGCCCTTTATTGTGCCTTTCAAGACGCTCTTTTAAATTTGAAGTTTGCCCAACATAGAGATTATTGTCGGAACATTTTAAAATATAAACAAAATGCATGCTTGAGTTTTTTTCAAAACTAAATATAATTAGGTAGAAATCAAAAGTTAAATGTGATTGTGGGGCGGACCTGTCCGCCGGAGCCCATGCAGTATTTAAAAAAAAGATTATGGGTTGGAATAAAAAGAAAAGCCCGACTTCGCCAAGGCTTCGTCGGGCGGAGGCGGAGAGCGAGGGATTGATAAATATCGATCCCTTTCATTCCTTTTGTGTAGGGGACCGAAACCGAAGCCATCCTTCGGATATGGGCTTTTTTTATTAATTTCGTTTTCAAACAAGTTTGAACTTACTAATAAAAAAAGCCCTGCAATTACTTGCAAGGCTTCGGTTTCGCGGAGAGCGAGGGACTTTCTTTCCACCTGCCCGAAAAAATTAATTATTTCATTTACAAACACATACGTTTTTGGTTTTGCCCGTTTTTTACCCCTTTTTGTCCCGTTTTAGTCCCGGTTTGGCGGAGAGCGTGTTTTTATAACAACATAAAAAACAAACAAATAGACAAATACAAAGCTCTCGGCCTATTCATATATCCATGTAACTTCTATTACAATAGCAATATCATTTTCAACAATTAAGAAGTTATCAGGGAATGCAAAATAATCTTCAACTTTAAATGAACAATATCCCATTATTTCATCATCGCCAAAATCATCATCATCATACAAATAGAAGTAAAATATTTTATTAAAATCAACTTTTTCAATTTCGTATGATATACCTAAAAAAACTAAATTTCCGCCATTCGCATTGTCAATAACATTATTAAAAACATACTCCTGGGTTTTTTCGGCACCAGATGGTTTAATAGTGAAATAAACATCGGGTTCGGTATTTACCAAATCATCCCAGCTTTGGCCGTTTTTATTATCAGGCCAGTCGGTTACTGTAATTTTTGAGAAAATAACCCTTTTGGGTTCCGGTGTTTCATTTTCCTTTTTACAGCCAGCAATTGCAGCCAATACAAATAATACAATTACAATTTTTTTCATGTTCGTAAATTTTAAAAGTTAATATTCAATTTGTTAAAATTAATTATTTGCTCTTTATTTTTTCTTTCAACGTTAAAATTATTTCTTCCTGACTTTTAACCAGCTTGTTTAATGTTTCAATTCTGGCCCGTTGTATTTCTATTATTTCACTATCGTAATCAATTTTCGATTTATAATACTCCCTGGGTTCCTTTAACTCATTTGAGTTATTTTTTTTCAATTCTTTAATCATGTTTCCGTTCCCTGTTATGAGCCAGTTTGCATCTATTTCTTTATACGCTGAAAGTATCATAGACAATACATCAAATGATGGTTTTGACATCCGACCCCCTGTAATGTTATTTATTACAGTAGAGGACGTTAAGCCAATTTTATGAGCAAAAGAATTATTGTTCATTTTAAAATGGCTGATAATCAGCTTGATTCTATCGTGTATAGTATCCATTGATAAATTTATTTCAAATAATTAGATCAAAAATTGGAATTAATACATCAAATGATATATATTTGTTCTGTCAACTAAGAACAATTTACGAAATGAAAAACACATTTACACCACAAGAAATTGAATTTCTGCAATCTAAACGCCTTATTTCTCACATCGCGAAGCAAATAGCAAGTCCACGGAGCCAACGCCCCGGAGCTCATGTTTCTTCAAAGTACGTAAGTGATGTATTAAGCGGGAAGGTGGTTGCTGTTACTGAAACAACAAAGCAAATCAAAAAATATGCCGGAATTTACTTGCAAATAGCAAATAATTCAGAAAACTACCAAAAACACACAAATGAGTAAACGAACGCTATCAATCGAAAGCCTCTTGAAACGCGATTTAAACCGCGCCAAAGCCTGGGTTTGTGAAATGATGGATATTATACCCGATTTTCACCCCGATACGGATTTTCTCGACTATTTAGATAACGACAACAACCAGCGTTTCGATGAAGAAACCGCCCAAATACTGAATGAAAAACTTGCTGAAACCTTTGAACTATTCAGCTATCACATAACCGGCCCCGGCGACGATATTTATAGTTTTTGCCTTAAATACGAAGAAATGAAAAATCAAAATAATGAAACAATACCTGTTACCAATCGATCAAAAAACCCTAAAAATTATCGTTAATGTACTCACATTGTTTGCAGAATCCGAAACCAGCCCGGATATTGTCGATACAATTTCCGAAACCCTCCGGCACATTGCAATTAACACCGTTGCAGTTTCTAACCAGGGGCAAAACGGTTTTGCGCACCGCAATAATGCAACGCCGGGCAATAAACCGGAAAAACCCGCACCGAATGTCCGGCCCCCAAACAACAGCAGTATTCAATATGTTCGACCTTTACGAAAACAAATGGAACCCCGCGGGGCTGGCCGGTTTTATTATCAATCATCAGGGCGAAATACGGAAAATTATTCCAGCATCGAACGCAGCACTTTTACAAGATTTTGAGAATATTTTAGCAATCGCACCCAATTTTCACGATCAAAAACAAAAAAAATGATACTTGAAATTTACCCGCATATTAACGATAACGGATTCATTCTTTTAGCGCTCATTTTCGCATTTGTCGCAGCCGTTGCCATAAACGAATTTTACGAAAACATGAAAAAATGACAAGCCAACAGTTTACAATTAATTTTGAAATTGCCGCCTCAAAGTCGCGCAAGCGCGAACACGTTAAACACCGGAAACAGGCCGCTTTTCAACTTTTCAAAGATGGTTTTAAAGAAACAGAAATTGCCCGGATAATAGACCGGACACAACAAGGTATAAGCTATTTAATTTCAAACGTATGATACCCGAATTAACTATTCAGAAGATAAAAGATACCGCCCGGATTGAGGATTTTGTTAAAAACCCGAAAAAAGCATACGGCAACGATAAAATGTTTACCGAATGCCCAAATTGTGGTTTTATTAACGAGAAAAAGAAAAACGGGCTTTACATTTTCGAAAAAAAACAATCGGCAAAGTGTTACAAATGCGGTTTTTATGCCTCAAACCCGATTGATTTCATAATGCAAACCGAAAATTTAAGTTACCCGGAAGCATTAAAAGAAATTGCAAAAAATTATGCAATAATTATCGATGAAGTTGAAAAGCCGCAACCGGCGAAGAAACAGGAAAAAAAACAACCCAAAAAACCGAAAAATTCAAACGGGCCAGGACCCGCCCGGCCAAACGGTCACCAAATTTCTTTTTGCGACCAGCAGCTAAAAGAATCGGGCATATTATACGACGATATCCGCATTGAAACAAGAGACGAAAACGGCACAAAACGTTATATTTCTCCCTTCGTACAGGGAACCCGCGACCAGTACGGAAACATACTTGAACAAAAAGGCGATGATATTCTAATCAAATATTTCGACCTCGAAGGCAAGCCGGTAATGTACCGACCCGAAACAGCCAGGGCAAAAAAGAAAGAATTAAAAGGCAATCCGGTAATGTATCGGCCCGAAACATCCCGGATAAAAATGAAGGAATTAATTCGGGTACGCTGGAAAAACCCCAGCTCGCACCTCGACAAAAACGATGAACCAATAAAATATCAGTCGCCCGCAGGTTCCGGCAGTCATGTTTATATTCCCGAACGCTTACGCCAGGCATACAAACAACACCGAAAACTTAAACGCCTGTACATTCAGGAAGGAGAAAAAAAGGCCGAAAAATCGTGTAAGCACGGAATGTACAGCCTCGGTATAATGGGTATAAACAACCTTGCTTCAAACGGACGTTTGCCCGATGAAATACAGTTAATTGTTGAACGTTGCGAAGTTGAAGAAACCGTTTTTGTTCTCGATGCCGACTGGAACCAACTTTCGACTAAACTCGAAAACGGCAAGGCCGTTGATACCAGGCCGAAACAATTTTTCTTTGCCGTTAAAAACTACAAGGAATATTTACGCACCCTTGCCAACCTTGGCAACCCCGTAGAAATATTTTTTGCACATATTAACTACAATTCGGAAACAAAAGAAAAGGGCATTGATGATTTATTAACCGGCACACTTCGCGGCAAGGAAACCGAACTGATTAACGATTTTGATTTTGCCACAAATGAAAAAAACGGGGCCGGCCAATATGTAACCGTGCATAAAATTACAATGCTGCCCGATTCCCAAATTGCCGATTTTTGGCTTTTAAACGATTCCCAGGAATTTTCGAGAATTCATAAAAAACGCCTCGAAAAACTCAAAGAATTTAAAATCAAAAACCTTTTACGCCGTTTCGATGAAAACGGAAAACTCGAACTTGCACAAAAATTATTGCCCGACGAACAATTTTGGGATATCGATACACACGAAACCCGGTCGGGTGAGAAGAAAAAAAACATATCCTTCAACTATGTAAAAGCAATGACATTTTTACAAAATCGCGGTTTTTTCCGGTATAAAATGAAGTCGGGCGAAAAGGTTTTAATAAGTATCGAAAACCGGGTAATTAGCGAAATAGATCACACCGACGTAAAGGATTTTGTAAAAGAATTTTGCCGCGAAATAAAAGAAATTGATGTATTAAATATGCTCATGCGCGGCGGCCCTCAATACCTGGGGCCCGAAAAATTATCAAACCTCGATTTAACCTTCCCTAAAATCGAACGGGCCACAGCAGATAAACAACATTTGTTTTTTCAGGATAAAATTTGGGAAATAACAGCCGATGGAATTAAGGAACTTAATTACGCCCAATTTGGGGGACACGTGTGGAGCGAAAAAAAAATCAACCACAACGTTGAATTATTGCCGCCCATGCTATCCGTTACGGTAATGAGCGACGAAATAAGGGAAAAGGTAAGCCCGGAGTACAAGCGAATTCCAAACGGCGAATTTTTCATTGATTATTCCGATGATGCCAAAAATTGCCATTACCTGCAATTCTTAATCAATACTTCAAATTTTCATTGGAAAAAAGATAAAGGGATTGAAAAGGAACCGGTAACGGTTAACGACCTGTTTCTAACTTCCCGGCACCTAATCAACAAATTAACCGCGTTTGGGTACCTGCTTCACGATTACAAAAACGATTCAGAGCGCAAAATGGTTGTAGGCATGGACGGCAAGTTATCCGAAGTGGGAAGCAGCAACGGGCGAAGCGGCAAATCTTTACACGGCAAGGCAATTGCGCAGTTAATTCCACAGGTTTATATCGATGGCAAAATGAAACAAATCGATGATGATAAATTTCGCTATCACGATGTTACAGAAAAAACCAAAAACGTTTTTTTCGATGATGTACGCGTAAACTTCGACGTTGAAAGCCTTTTTGCCGTAATCACCGGGCAAATGACCGTTAATCAAAAATCGGGGTTACGGTTTAATTTAAGCGAAGAAGATACACCCAAAATATACCTCACAACCAACCACGCGTTAAACGGAATGGGTACCAGTTTTGCCGATCGCGAAGCGTTTATAGTTTTCTCCGATTTTTACAACGATGAACACAAACCCGCGAACGACTTTGGCAACCATTTTTTTAGCGAGTGGGGCAAAGAACAGTACAATTTATTCTACAACCTGGCCGCCCTTAGCTTGCAACTTTATTTTAAAAGCAAGGCCGAAGGCTGGACGGGTTTAAAAAATACCGGAATTGTTCCGCCACCAATGGAGGATGTGCAACGCCGCAAATTGCGCCAAACCATGGGTGAAAATTTCTTAATGTGGGCCGAATCGTTTTTCGATTGGGATAAGGAAATGCACCGCGGCAACCTCAATCAATCGCATGTTCGGAAGGAATTGTATGACAGTTTTATAGAAGAATTTCCGCAAGAGAGCAAATTTACAAACCAGGTACGGTTCCGCGAAAAAATGCTGGCATACTGCAAATATGCACATTTCGATTTTAACCCGCACAAACCCGATAAAAACGGAACATTGTACCCCGATTTTAAAAGAGACCACCCGAAAAAAGTATTCATTGGTACTGCAGATAAAACCGGCGGGAAAGAATACTGGACGATTGCAAACGAAGATTATACCGAAAACTTTTAATGTAAAACAAATGACAACAATAACACTAACACACAACCAGCTTGAAAAAATCCGTGCCGATTTGCACGGGGTGAAAATGTTAACCAACGAAGAAATTTTTACCGTTGCTACCAGGTTAAACAAAGTCGTTAACCTTCCATTTTTAGGAGAAGAAAAGGAAAACATTGTATTGGTAAAAATTGTAACCTGGATCGACCGCGCCCTATATCAACTTCTGCCAAACGAGTATTACGAGTTAATACATAACGCCGCCGATGGCATAAGCCCCGATGAAGCAACTTTAATTACAGAACGGTTAACCGGGCTTGTTAACAATGTTCTGAACATACCCGTTTTAACCGAACGCCAGGAAAGAATTGCAATCCGGGTTGTAATCGGTTTAATTGTAAATGCAATGGTAAAGGGTTTTAAATTATGAAGCCGTTTAAATCATATCCCGGAGGAAAAAATGGCGATGGTGTTTTTCAAACCATCATTAACCGTATTCCGCCGCACGATATTTACATAGAGGGATTTTTGGGCAATGGTACAATATTCTTAAAAAAGAAACGGGCCAAATATTCTATATTAATTGATGCTGATTTTTCGGTTATTGAAGCATGGAAACGGATACCACCAGACACAAAAGTAATTAATACCGATGCGATATCCTGGATCGAAAATTTTCAGGTGCCGGCCAGCATCTTTCAAAAATTAGGTTTGCAGGTTTTTATTTACCTCGATCCGCCTTATTTGATTAATAGCCGCAGTTCACAACGTAATATTTACAAGCATGAATTAACCGCGCAAAATCATACCCGACTTTTAAATGTTATCCGACAATTTCCGGCAAGCATCATGATTTCGGCCTACCCGAACAAATTTTATGATGATAACCTTCCATATTGGCACACACACGATTTTTCAGCTCAAACCCGCAACGGCACAGCAATTGAACGTATTTACATGAATTACGCAAAACCCGAAGCCCTGCACGATTACCGCTATATTGGCGATAATTACCGGGAGAGGGAAAGGATAAAAGGAATATTGCAACGAAGGACACAAAAAATAAAGAACATGCCGCCGATCGAGCGCATGGCCTTGATTGAAAAATTTAAAAATGACGGTATTTTATGAAAAACAAAAACGACATACACAATTTATTCAAAAAAGAAACCGGACAAAAACCCGTATTACACGAGTTTGCAGTAACACGCCGAAAAGATGAATGGATTTTTGAAAGCAGCGATCAGGAAGTTTTAGACGAAATAGGTTACACCGGAACCGTTATATTTCCCGATACCGATTATATAAACTGGCTTGAAGATAAATTAATACAACTATCAAAATGAACCGCATAAATTTTTCATACAATTGGAATAAAAAACTCGACTGCAATGTGTTTTCAACCATACGCCTATGGAACCCGGCAAAATACTACGAAGGGGCCGAAGTTGATATTTGGGAGAACAGCCGCAAACCGGCCCTGTTCAGGGGCCGGGGCCGGTTGCTTATTGTATCAAAATTCAAACTTCACCAGCTTAAACCCGCCGCCGCCTGGTTAGATACCGGTTACAGTCTCGAAGAAACCCGCAACATTCTCCGTAAAATGTACTTTGGCAAAGTCCCCGATGTTGAAAAACAGGATTTTGCATATATCATAATTGAAAAAATTAAAGAGAAACCACAACAACAAAAATTGATTTAAGATGAAATTAAAAGTAAAAATCAACGGCTTTAAAGAGCCAATTGCCGCACTAAAAAAAAACGAAGTCAAAGTAGGTGGAGCAACCGCCAACCATCAAAACAAAAAATTCATTAATCAACTCAAAAAAAACATTAAAACAATAAAAAGAAAAAAATGAAACCAATTAAAGTAAATAATACAACACAAGAGGTTAGTATTGGCAGCAAGGCACACCAATATTGGCAGTATAGAGGATATGAAAAATACTTCAAATTATTACGCCCAGGCTTAAAAATACCCAAAAACCTGAATTACAACAATGTAAATCAGATTGTAAAACTTTATAATTTACGCGGGGTAACTTTTGGTAACTGGTTAAACAACGAAGATAGATTAAACTACCTTCATGCAATGTTTATTGCATTTTACGACATGAATAAGGTTTTAAAGTTTGGCTATAATATTGGAATAAATAAAAATTTAACCGTGTGCTTTGGCGATAGGGGAATTCCGGGAAGCCTTGCACATTACAACGCTGCATCCCTTGTAATTAATATTAATCGTTTCGAGCGAGGGACACAGGAAGATAAAGAAATTCGATTTTTAACAACCGGCGGCATTCATTCATTTGCACATGAATACGGTCATTTTCTCGATTTTTTTGCCGGTTCGGTACTGGAACCACAAAAGGCACATTTTTCTTGTTCCGGGGGGCATTCTATCCGAAGATCAAAAATGGGTTACAATTCACCAATGCGAGAACAGTTTGATATTATTTTAGATAAAATAATATTTGCAAACGGCAAATTATCAGCATATTATCAGAATCTGTTGAAAAAAAATCTAACAGAATATTGGTTTAGGAGAACTGAATTGTTTGCCAGGGCCTTTGAGGTATATATTGCAAACGAGCTAAACCAAATCGGAATAAAAAATAAATTTCTCACTAAACCACAGTACGAACAATTCACATATATTTCAACCCAACAACTTCAATCTGTTTTGCCGAATTTCAGAAAACTAATTTCACTAATCAGAAAAAAAATTCAAAAATGAAATTCCCTGAATCAAAACTTGCACATTCATTACTCGATGGCTTAAAAGGCATCGAGATAGGGGCCAGCGCACACAACCCGTTTGGCCTCGACACCCTGAACGTTGACCGATACCCCGGAACTGATACAGTTTTTTTCAAACAGCAGGAAATAAAAATTTGTGGCCAGGCCGCCCCGGTCGACGTTGTGGCCGCGGGCGACCGGCTGCCATTTCCCGACAAATCATTCGACTTTGTAATAAATTCGCACGTAATAGAACACTTTTACGACCCAATCGCCGCCATGGACGAATGGGCGCGCGTGGCCCGAAAATACATTTTCATCATTTGCCCCCATGCCGAACGAACATTCGACCAGGGAAAACCCCTCACAACCATTGAGGAACTGTTAACCCGCCACAACTTCCCGGAGACCGATTACGAGGAAAAACATTGGTCGGTTTGGAACACCGAAACATTTACAGAGCTTGTTAAATACCTCGGATACAGAATTAACACAGTACAAAATAAAGATGATAAAGTCGGAAACGGCTTTACCGTAGTAATTAAGTTATGATATGAATAAACTAATCATTTGCCCGCATTGCGAGGCCATTTTTCCGGCAAGCAAATCAATAAAGTATTGCCCGAATTGTGAAGTTAAAATAAACCCGGAAGAATGTTTTTACCCTACATTCGACAATTTACGGGAAGCCATTATTATGCTTATTCGTAATTTGCGCCGCGGTCACAACACAAAACTAAGTAAACAGGCGTTATTTTTGCTTGTTAAAGAAAATATAAACCTCATAACGCAATCATTCAACCTGCGCGACCTCGTTAGTATTGTCGACACATACGCCGATCACGGCACACCAACCCAACAAGCCAACGCGCTAATTATTTCGGCGTTTTTCAATATGTGTAAAATATCCGACACCTTTTTACAATTCTGTAACCGCCGCGAAATGGAGACACAGCCCGAAAGCAACGGCGTTTTCTACTTATACGATGGTGTAAACTCGCTGAGACTACAATACGACGACATGCCATCCGTGCTGTTTTTCCGTATCGAATTCTCATTGAGAAAACATTTTACACTTTTTCGACTTTGGCGCGAAATTTTAAGCAAATTGTCACAGCGAAGTAAAACCCTTCAACTGGCATCCGAACGCAACCCGCGTTTTTTCATACCCGAATTTTTCCCGGGCCGCGAAAATTTCCGCGGCCTCGAGTACCCCGAAAACGATTTAGTAACTCAATTAATATTTTAAAAAAATGAAAGCAGCAAAAATTAAATTCCGGGAACCGTACCGGAAAGACAAAAGCGGCAATTACCGCGTAAATATCCCCCATTTGCGCGAGGCCGGCAACCAGGCCGGAGTATATTTAATAAAAAGTAAAACAACCGGAAAAATTGTTTATATAGGGTTTTCAAAAACCCAACTATATAAAACAATACTCCGGCATTTTCAAACCTGGAACGACAACCGGCCCCGTATTGTATACGATCGCAACCGGTACCTGGTACGCGTAATTTTCACTACACCAAAACGCGCGGCCGTATTGGAAAAATACTTGATCGACAAGTTCGCCCCGCGCGACAATCTCGACAAAATACAACTTGAATTAACACTTGGAGACAAAAACCGCGCTAAAACAATTCTGGCCGATACCGAATTTATCAGCAATTTCGATAATTGCCCGTTTTAACGGACAGTGGTAACGGACAGGTATATGAGCCGTGCGGATTAACCCACAAAACTAACTACGAAGAACAACAGTAATAATTTAAAAAGCGAAGCGATGGCAAATAAAAAAGATAATTTAGGTGATAGAATGAAGGAGTTTTACGAAAATAGAACTCGAAGCCTACTCCCCAGAAGAACTTACACAATTATACGTGTAGACGGTAAAGCATTTCACACTTACACAAGAGGGCTTGAAAGACCTTTTGATGAAAAACTAATTTCTGACATGGACGAAACCGCTTGTTATATGTGCAAGAACATTCAGGGAGCAAAATTGGCATTTGTGCAAAGTGATGAAATAAGCATTCTACTTACTGATTTTGAAAAATTAGGAACTGATGCTTGGTTTGATGGAAACATACAGAAAATGGCAAGCATTAGCGCAAGTATGGCAACTGCTAAATTCAATGAATTGCGACCAAATAAGATTGCCTTATTTGATAGCCGTGTGTTCACAATACCAACAGCCGTTGAAGTTGAGAATTACCTTATCTGGAGACAGCAAGACACAACAAGGAATAGTATTAGTAGCGTTGCACAATACCTATACAGCCCAAGAGAGTTGCACGGAAAAGACATTAGTGAAATGCAAGAAATGTGTTTTCAAAAAGGTATTAACTGGAATGATTACGAACCCAAACTTAAACGAGGTAGATTAATTGTAAAGGAACAATACGAGAAGAACGGTGCATTGAGAACAAGATGGGTAAGCACAGAACCACCTGTTTTTACACAAGAACGTGAATTACTTGCAGAACTTATTCCAAACGGTTTTGAAAAAACCGAAGCGGGAGGGGCTTTTTAAATTATGGACAAGTTGGCACAAACATTACTACGAAGCACAGAACTAAGCATGGCTTATATACCATGTTGTGCTTTCGTTTTAATGAAGCACAACTCAGTTATATATAAACCCCTGATGATTACCAGTCAATTAGAGCAACAAAATTGCATAAAATGCAAAACCATCAACAATTAGTAGTACAATATTTGCATATTTTGCAAAAGATTGACAAAAAAATCGACAGAAAAGAATTTTGCCAAATTCACCAAATATCACAATCGAAACTTTTCCGGATACTCTCAGGGCAAATACAGGCCGATTTTGAGCTTCTCAACTATATGTGCATGTATTGCGGCCTAACAATAAATTTAAAGGCATATTAAGCGAAAACAACACAAAGCCCGGAGAAAATTCCGGGTTTTATTTTTCCCCCGCCAGGGGGTTAATTAAATACGTGAAGCGAAGCGGAACACCTTTGTTTTTTTTCTTTAAACGGGTTGTTTTCCCTTCGCTTCCCCCTTCAATCCCCCATTTAGTATAATATGAACGGTGCAAAAGTACAACCATGAAAAAATTGAAAGTCAGTAATATATATAATACTCTTTTTTTATATTGCTTTTTTTACAAAAGAGACTATATAAAAATAACAGAAACAGGGGTGCAAAGGTGCGCACTTTTTGCACTCTTTTTATAGTCAACAATTTAAACCCGCACTTTTTTCGCACTTTTGCGCACCTTTGCACAAACTAATTTATAAGTATCTGAAAATTAATACATTATAAAATTAGCGTACTTTTGCACTTCTGCACCGTCAAAAACCCTGTTTGGCTGGTACACTGTATTGTTTTTTGTTTCATTTTTAAATACAAAATACAAGTAACTTTTATCCGGCTTTGCCCCTTACCCTCATAATTTTGTATAAACAAAAAAATCAAAGCAAATGGATAAAGAAAAAATTGGAATAGACACCTTGCTAAAGGATGCCGATATTGTTTGTAATTTCACAAACACGATTGATAAAGCCGTGGAAGATAAACACGTTGATTTTTTCGAGTGGTTCAAAATCATTCAGGCTGCAACAGGGTTTATTGGCCTTGTAAAAACCCGCAAACAGGCCGTAATTGAATGGAAGGATTTGGACGAACAGGAAAAAACACAAATGAAGGCCCATTTCGCAGAAAAATTCGACCTGAACAACGATGAAGCCGAGGAAATGGCCGAGGCAGCGTTTAATACAATCGTTGATATTTTAACAATTGTAAGGCTGTCAGCAAAAAAACCGGCTTAAAGAAGAAAACAACAGGCATATTTTTTTACCCCTTTATTTAATTTTTCATTTCTACACAACCACCCAAAAGGCCGGGACAATAACCGCCCGGCCTTTCTTCTTAAAAAAAAACACGAATGAAAAAAGTTTTGGTTGCTTGTCCGCTATCTGAATACAAACATTACATAATTCCACTATGGATTGAACACCTCAAAAAAATGAAAAGTGTTTATCCCTTTGACATTCTTCTCGTTGACAACAGTCATAATAAAACGTATTCGCGTTTTTTAAAAGAGTATTCAGGCTGCATACAAATTGTACACAGGCCGCCGCACAAAAACGAAAAATTATTATCGCAAACAATGGCCGCCTGCAACAACATCATTTTAAACCACCTTTCCCGTAATAATTACGATTATTTGTTTTCGCTCGAATGCGATGTTTTCCCCCCTTTCGATTCTTTACCTCGCTTACTTGCCGCCAATTGCAATGTAATAAGCGGTATTTACAACATTGGGCGCGGTGCCACAAAAAAGGCCATGATCCAGGTACTGGAGAAAAACAGCGTACCCGAATTAAATGTGAGAAATGTAACAACCCGCGAAGGTTTTCAGTTAATCGACGGGACAATAAAACCGATTTTTGGTTGCGGTATCGGGTGCACACTAATTAACGCCAATCTTTTAAAAAACTATTCTTTTCACGTCGACCAAAAATTTACGATACATGCAGACACCCATTTTTACACTGATATGTATAACGCTGGAGTACCGGTATATTTAGATACTTCAATTTTTTGCGAACACCATAACACGGCCAACTGGTCAGAAATAAATAAAAGACATGAACAAAAACATTATTAAGGAAATTGAAATCAAAAAGGAAATTTTGGAGCAATTAAAAAAACGAGTTAAAAATTCGCTTGTAAACAAATTTCGCGGGCGTTTGAAAACATTATTCATAATTGAAGAAATTATGAATATTGAAACCGAGATTGAAGCAAAGGAAGAATACTTGAATACGCTGGAAATGGAGCAAAACCGAATGTAAATTCGGATTTTACCGTTTTGAAAACACATTGAAAACATATTGAAAACAACCCGTAAACATTTTAACTATGAGTGAAAAAAAATTTTTGGTAAATACGCAGTTTTCAACGCGTATAACAAAAGAAGAAGCCGAGTTTATTAATGAAAACATCATTGATTTACTTCCCGACAATATCGATGAAGCGGACGTAAACAACCGCATTTTCTTAATTAACCTTGTTAATCGAACATTAACAAAGGTTGGCGAAACAAAAAAATCTTTACCGGGAGACTTAAAAAAAATACAAGAACTCGAAGAAAAAATAACCGCGCTTGAAAAACAAATTAAAGAAAGCAAGGAATTAAATGAATCGTTTGCCGGTACTGCAGAGGAACTTAATTTTAAGATTGTAGAATTATCTGAAAAAATAAAAAATAAGGACAGCGAAATATCTTCACTCGAAACCGCCCTGGAAAACGCCTTGCACGAAAAAGGTAAATTTGAGGATCCCAGCATGATAATCATTCGCCCCACAGCCGCCGAACGCGAGGTTACCGAAATGTATGCCAAAAAACTTTCAGAGTTGTTGAAAAAGCCCGTAACAATAGGAAAAATGATTTTCAGCCTGTTCTGGAAGTACGTTTATTATCAGTATACCGAAATTGATTTCCCGTTTTTCTATACCCGAAAACAAATCGACCAGGTAATCAACAAACATAAAAACTCCCAGAAAACACCCCCACAACAGGAACCCGAAGAAAAATAAAACATGGCAAAAGGACTTGAAACCCTACTTTTAAAACAATTCGCCCCCCGTATAGCTCCAATTCTCGACAACGCAGAAAAGGAAATTATTAAATACCTCAATGAAATTGAGTTAATCGAAGGCGAAACACACGCAACGGTTGTTATCGACAACGACGGCGAAAAAATATTGCTGGTTGTTTGCACGTTTGCCGGCCCGCAATTTCGGCGTGAAATTGCCCGATTCGAAAAAAACAACCTCATTAAACTTGTAGCAAAAACACTATGAATTTTGTAACCGATACCGAAACCGCCCCCGATCTGCAGGAAAAAAACTATCAACTTGCCGATGAAAACAATATTTCCGACCTGGTAGGAGAAATGAACATCGAATCGGGGAAGGTGAACGATGATGATTTCGATAATTCGCAAATTCCAACCTTCGAGGAAGAAGAACCCGAATTAACACCCGGCGACAAGCAACGCGCCCAAACCGCCGCCGAATTCGTTGTTGATACAGCTGATAACTTAATTTCAAAGTTACTGGCCGCTTATGCCAAAACCGAACCCGATAAATTACGCGCGAAAAAGTCCGACATTAAGGACATTTCAAAACATTTTGCCTCCTATTTTTCGCCCGATCGCTTTGATATACCGCCCTGGATCATGGGCGCGATTGTAGCCGCCTTCGTAATTTTCGACAAGGTGAAAATTGCAAACGAAATTAAGCGGGCAAATGAACGCCTCGAAGCTGAACAGGCCAAAACACGCGACCTCGAAGCCGAGGTTAAACGCCTTAAACTCGAAAAACAAAAATACAACCTCGAAAATGAAGTTGAAAACCTCGAAAGCGAAATTGAACAACAGGAAAATTTAAGAGAAGAAGAATAATGGCCGTTTCAAACATTCAAACCAAAATGACCGTAATTGTAGGAACCAACGGCACCGGAAAAAGTACCGTGGCCCTGCATATATTGAAAGCCTTAAATGTGCCCCGCAAACTTGTCTTAACCCGGCAACTTGAAGAGTGGGACGAATACCCGATAAATGAACTCCTGAACCCCGCCGATTTTCGTTTTCGAGGCATTAACCGGCATATTCCGGTTAACATTTCACAAACACTCGAAAAATTACACTACCTGCGCAATTGCGCCCTCTTATTCGATGATGCACGCAAATATTTAACGGCCAAAACCGATGATGAATTAAATGCCTTGTACATATCGCGCCGTCAATATGCAATGCACATCATATTCATTGCACACAGCTTCGACCAGGTACCGGTGCAGGCCTATTCATTTGCAACCGATTTTATTTTGTTTAAAACCGTGAAGCAAATAGACCGGGGCCGCCTGGCACAGCTCAACGAACCCGAAAAATTCATTGAAGCTAAAAACCGGGTCGATCGCGAGGCAATAACCAATCACCACTATTTTGAACGAATTAAAATTTAAACCATGCTGTTTTTTAAAAAATTATTGAATTTTCTTTTCGGCTGGATATTCCGTAAAAAACCCGGTACGATATCGAAAACGGATAAAAAACCCGGTACGGTACCGAAAACGGATAAAAAAACCGATACACACCTTGAATATTTTAAAAAAATAAAAGTCACACCCCGCGCTGCAGAAACCGAAAAACAACCGCGTTTTAGAATAAAAAACAACAAAAAACGAACCCCTGGCCGCATTATTCAGGTTTTGCCGAATGGCCGGCAAATACGCCATGCACCAAATGGATTGCGATAAAAACAACTACACAAAATCACAACTTGCGCAAGATTGTAACGTTTCTCCCAGCACTTTGCGTAATTGGCTTAATGTTATTTATTATGCCGAATTAAAGCAGTTGGGGTATAGAAAACGGCAAAAAATTTTAACCCCTATACAATATAAATACATTACTGCCCGGTTGGTGGTATAGTTAGTTTGGGATTTAGTTTCAATTAAGGCCGGTATTTTACCGGCCTTTTTTTTTAAAACAACACGAAACAACTTTATTCAACTTTATAAAGCATAAACAGCCGCAAACGCCAACCATGTTATTATATGTTTTCAAATTTGAACTCAAAATACTTTTTCAAACAAAAATTTAAGTCAAAATGAAAAGCACGAAAAATTTATTCATCCTTACCGCCGTAGTTGGCGTTGTTGTATTGTATATCGCTTACATGCAGTGGAAAAACAACAAACCCGTTACAGGGTAACTCAGGGAAAGTAATTAATTGAAAAAATTATCCAAAAAAGAAAAACAATGAGAACTGTAAAATCCATGACAAGCCGCCAAATGGTCGGCCCAAAATTCAAAGGCAATTCCGCATCACCCCGTGCCCGTTTTTCGGGCGATGAACTTTTGGGAAGCGAACCCCGAAAACCCAAACGCGTACCTCACAGTATGGTGAAGTTTACCGGGGCCGTGGCTGATTATGCCAACGAGTACCAAAAATCGAAAAGTTTTAAAATTAAACTGACCAATAACGCAACCAGCGCAGAGGATCAGTACATCGCTTTGTGTCCCGGTGGTGAATCAACCGCGGCAAATATTGTTGTTCCGAGCGGTACAACCATCGATGCAATTATTGGCGATGGAGACGCAAGCGGCCACATTATAACCGATACCGATAAGGAAGTTTATTGCGAAGGTTCACCCGAAACCGTGCGCAGGTTCTTGCGTTATATACTTCATAACCCGCTCCGCATTGTTGGAATGCAGCTTAAAACCAACGATGCCGACCAGTTACAGGAACCATTCTATGTTGTACGCCATAACATAACCCGTACACCAGCATCGGAACAAATCAATCCATCCGACTTCCTGTCTGCATCCGACAGTAACGAAAAACTTGTTGAATTTGGTTTGGATCAACTCCAATTCGATGACCAGACAACCGTTTATTTCAAACTACTGGAAGATTGTACGTTAACCATTACCCTGTTTTTGGGTGCAACTATTAACGCCGCAGGGGTACTCGCCACCGATGCCGCACAGGCTTATAACGAGCTGGGAATAACAAACGAAAGAAGCTAAACAGCATGAAACTTGAAAAACATCAGGTTAGAAGGCTGATTGAAAAAATAATAAACGCATACCCTGGCCGTATGCGTTTATTGTTTCAGGCCTACGATATTTCCGACAATACGGAAATTAACCTACAAACAGTAGCCGCAGCAATAAAGCAACATGGCAAAAATTTTATAAAAGACATGGCCGCTATTATTGCCGCGAAGGAAGTACAAGGCCCTCATGCCGACGGAGACGAAGATGATCCGACAGGAGAGGAAGGCTCAAACTGGTTATCGGGTTGGCTTACCGACAATGCCGATACCATTTTCGGAACCATTTTGTCCGGGTTTACTTCGCTTTTTGGCGGAGGCGGAAACCAACAAAACGATGATTATAATGAACTTGTTGGCTACGTTCACGACCTGGAAGCACAGAACCGGCAAACCCGTACAATTATGATTGTTAGCATTGTGGCCGTAGTTGCTGTTATGCTAATGGTTATTGTTTTAAACAAGAAAAATTAACACCCTTTTTTATCCGCGATGAAAAACAAAAAGCTCTTATTGCTTGCAATAATAGCCGCTGTTTTGTACCCGCTGTTTTTTGTGAAAAAAAAGAAAAATCAATTTGTCGATTACTTTTCAAATGAAGGAGAACACGACAATTTGAACGAAACCACAAACAATGAGGGAAACGACAACTCAACCGACAGCGGCAACCACATTAACATTGATATTAATGTAGACCCTGGCGGCGTTAAAACCGGCGGTACCGATAGTGGTTACACCGGCGGGGAATGTACCGCGCCAACCGTTGAGATTATTGGCGGCTATTGGTACATTAACGGCAAAAATACGGGCGTAAGGGCTGAGGGTAAAGATGGTAAGGACGGGTTAAACGGTTCCGGTTCCTCGCCAACCGTTGAGATTATTGGCGGTTATTGGTACATTAACGGAAACAATACCGGCGTAAAAGCAACCGGCCCACAAGGCCCGCAAGGCCCACAAGGACCGCAAGGCCCGCAAGGCCTACAAGGGCCGCAAGGTTTACGGGGGGCAGTAGGCCCGCAAGGGCCGCAGGGAGAACCGGGCACTTGCGAGGGCGGCGATGATCCGGGCGATGATCCGGGCAGCGGCGATGATCCCAGTAGCGGCGATGATCCCAGCAGCAGAGACGAACCGCAAGCCCTTTGCGGCGAAAATCCCGCATACTTTCCGCTTCAACAAGGCGACCAAAATACATACGTGTATTCATTAAACGAATACCTGTTTTATATGTACCCGGCATATTTCCCGCGCACTTATACAATTAACAGCATTTTTTCAACCTACACTTTGCGCGCACTTAAACAAGCATTTGGTGTTGAAGAATGTACCGCGGCCATCTGGTGCGCGTACATTAAAAACTTTGAATATGATCCGGGCAGCGGCGATGATCCCAGCAGCGGCGATGATCCCAGCAGCGGCGATGATCCGGGCAGCGGCGATGATCCGGGCAATGATCCCGTAAGCGGCGATGATCCCGTAAGCGATGTTTGGCTATGTGATGCCGATCCCGCATATTTTCCGCTTCAACAAGGCGATTCAAACGAATACATTTTTCTGTTAAACAATTATTTTGCGTATGCCTATCCCGGTTTTTCACGCGAATATGTAACCGATTCCTTTAGCTGGAAAACAAAACAAATACTCGAAGATTATTACCGCGTTAGTGAGGTAAGCGAAGAAATGTGGTGCAACCAGTTTCGGCATTTCTTTTCAAGTCCGGGCGATAGTGTAACCCTTGAATATCGGATAGTTGGAACAATGATTGAAAACATATCAAGTATTCCGCCCGATGATTGGACAGTCGGACATATTAATTATGACGGACAAACCTATTCGAATGATGCCGGACAGGATGAAGTTGAAGTTGAAGAAATTACAGAAAATGGCGGTTGGTTAATTCCATCACCGCGCGCAAACTTTGCCTGGGGCGGGAGATATACCGATTATAATGGCCCTGTGTTTTTTAGCTGGGAGCAAATAGAGGCAATCGAAAACCAGGATAAAAGCGGAGAAATTGATGATCCCGGCAGCGGCGATGATCCCGGCAGTGGCGATGATCCCGTTAGTGGCGATGATCCCGTTAGCGGCGATGATCCCGGCAGTGGCGATGAATGTTATATCGATGAATCGAAATTTCCGCTTAAAACCGGCGATGATAATTATTACACGCATTACCTCAATCAATTTTTATGTATCGAAAACCCCGGCAGGTTCGGAAACCAAACGCCTGAAATGGTTGGTTCAAAATACACCATTAGTACATATTTGGCAATGGTAGAAGTATTGGGCGAGTCGCGGTGTACCGCTGATGTTTTTTGTAACGATGTTATCCCGGCTATGGAAAAAAGAGGTTATTATTTACCCGATGAAGCATTTATTTGGAGCGTATCATGATTATAGACACAGCCCGATATATTACCCAACACAACCCGAATGTAATGATTTCGGGATCAACAGCACTTTCGTTGTTGCTCAAACACCGTATGCCTTCCGATATCGATGTTTGGAACGTGAACGATATTAAAAGAATCGGGCTGAATTTGTCTAAAATTAATCGCATAAACAAATACTTAACAAAAGCGTATTACAAAAATATACGCCTCGACCTGCTCAAATTAGGACACCCATACGTGCGGGTTTTGTACCCCCCTGTATATGTAGACATGGTGCGGATTACTTCAATTGAAGATATGGCCGCATTTACAATTCACATGCTTGTGCGCCCAATTCAGGTTTGCAAGCGATCGGCATTTTACGACCTGTATTTTTTGTTACTGGAGTACCCGCTTTCTGAAATTCTGGACGAATTTTTTAAGCATTACCCCGAATTCGAAAAAATTGAAGTTTTAACAAAAATTATTGATTTCAACCGCGCAAACAACCAACAACCGGTTTTAATAAAATGTTGCCTTGGCTGGAACGAAGTACAGGAAAAAATTACCGATGCTGTTATTGATTATGCAACCGAAAACAACATTGATTTATCACAAATTATAATACCTGAATAATGGAAACAATATTTATAGTAGCATACATAATTGCCTGCATGGGCTTGTTTTTACAAAACACGCCCAAACTATCGGGTTATTACAATTACAACATTAATTGCAATTATTCTTTTAGTGTTGATGACCAGACCGCGGTTTTTAACTTCGATTTTACACGCGAAAACGAAGGCAATTTTTACGACATACGGAAAGTTTTTATTACCGCAATGATGGAATTACAAGGCGGAATAAAAATTTGGGACAATGAGTATATCGTTTCGGGCGGCAATTTTTCAACCCCCGAAGAAACCATATTCACAGCAATTAACAAAAACGGAAACTCAATAGGTATTTGTGACCAATATCCGTATGGTTACATCGAGATATATTTTAATGTTTTACTAAAATATGCCGATGGTACCACTCGCGAAAAACAATTACGCGGGTACTGGATCGAATGCCCGGAAGGTGCTATAACTATTTAAAAATGAAACTTAAAACCGAACTTGTTACAATTTTGGGAAGTACAACCCCGGCACAGCTCGACATGGATACCGGGACAATTTATCTAAACGCGCCGTATTGGAATTATTTGCCACAGGCCTACAAGGATTTTATAATTCAACACGAGACAGGCCACTACGTTCTGAAAACTTACAATGAATTCGAGGCCGATCATTACGCCTTTGAACAACTTGCAGGAAAACGCCCCGGTTCTTTGTGGAAAATGATTGAAACAATTGCCGATGTTCTCGACGGCAGCAGCCCCGAACATTACGCCCGCTTTGCTGCAATGTACCGCAATGTAATGTACTTCAATTATGAAGATACCGGAGACAAAAAATATTTACTTGAAATTGAACGATTTAACAGGGAATTTTTAATAAAACACAGAAATGTATTACGGAGTAGATGAATTAAAGCACAGAACAGAACTTGGACGGCCTACAATTAATTACAGGCGCCTTGTTTATCTTACTTTGCCCGATGAAGAAGGCCGGACAATGCCCGGCGAAGCCCCGTTAATTCGTAAAGTTGAACGCAACTATTATACAAACGAAATATTTGAAAATCATGTTACTCGGAACCGATAAATTAATGTATGGTAATTCGGGATATTTGGCCGAAGAAGCATTTACCCCAAACCCCTATGAAAAAGTAGGGCCAATTGGTAAAGATCCCTTCGATCCCGACAGTTATTTAGTCGATGTTGAAGGTGATGTTAACATTCCCGGTTTCCCGGTAGAATTCCCGATTTCTGCAACAAAGGAAAGCGTAAGCGGCAACGATCCCGATCCCGATATCCTACCCGAAAAACTGATTTTGGGCTTAACACGTAAAGAATTGACAATAATAGCAGCAACAGCCATTTTAACATTCTTTGTAATCAAAATATTTAAAAATTAGAGTATGGAAGCCGATAGCACAATTAGAGTAGGAGACAAACTTTTTTACATTGCCGATATTCTCGGCCTCGATTTATACGCCAATACCGACAACGTGAAAGCATACGCCGGGATTTACGGAACACCCGATTTAATGCACACCTTCAACAAAAACGATAATTGCGGAAAAATTTTCTCATTTGTCGAAGATTCAAACGAAGAATTGTGGTGGATGATGGAAGATTTATCGTTCATTAAACACAGCGAAAACCTCATTGCAGTTAGTTATTTAGTACAGCAGGGTTTGGAATCGGTCGAAGATCAGATAGCAGAGGAAGAACTCGAACAGCAGCTTGCTTTTGCCGGTTTTTTCGAAAAAATATTCATTTACGCAAAATACTATTTCAAAAACTCTAAAGCAATCAAAATTGCAACCTATGTTATAATAGCAGCCATAGCATTGATTTTAATTGTAAAACTGTTGAAAGCATCGGGGGTTAAGCTAAAGGCCCCCGATTTTTCTAAACTCAAAACAAAACCGGCATAAAATGAAAAACATTATTGTAATACTGATTATTGCCACGGGTGCCTGGTTTATTTACAAGGCATTCGATAAAAAAATAAACGGCAACGATATGCCGGAAGAAAGCCCCAGAACAGTAAGCTTTACAAGAGAATATTAAAAAAACAGCACATGAAAAAGAAAAATGTTTTAATATTTACAGCAGTAAGCGCAATTATTTTAATTGCAATAATTATCTGGATTGCGCTGAAAAACCAAAAAATTGAAGTTGACGCGGAACAATTCCCCTTGCAAGTAGGAAACGAGGGCGAATACGTGGCCCTGCTGCAGCAATGGTTAATCGATCAGGGTGCCAGCCTGGACGAATTCGGCGTTGATGGAATTTTTGGAGCTGAAACCCTCGCGGCATTAACAGCCATTACCGGCAGTTCGCAAATGACTTATCAATATTTTATTGAAAACGTATGGAAACACTAATTATAAGCGGCATACTCGATTTTTTTAGCGGCGTTTTTTCTGTTGTCAGCTCAGGCCTCGATATGGTCGGAGACTATCAGAAAAAAATGGGCAGTTATTTTGAATCGCTGGGCGACCAGGTACAAGCCGTATGGCTTACCATTGCCGGCATTAATGCCGACGAAGCAAAAACAAAAAGAACCATATATCTTGTTTCGGGCTTAATTATTATCGCCTGTATTATTTCATTAGTATTCATTCACAAAAACAACCGAAAATGACACAATACATAACCGAACAACAGCTACAACTTGCCACTGATTCCGTTCAGGCCGCTTTAATGGAACTGAACGAGGCTAAAGCGGCCCTAAACAACTGGATTAACTTTCCCAGCGAATACGCCTATTACGATGCCTGCATGGTGCAATACAACAGCGCGCTTGCCTGGTACGAGGAATTACTCGCCCTGTATATGTTACAGGGTAACGACGATCCCGAAATTATAACCGGTAACGCTTACATCGACCTTTCAATCAGTTATTTACCCATGATTATAGCCGGTATAATGGTTTTGATTGTAGCATATTATGCAACAAAAAAATAAAAACGATATGAAAAAATTCAAAGTAAAACGCGACACAACCGTTTACAACAAGGAAACAAAACAGAAACGCGCATTTTTCACCGGGCAACCCGTTTACGGAACCCCCGGCGATATGTACGGTTTTCCGGTTGTTGAAGTAGAAGGCTATTATTTGCCATTCCAAAACGTTTGCCCTTGGGGGCAACAACGTTTTCCGTTTCGTATTGAAAAACTGCTAATTATTGCGGTGTTCATACTTGGAGCATATTTAATTTTAAAAGAAAAATAATGGATTTAGCCCGGTTTGAAGAAAACATCGATATAATAACTGATCGGCTGGACGAATTTTTCGAAAGCCCGTATTACAGAAAAGGCTTGCGCGAGGGATATATGCCCTCTCCTACAATTGGAACATACATAGGCCTTGGACTTACAATTGTTGTAAGCGGCCTGTTTATTCGATTAATTAACAAATTAATACAATAAAAATGGCAAAAAAGAAAACAAACAAAGGAGCGGCAAAACTGAAAAAAATTGTTGCTGCAGCAAAAACAATCCGGCGCAAAAGCCCGCGCAAAAAGTGGCAAACCTGCATCAAAGAGGCAGCAAAAAAGGTGAAATAAGTTTCCCAGGAAACGCCCCCGGAACAAAATCGAAAGAAAGTGTTTTTCACTTTCCTTCGATTTGATTTGAAATAAAATGAAACGCTTATTCATTCTTTTAGTTTGCCTGTTATCTTTTTTAACCTGCAACCGGCAGGTTAAACAGGCTTTTGAAAAATGGAATGTAAAAACAAGCATTAAAACAGATATGGAACTGATTTACGACTATATTATAGATAACAACAAACCGGAATTCATTGCCGAAGTTAAACGTATTTCGCCTAAACTCAATATTTCCCCTCACTGGTTAATGGCTGTTATGTATATCGAAACCGGGGCCACGTTTAACCCGGCAATACAAAACCTTACAACCGGGGCAACCGGGTTAATTCAGTTTATGCCGGCAACCGCCGCCGAGCTGGGCACCACCACAACGGCCCTGGCACAAATGACCAACGTTGAACAACTCGAATACGTTTACCAGTATTTGCGGCCCTATCGCAATAAAATGAATTCGTTTCTCGATTGCTATTTGGCCGTGTTCTTTCCGGCAGCCATCGGTAAAAATCCCGATTGGGTACTACAAACCGGCACCCTTTCAGCCGCTACAATTGCCCGCCAAAACCCGCTTTTCGATTTAAATAAGGATAACAAAATAACCGTTTCGGAAATAGAAACCGCGTTACTGGCCAACATACGGCCCGAATACCACATTTACCTGAAAAAAAAAACATTAAATATTGATACTGTTATGAAATACGTAACCATTGCCCTTGCAATTTGCCTAATACTTTCAGGCAGTTTGCAACTTTACAAGATTTTTAAAGATTAAGAAAATGAGTACATTAAGCTATCAGACCGAACAGGGTTTACAACCAAACCTTATCGATGAAGTTTCCGACAACGAAACCTATCTTGGTTTTGCAAAAAATGGAGACGAAACAAACGAATGCGCCATCATAAAAATTTTAAAAGTCGGCGATGAAACCCGTTTTTTGTGTCCCGGTGCCGGGCGCTTCGATTTTGCATTCGACTGGGCACACCGCAAAGATGGATCATACAATTACCAGCTCAGAAAATTATAATGAAAAAATTTAACCCTTTATTGAAGTTCGGTTTTGAGTTTATAAACGAACAAGGCGAAGTTAACCCCGCTGATTTACCGAAATAATAAAAATACTCAACGAACACAATATCATAACAAAATGAAGTCTCAAAATGAAATATTAACACGCTTTGCCAAAAAACACGGCCACAACCTAAAATCAGGCCGCCGGCAATATAACCGCGCCCTTATAACCGATCGCAGGTTAAGAATCCTAACTATTCAAATGTTAACCGATTTTGGGTACATAACAAAAAAGCAAAAGGCAAACATTTTCACTAAAGCAGTTAAAGGCATTGCCAGCATGTTCAACCCTCAAAAAAAATAGAACCATGTCAAAAAAATACAACCCCCTGTTAAAATTCGGTTTCGATGAAGAAGGCGAAGAAGCGACCGGGCAGGGATTAAACGAAACCCAATTGCTTTTTTTCAATAAATTATTCACCCAATCGGGAATGAATATACTCGATATGGTGGAATGCTTTGATGACGAGGAGGCTATAAATGCAGCGTATCCAACAGGTAGCGAAATGATGGCCTACAATCGTGCAACCGGCACACTTTGGATGTGGGGGGGTATGTGGATCGACACAGAACAAACAATGCACCAAATTATTGCAATGCTTATCGCTTATCATTACGAGGCCGATCCAACGAGTAAATTAGCTGGTATTGAAGAGAATGCGAACAACTACACTCACCCGGCATCACACTCGATGAGCATCATGAACGAAACCACCGACCGCAAGATCATGACGGCGGCGGAGCGGGAAAAAATTTCAGATCGGAATTTTATCCTAAGCGAATCAATTACCAATGGAAATTTTGTGAAATTATTAGCAAACAATACAATTGAAAAAATTTCTGAATTTTTAGGGTTTATATTACATAATGAAATTAGAGACCATATATTTGAAAATAATCAAATAGGCGTAATAAGAAGTACAGACATTGCATTTGACCCGAACAATCCAGATAAATTTGTAATTGTATATTGCAAAGATGTAGATGATTACGGAAGGGCTATCGTTGGTACTATTGATGGAACAGATATAACATTTGGAACGGCTGTTGTTTATAGAGAAACAGGCACAAGTAAACACCGGGTTTGCTTTGATCCCAACAATGCCAATAAAATTATAGTTACATATGTTTGTTCCTATAAAGTAGAAGCCATTATTGGCACTATTGATGGAATAGACATAACATTTGGTAATTATTATGAAATTGATGATGCTCAATATTATTTATCATTGTCCGTAGATCCTAACACGAATAATCAATTTGGAATAGCTTACACCGACACATCAAATAACGGCAAAATATCTATTTGTTCAATAAACGGGACAATCATTAGCGTAGTTGCAACTGAAGAATTTAGTTCGGAAAATATTGAAAATGCAAAAATTACATTTGATCCCAACAATGCCAATAAATTTATAATTGCTTATACCGAATATGATAACAATTATGAATCCTATGTAATTATTGGTACAATAAGCGACACAAACATAACACTCGGAACACCTGTTTTTTTTGATGATGATGTTCAAACAATGGATTTAGCCTTTGATCCACACAATGCGAATAAAATATTAATTGGATACTACAGATACCAGGTAGTAGTGGGCGAATTCAACCGCAAAACTTTTGCAATTGTTGGCAATATAAATTCGATGTCTGTAACTTTTGGCACAGCAAATTTTATTTTTGGATGGGATTCTGTTAGCTCGGAAGTTAAAGTTCTTTTTGATCCCAACACCTCAAACCAAATTGCATTTTTTCAGTCAAAATATAGTCTTTCATTTGTTGGAACCATTAACGGTACTGCAATTGCATTTGAAAAGTCTGTTTGTGCATTTGGCAATAATTTGAAACAATCAATTGCTTTTGCCGTTTCAGATGATAGCCAATACGCATTAATATACAGCGATATAGACAACAACGACATTGGAATGGTAGGATTAAGTACAACAACAAGTAACACAACAAATTTAAAGGAAAACACATTACTTGGCATATTAAAAGAATCCGGCATGGCAGACGAATCTAAACCCGTTCAACTGTTAGGTAGTGTAATCACAGGCCTGTCTGGCCTTACTGTCGGTTCACTATATTATTTACAAAACGATGGCACACTTTCAACCGATAGCGGGGGAGTGAAAATTGGCCGTGCCATTTCAGCAACCGAAATTGAAACCATCAAAACATTTTAGTATAACATACATGAAACCACTATTCACCTACATAGCTTCACTTTTAACGCCGCCGGCGTTCATCCTGAACATATACGGCATAATTGGCGAAAATATTAATGTTTGCCTGTTAATTGGAATTTCAGTAATAACCATGTTATTTTGGGTACTGGCCATTAAAAACAAAAAACTCGAAATGAAAAAAAATAAACAGGAGCTTGAAGCATTCAAGGCCCAGGAGGAATATTTTAAACTCGAATGCGACCGTTTAAAAAAAAAATAAATAATTTTACAATCAAATAGTTAATATGAAACTACCCAAAACACCAAAATTCATGTTTGCCCCCGACCAGGCCGGCAAACAGTTGTACATAGTACACACCGAATTTCCTTTAACGGTTATTTATAATTTCTTAATTTCTGTTATCCCTTCCGGTCGGTAATGCTTACTATATTTTGTAGTCATTTCCAAACTGTAATGATCGGCCTGGGCGCGTACATATTCCGGGTTTATACCCAATTCCATTAACCGTATTATTCCGCTATCACGCAACGAATAGAATTGAATTTTTTCATCAAAGTTCAATTCTTTTCGTAACCGCGCCCAGCGTTTCGAAATTTTACGCGGATCCATTTCGTTATTACCCGGCAAAAAACCTTGAGTATCGGAAAAAATAAAGATAGAGGATCCGCCAGTCGCTAAATGTATCTTCATTAATTTTGTTACATGCAGGGGCAATGTACAAATTCGTTCTTTGTCGTTTTTTGTATCTTCCAGCAAAATTATTTGTTTCTCAAAATTCACGTTAACCACCTTCATTTTACAAATTTCAGAAGGGCGGGCCAGGCCCCAAAAACAAAGCTCACACATTAACCAGTATGCACGTTCCCCCCGTTCCTCTAAATGTTTTCTAATATTATTCCGTAACGTTTCAGGAATTTCGGCCCGCCATTTTCGCCGCGCCTTTTTAGGCTTAATGCCATCAAACGGGTTGTAATTAGTGTAACCGTATTCAACCAGCCAGGCAAATATTGAATGATACCCTTTTATATAATTATTGTATGTTTTTGCCGAAATTTCGCCCGAAAGGTATTTCGAGTTTAAAAAATCCTGCGCCAGGGAACGGCCAAAGTTAACCGAGAAAATACCGGTAGGCGCCAGAAACTTTTTTGTAATGTACTGCAGTAAAATTTTTATAAACGATTTGTAGGACCGTACCGAATTTTTTTTCATATCCTTAAACTTCACGCGCTCAAAAGCCGCCAGCGCATCGGGAAGGGGAGTAAAGCCCTTTGCCGCGGCATTTTCTAAAAATGGATTCCATCCCGCCGCCAGTTTTTCATTAAGGTTTCGAATAACCGCCCTGCAGTACCGTTTAAAATCATTGGACGAAAGTTTTTTTCGTTGCCGGTTTAGCTTAATTTTTTTCCGATGAAGCGAATTAGAGCCGGGTTTTAACACGTAGTAATCAATGTAACATTCTTTACCCGTGTGAATTTCAGCGGGTAAATATTGCACCACACAATTATTATTACAACCACCCGTAAAATTTTCAGATTCAGACATTTTTTTTTTACCCCCATACATTCAGCCAGGGTAAAAAGAAAATCCCGTTTTTGTCCCGTTTTTTATTCCAAAACCCCCGCACCCCCTATATTGTAAGGCTTGCGCAGTTTATCGCGGAGAGCGAGGGATTCGAACCCCCGGTCCGCACTAAGGCGGACAACAGATTTCGAGTCTGCCCCGTTCGACCACTCCGGCAGCTCTCCTTTTTGCGAGTGCAAATATAAAAAGTTTTATCTATTCTCAGACTATCAATTTTTAAAACTTTCCCTTAACTTGTTGTAGTATTTCAATTGTTAATCGTTAAAACAAGATATTATGACAGCAACAAAACATTGTGAACTTTTTGGAACACTTGAAAAAATTGAAAAACTTTCTACCGTGAGTGAAAATGTTGTTCACGGGTCGTTGGTTTTGGAGTCATTATCGCCTTTTTGCGGTTACTATAACGATGACCCCCAGGATTGTGGGCCTTTGTATGTATATATAGCCGTTGACAAAAACTATTCGGTTTTCGATGTTGTTCGTGCAGTTGGAAAAGTGCGGGAAGAGACGGGATTCGATCTTGATATTGTAAAGGCATTTATACAGGTATGCGACAGGAGTTTTGATGTTTTGCGTATTCGGCATCTGGATAACTTCAGTGAGGTGAAACCGGTGCAGAAAGCCTTCTCTGAGCACGGTATAAAACTTTGTCATTTATCCTGCCATAAAACCGATGTTGAAGCGCATATCTTTATCAAAAAAGTGTTTTGCCTTTGTGCGTTAACTAATCAAATTTATATTGATGATCGGGAGGCGAACCATGCTTACCTGGTTATACCAAAAAATCTTTCATTCGATGAATTTGCCGAGGTTACACGCAGGGTTAAAAACAACTGGCTCGACACAAAATTTGATGCAGCGCTGGGTATGTTTTTACGGGAGAAAGAAGTGGTCGATTTTGTGCGGGTTTACTCAAAACGCCTCGATAAGGAGTACCTTGAATCGATACACGAACTGTATTTGAAAAAAATTGAATATTATTACTAATCTCAAAGGTTAAAAAAAGGCAATTAGATTAATTGTGCTTTTACGGAATAAAGCATGGGTATTTTTCCTTCCAGGCCTTTGATCTGGAATTTCCCCTTTTCGGTTTCGACGGTGTTTTGAAAACAGTTGTACGGCGAGAAATCGTGTTCATTGAACTGCTCAATTGTTAAACCGCTGTTAATTAACGCATTTATTACCTTCGACAGACCGTGGTTCCAACTTACCGATTTTTGTTTGATTTCAGCATCACGGTTCGTATAAGTCCCTTCCAGTTCTTCAATAATGGGTTCGTTGCTGCTGTAGCTGAATTCGATGGTTTTAAAATCGTAGCTGAACATCCAAACAACGGGGTGGAATTCAACCATTACAAACCGGCCGCCGGGTTTCAGAAAACGGGCAATGGTTTGGGCCCAGCGTTCCATGTCGGGCAACCAGCCAATTACCCCGTACGATGTGAATACAATGTCGAATTTTTCGTCCATTACCTCCGGTAATTTGTAAATGTTGCTCCGTATAAACCGGGCTTTGAGCTTTGCTTCTTTTGCGAGTTCATTAGCTTTTTCAATCGACCTGTCCGACAAATCGACTCCTGTAACCCGCGCACCTTCGCGGGCCAGCGAGAGGGTATCGAGCCCGAAGTGGCATTGCAGGTGCAGGATGCTTTTTCCGCCAACATCTCCGAGAAGCTCCAGCTCAATCGGGTTTAACGAACTTTTCCCTTTCAGGAAATAATCTACATTGTAAAACTCGGAATTGAAGTGAATGTCGGTTTTGGCATTCCAAAGTTGCCTGTTTATTTCTGAATAATCCATCGCTCTTGATTTGAAAACAAATATAAGGGATATTCTTTGGCTTATATTGGATTAAACACCCATAGGCCTTTCATGCGCATTCGGGGTGAGCGGTTAATCCTGTCAGGGTTTTGAACCCTGACAGGATTGGAGGAAGTGAAAACAAAGAACACGACAAGATGGGAACAAAACCGGAATTGTGATTTTGAAAATGAAGTTTAGTAAATAAATATCGTGCTTTCGTCAACAATATTTGAGTATTTGTCAAAACAATAGATTTATACCTTAAGTTGTTGTTTTTTAAATATATATTTGATGTATAAACCATCAAACCATGAAGCTGGGATTATTACCTAAATCCAACTTGCGATTTTTAATATTGCTTCATGTTATGCTCTTTTCAGTTTCTTTTTGCCCTAAGGAAAAGGAAAGTATGTTCGTATTTGTTTAAAATGATTTAAGGATCAATTATCCTGAAACAACTAAACCTTCTTGTAATTTTAAACCTAACAATATGATACCCTTAACGAAAAACCAGTATTACAAAACAGCCTTATGGTGTATTTAATTTTTCCTGACAATAATTTCAACTCACGCAAATTCTACAGTCACCGGGAAAGAGACGCTCACTAATCTAAATGTTATAAATTCTTCAGGATCACTTACAATATCAGTTATTGAAACTTCCGCTGAATCCTGCGACGGAAGTAAAGATGGCTCGGTATTGTTTGATATTTCAGGCGGGTCAGGCGAAGGTTATGAATATAGCTTTGACCAGGCAAACTGGTTTAGTTTCACAACGGGGTCACAAATAAAAGTTGACACACTCAGTTATGGTAATTATTTAATTTGGGCAAAAGATAACCTGGGAAACGATGCTCAAAAAACAGTATCGATACTTCTATCCCCAACTCCAAATCTTTATGCTTCAGTTACAAATAATGAATCATTTTACGGGTGTTTCGACGGATCAATACAAATTGACAGTATCTCGGGAAGTAAAAGTTTATCAACATATACCCAATTTGTTTTAAATGATTCGATAACATCACCCTTAAAACCAAGCTACTCTATTGATTCGTTATGTTCAGGCAGTTATGTTTTGAAGCTTTTAAATGAGAATGGTTGCTATTCAGAACCTTGTTCTTTTGAAATGACTTACCAAACAAAAAAAACAACAATCTTACAAACTGAAGAAATTAGAACTTTAACTTCCAGTACTATTAGTTTTAACCTTAACAACATTACCGAAAATTGTGATACAATAGGGAGAATTGTTATCAGTAATATTTCGGGGAATGATGGAGCCTGTGAATATGCAATTTGGCAGGGACCTGTCACATCCGGCGCCGGAGAAGAAATTGCCATTGACGGTGAACAATACCCAATAATAACGATTGGCGATCAGAATTGGTTAGGCAGGAACCTTCATTGGGACGATGGGCTTGGAGGCATAAGGGCGTACAACGATGATTATTCAATAGGAAATGAATATGGATACCTGTACAATTGGGATGCAGCAAAGCGTATTGCCGATAAAATAAACGGATGGCACCTTCCCTCCCAAGGGGAGTTACATCAGTTGGGTGTTATTATCAGCGAAGAAAAAGGGCCTTTTCAAATTGTAGTTGGTGATGATTGGACCGGCGTTGGTGGCATATTAAAAGAAATTGGGCTATTACATTGGAACTCGCCCAATCCGGCATCAGATGATTATGGGTTCAACATGAGAGGGACAGGCGGTATTGGCTGCGCATATCAAGGCTTAAAACGATCTGCGATAATATGGTCCTCAACCGAAGTCTCAACGACTAATGCATGGTCGCGGTTTTTTTACTATGCGGATGAGAAGTTCAGAGGCCATTCTGAAAGTAAAACAGCGTATGTAAGCGTACGTTTGTTAAGTGATAACGACTATTCTTCTTTACAATGGAAACCCATAAAACTGGCAGGTGATACTATCCTTATTGAAGAATCCGGAAACTACAATATTATTTTAAAGGACGGATTTGACAATTACTCAAATGAAAGCAATTTTAATATTGATATTATTCAAGCCCTTGTTATCGATACTGCCAATCAACAAAACGTTACTTATTATGGCGCATCCGACGGGCAAATAACGGTTATGAATGTTGCCGGCGGTACAGAAGGGGATAAACAAATCAACCTTGATGATGAACGGCAGTATACATTTTCCGGCAATGAAATTCTAATTGATAATCTTTTTGCAGGGGAACATTTCTTACTGGCAACCGACATTGCTGGTTGCAGTTCCGACACATGTTATTTTACCATTACCCAGCCAGAGTGTTTCCTTGAATTGCAAATTACCAACCCCGATCCCGTATGTTATCCTGCAACTGTTAATTTAACATCAGGCTCAGTAACGGAAGGTTCAGAACTTGGTGATGCCATTTTAAGTTATTATAAATTAGTTGAGGAAGAAGAGGTAGAACTTTCTTTTGAGGAAGCATCAGCTATTGATGAATCGGGAATTTATTACATAAGGGCAACCAGTAGTCCCGATTGTTCTGTGACAGGGCCTGTTGTTGTAACAATAAATCCCCTGCCCGTTGCAACCTTCAGCTATCCCGGAACACCCTATTGTTCCAATGCTGCTAATCCGTATCCGGAATATAGCGTTGACGGGGAAGCAGGTATTTTCTCTTCAACACCTGGGTTGGTATTTGTAAGTAAGGCAACCGGGCAGGTTAACCTTGCCGAAAGCATTCCGGGGACGTATACCGTTACAAATATAATCCCGGCTTCCGGCGGTTGCCCGCAGGTTGAGGAAACCGGCACAATCACCGTAACAGAACCTCCATCTGCAACACTATTTTATGAAGGGTCGCCTTTCTGTGAAACCCTTGAAACGGAACAACCTGTGACCATTACAGGTACTCCCGGCGGGACCTGGTCGGCAACTCCTGCCGGGTTGGCCATTGATGCCGGTACAGGGACAATAACCCCGGGTACCAGTGTGCCCGGAACATACTCTGTAACTTATACAATACCGGCATCAGGCGGATGTCCCGCTTTTTCTGTTTCAACACCGGTAACTGTTACGCCACTGCCCGATGCAACCTTCAGTTATCCCGGATTACCCTATTGTTCCAATGAACCGGATCCATACCCGGAATTTAGCGGAGATGGAGAAGCAGGTACTTTCACTTCAACACCGGGTTTGGTATTTGTAAGCACTACAACCGGACAGGTTAGCCTTATCGAAAGCATTCCGGGTACGTATACCGTTACAAATACGATCCCGGCTTCAGGCGGTTGCCCGCAGGTTGAGGCAATGAATAGCATAACGATAAATGAACCCCCAACTGTAACATCGGCCTGGGTAACCCCGACAACCCTTTGTGGATCAGGAAGCGTGCTATTCCGTGCAACGGCGAGCGACGGGATCATAAAATGGTACGATGCCGCTATCGGCGGTAACGAAGTAACACCTCCAACTATCATTAGTACAACCACCACCTTGTATGCCGAGGCTGAATATCTTGGCTGTAAATCAACTTCCAGGGTCGAAGTAACAGCTACGGTATTTGATTTGCCAACCATCACCTCGTACAAAGTAGTACCGCCAACAAGGTGTGCTGAATCAGGAAATTTTATAATTTATGCTACTCCCAGTTCAGGGACAATCGATTGGTACAAAAATGAAAAAGGCGGAAGGCCCCTCCATACCGGAACTTCTTTTAATACCCCGATACTTTCAAAAACGACAACGTACTATTTAAAGGTAAACGACGGATCTTGTTCAAATCCTGAAAGGATGCCGGTAACAGCTACCATTATACCCAGGCCAACCATCACGTACACAAATTCAAGCCCGGTTTGCGATAAAAGTACCGTAACGCTAAGCGCAACAGCTTCATCGGGCACAGTCAACTGGTATTCAACATCAACCGGCGCCAGCCCCATTGGAACGGGAACGCCCTTTACGCCCCCGGATCAAATTTCAGAAAACACGGTGTTTTGGGTTGAAGCAACCGACAGGGGCTGTGTATCCTTATCGAGAGAGGCTGTTAATGTGAACGTTTACCCAAAACCAACAGTCATTGTTACTATCCCCCAGGTTGAAGTATGCTCCCCCTCAATAATTATTGACCTAACAAAAAAATCAATTACCGAGGGAAGTACGCCAAGGTTAAATTATACCTACTGGCGGGATGCCGATGCGGCCATTCCTTACGAAACGCCAAAAAAAGCCGCGATACCGGGCATTTATTTCATTAAAGGCGCCACGGCAGAGGGCTGCTTTGATATTAAGCAGGTATGGTAACAGTATTATTTAAAACCCACCTGCGAAGGTTCTTTAACATTTTGGAAAATTGACATCAGTTACTACCAATGACAGTTTTCGACCAGCGTGTCATTTCGACGACGAAGGAGGAGAAATCTGCTTGTATTTGTAGAGATTCCTCGTCGCTTTGCTTCCCTCGGAATGACACGCTTTTTACAACTGTCATTTTCGCATTGTGCCCATAAAAATGGGTTTCCTCTCGGAATGACAAGCAAATAACAGCTGTAATGCCATGATGACACGGAACGGGTCAAACCTGCCAGCCGGAAAAACGAATTTCCAAAAAAGATATGATTTTGAAAAATCAATAAACATAAATAAACCTGAAAAATTATGAAAAAATTAAATTTCTCCTATCGTTTAAGCAACCGCAAAAAGTTGCAAACCGCTATTCTCCTGTGTTCCCTTTTTCTTGTTCCTTTCTGTTCATTCAGCCAGGAACCGGTAAAAGCCATCGAGGTCTCTTCCTCGGGCAATTGTAACTTCGGGTACCATGTTAACATGGAACACGACCTGTATATAGGCGGAAACGTTTTTACCACGGCATCGAATCTGGTCATTGGGTGTTATCACGACGCCCCCGACATTTACCCGGTTGTACCCAACACAGGGCGTATAGGCGGCTGGAACCATAAATTTGCTGAAATTAACGGACATACCTATTATGCGATAGATGCGTTATTCAGCTCCGACAGAAGGTTAAAGGAAAATTTCAGGACCATTGAAACACCCTTGCAAAAAATCCTGAAAATGGACGGGTTGAAATACGATTTCATCAGCAACGGTAACAATTCACTTAAAAGTACCCGTGCTGAGAACGAACTATCAAAACATGAAAAAAACCAGCTTGGTTTTATTGCCCAGGACCTTGAAAAAATACTGCCCGAGGCCGTTTTTTACGGCGAAGAAGAAGACCAGTACTATGTTAATTACAATGCCATAATACCCGTGATTGTTGAAGCCATGAAAGAACAACAGGTGCGCATCGACAACCTGGAGGCTGAATTGAAAAAAAGCAGAAGCGCTTCGGATGAAGAAAAAGCCACAGGCGATACTGAAACCGTACAACCTGCTTTACAGGGGACAGATGCCCTTCAAACGGCCGCTTTGGGACAAAATATCCCAAACCCGTTCAGCAAATCTACCCGTATTGCTGTTTCCCTTCCACGAAGCGTTGGTAAAGCCACCCTTTACGTGTACAACCTGCAGGGCGAACAAATCAAGTCGTTTGCCATAAACGAGCGCGGCAATACTTCTGTAACCATCGAGGGCAACAGCCTGAGGGCAGGAATGTACCTTTACTCCCTTATTGCCGACGGCAAAGAAGTGGATACGAAAAAGCTGATTTTAACGAGATAATGCTTTTATTGTTATGATACGACAAATACGAAAGTTACCGGCACTACTTCTAACCCTGCTCACTTTTTTCTGCATATCAGGGAAAAGCCAGGATATCGATTATTTTGCAATTTTCGATCATCTTGACCCGGGCAAAGTCCCTACAGGAATTCTTTATGACAAGGCCTTCCCCTTATCGGATGTACTCCTGTTCGATGGCAGCGACTCGACGGTTACACTGGCAAATGACCAATGGGAGCTAATGTACAATGAACTTGTAAGGGCCCATTTCGACGCTACATCAATTCCAACTTTTAGCGCGTTGGATGAAATTTTCACCGGATTCAAAGAAAACCAGAAAGCGCCCGTATGCATGGTAAACATGGATTACAATAAGATAAAGCTGAATGCTTTTGACGACCACCTGCTGGAATTCAGGGACAACCAGCTTTACGATGTGCCCCATCCTTCCGAACCGCCTTACGAAACCAACAGGCTGTTTACGGTGT
>JAIOZY010000002.1 GCA_021740385.1 Prolixibacteraceae bacterium | reverse complement strand
GGCAATCATCAGAGCAATTGGCCTCGCAATTAATTGAATATGTCAAAATATATAATAACACAAGGGCTAAACCTTTTCGGTGGACTTACACTGGTGAGGCTTTGAGAATAAGTTAACTTATTAAAGAATTATTACACTAACGGTTGATGGCGGTGTCACCTCCAACTCGGGCTATTACTGCCCCCTAAACGAAGTGGTTTACGAACTGGACCAGGAATACGCTGCCTACGACTGGGAAATCACCGAGCACACAGGCACAAAAGTTTCCGGGGGCGATTTGTACAACACCTACGGCGTTTCATGGGATGTGGTAGCACCTGCTTTGGTACCGGTTAGCGCCACGGTTGAAGTAACGGTAACCGATGAAAATGGCTGCTTATCCGATCCACCGGCTTCTGCAACCATCGATGTCGGGGATGATACGCCACCCACCCTGACCCTTCCTGCCGACGTTTCGGTGAACAACATACCCGGTTCCTGCCAGGGTTCCGTAATACTCCGCATTTATGAGGGCGAGGATGCCGGCGACAACTATTACGACGACTGCGGCAACGTGGAAACCGTTGAATACCAAACCCGCTGGCGTTACGACGATGAAACCGACTGGGGCACGGTTGCCTGGGGCGGGTATACCCAAAGCAGCAATGCATCGGACAGTTACGATGTGGGGGAAACCCAGGTTCAATGGAGGATTACCGACTACTCGGGCAACGTAACAACCGGCACCAATACCATTACCGTCAGCGATAACGAAAACCCCGGGTTTACCACCTCACCGCTACTATTTACCTTCGATGCCGGTGTGGGTTGCGACTATACCCACGACAAAGCCGGGTCGGGGGTCGACATGAGCCTCACCGGCGATGACAACTGCGAGATCGAACGCATCTGGGTCACTTTCGAAGGCGATGCAACGGAGTATGACGTGAACCTTGTTACGCCCAACGACCCAACCGATGGCTACTATTTCTCCGATTCGGAAACCGATGTAACCTGGCACATCGAGGACAAAGCCGGAAATACCAACACCTATACATACACGGTTCAGCTCGAGGACATTACCGATCCGGTATTTGACTTTGTGGACGCTTCGGAACCAACCGATGCCGGCGATTACAATTTCGAGGGATCCTTTGACCCCGGCCAGCGCTTTTACATTTTTGCCGATAACGAGGACGAAACCTATAACCTGAGCATTCCGGCCACCATTACCGATAACTGCAGCATGGGCGAAGTTACGGTTACCCTTACCCATAACAACGGCACACAAACAGTAACCGGCCCATTTGTAATTGAAGACATTGATGACGGAACGGAAGATGACATTTTTACCTTTAATGCCGATTTTGCCCTGGGGCAAACAACGGTACGCTGGGACTATAACGATGCTACCGGTAACCACCCAAAATCGGTAACCCACAACATTGTTGTTGCTTCGCATTTTGGTTTCGGAAGTGTTTGCCCAGCCGGTACGGTTGAAGCACACCATGAATGCAACATGCAAGCCGAAGATTTTGGCGGTGATGCAACCCCGGTGCTGCCCGATTGGTTCTCGTGGTTACGTACATACAACATCCTTACTTTCATTGCCTCCCAGTCCGCCGTACTGGGCGATCCCGATGGCCCCGAATGCCTTGTAAGCCGCGACAGGGACATTACCCTCACTTACGACATTCAAATACAGGGCAGCCCCACCATGCAATTAAGAGCCACCAGCCAATGTACACAGGTATTTGAATATTTCATCGACAACGAAGGGCCGGTTGTTAATGAAACCCCCACCGATTTAACCCTCGAATGTACCGACGGTGCCGATCATTCAGCCGCAATTACCACCTGGCTCGGCAATTATGCCGGAATCGACATCGACAACGACATTACCGATAACTGCCATACCGAAGGCTTTACCATCGATAACGACTATACCAGCCTAAGCGGCCAAACCTGCGGCGCAGGAAGCATTACAACGGTAACCTTTACCGTAACCGATGGGTGTGATCAAACCAGTACCTATCAGGCAGATATCATTGTCGACGACACGACCGATCCCTATTTCACCGATGCAGGGGGTACACCGGTTACCATTGCCGACCTTTTGCCCGACATTACCGTAGATTGTCACGCGATACCTACTCCGGCCGAAATTGGCACGGATGTTTTTGCCGCCGATGATTGCATACCGGATCCCGACATCACCTACACATCATCCAATAACCGCAATGCCGACGGTGAAAGCGGTACCTGCGACGACAATGCATACACCATTTTCCGCACCTGGACCGTGACCGATGCCTGCGGGAATTCCATTTTCCATACCCGCGAAATTACGGTAGAAGACAACGACCAGCCGGAATGGAATGAAAACGTTAATACATTAGCTCCTTCTGTAACAGTCGATTGTAACAACATACCCGCAGCGCAGGTATTTACCTACAACGAAAACTGCGACATTAACCCAACCTATTCCTACAGCCAGGTTAGCACACGGGTTCTCGACCCGGCCGACCCGGCCTATTACAACTATTCCATTACACGTACCTGGAGCGCCCAGGACAATTGCAACGCGGCAAATGAACACATACAGGTAATAACTGTAGAAGATGTAACTGCGCCCACAATTGACACAGAAGCATCGCCCTTGACCGTGGAATGCGATGGTGAAGGGAACCTTACCCAACTCAACAACTGGCTGAACAGTCACGGCGGTGCCGTGGCTTCCGATCCCTGCGTTTCGCCTTTACAGTTTATATGGACAAACGACTACGACGCCGGTGGCTGGACCACGGATTGCGGCAATGCAAAAGAGCAGGAAGTAACCTTTACCGTGACCGATCCGGCAGGTAATTCTGACAACACTTCGGCCATTTTTACCATTGAAGACACCCAAGCGCCTGAATGGAGCGGAACCCTTGTATACTCGCAGGGGCCCTACAACCAAATTGCCGATCTGCCGGCAGCTTATGCCACGGTGGCCGAAATTGAAGCCGCCGGTGTAACGGTTACCGACGATTGTTCTCCCGGCGATGCCGGTTTAATCGTTGAATTCGATCAGGATGAAACCGTGGGTACCGGTTGCTCCTACACCGTTGAACGCACCTATACCATTACCGATGCCTGCGGAAATGAAAATTCAACACTCACACAGGATTTTATCGTGCTCGATGGCATCGACCCCGAAATTGTAAAAGACCTTTCAACCCCCACGTACTGTGCCGAAAACACGGCCGATCAAAACATCGCCATAACGGGCATGGCGCTTATTGCAACCGACATTACGGATAATTGCAACACCGGGCAATGGTTTATCGATAACGCGGCAAGCGGTGCCATACGCTACCGGGTTTACCATACTACCAACAATACCCACAGCATTCCCTGGACTGTTGGAAACCCCGATGAGTTCACATTTTGGGAAGGGGTATCGGAAGTGTATTACCGTGTTACCGACCAAAACAACAACGATGTAGAGAAACACATTTACACTGTTACCGTTGAACACACACCCCATTTGTCAGATAACATAACAGTTGGTGCAACCGATGAAGGGTTTACAGGTGGGGCCGACCAACCCCTGCAATATTCTACCCACGATTATTTTATAACCATGGAAAATGCGGCCAACCTCTCCAATGGAAATGCTTACTGGGAAATTTACGACCAGGGTGACCGCACCACTCCCTATACCGAAGGTGTCGATTATTCTTTGACTGTAAACAATGCCGGCACCGATGTTACGGCAACCGTAACTTTTGATGGCACCCTTGCCGCCGAAAACACTTTCGATTTGGTTTTTACCGAAATACATGCCGTGAGCAGTTGCCCCAATGAGCGCAGCTACACCTTCACACTAAACGGGCCCTTCGATGTCGATATCGACGATGAAATTGACATCTGCCCCGATACCGATACCGACATACTCGAGGTTGGGATTGGGGTACAACCGGATGGCACCGGAACAACAACAACCGTTTCCTATGCCATTAACCTTGTTTCCGATTTCTATGAAAACGACTGGAGCTTCGATTATGCCATCACCATTGCCGAAAACGGCGGTGGCGGCAACGATGCTTCGGTAAATTCCGTTACCTTTACCTCAAACGGGTTGGGAATGACCGCCCCTGCAACCGAAACAGGCACGGTAACCGTTGAGTACAATGCAGGCACACCCACAACAATAATAACTCTTGAGGTAGAATATAACGATATACACGGCACAACGCAATTGGTAGAAGTAGCGCTTTCAAATATAACGGGGCAAAGCACCGAAGTGGATGAAAATACGCAGCTTGGCACCGAAAACGACGATACTGTTGGCGACGATGCCAGCAGCGATCAGAACAACGTTCTGCATTTAATAAAGAATTTACCCATACCGGGTAATATCGATGGAATGGATTAGGCCTCACCCTAAACCACTCCATTTAAACACGTTCTTTAAATCGATGGAATTGACAACCCTAAAAGGGTTGAATAATAATAGCCCCGGCATTTATGCCGGGGAATATAAATGATAATTCAACCCAAGGCCGATCTGCCGCAGCCCCAAAAAGGAAGCACGCTGTATCGGCCTCAGTCACCCCCCAGCCCCTAGCGCCTGCGCCACCGCTAAAGCTTTAGGCGGCACGCGGTCCGCTGACAGCCGTCGGCCAAAGCCTATGGCGTCGGACGAGTAGCTATGGCGCTCGCGGAAAGGGGGAGTGGGTAACTACCAGCAAGGTAGTAACGTTCTTTAAATGTTTGAAATAACATTTTGGATTGAGACACAAGCCCCAAGGGGGCGTAAGATAATAGCACAGGGCAGCGCCCTGTGGAAAGAAAGGCCAAAACAACCCAGAGCCGATCTACCGCCGCTGATAAAAGGCAGCACGCTGTATCGGCCACAATAAAAAGAGTTGGAAATGAAAATCCCGACCTTTCAGCGTCTAACAGACCTGAAAGAGTCTGAAAAAGAAAAAAATATTAAGAATAGTAAATGATAGATGTTTAAGGCACAAAACATAGCAAAAATTTGGCAGAGGCTTCTCCCTCCCGCCGGCTGGCGGGGAGGGCTGGGGTGGGGCTTGCTTCTCATCCTGCTTTCGGCCATGCCGCGCTATGCCCATGCCCAAAACACCTCCGATAATCCATACCTGAACTCGTGGCACCAGTATTCGGTAATACCCATGGGCGATGCAGGAAACACCTACGAATGGATTATTTACGATAACGAAGCCGAAGCAATTAATGGTACGGCACCCGACGGTTCCGACAGTTATGAATTGACCAACGCACTTTCATGGGTAAAAGGGCGGACCATCCTTGAAGGAAATGCCTACATTGAAATATTGTTTGATGAAAATGTGAATATTTTCAGCAATGGCGCAACCCTGCACTTAATCTATGCCGAGTATTCCGGTGGTGCATGCCTTGCCCGCCGCCGGTTTGATATTAACATTATTGCAAACACATTTTATGTAACCCTGCCCGCCAACGATTTTACCTGTAACAGCATGACCGGTTCAATATGGGACAATGCCGCCGGTGTGTTAAACATACGCGACGAAATTACAACGGTGCCTTTCACCGTTAGCATGTTGAAAGCAGATAATTTCACCATAAACAGTTGGGAATTTACCGGTTCGTTTACGGTTACATCGGGTAGCGTAAATAACAGCATACATTCCATTATGCCTTTTGCCGCTACAAACGGACAAACCTCCCCCGAAGGCTACGACTGGGAGATAACCGGCGATGAAACATCGTTTACATTAACCGTTACCGTTGATGATGCCGAAGTATTTAATACCGATGATGTTACCTTCGAGGTACAACTCATTGGCGATATAACATCCGATTATGCAGTACAACTATCGATAGAGCAGTCATCGGTCAAAGCATATTCGGGCAGTTCTTATATAGTAGAAACAAGCGACAACGGTTCGGGCAGTTATACCCAAACCCGCACCCTTTGGGGCATACCCAACACCAGTGTGGTTTACGTGTCGCCGTAAAGGCCTCCCCTAGCCCCTCCCAAGGAGGGGAATAAAGGGCTATCGGTTAGGTAGTAACGTTCTTTAATAAGCCCCCTCTAACTCCCCCCAAGGGGGAGAACAGGGCTACCAGTAAGGTAGTAACGTTCTTTAAAATTTTGAAAAATAAGGAGACATTCCAAGCAGGGTGTAATCCGAAAAAAGGGTGTCATCCTGAACGAAGAGAAGGATCTCATCGCAAAGCGTGTCATTCCGAGGACGAAGGACGAGGAATCTGTTCAATAAACAACGGATTTCTCTCTCCGCAAAGCTCTCCCGCTATTGCGGGACAGGCTGTTCGAAATGACACAAAAGAAAAAAGCGTGTCATTCCGACGAGGAACGAGGAGGAATCTCATCGTAAAAGGGTGTCATTCCGAGGAGGGTGTGATTCGTAAAAGCGTGTCATTCCGGGAAACCGGCCCCGCAATCCTCCCATATTGGGACACATTGCAGGCCAAAACCCGGCAATACAGGGTGTTGCATGGAAATTGCGGAAACAGTCAGGTTGTAGTGGCGAAGAGCAGAGGGCAAAGGGCACAGCGCACAGAGCACAGAGCACAGGGCACAGGGCACAGGGCAAAGAGCAGAGGGCGCAGGGCGCAGGGCACAGAGCAATGGGCAAAGGGCTCAGGGCAGAGAGCAGTTGACGATGGAAGTACGACATTCCAGACTTGGTGTCATTCCGAACACAGTGAGGCGGAGCATAGCGAAGTCCCGCGAGGCGGGGAATCTGTTGTAACAACGGATTTCTCACTCCGCAAAGCTTCATTCGAGATGACACAGAAGAGGAGATCACCCGAAAAAGGGTGTCATTCCGAGGAGGGTGTCATCCTGAACGAAGTGAAGGATCTCATCGCAAAGCGTGTCATTCCGAGAGGAAACCCATTTTTATGGGCACAATGCGAAAATGACAGTTGTAAAAAGCGTGTCATTCCGAGGGAAGCGAAGCGACAGCTTGTCCCGATGAGCATAGCGATATCGGGAAGGAATCTCATCTTTAAAGAGCAGATTTCTCTCCCGATATGCATCGGGATCGAAATGACACAAGGAGACTCAGGCACTCAGGCACTATTGAACTGAATTAAATTGAAACTTAAAATATTAATGTATAACTTAAAATTAAAAATGTATGAAAACAAAATTTTACACAACAGCCGAATCCGGCCAAACAAACCGGAGGGGGCTTAAAAATTTTAATGAAAATTCAATGTTTAACGTTAAAAATGTTAGTCTTATGAAAAAACAAGTATTAAAAATTATGATGGTGCTCGCCCTGGGAGTAGGGCTGGGCACAAATGCCTGGGGACAGTACAACACGGGTACTGCTGCTGATCCTGTAACTCATGTAACAGGGTCAACACACACCTACACTGTTTCTACAGATGGAGGTGGCACTTATTCTTGGTCAATTCTGAGAGATGCTGGAGGCACTGCAGCTGATCCAGATGATTATACCGATGTCTCAGGTCAAGCTGAAGCAACTTTCCAATTTACATGGACAGACGAAGCAGCAGATAGTTACATTGTCAGAGTGGTTGATGAAAGTGCTGAAACTTGTACAACAACCAGGGATTTCTATGTTGATGTATTTACTTTCGATGCTTGGGTTTATGCATCAACTGAGCTAGGTGCTGAAGTAACAGACTGGGACGATTGTGGAGACAATAATGATGACGCAACTTACATTTTCGACAATGCTTTAAATGATGGTGCAGCACCACTTGTTGATCCAGCAACTGCTGATGGAACATTGCAAGGAGAGCAAGGTACAATTGGAACAACCCGTTATATCAGTGTTCAGATTACATTTGATGGGGATATTGATGTTGACCCTGTTTACGCTTCAATTGGTTTCGATTATGTTGTCACAGCTGTATATAGCGGGACAGGTTCTGCTACTGGAGACTTGCAGCAATTTAATGCTGAAACTGTTGCAACAGGAAGTTCAACCATTGATGGCGGTGGTCCCATTTTAACTACTTCAATTAGCTGGAATGATAGATGGGGTGATGATAATGACATAGTATATTCTGTTACTGCAACGAATATTACCCTTTATGAAGAGGATGGAGGTACTGGAACAATACTTGGCGAAGAACGACAGGATAAAGAAGGTGCTCAGGGTGACCGCATTGGAGGCACAAATAATATAGATGCGAACACATCTGATGATGTTACAATTTATGCAGCTCCGGCTACTTCTGTAATTACTGTTGGACCATAACTCATAAGGCTAAAAACATACATCAGGCACCGTCCCGGCTTGCCGGGGCGGAGGCCTTTAGCCTTTGGGATTGGGACGCGTGATTTTTAATCGCGCGATAAGACGAAAGAAAAAAGACAAAAGACGGGAGACCGTAGTAAAGCCCGGTATGGAGAAACCGGTATAAGTTCTAAAAAAGTTTGACAGGGGAAACAGCGTATCCCGCAGGTCGGACATTCCTGTCCGGCAATTGCAGAGTAAGAACGGGATAGCGCGCTATCCGCACGGGGAACGGATAGGGATACGCTGGTTATTGACCCGCACAGTGTCATTCGTAATAACGTGGCATTCCGAAAAAGGGTGTCATTCCGATCCGCCGGCTGGCGGAGAGGAATCCCTTGTTACAAGCAGATTTCTCCTCCTACGTCGTCGAAATGACACAGAAAGTGAAATGTGTAAGCAAAAATGAAAAACCGAAGTATGTATGAATACTTATTATGTGTACATGATGACCAACAAGAACAAAACCGTTCTTTACATCGGGGTCACGAACGATTTACACCGAAGGGTATACGAACATACAACGGGCGAACTAAAAGGGTTTTCTCACCGGTACAATTGCCACTACCTGGTATGGTTTGAAGAATTTAACGAGATCGACCAGGCAATTGAACGGGAGAAAGAACTCAAAAAATGGAGACGGGAAAAAAAAGAAGCTTTAATTGCTTCCAAAAATCCCGGAAGGTTCTTTTTAAATGATGAAATATAACGGTGTCATTCCGAAAAAGGGTGTCATTCCGAACACAGTGAGGCGGAGCGTAGCGAAGTCCCGCGAAGCGGGAAATCTCTTCTATAATGGACAGATCTCTCTCCGCGAAGCTCCGTTCGAGATGACACAAAAGAAAAAAGAGTGTCATTCCGAGGACGAAGGAGGCAGAGCGTAGCGAAGTCCCGCGAAGCGGGAAATCTCATCACAGTATTGTCATCCCGACGTTAGGAGGGATCTCATCATTAGACGAACAGATTTCTCTCCCGATATACATCGGGATCGAAATGACACAGAAAGTGAAATGACACAAAACCTGCCCGAAAAGGCAGTGAAAAAATTAATTGAAATACAGCCCACACCGGGGCCTTCCCCTTGGGGGAAGGTGGCAAAGCCGGATGGGGCTTTAAAATTTAAAAAAATGAAAAAATATTCGGACTATTTTTCATTCAAGCGGTTACGCAACAAGGTTGTAAACCGCCTCGCAGTCACGACCATAATCGTGACAACAACAGCCACAATGGCTTTTGCACAGGATTTTATCTTCATCGAAGGTTCAATCCACAGTTTTAAAGTAGACGAGCACGAAGGCAACTCCTTCGAGTGGGCTTACTACGATGCAACGTTCAACCCCATGCCGGTTGGCAGCATCGACTACCTCGAAGGACAGTTTGAAACCGATGTAACCGTCCGTTTCAACGATATGGACAGGACTGTTTCCGAACTGGTTCACCTCGCGGTAACCGAAACAAACCCGCACGGCTGTTCAACAACACGTGCCATAAGCATACAATTGGAGCCCAACAACATGTTCCTGGAGTTTGCTTCGGCCGAAACACAGGACTGCTATGCCATGGGCGACTACTACGCGCCGCTGCGCGTGGGCCTCAACTTTTTGGACAAGCCGGCAGGCGTGCCCATACCCGAGAGCCGCTTCCCGCTTAGCCTCACCTACGATGTGCGCAACATTACCGAGGGAACACCCGCGGTACCGGGTAACAGCGGTAACCCCATGGTTATAGACTATATAGCCGAAAACGACTACTACCTGCAGGTAACCGAGGCAACCGGACAAATTGACCGGACAACCGAGTACGAGCTCACCATCACATCGGTGCGCGATAAGTACGATACCGAGATCACGAACAACTCGGGCTATGATATACGCCTGCAGATACGTGTGATCAACCACCTGCCGCAATCGGGTACCATGGATATGGCCATGGCATACACGATTACGGGCATCGAGTACACGGGTGCAAAAACGTTCTAAGAAATTAAAGGAAAATCGGTGTCATCCCGAACGCAGAGAGGCGGAGCATAGCGAAGTCCCGCGAAGCGGGGAATCTCAACGTAAAAGCAGTGTCATTCCAAACGTAGAGAGGCAAAGCATAGCGAAGTCCCGCGAGGCGGGGAATCTCATGAAAGAGCAGATCTCTCACTCCGCAAAGCTCCATTCGAGATGACACAAGAGTGAAGCGTCATCCTGTAAGAGAGTGTCATCCTGAGGGTTTAACCCCAGTGAATTTTGGGCACAATACAAAGATGACAGTAGAATCAACGCGTGTCACCCTGATCCGCCAGCTGGCGGATCGAAATGACACAGAATTTGAAACAGGGCAAATTGCATTCAGGTCCGAATGGATGTAAGCCTCACCCCCAACCCCTCTCCCAGGGAGAGGGGGGCAGTTACTGCAAAATTGGTAGTGACGTTCTTTAAAGGCCCCCTCTAACTCCCCCCAAGGGGGAGAACAAGGGCTGCAAGACAGGTAGTGACGTTCTTTAAAGGCCCCCTCTAACTCCCCCAAGGGGGAGAACAAGGGCTGCAAGACAGACACTAACGTTCTTTAAAGGCCCCCTCTAACTCCCCCAGGGGGGAGAACAAGGGCTGCAAGACAGGTAGTGACGTTCTTTAAAGGCCCCCTCTAACTCCCCCCAAGGGGGAGAACAAGGGCTGCAAGACAGGTAGTGACGTTCTTTAAAGGCCCCCTCTAACTCCCCCCAAGGGGGAGAACAAGGGCTGCAAGACAGGTAGTGACGTTCTTTAAGGCCCCCTCTAACTCCCCCAGGGGGGAGAACAGGGGCTGCAAGACAGGTAGTGACGTTCTTTAAAGGCCCCCTCTAACTCCCCCAGGGGGGAGAACAAGAGCTGCAAGACAGGCACTAACGTTCTAAAAATGGTGAAAACAAAATTTTGGCTGAGACCTAAAGCCTCGTAGGGGCGATGATTTTGTAACCCCGGCATTTATGCCGGGGATTAAAAAGGTCAAAATAACCCAAGGCCGATCTGCCGTCGTTGAAAAATGGCAACTCGCTGTATCGGCCACATCACCCCCGATCCGCCAACTGGCGGAGAGCTGGGTAACTACCTTAGAAAGTAGTGACGTTCTTTAAATGAATGATAAAGCATTTTTGCTAACACCTATACCCTGTAAGGGTTATAGTTATTAGCACAGGGCAACGCCCTGTGTAAAAAATGACAAATAAACAAAGGCCGATCAACCGGCGATGAAAAATGGCACATCGCTTTATCGGCCACAGGCAAATTTTATGTAAACGGGAAATTTAAACGAAGAATAAATTAATGGGGTAAAATTTAATGAAAATGAAAAAAGAATTACTAAAAGTGCTGGCTGTTTTTAAGCGCCTGATAATGGCAAACATCAGGGGTGAACACTACTGGTTTTTGGCAAAACCGGCACATGTTCACATTAAAAACACGCAAAATACAGTCAGCCGGAAAAATTAATGGGTAAACGAATTTTGGGTAAACGAAAAAAGTTGGAAAAGTGATGAAGGAATATTTGCAGGGATTAAAGAGAGTGATTAAACGCATTGTTGAAGCAAATGTAAGCGGAGAACATTATTGGTTTGTAAAAAAACCGAAAAATGTTTCGGCACAGTCAAACAAAGCGGAAAACCATGACCTTGTCTGGGTAACCGAGACGCAAATGGAAGAAACAAGCCCGGGCGAACAGCGGGTTCGTGTTGGGTGAAAGTTCTGTGAAAGAGAAAAGAGTGTTCACTCCGAAAAGGGTGTCATTCGTAAAAGCGTGTCATTCCGAGGGAAGCGCTGCGACGAGGAATCCTTCATAATAACAGATTTCTCTCCGCCAGCTTGCGGATCGAAATGACACAGAAGTGAAGGTCGCTTCGTTCGATATGACACAAGAGCATAAAGAGCACTCCGAAAAAGAGAATCTGAAATTTGAATTTTTTTAGATATAAGATCATGAAGTACAAAAAAATTTACGGGATGGCGTTTTTACTTTGCCTCGGCATTGCAGCCCTGGCACAGGAAACGCCCGATGGGTACAACCCGTTTGTACCCGCCAACCTCGACGACCCGGCAAAGCTGCCGGAAACGCCGGTGGTCGAAAGCTCGTACCACCGCTACTCGGTCGAGGGCGATATCAATTATGAAGAGGCCTCCACCTTCGTGTGGTATGTTGAAAACGGTACACTGGGCACCTACGACCCGGCAACCGATACCTGGACCCCCGCGGCAGGAACAAACCCGCTGGGCGACGGCAGCTACCTCGAACTTGCCGGCGATGCAAACAACGCCTCTGAAATATGGGTGCGCTGGAACGACGGAACGGGCGGCAACTACGGCTACATTGCCGTGTACGAGCGCAGTTTCGACAACTGTATTATTGCCGACCAGATAACGGGGTACAAGCACGTCATTCAGGTTCCGCCTGAAATATGGTTCCTCGTTGGTACACGCGACGAATGCGCCGACCAGGAATACGCCGTTACCGTGCAGTTTAACGAGCTGCAAAGTAATTCGTACCCGTACACCTTCGTGTACACCTATCCCGATATGGACGGCACCTTTAATTACCAGGAAGTTGTTATTGAAGAAACCGACCTGGATGCATCGTTGCAATACACATTCGACCTGCCCGGGGTACAGGATCTCGACGTGGCAATTGACGAAGAATATACCATCGGGATCGATTACCTGAGGGACAACTTTGGTTCAACAGGGAAAATTGCACCACTGGGACCAACCCACGGGCAATTCCCCGAAATCACAATCACCATATTGCACTTGCCACAAACAGGCGATATGACTATGGATTGATAAGTAAGACGGTGAAAGTGTGAGACAATGAGACTGTGAGAATTGAGACATGAGACCAGTGACTAATGACCAGTAACCAGTGACCAGTAAATGCAGATGAAACGGTACATAAACATAAAAACCTTCATGATCGCGACCATACTATTTATGGCCGTTCAGGCTGCCTTTGCCCAACGGGTTCCCATTCCAAATCCCACATGGCCGTTAGACAGCGTGGTGAACTGGTCGGTTCATCGTTACCAGGTTCCGGGTGACGAAAACTACCGCCTGCCCTCGCGTTTTGTATGGAAAGTATCGGGCGGAATGCTTTATCACGATGCCGAAGCCACCATGATGGCCGGCGACGGGCTTACCGATACCGTGGTGGGCAATGCACGTAACCACACATCCATGTTCGTGCGCTGGGACATTGGTACGGCGCTTGATACGGGCTATGTTTACGTATGGGAAATTTCGGCCGATGGCTGCGAGCGAAGCTCGAAAGACTTTGGCAAGTACCGTGGCATGCGCATCAAAATATCGGCACCGCCCAAAGTGCGCTTCCTCGCCAACGAAACCATTATATGCTCGTACGACGACAGCGCCCGCGTCTTCCTCGAAATTGAGGGCATGCCGCCCTACGACATCGTGTATGCACTGAACGGGGAAACCCAAAACATGCACATCACCAGCGACGACCTTTATGACTGGGACGGCGACGGCGAAATAAACAACGTGTCATTCCTTGTTGACGGCATGAGCGGCATTACATCCGACACAGTCATTTATTACCAGCTTCTCGAAGCCTCGAGCGGGGGTGTTCCCGGTGATATTTTACCCGATTTCCCCGATCATACCGTTATCGGGCATGTGCAACCGCCGCCACCGCAAATATTCCCCTCCAACCAGGAAGTTACACGCGGCCATACCCGCAACTACTCGTTGCTCGACCGGGGCGTAAACCCGCAATCGTGGCACTGGCAATTGTTCCACGAAAGCGATGCAATGGTATACGAAGACTTTTTGCCAAATATCGATGTTGCTATGAATTTTGATGCCGCGCAGTATTACTGGCAAGCTACATATATCGACAATTTTGGCTGTGTAAGCCTGCCCGACACCTTGTGGATTGAAATTTTCAACCAGCCCTACATCATGTTCTCCGATTCAACACCGGGCATTAAAAACTGTTCGGCCGTATCGCTCATCCCCGATGAGGTATTTGAGTTCATTGTAGAATATTACGGGGCCCGCAGTTACAGCTTTACCTGGGAAGTATACGACTATAACGGCAATTTGGTTGACAGCGGCGAATTGGAATACCAAACGTATCGGCAGAACATCATTGCCATCGAAAACAATTTTATTAACGATGAACTGCCACCCGAAAACCGGCCGTGGAAGGTAGTGATAACATCGGCCGGCAACGAAGAAAGCGATGTAGAGGTATTGATCCTCGACAGTGATATAGAAGGCGGACGGGACGAACGGATTATCATGATCCATCCGAAACCCATCATTTTGGATGATATTGATTTTGCAAATTAGGCCTCTCCCTAACCCTCTCCAAAGGAGAGGGAATAAGGGCTGCCAAAAGGTAGTGACGTTCTTTAAAGGCCCCCTCTAACTCCCCCAAGGGGGAGAACAGGGGCTGCAAGACAGGTAGTGACGTTCTTTAAAGGCCCCCTCTAACTCCCCCAAGGGGGAGAACAGGGGCTGCAAGACAGGTAGTGACGTTCTTTAAAGGCCCCCTCTAACTCCCCCAAGGGGGAGAACAGGGCTGCAAGACAGGCACTAACGTTCTTAAAATGGTGAAAACATAATTTTGGCTGAGACCTAAAGCCTCGTAGGGGCGATCATTTTGTAGCCCCGGCATTTATGCCGGGGGATAAAAGGCCAAAACAACCAAAGGCCGATCAACCGCCGCCGAAAAATGGCAGCCTGCTGTATCGGCCACAGGGTAGAAGTTTTGAAAAAAATTATTTGCCCTAATCTCCGACAGTTGGCGGAAGGGGAAACCCACCCCTAACCTCCCGACAAGCCGGGACGACCTGTTCCGGTTTGCCGGAAGGCTCTCCACAGGAGGGGAAAACCCACCCCTAACCCCTCCCAAGAGGGGAACAAGGGCTGCCAGTTAGGTAGTAACGTTCTTTAGAGATTGAAATATTTAAAAAATTAAAAGGTAGAAATTAACAAACAACACCTACCAGGCTCTCCGCCAGCTGGCGGAAGCTGAAGGGTAGATAATCAATAAAATGACACGGGCACTCAACATAGCGAAAACATTAATTATTCTGACAGCACTCATCCTGCTCTCAGCCTGGCCGCACTTTGCCCATGCCCAAAAGGTGCGCTATGTGCAGTACAACTCCACCCATGCCTTGTCGGTGCCCGAGAACCCGGCATACCGCTTCGAATGGACAATGACCTGGGGCAACCAGGCACGGCCCATTATAATAAATTCCAAAACAAACGTAACCGAAAACATCCGCTGGGACCGCCAGAACACCTTTTACGACATTACCGTTTACCCGGTGCTCGATTCGGTTGGCTGCCTCGGTGAACCGGTGCAAATGCGGGTTTACACCGTCGATTACCTCTCGCTGCATGCGTTTAATGATGTGTACTATACCCGTGTTGAAGAACCCGTTACCGGCGATGTAAGCGAAAACGACTTTGATGAACTGGGGCTTAACCTGATCTATACCCCGACCCTGGTTTCAGGCCCTTCGAACGGATCGCTCGAATCAGACCTGTTGGGTCCAACCGGCGAGTTTACCTATACCCCCGACCCGGGGTTTGTTGGTGTCGACCATTTCATATACGAAGTTCGCACCGATGCCGACCCCAGCATGTATGCCACAGCCCTTGTAACCATTGTTGTAAGGGACGACGATGCCGTTGCCGACCTGTACGTGGAAAAAACCGGTCCCGAAAAAGCCTTGTTTGGCGAACGCATTGAATATTCAATCGTTGTAAAAAACAACGGCCCCGACATTGCCGAAGATGTGGTACTGACCGACTCAATACCCTTTGGCCTTTTCACCCCGGAATACTCACTGGGCGGCCCGCTTCAACCCTGGGAAGATTCACTCATGATCGGCGATATTTCACCCGACGATTCAGTTATCGTCACACTTAGGGCAACCATCAGCCCCAACTCGCCCCGGGGTATATGGAACCAGGCCCTGGCTTTTTCGCCGGTTTACGACCCCGATTTTTCCGACAACGACTCGATTTGGTACACCGAAATTGCTGATATATACGTAACCGTGCCCGACATGCTGCTGGTACCCGGTTGCAAGTCAAAAGAATTCCCTAATATTTCCAATGCAAACAGCGAAATCGAATCGTATGCCTGGATTCCCGGCACAGGACTAAACGACTCAACACTGGCCAGTCCGGTATTTACCCCCGATGAAAACACCCTGGGCAAAACCCTGCCTTACGTGCTGCGCATTACCGATATTAACGGGAATACGGCACAGGATACCATGATGGTACAGGTTACCGAACTGCCCGTGGCACAAATTGAAAGCGATACATTATTCAAAGATATTGGAGAGAACATACACATCAGTGGGTCGGAAAGTTCCGGCGACAGATTGTCCTATTTTTGGTGGACCGACGATGGAAACATTACCGGCTTTCAAACCGGCGATTCCATCGAAACAGACACAACGGGTACTTATTTCCTGGAGGTAGAAGACTACCTGCGTTGTGAATCCATTGACTCGGTAGTAGTATTACTCGAATCACATCCACCGGTAACTATTAGCGATACGGTATGGATTGTTGCCGGAACCGATTCCACTGTAAATGTTCTCGATAACGATTACGACATCAACGGCTTCGACCTGCGCATGACAAATATCGTTACCCCACCCAACCACGGCACCTGGAGCTGGGACGATACCACCTATTCGGGCAACATTAACTTTATGCCCGATATCGATTACTGGTTGTGGGACAGTATCCAATACGAAGTTTGTAACAACGGGTATCCCGAACAGTGCAGCACCGGCTGGTTGTTCATCAAATGTGTAAGGCCACCCCTTAATGCCGATGTGGAAATTAACAAAACCGGCGACCAGATCGACTTCTGGGGCGACAGCATTGAATACGACATTACCCTGTACAACCACGGGCCCGATACGGCTTTCGTTACGGTTTACGACGAACTTTCGCCCTCTTTCATCAACCCGCTGTACAGCATTAACGATGGGCGTACATGGCAGGCATGGCGCGGCTTTATAACGTTCCCCGACAGCCTGTTGCCTGAAGAACAGGTGTTCAGGTTACGGATCAGGGCATTCATCCATCCCGAAGCCGACCGTTACATCACCAACACGGCCTGGATCGAAACCGACATTATTGAAAACAATTTTGAAAACGATACCTCGCGCTGGGAAACAAAAATTAAGGAAAAGGTAATTGCCCGTGCCGGCCCCGACCTTATCGTGGGCCAATGCCAGGAATCGGTTGAGATTGACGGATCGGGAAGCGAAGGCGAAATCATTACTTTCCGCTGGAGCCCGTCGACCTACCTCGACAACCCCACGAGCCCGGTACCGGTCTTTAATATTGGCGAAACCACCACATACACCCTCACCGTTACCGATGACGACGGTATTCAGGATACCGACGAAATGAACGTTTTGGTACTGCCACCACCCCTGGCCGATGCAGGTACCGATAAATTCATAAGGGAGAACCATCCCATTTCACTTAACGGGTCGGGCAGCAGCGGCTCGCAAATTACATATTCATGGGAAACACCAAACGGGCATATTGTTTCGGGGGTTACAGAACCCCGGTGTATTATCGATACCGTGGGCACGTATATCCTTACCGTTACCGACCAGGTGGGCTGTACCGATACCGATACCGTTAACGTATACTGGTTCTACTACGACCCCTTTGCCATACCCGATTATTACAGCACCCAAATTGGCCGTCCCATAACGGGAAACGTGCTTGACAACGATTACGACCCCAATGAAAAGTTTGAACTCGCTGTTACCGAAGGCGTGTACCGATCGGCCAACGGGGTAAACGTGCGCATTGATGCTGATGGGAATTTCACCTATACCCCGCCAGCAGGCTTTAGCGGCGATATCGATTATTTTACCTACCAGGTTTGCAACGATGCCTATCCGCCCAATTGTTCGAGGGGGTATGTCGAAATAACGGTGAACAACACCTTGCGGCAGGCCAACCTTTCGGTCACCAAAAAGGCTGTTCAGTCAACCGCTTTGATTGGTTACAGGAACAGTACCCTGTTTAAAATAACTGCCAGGAACAATGGCCCCGATGTGGCAACAGGGGTGCTCATAACCGACTCGTTGTCGAAATACCTTGCCAATGCTCAATATTCATTCAACGGAACAGATTTCCACAACAATTGGCGCGGATCGTTGCAACCCGGAGATTTGCCAGTTGGTGACAGCATCACCATTTACATACGGGCAACGGTAACCAACGATGCCCCCGACCGGGTATACAATGCCGTTACCGTGGCATCCGATATTTTCGATCCGCTGTTTGAATGGGACGATGTGACGAACCGGAATGTCGATACCGCATCAATTGCCATCACATCCGATTTACATGCTATCGCCACGCTAAAGGAAGATATGGACAGCGACCCCGACCATTTCGACCATATAATCGGTCCCTGCGACGATGAATCGTACCTCGATGGCAGCAAAAGCCAGAGCCTTACCGGCTTCGATTTCTTCCAGTGGGAACCCGGCGAGTTTGTCACCAATCCTTCTGATTCAATAACAACCTTTAACCATGCCGTGTACGACACAACCGTTCAGTTTATCCTTACCGTGGGAGTTGGCGACCGCGTGAGCACAAGTACTGTAAATGTAACTTTCTCGCCCAATGTGATTGCCGATGCAGGTCCCGACCGGAAAATGAACGGCGGAGAACCACTTACCATTGACGGCACCAACAGCCAGGGGGCCGAAGCCACATACCGATGGTACCGCGGGGCTGAACTATTGACCGATTTTGAAGGCGGGAACCCGCTATTGCCCATTGTTTATGCACCGGGATCGTACAGGCTCGAGGCCGAGGACATGCACGGGTGTATCGATGCCGATACCGTCATCATCCGCGAAAACCAGTTGTTTGCCCTCAACGACATCATGGTGGTGCTTGTAAACGAAACCGTTACGGGCAACGTAGGCACCAACGATTACGACCCCAACGGCGATTCGATCTATTATAAAAACATTGTACGTGAACCCGTACATGGCACACTGACGCCCAACCCGCCAAACCGCGACGGCAGCGATACAGGCAACCCATGGTCGAACCTGCTCTCGTCCGACGGGTCGTACGTTTACACGCCCGATACCGGTTACGAAGGGTTCGATCAATTCACCTACGCAGTATGCGATAACAACAATCCCGACCTGTGCTATGAAAGAACTGTTTACCTGAAGATTATCGATGTCGACCCGACAAACAGCCCACCCGTTGCCAACCACGATAACCTGTTCGTAAACATGAACGATACACTGCGTTGCAACATTTTGGAAAACGACTTCGATTTCGATGGCGGACAGATCACCCTTGACGATGTATTAATTGAAGGTGTACAACACGGCAGCCTCACAATCAACGAAAACGGGGATATACGCTATGTGCCGCACCCCGGTAGCGTAACAAGGGAACAGTTTACTTACCGCATATGGGACAACGGCAACCCGGCAGCATACGATACAGCAACGGTAACCATCGAAATTCACAAAATACCCGAGGAAAATCACCGTCCGGTAGCTGTCGACGATGCCTACTTCATGGTTGAAAAAGCCGTTTCGGGGAATTTGCTCCTGAACGATTACGACCCCGACGGCGATTTCTTTCTCATCTCGCCATACCCGGTTATTGAACCATCTCACGGCCATGTTGAAATTCGTCAAAACGGAAACTTTACATATACCCCCTATACAGATTTTGAAGGAACCGACCAGTTTGTTTATCGGGTATATGAAATGTCGGACACCATTGCCACACAGGCAACAGTATTGATTGTATCGCTCGATGAAAGCCGTTACAATACCGATGTGGCCATAACCAAAACCGGTCCGGTTGATACCCTTTCGGGAACAAGGATACAGTATGCGCTCGATGTTACGGTTGAAGGGCCCACGCTTGCCAACGACATTGTGCTTTCAGACACACTGCTGGCAGCACTGAGCAATGTGCAGTACTCACCCGATAGCGGCATTACCTGGAACGACTGGAATACCGTCCTCTCCGACCGGCAATTTGAACAAATGATGTTGTATGAACAAAGACGTATACTCATCAGGGCACGCATTCCCGATGAATTTTCAGGACAACTTGCCAATACGGCCTATGTTAGCCACGACATGAACGAAACCGCACCCGCAAACAACAGTTCAACATGGGTAACCGAAGTATACCAGCGTGTTATTGCCCGTGCAGGCAACGATACACTGATTGGTTCATGCAATACCGATTTCATGCTCAACGGCACAGCGAGCCTCGGAATGGCCGGGCTGGAATACCGATGGAGCCCGGCAGGTTATGTGGATAACCCGGACGAACCGGTTACCAGCTTCACGCTTGAACCGGAAGAGGTACGGGAATTCGTATTGATTGTAACCAGCACACACCGGGGATATACCGATGTCGATTCGGCCAGCATCTGGGTTGAAAGGGCAGAAACACCTGTGGCAAGGGCAGGCGACGATCAATGGCCTGAAATAAATGATCCCGTTTTACTCGATGGAGGGGAAAGCACCGGTGCCGGCCCGTTAAAATACTCGTGGTGGATAGAAGATTACGAAGGTGATAAAGAGTACGTGGGTTATCACGATACCGTTACCATTAACAAGAGTGGCGACTATTTCCTTACGGTTTCCGACAGGTTTGGTTGCGAAGCTACCGACCTGATGCACGTGGGGTATCCCATCGAAGAATTTGTTGCTTACGACGATTGTGGCGATGATTACGTGGTAACACCCCAACAGGAACCGGTTGATATTTACGTGCTCCGCAACGATTCCATCGATCCCGAAGACGAATACAACCTCGATTACCTGATGGTGATCCAACAACCTTCCAACGGATATGTTATTGAACACCCCTACGATTCGATGTTTACCTACGTACCCGATGACTATTTTGTGGGCACCGATACTTTTACCTATATTGCCAGTACCCAATACGCTAATTCCGATGAAGCAAAAGTGTGCATACTGGTACTCGAGAGGTCACCATTCGTGCCCGAGGGTTTCTCGCCCAACGGCGACGGTATTAACGATTTCCTGATCATCGAGAACATTGAGAAATATGAATACAATAAACTCATCGTGTTTAACCGCTGGGGCAACATTGTGTACGAGAAAGAAAGATATACGAACGACGAGCCCTGGGACGGCATAGCCAATAAAGGGGTAAGGATAGGTTCAGGCCCGTTGCCTTCGGGCGTTTACCTTTTCGTGCTCGACCTGGGCGATGAAGATAAACTGGAAGAAGAACGAAGAATAATTAAAGGAAATATTTATATAGCATCCGATACAAGATAAGTGTTGAAAAAGAGAATAACCATAGTACTGTTTTTTCTAATCGTGTTTGGTTTTAGCGCCAAAGCACAGCAGGATCCCATGTTCACCATGTACATGAACCAGTTGCTGTGTGCAAACCCGGCTTACGCGGGCGCCAAAGGTGTTACCAGTGCCTCGCTTATTGTGAGGGAGCAATGGGCATCGTGGCCCGATAACCCACAAACACAAACCCTGTTTGTTCATTCACCACTGAACAATGAAATGGGTATTGGCGGTTCGATATTGAATGATAAAATCGGGAAGAAAGCAAACACGGGTATTTTTGGCGATTATTCATACACCATCACCTACCCGGGCGAACGGTATTTATCGTTTGGTTTAAAAGCCGGTTTTGCTTTTTTAACCCATCCGCTAACCGAGTACGATCTGGGAAATACCAACCCGAACGACCCCATGTTTCAGCAAGACCTTAAATATAAATTTTTACCCAATGCCGGCGTGGGTGTCTATTTTTCATCCCCCGTTTATTACGTTGGTTTATCGGTACCAAAGCTCATTTCCAATAAAATATTTGAATCGACCGTTGAAACAGAAACCGTCACCCGCGAACAATTACATGCATTTTTTATGGGAGGGTATGTGTTTGATGTTAATAGAATTATTAAATTTAAACCATATTTCATGGTAAGGTTTACACCCAATTCGCCCATTTCGGCCGATATTACAGCCCAGGCCGTATTTATCGATAAGCTCTGGGCAGGTGTTACTTACAGAATTGGCAATGCCGTAGCAGCAATGGTTCAAATGCAGGTAACAGAGCAGTTAAAAATTGGGTATGCATACGATTTAACGACAACAGAATTGGGGCAGTACAACTCGGGGACTCATGAAATATATTTGAATTTTGACTTTAGTTTTGGAAGAGGTCGTGTGAGATCTCCACGTTATTTTTAATTTTAAGAGTTATGTGGAAAAGAATAAAAATATCATCAGGCTGGTTTATTTTGCTTTTGTTCATTTCATTAGCTTCACCTGCACAAAAGCTGACTATTCGTCTGGCCGATCAGGCCAGGGAAGATTTTTCGTGGAACGAAGCCATCGACCTTTATACTTATGCACATGAGCGTAACCCGGAAAACACATACGTTATTCGCCGTTTGGCCGAATGTTACCGGAGCATAGGGAATACCGAAGAGGTTGAAAAATGGTTGGAAATGTTAATTGAAATGGGCGAATGGGTGCCCGAAGATTATTACCATTTTTCAATGGCACTGAAAGTAAACGGGAAATACAAAGAATCGGAAGAAGCACTGAATGAATATGCTGTTTTACGACCCGAAGACGGAAGGATACAACGTGATCAGTCGCTGCTTGAGTACATCAATTTCCTGCTCGATGACTCGGTCCGCTACGAGGTAAACCCGGTACCCTTTAACACCAAAGGTTCCGACTGGGGCCCCACTCTTTATGAAAACAAACTGATATATGTTTCTACAGGCGACCCCGATGCAAGCCGCGATATCAAATACAACTGGGACGAGCTCCCCTTCCTTGACCTTTACTACGTTGAAATTGACGAATATGGGAATTACACCGAACCCAAAATATATGCAGAAGAACTCATGACCTCTTTCCACGATGGTCCGGCAGTTTTCGATGAAAAAAACAAGCGCATGTATTTTAACAGTAACCGGTCGACAAAAAATTCCTCCAGACAGGGACAGGAAAACAACCTGCAAATTTATTATGCCGACTGGGAAAACGGCGAATGGGTATTTAAAGGTGGCTTCAAATACAACGATGTACAGTTTAACCTGCGACACCCTTCACTTAGCCCCGATGGAAATGTGCTTTATTTTGCCTCCGACATGGCCGGGGGAAAAGGTGGCAACGACATTTATTTTTGCCGCAAAGAAAACGGCGAATGGTCACAACCCATAAACCTTGAAGACATTAACACCCCGGGCGAAGAACTCTTCCCCTTCATTTCAGCCGAAGGAGTGCTCTACTTTTCATCAAATGGACATGGCGGCATGGGCAGCCTCGATATTTACATGGCACTGCCCGACCGGGGCGTGTTCACTACCGTCGAAAACATGGGGTACCCGGTTAACAGCTCTCGCGACGATTTCGGTATTTACCTCGATGATGTCGGGATGAGCGGCTATTTTTCGTCCGACAGGCCCGGGGGAAAAGGGTACGACGATATTTATGAAGTAGAAATTTTATGGATACCCGTGCAAATAAAGGGTACCGTACGCGACCGTATCAACACCTATGAAGTATCGGATGCCCGCGTGGCCCTGCTCGATGAAAACCGCGACACAATTGAAGTCTCGTACTCGAAAGAAGATGGCGAATTTGCTTTTAACGCGCTAAAACAAAGGAATTATTACGTCGAAGTATCAAAACCGGATTATGTAACGGCCGGAAAAGACATTTCAACTTACAACAAATTACCCAACGAAAAAATTGAAGTTGAAATTTTCATCGAAATGGATTTCATCCTGCTTGAAAAACCCGACCAGCTTGAACCGCTTAGCCTCGAAATGGTTGATGGCAATCAACTGCAAATCATCCAGATTGAGCACATCAATTACGGTTTCGACAGCGACAGGATCGATTCCGATGCTGCATTTATACTCGATAAAGTGGTTAACCTTGTAAACCAGTACGGTGATCTTGAAATCATCATTGAATCGCATACCGATGCCAAAGGAAGCGACGAGTATAACCTGGGACTTTCAAAAAGAAGGGCAACTTCGGCGTACAACTACCTCGTTAAAAAAGGCCTTGACCCAAACACCATTGAATACTCCGGTTACGGGGAAACCCAGTTGCTGAACCATTGCGATGATGGTGTTGAGTGTAACGATGCAGAACATGCCATTAACCGGCGGTCAATCATCAAGGTTGTACGCAGGGGTAAATACAAAACAAAACGAGATTCGCGGAGTATATTTTACTTCTAACAAATAAGGATGTTTTTGGGACGGGCGATTTTCAATCGCCCGAATTTGTGAGATTTAAAATCTCACGTCCCAATCATCCTTCCCTACAACCGGTCGGTAATCAAAAATGCATTTTTAAAGGATTTTTTCTTCCCTGAAGGATGGAACAATTCTGTAAACAGGATATATATTCCGGGTTTCAATAATTCCCCGTTCGAATTCCTGCCATCGAAAACCAGGGTGCAGCCATTTGCCGGTAACTGGTTGTTCAGCAAACGGTGCACTTCCCTGCCCGCCGCATCGAACACAAAAACATTGGCGAGGTAATCGGGCCCATCTAACTGAAAAGTAAGCGTGAGCTCGTCGTGAAAACCATCTCCGTTAGGCGAAATGGCATCGGGCTCAATTGTAACTTCAAGGGATACCTCTTCCGGAATTTCGACCTGTGAATTATCATAGCCCGGCGTTGCCCAACCACAAAGCGACGAAGCCGAATGCCAGTTACCTTCATCATTGGTAGCCGCTTCAACCGAAACACGTTCCAGCGAAATACCATCGTAATCGGTTAACCATTCCGAATGCATCGACTCATTGTATACAAATTCGTCAATAACCGTGAGCGAATCATCGATCAAAACAACCCTGCCCTCATCGTTGTAATAGGCCGGAAGCCTTTCAGCCTGAACAATGTTTTCGGGATAAAGCACGGGATAAGTTGCTGCAATATTCCCGCTATCGGCAGTGAAAGCCAGCAAAGATTGATCGTAAAAAGGTGCATAAACACCGGAAAGTGCATAAACCGACCGAAGACCAAGGGTATCGTCCCGGTTGGCAAGGTACAGTTTCGACAAATCAAGCGTCAATCCCGAACAGTTATACAGTTCAACAAAATCGGCCCCGTTGCCGAATGGGTTAAAAAGCACTTCGTTAATGGCCACATCGCCGGGTTGCAATACAATGAGCGAAAAACGGCCGGTTTGTTCCGTCGCAATATTCCCGCATTCGTCGGCCAGTTCATTGATGGACACCACGTATTCGCGGTTAATTTCAATTTTTTCGTCAAATATTATTACAACCGTGAATCCGTTACTTTCCGGAAAAACATCCTGAACACCCAATCCCTCAATACCGATGTTTCCTGACTGAAGGATACTCAAACTATCAACCGGTTCGGAAAACGACAATTTAATTGCATTGGCGCTGACAACTTCAACCGTTTCCAACAACGGTGCAGCCAGGTCGGGGTTTTCGGCATAAACCGAATTTTGCCTGCCGGGCGTTCCCCCCGAGGTATCTACAGAAGCCACCCAGTTGCCCCGGTTGCCGCAGTTACGCCCCGGGTCGATTTTTTCAAGGCTCCAGCCCCCATCGTCTTTTTCAGTATCGCTGTACCAATTATCAGAATAGTGGAGTTCATCAACAATAACATTGCCGGGCGCTGTTAACTTCAGAAAAGTTCCCGAATTAAGCAACGAAGGGAACCGTGACAACCCGCAAACATTTCCCCACCGGGCAAAAAACGCGGTATCGGCCCGGGGGCATATCACCAGGTATTCATGCGGAGGAAGAATAACACCCGGCAGTTCAAAATCCGTTGTCTTGACCGTAAGCTCCCAGCCTTCCAGATTGATGTATTTCCCCGAAAGGTTCACTATTTCAAGGTATTCTGCTTCGGGCAAACCAACAGGCGGGTTAGGGTCGGCCATGATTTCGTTAAACACAACATCGAACGGTTCAACGGGCAATAAATACTGAAAATTAAAGCTTGACAGTGGGTTAATTGTGCCTTCCATATCCTCAATATTGAACGCCGAAAGCTCAAGTTGAAAGCCTTCAATTTCGTCAGTATAAATGATGACCGAAACCGAATCGGCAACCTCCACGTTGTTGATTCCATACCTGCCCCCATCGGCACCTGTAATGCCGAAACTTCCGGTCTCCATTTTTTCACCAAATACCGGTTCATTAAAAGCAACCTTCAACACACCGGCATCAATTACCTCAACCGTTGAAACAATGGGTGGTGTATTTTGCCCAACTATTAGAAAATCGTCGAACCACAACCCCCCTGAACGGGTTTTGGAATAATTAAATACCAACTCCAATTGCTGAATACTGCCCGTTGAGTTGTAGAAAAACGGGCTTTCAAAAAAAGCTTCATCAGCATTATTTCGAACCGATAGCGTGCAATTGCCCCTGGGTTGCAAAATCAGGTCGATTTGTGCCGTTGTATTTTCTGCCCACACGAAACCGGTTTCGGCCAGTAAGTTTTCAACTTCCCCGTTTTCAACATTCCACACCGTAACCCTTTCGGTGCTGCCTTGTGCATTTACGCCAATGGCCAGTCCGGTATTGAAACCTTCATTCCCAATCCTGAAATAAAAGTAATTTGACGAAGAGGGAGCCCAACCACTGTTACTGATTTTGAATGAAAAAAGCAATTCGGATGCACCAACAATGATATCTTCTGTAAGCTTGTTATACGATAAAACCGAAAATCCTCCCTCGTCGCTTTCGATGTGCCGGGCAGAAAAAATGCCGGCTATTGCACCAACGGAATCAATTTGCCACTGCCCGCCGGTATCCCAGTTTTGTAGCGAAGCATTTTCAAAATCTTCCCACACAATACGGCCCGAAACGTCATAAACGGTTATTTCCCCATCTGCTTCCTCAACATCATGCGTTACGCTTACAATTGAATAATGAACCTTACCGGGGTCGTTGCTGCTTACATGCCAGGTAAAAAGGCCGTTTGAGCGGTTGTTGCTTAAAATTGACAACCCCTCCCCGGCAAGCGTTAACCCGAAACCGGAATCATCAACAATTTCATCCAAGGCATTAAAAACCGCTGCACTTATGGCAAAAGTATCGCCCGGGAAAGCAAATGCCGGGGCTTCAACCACTTTAACCAGACTTGGCCGAAGCAGGGCCGAATCGATCCCTTCCACCATTACATCATCAATGATAACCTTGTCGTTGGCATACGACGAATTCAGGCAAATAAGCAATTGCAGGTTTTCCCCCTGCAGTCCGCTTTGCACCAAAAGGGTTTCGTCCCAGTTGCCCGATACCATCGAATCGGGCTCAAAAGGTTCCGGATGGTTACCATTTAAAATATAGAAAGCTTTCAAATATTTCTTATCGGCATTTTCGCTGCTACCCGTTTCCCATGTTCGAAAAGAAGCATTTACAACATCGTACCCCTCAATATCGATTACCGGGGAATACCATTTTACTTCACCATCGCTGTCGAGTACATCGAAGCGCCCTCCCGAAGTGGATACGGTTTTGGCATAGTCGTTTTCATCGGAAAAAGAGCAGCCCATTGTGTCAATATTCCATTCCACACCCGATAAATCGAAAGTAACCGAACCATCTTCTGCAATCGATATCCCCTTATCGGGAATATCGAAATGTTCCTCCCAAAGCATTTGGGCTTTAAGGCTTAAACTTAAAGTTAAGATGAAGAAAACACCGAAAAACCGAATAAAATGACGCATATTCAGGGTTTTTAACCTGCAATTTCTATTTTTGACACGTTTGTTTGTAAAGTTTATCATTTTTTAGGCAAACAAATAAAAATTTGCATTATTAAAAAACAAATTTAAAAATTTAGATTATGAAAGTCGCAATTGTAGGTGCCAGCGGTGCCGTAGGGCAAGAATTTCTTCGTGTATTGGAAGAACGTGATTTCCCCCTCGACGAGCTGGTGTTGTTTGGTTCGTCGCGAAGTGCAGGAAATGAATATCCTTTCAGGGGAAAGAAACTAACTGTTAAGGAACTCAAACACGGCGACGATTTCAAAGATATCGACATTGCCCTCACATCGGCAGGCGGATCCATTTCAAAAGAATTTGCATCAACCATAACAAAACACGGCGCCATTATGATCGACAACTCGAGCGCTTTCCGCTACGACGATGACGTTCCGTTAGTGGTTCCCGAAGTGAATGCCAAAGACGCGCTTGACCGCCCACGGAACATCATAGCAAATCCCAACTGCTCAACCATCCAGATGGTTGTGGCCATGAAACCGATCAACGACTTGTCGAAAATTGTACGTTCACACGTGGCTACATATCAGGCTGCAAGCGGTGCCGGGGCGCAGGGCATTGCCGAGCTCGAAAATCAGATACAGGAAGTGGCAAACGGGAAAAATACCACTGTAAATAAATTCCAGTACCAACTGGCCATGAACATCATCCCGCACATCGATATTTTCCTCGACAACGATTACACCAAAGAGGAGATGAAGATGAACTGGGAAACCAAAAAAATCATGCACACCGATGCCGAAGTATCGGCTACATGCGTGCGCATACCGGTTGCACGGGCACACTCGGAAGCGATATGGGTAGAAACCGAAAAAGAGCTTTCGGTTGAAGAGGTGAAAAATGCCCTCGCCAATTTTAAAGGCATCACCGTGGTTGATAACCCGGCGGAAAAAGAATACCCCATGCCGTTGTTCGTTTCGGGTAAGGACGATGTTTACGTTGGCCGCATTCGCAAGGACATTGCCGTGAAAAACGGCATCACTTTCTGGTGCGTAGGCGACCAGATTAAAAAAGGTGCCGCCCTGAATGCCGTGCAAATTGCCGAATGGCTGATTGCAAATAATGGATTGTAATTTTAAAATTCAACAGATAAAAAAAGGAGGCTGTCTCAAAAGTAGATTTGTATTACAAGTAACTTATAATTTGTTAGCATAAGCCTGAAGGGCTTAATCATTTCAGCCCAAGGTAACACCTTGGGTAATTAAGAGGTGCAAAACAGAGCGGGCTGAAGGCTCAGTTTAATTGATTAATAAATAATAAATTAGATGCCCTTTCAGTGCGGAAAATTATTCATACCCATAGAACCCTTGATGTTCATCATGGCAAACCACATCCAGAACCATATCTTAGGGCAATGGAAAAATCGGGTTACACAGTTTCGGAAAGCATTGTTGTTGAAAATGCGCCACTTGGAGTACGTTCGGCAAAAGCTGCCAGCTTGTTTACCATTGCATTGAACACCGACCCACTCGACCCTTTTATTTTAAGAGAAGCCGGAGCCGACCTGGTTTTTACCGGCGCACAGGAATTTTCAGGATTCTTTCCAAATAATCAGATCATGATTAATCATGTATATTTCTCTATTCCGGGAATACTTTAATTATTTGACAGGCAAAATCTAAACCGTTCATTTTATAGCCGTCAAATGATCTTCTATATCCTCCAATGAAAGAGCCGTATTTTTTAACTTTTATTTCTGTGATTTCACATATTAACCCCAATGATAGAAATGAAATTTTATAATCAAGATCAGTCCTTAAATCTTTATTCAGATAGCCATAATAATTGTAGTAGGGATTTTCAATTTCTTCAAACTCCAGAACATAATAGGTGCTGTCCATAACCGTACTCAAATTACTTCCTTGTTCATAGCCTACAATGGTTATATATTTTAAATCATCGAGGCTCGTGTTGAAAAACATGATCTTATCCAACACATAAGTGTCTGAAAGTTTTTCATCATCTTTGCTGCACGAAAAAAACAGCGCTAAGGCAGCAAAACATATTACAAGAAAAGTACCTTTCACAAAAACATATTTTATATCGAAAAACCGGGACAAAGCAAGTACTATACCGATCCGATAAAGTTTGTTACGTTTTTTTCAATACGTGCCATAACATTGGCAATATCGGCTTTTATGAACTTTTCGCCGGTAATGCTTTCATAAAGTTCAATGTAGCGTTCGCTCACACTGTTTACAAATTCAGGGCTCATATAAGGTACTTTTTGTCCTTCTTTTCCCTGGAATCCGTTTTCGATAAGCCACTGGCGAACAAACTCTTTCGAAAGCTGTTTCTGGGCTTCGCCTTTTGCAAGCCTTTCCGCGTAACCGTTGGCATAAAAGTAACGTGAAGAGTCGGGGGTATGTATTTCGTCGATCAGGTATATTTTCCCGTCTTTTTTGCCAAACTCGTATTTAGTGTCGACCAGAATCAAACCTTTATCGGCAGCCATTTCGGTACCCCGCTGAAACAGCGCGAAGGTATATTTCTCGAGCATTTCGTAGTCTTCTTTTGAAACGAGGCCTTGTGCCATTATTTCCTCTCTCGATATGTCTTCATCGTGACCAACATCGGCTTTGGTTGTAGGGGTAATAATGGGCTTTTCAAATTTCTGGTTTTCCACCATGCCCTCGGGTAGCGAATTTCCGCAAAGGGAGCGTTTGCCATCGCGGTATTCACGCCAGGCATGGCCGGTAAGGTAGCCGCGTATGACCATTTCAACCTTAAACGGTTCACATTTGTGCCCCACGGTGACCATCGGATCGGGTGATGCCATTTTCCAGTTGGGTACAATATCGGCCGTGGCATCTAAGAATTTGGAGGCAATTTGGTTCAATACCTGTCCTTTGTAGGGGATGCCTTCGGGCAATACCACGTCGAATGCCGAAATGCGGTCGGAAACGATCATTACCATCAGTTCGTCATCGATGTTGTATACATCGCGCACTTTACCGTGGTAAACGCTTTTCTGTTTCGGGAAGTTAAAATTGGTACGTACGATTGTGTTGCTCATAATTATTTGATTAAAAGTTTTCTCAATTCTTCTACATCTGAAAAACTGTTTTTTAAATTGAATCGCATTTTGCTGCTTACTTTATTGCAGCCCATTTGATGATTGTATCCCTTTTTATTTAGTGGAGGAGCAATGGTTTCGATCAAATTCGTATCGGTATAACATTCAGGGATAATGCAATAATCTACGTTCATTTCAAAAACGTTTCATAGTTTGTAAAAAGATCAATACCGTATTTTTGAACATGGTCAATATCTTCTTGTTTGAGGCAATTTAACACCGTTTTACCATTTTTATAATCGACCATGAATATTGCAAGGTCGTCTTTTGCATTTTCAACGAAATGGTTAAGCACGTATGGGCTGTGTGTTGAAATCATAAACTGATTTGTTTTTGATTCAACAATTTCCTGGGTTATGTGGACGATGTATGGAGGGAAGGCATGAGCCTCGGGTTCTTCAAAAATTAATACAGAGTTGGTATTTGAAGCAATAGCAGTTTTATAGAAAATGACCCTCTGTAAAGTATCTGCAACGGAATTAAAGGGGATAAGAAATATTTCATTGTTTTTAGGCGGTTTTGCTACCTTCAGTTCACTACTACTTTTATCAAATACAAGGTTTAAACCATATTCATTAAAAAGTTCGGTTATTTCTTTTTTTAAGGCAGAAGAAATTTCAATTATTTTCATAAGATTAGAACCAAAAGGAGGAACTAAAAAACCATTCCCGTTCTTTTTTGAATGAACGTTTGTTTTAAAATCATATTTTTTTATTGGTAATTCTTCCTTTCCTGTCGAACTGATAACCGCTTTTAATGGTTCTTTAAATGCAGAACATTGAATTAAGAATTTTCCCTTTGTTGTTTCAATATTAATGTTTATGTATTCTGACTCTAAAGATGTATGGTGAAGTTGTACCTTATTTTCAATATTAATTATGGCATTGTATTTATTTGTTACTATTTCAATTCTATTATCAACAATCCCATCATAAAAGATCTCAGGATAATTTTCCATCCTGATAAAATTGGAAATGTTTTTGTTCGAAGAAAATTTTAAAAATGGCAAACTAAAAACCCCAAAAGCTTCAAGAATATTCGATTTCCCCACATTGGGTTTACCAATAAAGAGATTAATCCGTTTTAACCCTTCAATTTTCAGATCGCGTATCGATTTAAAGTTTTTAATTGATATATGGTCGATAAAATGTTCCATGTCAGCAAATATACTCAACTTTCCTCTTTTTTTCCACTCTCTGTTTTGGTCTTCCGTTCTTCATCCTTTTCGGTATAATAGCGGTCGTAGGCATTTACAATATCGCGGACAAGTTTGTGGCGGACAATGTCTTTCTCATCGAATTTCACGATGGAAATATCTTCGATCCCTTTCAGGATGCGCATTGCCTGCACAAGTCCTGAGTCGGTTTTGCGCGGGAGGTCTATCTGGGTAATATCGCCGGTAATGATGAATTTTGCATTAAGGCCCATCCGTGTTAAAAACATTTTTAGCTGGTTAAGGGTTGTATTTTGCGCTTCATCAAGAATTACAAAAGCGTTGCTGAGCGTACGTCCGCGCATAAAGGCGAGTGGCGCAATTTCAATGATTTTGTCTTTCAGGTATTCCTCGAGTTTTTTTGGGGGGATCATATCGCCCAGCGCATCGTACAGGGGCTGCAGGTACGGGTCAATTTTTTCTTTCAAATCACCGGGCAAAAAACCGAGGCGTTCGCCGGCTTCCACGGCCGGGCGGCTAAGAATGATTTTCCGTATTTCACGATTCTTCATAGCCCTCACTGCCAGGGCAATGGCGGTGTATGTTTTGCCGGTACCGGCAGGGCCGATGGCAAATATTAAATCATTCTTATCAATTGACCCGGCCAGTTTGCGCTGGTTGGGTGTACGTGCCCTTACAGGCCTGCCGCTGTTGCCAAATACAATGATATCGGAATTTTCAGATATCTTTTTCTGATCTGCATGCTCTTCCGAAATGATTTGAATAATGGTTTGCTCAGGCAGTGTATTGTGCTCATAAATATGGTCGATCAATTCGTTCAGTTTTTTTTCGAATTTCAGGATGTCATCCTCACTTCCCCGGGCTTTTACCTGGTTGCCCCGGGCAAATACTTTTAGTTTTGGAAAAAACGATCGTATTAAATCGAGCTTTGTGTTGTTGGGTCCGTAAAATTCGAGGAGATCAACTCCTTCGAGGTCTATTGATTTTTCAAACATGGATTCATTTTATTTATTGGAATCAAAATTAATCACTTTTCGGCAGTTTTCCCTTTTCCATTGAAAAAGTGTTTCTTTTCCAAAATATTGTTAAATAAAATAAAATTACATCAAATACTATTTTTGGTGTTCGCTCGTTTCTTACATTTGACAATATAATTAATCACTAAAATTGACCAAAATGAAAAAGTTTTTCCTTCTTTTTTCGCTGTTGTTTTCATTTTCATTCACGCTTTTTTCACAAAAAATTATCGACAACCCGAAATGCGGGTTAAATTTAGCGAACGGTTTAACCCTCACTGAAATTGAACTCTCCGATACTGCCACGGTATTGTCTTTTACATACCGGGGAACTCCCGGCACCTGGATTTTAATACCGGGTGGAAGCTGTATCCAACCGGTAGGCTCGGAAAAACGCCATTATATCACCCGTACCAAAGGCATTCCCTTTGAAAAACAATATTGGCTCGACAACAGCGGCCTGGTTGAATACAAAACTTTTTTCCCGCCCATCGATCCAAAAACGGAACGAATTGATTTTCTGGAAGACAATGATGGCGGAAGCTGGTTTATTTACGATATATGGTTAACCGAAATGCCGAAAACGGGGAAAATCCCTCCCGAATTACAAAACATCTGGTTCGACACTGCCGGAAGCAAACAGATGATAATTGCCCTTTACGACACGGTAGCTGTTTATAAAAGCCGGTTGTGGTCATACGGCGATATGAAGCAGAAGGGATCTGTAACACAACTGGAACTGGTAAATGATGAAAACACCCATACGCTGTTTTTTGAAAGTGTTAATGAACATATTTGCAAAATGGGCCCAAGTAGCAATAAAATGGTCGAATTGTACGACTGGCCACAAGATAAAAAAGGGTATAAACTACCGGGCGACGAACCCTATTCTGCACCAATCCTGAACAACGGGGAAGCAGTTTTTTCCGGGTACATCCGAAATTACACACCCAGGGCCGGTTTCGTTTCCGGTCTAATTCATGCGAACAATGCTGTGATTGGGGAACAGGAATCCTACATTGTGAAAATTGAACCCAATGGCTATTTCTCGGCCTCGGTTCCCCTGGTAAACCCCGAAGAAGTTTACCTCGATATCCCTTTCATGCACCGTACCGTTTTCCTGGAACCCGGGAAAGAAACGTTTCAACTGGTTGACGGGGCTAGTGTATATAACGGATTGCTTTACCAGGGGGAGATGGCTCCGGTAAACAACGGGCTGTTTGAAATGAAAGACATTAACTTCATGAATTACAATGAGTTTAGGGATTCTGTTTTGAAAATGGATCCCGAGGAATACAAAGTGTATTTTAAGAATATACGCGACCGCGAAATGCTGGCCATGAAGGATACGATTCAGAAAAAATTTATTTCCCAAAAAGCCCGACAGGTAAAAGAGAAAAATATTCAGTTCCGCTATTATGAAAACCTTTTAAGCTACAGCATGCAATACAGAAGTGCGTTACAGCAGCAGAACAAGGATGGTGGCCCCGTTTCGATTAACGACATACCGAAACCGGAACCTTCATATTACAACTTTTTGACCCCCGATTTACTGAACAATGAACTGGGATTATTGTCGAACACTTATTACTTTTTTACAAACCGCTTAAAGTATTCCGATTTTTTGCGCGAAAACACTCAAGTCTCATTTAATTTTGCAGAATTTGTTGAAGCACTAAAGGTGAAAGGGGTTGAGTTGACACCGGATGAGTTGGTTTTTGTTGAAAAAACAATAAAAAATGACGAGCATAGTTATAACTGGACATCTTTTAATGAAAAATATCGTGACATTCTCCAGTCATTTTTTACGAAATACCAGGATTCAATGTCTGTTTTAAACAAAGATGAATCTTTTTCCCTATGGCACGATGTTGAAGACTTTGTAAAAAGAAATGGCAAGGAACTAACTGCCGATGAAAAGGAAATGATCGATGCTGCCCAAAAGAATCAAAGCCGGGAGGATGCAATAGCACTTAAAGAATTTCAGAAACAAAACGAGCAGGAATTACAGGCATTTTACACTAAGTATTCCGCCCAACAGAAAGCCTATATCCAGGAAAAACGGGAAAAGGCGCGGGCTAAGGCAATGAAAGAAAAATTAGGTACAGATAAAGGGCTGGTTGTGGACATTATGAACGCGCAGGATAAACTCCGGGGAATTGTTGAAGAACTGACCCCCGTTACCGACAAAGAGCTGAACAATATTACCGCAGGCTTTTCCACTCCTTTTATTGCCGACTATATTCGCTATTGTAACGATCAAACCATCCGCAGGGTAGCCGAACTCAAAGAAAAATCGGATTACATTGTCAACCAGGTACCGGATGTTGATACGGATCAACTGTTCGAGAAAATGATGGAAAAATTTAAGGGTAAGGTTGCTTTTGTCGATTTCTGGGCCACCTGGTGCGGCCCCTGCCGAAGCGGGATGCAACGGATAAAACCACTCAAAGAAGAATTAAAAGGCAAGCCCATCGTGTTTGTTTACATCACCAACGAAACCTCGCCCGAAGGGACCTGGAAAAACATGGTTGCCGAAATTGGGGGGGAACACTACCGGGTAAACCGCGATGAATGGAATATACTCTCGAACCGTTTTGGCATTTCAGGCATTCCTCATTATGTGCTGGTCGACAAAGACGGAAAAGTAGCCAAGAACAACGGTATGTCTGTTTGGGATCATGGTGGCATGAAAAAACTTTTTGAAGAGTTTATGATAAAATAACGACCGCCCGTCGGGGTGGTTTCACCGAAAGCAACAAAAATAACCCGGGCACTGTTTACTGATGGCCCGGGTTATTTTTGTTTGTATTCGTTTTTCTATCCTGTTCTGGCCTTCGCCCAATAAACAACGGGCTACATTTCTTCTTTATCAATCAGCTCGGTTTGTTGCCTTACCGAATCTTCATGGATCAACTGAAAAAGAATTTTTATAAAGACCGGGTCCAGGTTCAGTTTCGAGCTCAGGTTTACGCGATCGTTCATCATTTTTGTCCAGCGGTCAATCTGAAGCGCCATCACGTTATTTGTCTTTTTGTATAACGCAATTTGGTTGACAATTTCGGTCCGTGCCGATAAAATTTCAATCAATTCAGCATCAAGGGTATCTATCCGGCTGCGCAGCATATCAAGTTTCGATTCATATTCGGAATTGGCTACATGGTGTTTGCGGATAATTAGTTTATCGAGCAGTGTTTTCAGGTCGGGGGGTGTAAGTTGCTGCTCTTTATCGCTTAGCGCTTTTGACGGGTCGATGTGCGATTCCACAATCAGCCCGTCGAAGCCCATATCGAATGCTTTCTGGGAAATGTCGTACAGGAATTCCCGTTTGCCTGCAATGTGGCTGGGGTCGCAAATGATGGGCAGGTTGGGCATCGATCGCCTCAATTCGATGTACGTTTTCCAGCCGGGGTAGTTCCGGTACTTTGTTTCCTGGTAAGGCGAAAATCCACGGTGTATACCTACCAGTTTTTTAATACCAACCTTGTTGAGGCGTTCAAGGGCGCCCATCCAGAGCGAAAGGTCGGGGTTCATGGGATTTTTCACCATCACTACCGAATCGGTTCCTTTAAGAACATCGGCAATTTCCTGCACTACAAAAGGGCTACCGGTTGAGCGGGCACCAACCCACAGCACGTCAATTCCGGCCTTGAGGCATGCTTCGGTATGGTACGCGTTGGCTACTTCGGTTGCAACGGGCAACCCGGTTTCTTCTTTTACACGTTTCATCCACTCGAGGCCAACCGCTCCTACCCCTTCAAACGATCCCGGCCGGGTGCGGGGTTTCCATACACCGCCACGGAATACAAAAACGCGTTTGTCTTTTACAAGCTCACGGGCAGTGGCCAGGGTTTGTTCTTCGCTTTCGAGGCTGCAGGGACCTGCAACCAGCAAGGGGTTGTCGATATTTGGCAACCAGCTTTTAACAGGTAAAATGTCAAGTTGAAAAGTCATATTGCTTCTATTTTTTGATGTTTCTACTTTATTGTTTTGGATATAATTTCGTTGTTGTTTGTTTTTTCATAATGAGTTCCTTGTTTTCGCCATTGAGTATTTCCCGAATGCGGTTTGCATTGTTCATCAGCTTGTTCATCTTTTCCGGATCGTTGTTTTGAATGCTGTCCCTGAATTCTTCCAGGTGTTTTATATATTGGTCAATCGATTCGACAACGTATTGACGGTTTTGCCTGAAAATAGGCCCCCACATTTCGGGCGAACTTTTTGCCAGGCGGGCTGTCGACCTGAAACCCCCGCTGGCCAGTTCGAAAATAATTTTACGGTTGTTGCTTTCAAGTACGGCATTGGCCAGCGCAAAAGCCGTAACGTGAGGCAGGTGCGAGACGTGTGCCGTGCTGTGATCTTGTTCATCGGAAGTCATATAGGCGATGTCCATGCCAATGGCATGAAACATTTTCTCGACCAGGGCAAGGTGTTGGGGACGGCTTTTTTCGTGATCGCAAACAATGCATATTTTGTTTTCAAACAAGCCTTCGATGGCTGCACCGGGGCCCGAATTTTCAGTACCCGACATGGGGTGTGCTGCTACATAATTTCCCCTCATGGGATGATCCTCAACGGCTGAAGCTATCGTGCCTTTTGTCGACCCTACATCGGTAACCGTGGCCGATGGGTTGATTAAACCAAGCACAGCTGGCATCATTTCAGCAATTTTATCAACCGGAATGGCAACAATTACCATATCGGCAGTTTTTATGCCGGTCTCAAAATCTTCACACCGGTCAACCAAGCCAAGTTCAATGGCTTTTTGTGCATGTAACGGGTTTGAATCAATGCCGACTATTTCAGTTGCAAACTTTTTTTTGCGGATGTCTTTTGCCATTGAGCCACCCATTAATCCCAATCCCAATATTGTAACAATCATAAATAGTATTTAAAAAAAAAGGGCTCCGTTTCCGGAACCCTATAAACTGTATCTTTTACTTCTTGCAACACACATTTACACGATTCCGTCAATGGATCCGTAATAAAAGTAAAAAAAAGTGTTGCTTATAGTATTCATCGCATCTGTAATTATTAACGCTACAAATATAGATGAATAAATTTGATTCTTTCAAAATAAAAACGGGAAATATTTTTATTAAAGGAATAAGAGAGAAAAATAAAAAAACTGCAAAATTGTCATAACTTATTGATAAACAACGACAAAAAGACCGACCAAATATCGGAAAAATGACATAATTACCGCATTTAAACATTGGCATTTCTTTTGAAAAAAAACAATTAGAAATTTAAAATGTTAAACTTAAAAATAAGGAGGATTTAGCCATGACATTAGTACGCAGATCAAACAATTATGCACCCTCGTTCCCGTCAATTTTCGATTCATTTTTCGGCAGGGACCTTATGGATTGGAACACGAGCAATTTTTCGGAAACCGATACAACCATCCCGGCTGTAAATGTAAAGGAAGACGACAATAAATACGAGATTGAAGTTGCCGCTCCGGGCATGAAAAAAGACGATTTCAGGGTAAAACTTGAAAACGATTTACTGACCATTTGCTCGGAACGCAAAGATGAAAAGAACGAAAAAAACGAAAATTATTCCCGCAGGGAATTCAGCTATCAATCGTTCCAGCGCTCGTTCAATTTGCCCGAAGGCCATATCCTTGGCGATAAAATTTCGGCCAAATACAACGATGGGATATTGCACATTGAACTTCCCAAGCGCGACGAAGTGAAACCGCAACCTGCAAGGGAAATTAAAATTTCGTAACAGGTTTTTTAAAAAGAGGCATGCAAAGCCGTCCGGATTCCGGGCGGCTTTTTTTATCTGTTTAATAAATCGCTATTAAATGCAGTCAATAGCATAAACAAAACATCCCTTCTAATTCTTATATTAACTTTGCACCTTTGAAGAAACTCAATTATTAAAGGGAAATTTCTTTGTCGTTTACCTCTTTAAGAATAACAATATGGAAAAAGATATTCGAAAAGAACTTAATCAGCGTGTGCTGGTGCTTGATGGCGCCATGGGCTCAATGATACAAACCTACAAGCTCACCGAAGCCAATTACAGGGGTGAGGAGTTTGCCGGTTTCCCTGTTGATCAAAAAGGGAACAACGACCTGCTTTGCCTTACCCAGCCCGGCATTGTTGCCGAAATTCATTCCCAATACCTCGAGGCCGGCGCCGATATTATCGAAACAAATACCTTCAATGCCACAAGCATATCCCTGGCCGATTACGGCATGGAAGACCGGGCCTACAACATTAACCTTGCCGCTGCACGCATTGCCACAGAAACGGCCGGCAAATACTCAACCCCCGGCAAGCCCCGCTTTGTTGCCGGATCATTAGGGCCCACGAACAAAACCTGCTCGCTAAGCCCCGATGTAAACGATCCCGGATACAGGGCCATTTCCTTTAATCAGCTTAAAGAAGCTTACCGTACCCAGGTTGACGGCCTGCTTGACGGCGGGATTGATTTGCTGCTGGTCGAGACCATTTTTGACACCCTAAACGGGAAAGCCGCCTTGATGGCCATTGAAGAAGCTTGCGAAGAACGAAATATTGAAATTCCCGTGATGATATCGGGGACAGTAGTCGATGCCAGTGGCCGCACCCTTTCGGGACAAACCGTTGAAGCGTTCCTTAACTCGCTTTCACACGTAAAACCCCTTTCAATCGGGCTAAACTGCTCGATGGGTGCCGAAGACATGCGCCCCCATGTTGAAACCCTTGCTTCAAAATCGCCTTATTACGTTAGCGCACACCCCAATGCCGGTATGCCAAACCAGTTTGGCGAATACGACGAAACCCCGGAGCTGATGTCTGTTCAGGTTGAGAAATACCTCCAAAAAGGTACCGTAAACATCATAGGTGGATGTTGCGGCACAACACCCGAACATATCCAATCTTTTGCCCTGTTGGCCGAAAAGGCTAGTCCGCATACATGCCCGGCAAAAAAACACGAAACATTTTTAAGCGGGCTTGAACCCTTATCAATTGGAAAAACCACAAACTTTGTGAATATTGGCGAGCGTTGTAACGTGGCCGGATCGCGCAAATTTGCCCGCCTAATAAGCGAAGAAAAATACGAAGAAGCCCTTTCGGTTGCCCGCAACCAGGTTGAAGGCGGGGCCCAGGTTATTGATGTAAACATGGACGATGCCATGCTCGATGCAAAAAAAGAGATGGTTACCTTTCTGCACCTCATCATGAGCGAGCCCGATATTGCCCGCCTGCCAATCATGATCGACTCATCGAAATTCGAAGTAATCGAAGCCGGCTTGCAATGCCTGCAAGGCAAGTCAATTGTGAACTCGATAAGTTTAAAAGAGGGGGAAGAAGCATTCATTTCACAGGCCGGAAAAATATTGAAATACGGTGCGGCTGCGGTGGTCATGGCTTTCGATGAGAACGGCCAGGCCGATTCGTACCAGCGGCGAATTGATATTTGCCAAAGGGCCTACAAAATCCTTACCGAAAAAGTCGGTTTTCCGCCCGAAGACATCATCTTCGACCCCAACGTACTCACCATCGGCACAGGCATTGAGGAACACAACAACTACGCGGTTGAATTTTTTGCAGCCACTAAATGGATTAAGGAAAACCTGCCTTTCGCGAAAGTTAGCGGCGGCATTAGCAACGTATCGTTCGCGTTCAGGGGCAATAATGTAGTGCGCGAAGCCATGCACTCGGTGTTTTTATACCATGCCATTCAGGCCGGCCTCGATATGGGCATTGTAAACCCCGGCATGTTGCAGATTTATGATGAAATACCCAACGACCTGCTCGAAAAAACAGAGGATGTTATATTGAACCGCAGGCCCGATGCCACCGAACGCTTAGTCGATTTTGCCGAAAATGTGAAAAACAGCGGCAACGGTACAAAAAAAGTTGACGAATGGCGCACACTGCCCGTTTTAAAACGAATTGAACATTCGCTGGTAAAAGGGATAACCGAATATATTGAAACCGACCTTGAAGAAATCCTTCCCGACTATTCACCCAAATTAACCATTATTGAAGGCCCGCTAATGAACGGAATGAACGTGGTGGGCGAATTGTTTGGCGCCGGGAAAATGTTCCTGCCACAGGTTATAAAATCGGCACGGGTAATGAAAAAGGGCGTGGCTTTTCTGCTGCCATACATCGAAGCCGAAAAGGCTGAAAATGCCGCACCAACAAAACTGAAAAAAGTGTTGATGGCCACGGTTAAAGGCGATGTGCACGATATAGGCAAAAACATTGTCGGGGTGGTGTTGGGCTGTAACAATTTCGATGTTATCGACATGGGCGTGATGGTACCCACCGAAAAGATCATCGAAACGGCATTGAATGAACAAGTAGATGTGATCGGGCTTAGCGGTTTAATTACCCCTTCGCTCGAAGAGATGGTCAATTTTGCTCGCGTTATGAAAGAACGCGGGCTCGACCTGCCCGTGATGATTGGCGGTGCTACCACATCAAAAGTTCATACCGCTGTAAAAATCACCCCGGAATACGATCACCCCGTGGTGCATGTAAAAGATGCTTCGTTAAGTGCCGGAGTTGCTTCAAAACTGGCAAACCGAAATACGGATTTTATCAACTCCGTTCGGTCAGAATACAACCACTTGCGCGAAGTAAACGCCGGGCGTAAAAAGAAGCAATACATCACGCTGAAGGAAGCCCGCGAAAATAAACTCAGAATCGATTGGCAAAAATCCCCGGTTTACAAGCCAAATTTCACGGGACTCAAAACTTTCCCGGGTTATTCGCTGGAAGAGATCAGAAAACACATCGACTGGACCTTCTTTTTTATGGCCTGGGAACTGAAAGGTGTTTACCCCAAAATTTTTACCGATGAAAAACAGGGCACCGAAGCCCGCAAACTTTTCATGGAGGCCAACACCCTTTTGGACGAGATTGTTGATCGCAACCTGTTTCGGGCAAATGCCGTGGTGGGATTGTGGCCGGCCAATTCAACAGGCGACGATATTGAAATTTACAAGGATGAAAACCGCTCGGAAGTGATCGGAACATTTCATCACCTGCGGCAGCAGGTTAAGCCGAAGCCCGGAAAACCCAACCTGTGCCTGAGCGATTTTATTGCACCCAGAGAAACGGGGATTACCGACTACGTTGGCGGTTTTGCCGTAACTGCCGGGGTGGGTATGGAAAAGTGGGTGGCGCAGGCCAAAGAAAAAGGCAACGATTACCGGGCCATTTTATTGCAAACCCTGAGCGACCGCCTGGCCGAAGCTTTTGCCGAACTCATCCACCTAAAGGTTCGAAAAGAATTATGGGGATATGCCCCCGATGAAAACCTCAGCAATGAGGAGCTCATTAAAGTGAAATATTCGGGCATACGCCCTGCACTGGGTTACCCGGCCTGCCCCGAACACAGCGAAAAACAGGAACTGTTCAGGCTTTTGCAGGCTACCGACCGGACAGGGATAAGGCTAACCGAAAATTTTGCCATGTACCCAACAGCATCGGTAAGCGGCCAGTATTTTGCCCACCCCGATTCACATTATTTCGGGATTGATAAAATTGGCCGCGACCAGGTTGAAGATTATGCCCGCCGCAAAGAAATGACCGTTGACGAAGTGGAACGTTTCCTGAATGCCAATTTGAATTACAGGTAATGTTATTCCGGCTATTAAACGATCATTTCAAATGCATTTTGATTTTGTTACCCCAATATATCATTTTCAGGTAATAGGCCAAAAACAGGATGCATTGTTTGGTGTATTTCATTGAAAGGGTATTTTTTATTTTTACTGATAAAATTTGTATTCAACTCCATCCACCGGGTATTCGCCATCAGTTATTGTAATTTGGGAGGCGGAGTACCCGGCAAAAATGCCCACGCCGTTTTCAATATTTGAATAGGCCTGAACCGGTTCCGCAAAATAATCATCGCTATACCAGTGTTGTGCATGGCTCGATTGCATGTATAAATAGGCCTCCTTACTCAGGGTATGTAAATAAATGGTATAGCTGTAAAATTCACCGTAATGGGTATTTAACTGATTGTTTTCTAATACCCATGCATTGTAGTTCCTGTAGACAACTAATCCATAAGTATCATCAGAAATTAAATCATCTGTAAAAATTGAATAGTAATTATTGGGTGATTCAATTAAAAAATCATTAACATCAGTTTCGGAAGGATTCAGAATAGGATCATCAGATGATAATCTTCCAATACTTGTAACAACTGAAATATATCCAGTCGAATCATCTTTTGTGTCGGAGTTTGTTTTCCAACGGGCATCTGTCGATTTTGATATAATTCTGTAATAGTTTTTGTTTTCAATATCATCGGATAATGTAAGATGAAAATTTAGGTGAAGATTACTATAAGCGCCATAATCGTAAAATTCTGTTGATGTGGAAACACCAATGATCTTTTGTGGTATGGGTATAGTTGTTTCACAGGTTGCCGTCTCAAAATCGGGATGGGTAACCACCAGCATATACGTTTTTTCAATTTCACCTTTAGTAAATGAAGTACGATAACCAACAGTCGGTTGGGGTATCCCGTGGTATGTATATATGAAATCGTCCGATAGTTCAATAGGGTACGTGTCAAGTTGTTCCTTTTCTTCGCCATCGACATACAGCGTTGCAACAGCGTCGTCAATCCAAACAAAGTCGGTATCAACGCCAAATACGGTTTTGCTCGATGCGATAATAACGTCGATAATGCTGTCGGCAGCAACAAAACCGTTAATCACCAGTTTGGGTTGGCTTGCTTTTATACTTATTTCAATTTCCTTTTCGCAAGCGATGAGCATAAAAAATGAAAGTAATGTGAGTATAAATGTTTTATTTCTGTTCATAATATCAATTTTCAGAATTTAAAAGAGTAAGAAATTGACGGTATTATTGGGAAGAGGCTATACTGTTTCAGGATAACTGATGCCTGGCTTTCATTAATATCGGGAGTTGTTAGATCATCTCCCTTGATTGTTTTAGTACCATAAATCACAATAAATGGATTTTGGTGGTTGTAACAATTATAAACCGAGAAACTCCACGTCCTTGTCCCGTGTTTTTTCTTTTTATGGAAATTAATTCCCAAATCCAGACGATGGTAAGCAGACATCCGATAGTTGTTCCGGCCGTCGTATTCAAGCAAAGGTGTTGAATAGGAATTGTCATTGTTTGCTGCTGGAATTGCAGCCTGGGGATACTCCATCACAGCCAGCGAGAATGCATTGCCTGTGCGGTAAACCCATGTACCGCCAATGTCGCAACGGTCGGAAAATTTATGGGTTAAAGCAATGCTGATATCATGGCGGTTATCGTACTTTGCAGGAAATGTTTCACCAAAGTTCAGGTTTTCAAATTTACGGTTACTCCACGAAAAGGTATAGGCAATCCAACCCGTGGTTTTCCCGGTTTTCTTTTCCAGCATAAATTCTGTCCCGTAAGACCATCCCATTCCTTTTTCAACTTTACTCTCCCAGTTAGTGGCAGTACCCATAAACGAAGCTCCTTCTTTATATTCGATAAGGTTCTTCATCTTTTTATAATAAGCTTCAACCGTTAAACTTATATTTTGGGGAAGGTTAAAGGCCGAACCTAATGCAAACTGATCAGAAACGGGAGGATCAAAGTCCTTGGTTACAGGCAACCATAAATCGCTGGGCATGCTTATATTGTAGGTCGTTAACAGGTGAACATATTGTGCCATCCTGGAATAAGATGCTTTTAGAGAACAATTGTCGTTTGCCTTGAACCGAAGGCTTAACCGGGGTTGCGGGTTAATATAGGTTTCCCCATCTACAAAAAAGACAGAAAGATGTAAGCCCGCATTTATTTTCAGGTTCTTTCTTATTGAAAAGTTATCTTCCACAAATGAAGAAATTTCGTTTGCATAGATTTCCCGGTTCCCGTAAGTTGTATCAATTGCATTATCGATAAAGCCTGCCAGCTCATTTTCAAACTTTAACCTGGTAACACCGGGCGTAAAATAATGATTGGTATACCCAACACCAAATTTCATGTTATGTCCCTGCACCGGGTAATAATCAAAATCTATCTTAGCGTTTATATCCTCGATACCCGACGAATAGCGAAAGAAATCTTCAATTTGTTTATCTTCAAACAAACCACTGGTTATAAATTTGGATTCAGTAAGGAAATTATATTTACTATAGGTCAAAGTAGTATTGCTAAACAAACGGTTACTGAAAAGGTGGTTCCAACGAATTGATCCAATCACATTCCCCCAGCCCAAACCAATATCGGTCGTCATTTCAAAGTCGGCATTGTCTCCATGTTCACTACTTGAAAGGCTTTCTGTAAAACCTACTTTACCATAATCTTTCCCATGATACCCACTGATGAAAATCCGGTTTTTATCATTAATAATGTAGTTCAGTTTAAGATTTATATCGTGAAAGAAAGCGCTGACATCGTTGTCTGTGCCGTTTTCGTCGTTATAATACCACAATAACGGTTGAGCAACTAAATCGAGGTATGTTCTTCTTGCTGATAGGATGAAAGAGGTTTTATCTTTTATAATAGGCCCTTCTATTGACAATTTTGACGAAATAATCCCGACAGATATATTCCCATGCAGTTCTTTCATGTTCCCGTCTTTCATGCTCACATCAACAACCGATGAAAGTCGGCCTCCAAACCTGGCGGGGAAACCTCCTTTGTACAGTTTTACCGATTTGAGCGCTTCGGGATTAAATGCCGAAAAAATGCCCAGCAAATGAGAGGGATTATATACAGGCACACCATCAAGCAGGAAAAGGTTTTGGTCGGGGCCGCCACCGCGTACATATATACCGCTCGTCCCTTCCATCCCGGTCTGAACCCCGGGCAGTAACTGAATAACTTTCAACACATCAGCCTCGCCAAGTATTACCGGGATTTTTTCAAGTTTTTGAACCGGAAGATTAATCATGCTCATCTGGGTGTTTTCAACCTGGCTTGTTTGGGAACCAATAACCGTTACTTCACCCAATTCATCTATTCTTGGCCGTAGGGCAACGTTAAGGGATGTATCGCTTTTCAAATCGAGCGTGAATGATTGCGACTGATAGCCCATGTAGTTAAAAACCAGTGGGATTTTCCCGGTTTGGGACGAATAACTGTAAAAGCCAAAATTGTTCGAGATAGTCCCGATGTAGGTATCGGGATTAAAAATGTTGGCATTGATCAGCCGCTCACCGCTTTCGCTATCGGTAACGTACCCGTGGATGGTGGCCTTGTCGGGTTTCTTTTCCTTTCGGGATACTTCATACAGGATGACTTTGCCTGCAATTTCTTTAAACGAAAGGGAAGTGCTCGCTAAAAGAGAGGTCAGCACAACCGATAATTTTTGGTTGGTAAAAGTCGCGGTTACTTTTTTTGCCATGTCCCTGTGGTTGGAGTAAGCAAACGAAATGCCCGTTTCTTTTTCGATGCGCTTAACGGCCGTTTTCAGGGTTTCGTTTTCAAACGAAATGGTGATTGTTTGTTCAAGGGGCGCTTCCTGTGTGTAGCTTCTGAAAGGGATGGTTAGTATCATCCCTGTCAAAAGCAGAAAACGTAGTCTAATTGATTTCATAAAAGTTTGTGTTTTCTGTGATATTGAGGTTTAAAGTGATTTTTAAAATTTCTAATATGTCTTCCTGTTTGGCCTGGTCGAACTTTGCAGAAAAAAGCAATTCGTTTTTATCACCCTTTAGCCGTATTGGTTTCGGGTAATAGCGGTTTAAATCATTAACGACCGTGGTCAACGGGGTATCTTCAAACAAAAACACCCCGGTTTTCCACGATAAATAATTTGGGTTTGTTATTTGGGATTTTACCAGGTTATCTCGTGTAGCAATAACTTTATCGTCGGGCAACAAATACACTTCTTCTTCAGAAAAAACCGACCGCACTTTTACCTTTCCTGAAGCTACAGAAATTTCGGTTTGCAACGAATCGGCAAAAACGTTGAACGAGGTGCCCAAGACCGTTACTGTTGAAAAACCGGTGTTCACTTCAAATTGTTTTCCCGTTTTTTTGGCTACATCGAAGAAAGCTTCGCCCAAGAGTTTTACCTCGCGGGTTTTGCCTTTAAACTTTTCGGGATACAGCAGTTTCGAATCGCGGTTCAGCCAAACAGTGGTACCATCGGCAAGGATGATCGTGTCAATTTGCATGGTCAGGTTATGAATTTCAACCATGACCGGTTTGCCAACATGTTTTGCTGAAATGAAATATGCAAGCATACTGCCAATAATAATGACGAGGGCGACAGCGGCAATGCGTTTAATATTGTACGGCAGGTAAATTTTTCTTTGGGGCGCTTTGCGTTGCACTTTTGGCCAGGCTTTTACTGCATCGAAATCTTTGACGTCAATTTTGGCATTGCTGTACCAAAGGTTTTTCAACACGATGTATTCCTGCGGATTTTCCTCCCTGTAACGGGCAATGGTTTTTTCTTCGTCCGACGTTGTATGTTGCTGAAAATGCTTTTCAAGAATTGTATAAATATTTTTCACCACTTTTCAGGTTTTTTGTTTAAAACAACAGTGTTTATTAACAAGTCGTAAAAAATCGGGGATACCCCTATTCGTGGATGAAAAATAATAATAAAATATCTCCTTTTTCTGCGGTACTAAATTCCGGCCATACAAAGTGTGCATTTTTTTGAAAGGGTTACCGTGGCCGGTTTTTTTGTTGCTACTTTTAACCCCGGGTTGCTCCCGACTTAAGGTCGGGATTGCCCGGGGCTACTATTATTTGACCCCGTTGGGGTCATTTTCGTTTCATATTGCAGTTGTCATTTTTTTGAATTGCCGTCGGTTTGAACCGACGGATAATATATAAACATCACAACCGGGCTTTAGAACCCAAAATCTTTTAAACAACATATTAGATTTCTACAATAAAAAAATTGATCCCACCCATTTTAACAAAAAATAATTTATTATACCATCAACAAAAAGTAATGTTCCTTCTGCAAAATGATTTTTAGCTTTTTCAGGGCACTCCCCATTTGGTTCTCAACGGTTTTTTGTGAAATTCTAAGTTCTTCGGCTATTTCTTTGTAGGTGAGTTTATTTACGCGGCTCATTAAAAAAACTTCGCGTGTTTTGGGTGGCAGCTTGGCCGCGTAGTAATAAAACAGCGGTTCAATTTCTTCTTCGCTAATGTCGTTGGGTTCCAATGCCGGATAATTTATGTCAGAATCATTTCTGAAAAGTTTTTTTTGTGCCCTGATAAAGTCAATGCATTTGTTTTTTACACTCCTCAGCAAATATGCTTCGCTTACTTTTACTGCCTGCAAATTATTCTTTTGAAGGAACTGTGCAAACAGCGACTGCACAATGTCTTCAGCATCATCGGCATTACCAACAATACGTGAGGCATAGTTGCAAAGCGGTGAATAATAAACATCGAACAATTTCTCTATCAAAGAAAACATGTTGGCAGTGTTTGATTTAAAATCCCAAAAAGTAAAAAACGAATGATTGCATTACTCTTTACCTGCTTTTTCTTTTTCTTCTCCTTCCTTTTCTTTTTTGTATTCAAAGAAAAGGCTCATAATCTGGAATTCGATCTCCATTTGGCTGGCATTATAGGGCAGACGGTTATTTATGTTACAGTAAATCATGAATTCTTCGGCATCGGGGCCATTGAGGCCGGTAAGACGTTTAATGGTACGCAGGTTGTGGTATTTAGAAAATTGCACCCACTCTTTCTGGGTCTGTATGGCATTCCGGGTTGCACGCTTATCTTTTTCTTTATCGCTTGTTTTGTATTGCAAATACGATAGCGGGCTAAAAACAGCGGCCAACACCGATGGGTCTTTGTTATACGAATCGCCACGGTACTCAACCGGTATATCGAGCGGTTTCGCCTCGGGCAGGCCCAAACTTTTTCGTAACGATGATTTCTCCGATACGGTAACCTCGTTGAGCAGGTAACGCTGCGGTTTCAATTTAATTTCGTAAAGCGGCTTTGGCGGGAATTCGGTAACGTAAAATTTGCTGTCGACAAAACCTACCGCACGCACAGTTAACGTATCTTCGGTAAGCATGTTGATGGTAAAAATGCCTTCGCTGTTGGTTGTGGTACCACCGTGCACACGCGGGTTAATCACATGTGCATAAGATACTGGCTCACCCGTTTCGGCACTGATCACTTTTCCTTTCACCGTAACGAGATACAACTCGCCGGCTTGTGAATACAAATTGACCGACACGCTTACAAGCAGCGAAATGATGAATGTTATTCCGAGTATTTTTTTCATTCAATGGCAAATGTAATTTATTTGAGAACGGCAAAACAAACAGCTAACATAATTTAACACCCATTTTAACAGAGTTTAAAATACAGAAAGCGAATGACCCTCTAAACTTTACCGTCATTCGCTCTCCGAAATTCACTGTATAAATACAAGCGATTATATTATTTCAGGTTTTTGACCCGTTTCATCGCCTCATGTACATTATCCCGGTCGGCAAAAGCCGAAAAACGGAAATAGCCTTCGCCCGAAGGCCCAAAGCCCGAGCCGGGTGTACCAACAACATTGGCTTCATTCAATATTTTATCGAAGAAATCCCACGAGGTCATTCCGCCTTTGGTCTTCACCCAAACGTAGGGGGCATTCACTCCGCCGAAAACGGTATAACCCGCTTCCTCGAGGCTTTCGCGCATAATTCGCGCGTTTTCGAGGTAATAAGCAATGGTTTCACTAACCTGCTTTTTACCCTCGGGAGAATAAACAGCAGCCGCGGCTTTTTGTACCGGATACGACACGCCGTTGAATTTTGTCGACTGGCGGCGGTTCCACAAGGGCTTAACCGGATGGGCATTCCCCGCTTTGTCATAAGCCATTACCCCTTCGGGTATTACAGTAAAGGCGCAACGTGTTCCGGTAAACCCGGCTGTTTTTGAAAAACTTCTGAATTCGATGGCACACTTTTCGGCGCCTTCAATTTCATAAATACTGCGCGGGATGCTGTCATCGGTAATGAATGCCTGGTATGCAGCATCGTAAAGAATAATGCTCTTGTTTTTCAGGGCATAATCGACACATTTTTTTAACTCTTCTTTGGTTGCCACTGTTCCGGTAGGATTGTTGGGGTAACAGAGGAAAATCAGGTCGGCTTTTTCCGTTGGAAGTTCCGGTACAAAATTGTTTGCCTCGGTACACGGCATGTAAACAATGCCTTCGAAATAGCCCTTACTGTTGCAACTGCCGGTTTTGCCCGACATCACGGTGGTATCGACATACACCGGGTACACCGGGTCGCCCACGGCAATTACATTGTCGCTGCCAAATATTTCCTGGATGTTTCCGGTATCGCATTTCGATCCGTCGGATATAAAAATATCGTCGGGGCTGATGTTTACCCCGCGCGACTGGTAATCGTTTTCCGCAATGGCTTCACGAAGAAAAGCATAACCCTGTTCGGGGCCGTAACCCCTGAAGGTAGAAGCCGATGCCAGCTCTTCCACTCCCTGGTGAAAGGCTTCGACAATGGCCGGGGCAAGCGGTTGTGTAACATCGCCAATCCCCATTTTAATCACCTTCTTATCGGGATTCTTTTCGCTAAACTCTTTTACCCTGCGCCCAATTTCGGGAAACAGGTATCCTGCTTTCAACTTAAAATAATTCTCGTTAATGATTGCCATAAACTATTTTTTTCGATTTAATTTTTTCAGTTTTGCAAAGATAAAAAAATAAGGAAGAATTGGTTTTTTACATGTTGGATACAAAAACGATAACGATATTTTAAGGTTGTGGTTCATGGTGAGAGACCGACTGCAAACATTGAATTTCAGTTCAGATTGAGATTTTGTAAAGCCGTTTTTATCAACATCTCTTCATCCTTCGATTAAGAAATATTTAGATGAAAATAATTTTTCGAATTTTTCATTGATTGATGGAAACTTAAATTGGAACGATTACGACTTAATTTTTCCTTTTTCTGATTTATATAACGGGCAAATAAAAGCATTTATTCTTTTCACACATCACCCTGTCTTCCTTCAACCAACTTAAAATCGATCTGTTTCTTTTCGAGGTTTGCATTGGTCACTTTTACGTTTACTTCGGAACCCAACTGGTAACATTTGTTGGTATGCATGCCCGAAATGCAGTAATTCTTTTCGTCGAAGAAATAAAAATCACCGGTAAGGTCTCTAATGGATACCATGCCTTCGCACTTGTTTTCGTTCAGTTCAACATAAATGCCCCAGTCGGTTACACCCGATATGGTTCCGGTAAATTCTTTGCCCACTTTATCCTGCATAAATTCAACCTGTTTGTATTTTATGGAAGCCCTTTCGGCATTAACGGCCCGTTGCTCCATGTTCGATGTGTGGCGGCATTGTTCTTCGAGGCCTTCGCCCCCTACCGAGCGCCCTCCGCTAAGGTAACGTTCAAGCAGACGGTGAACCATTAAATCGGGGTAACGTCTTATGGGCGATGTAAAGTGGGTGTAATGACTGAACGAGAGCCCGTAATGACCAATGTTGCGTGTTGAATAAACGGCTTTTGACATTGATCGTACCGCCAGGTTGGAAACCACATTTTCCTCGTTGCTGCCCTTCACATGTGCCAACAATTTATTCATCGATGACGATATGCTGGCCGGGGTGTTGAGATCGATGCCAAGCCCGAACTTGTTGATAAAGTTATTAAACGATTCCAGTTTTTCGGGGTCTGGGCGGTCGTGAATACGGTATATAAAAGTTTTGGCTTTACCCTTTTCTTTTGGTTTCCCAATAAATTCAGCAATCCGTTTATTGGCCAGCAACATGAACTCCTCAATTAAATGGTTGGCCTCTTTCGCTTCTTTGAAATAAACGCCGGTTGGCCTCCCTTCTTCATCAAGAATGAATTTCACTTCAACCCGGTCGAAATCGATCGATCCGTTTTTATACCGCCGCTCCCTGAGTTTCAAGGCCAGCTCGTTTAGCGTCACAATTTCATGGTTCATATCGCCCTTGCCGGTTTCAATAATTTCCTGCGCCTGTTCATAATCGAAGCGGCGGTTTGAATGGATCACGGTACGGCCAATCCACTGATTTTTAATGTTGGCATCCTTGTCCATTTCAAAGGCAATAGAAAAACATAACTTGTCGGTGTTTGGGCTTAACGAGCATGCCCCGTTCGATAGCACTTCGGGCAACATAGGCACCACACGGTCGACAAGGTAAACCGATGTTGCCCGGTCGAAAGCTTCTTTATCGATAAGCGAACCCGGTTGCACGTAATGGCTTACATCGGCAATGTGCACGCCCACCTCGAGGTTCCCGTTTGGGAGTTTTTGTAACGACAGGGCATCGTCGTAATCTTTTGCATCGCCGGGGTCGATGGTGAATGTTGGCACGTTACGGAAATCGCGGCGTTTTGCAATTTCTTCCTTCGTAATGTCAACATTAATCCGTTTTGCCGATTTTTCAACCCTGCCCGGGAACTTGTAGGGCAAATCAAACTCGGCCAGGATGGCATGCATTTCGGTATCGTTTTCACCTACTTCACCCAGCACATCAACAATTTCGCCAAAGGGGTTTTTCGCGTTAACCGGCCAGTCGATAATTTTTGCCACGACCTTTTGGCCCTGTTTGGACCCGTTCAGTTTATCTTTCGGGATAAAAATATCGAAATTACTTTTCCCGGCAGGAACCACGAACGCAAAATTTCGGGACATTGAAACGATCCCAACAAAACTTGTTTTGGCCCGTTCAATGATTTCAACAACTTCGCCCTCGGGCTGTTTGCGTTTACTGATGGCATGAAGGTAAACCCTAACCTTGTCACCATTCAGCGCCCGGTTCAGGTTAGGCCCGGCTACGAAAATGTCTTCTTCCATCTCTTCTGAAATGATAAAACCAAAACCTTTTTGGGTCATTTCAACGGTACCTACCACGTATCCGGTTTGGGCTTTAAGCTGATATTTACCCCGCTCTTTAACAACCAGATAACCGTTATCGGTCAGTTCCTGCAGGGCAACGTTTATGAGTTGCCGTGTTGAAGTATCTTTAATTTTTAACGCCGAAGATATCTGTTTGTAATTCAACAAACGGCCGGGTGCGTTGTAATAAAGCTCCAGTATCTGTTTTTTCAGCTCTTTTTTGTTGAAGCCGCTTTTCTTTTTAGATGATTTTTTTCCTTTTCTCGCCATAATTCTATTTTTTGATAGTGAGGTATTTTTTTAAAACAAACCGCTTCGCCGCTGAATATCTATGCGGTAATAAAGCGTGGTTGATATAAGGTTATTAAATTGACAATAATCGTAATTGTAACTAAAAAATGGGTTCGGGTCGCCAAAAATGGACAACACCGAGTACTGAAACCGCAAATCGACAAAAAAGTTTCGTGCCCACCGCCTGTTTATCATGCTTTCGAAAGGCACTTTAATCCCTGCCAGCATTCCCAGCTCCCACTCACTCACAGCGGCATACAACACCGTGGGATCGGTGCCGTAATTGTCCTCACCCCATTTATCGATGAGGTAATTGAACGAAAGGCCGCCAAAAACAGAGAAAATATCTTTGTAGTGATAGCCTAAGATTACAGGCATGTCGATATAATTGAGGTTGTAAATATAGTAACGGTAATTGTTCTTAACTGTTGGGTTAATCTGGCTCCCCTTCTGACTGTACTTCAACTCCATGCCCCAGAAAAAATTTTCGGTTATGGGTGTTTGGATCCATGCCCCGCCAATGAAACCCATTTTATGATAGCCCCTGGCAAGGTCGCCCTCTACCTGGCTGCCGTTAAAACCTGCCAGCACACCACCCTGAAAACGTTGCGGGAACATGTGAAGGGAAGAAAATATTAACAGAAATAATAATATAAACCGTTTGTGCATTTTCATTATTTTAAGGGAATGAAACTACAAAAATTTTTCGAGTTCGCGTGTGAGTATTTCAACCCCCCTGCCCGCTTTCTCTTTTATAATGTCTACCTGCCAGTAAACATTCGACGGGTTGGGATCAATGAGGTAGAGTGGTACCCCGTCCGAAACGTAATTCAGCAAACCTGCTGCCGGGTAAACGTTTAACGAGGTTCCAATAACCGCAAAAACATCAGCCTGCTGTACTATTTGCACGGCCTCTTCAATGGCCGGGACGGGTTCGCCAAACCATACGATGTGCGGCCTGAGCTGGCTGCCTTTTTCACATACATCGCCAAATTTCAGCTCCCAGCCATCAATGTTGTAAACCAGCGAGGGATCAACCGTGCTACGGGCTTTTTTTAGTTCGCCGTGCAGGTGTAGCACCTTGCTGCTTCCTGCCCGTTCGTGCAGGTCATCAACATTTTGTGTAATGATGTGAACATCGAATAACGTTTCGAGTTTAGCCAGGCCTGTATGTCCGGCATTTGGCCTGCATTCACAGAGTTGTTTGCGCCGGTCGTTATAAAAGCGCATAACCAGTTCCGGGTTTCGCTGCCAGGCTTCGGGTGTGGCCACTTCAGTAACATCGTATTCTTCCCACAATCCGCCGGTTTCCCTAAAGGTGCGGATACCGCTTTCCTGGCTCATTCCCGAGCCGGTTAATACAACCAGTTTTTTCTGCTTGTTAATCCTGTTCAGAGAAAATGGTGTTTCCAAAAAAAAATGAATTTTTAGATTTTGTTAAAATTATCGGCTTCCCCGTTTTCATAATAATCGGGAACAAAAGTCTGTTCGTTTATGGGCGTACGCACGTAACCGGTTACTTTAGGCCGTGGGCCAAGCTCAATTTTTTTAGGCACAACATCTTCGTATGGAATGAGCGAAAGAAGATGGCGGATGCAATTCAGCCGCGAGCGGCGTTTTTCATCGCTTTCAATTACCCACCAGGGCGATTGCTTGGTGTCGGTATAGGCAAACATTTCATCTTTTGCCTTTGAGTACTCGACCCATTTCTTGCGGGATATTACGTCCATATCGCTGAATTTCCAACGTTTCGTCGGGTCGTTTATGCGGTCCTGGAAGCGTTTTTCCTGTTCCTCCTCACTCACCGAAAACCAGAACTTTACAAGGATAACACCGGCACGTATCAGCATCCGTTCAAACTCGGGGCACGAGCGCAGAAAGTCCCAGTATTCATCATCGGTACAAAAACCCATTACACGCTCAACGCCTGCACGGTTGTACCAGCTACGGTCGAACAGCACAATTTCGCCGGTTGCCGGCAAATGCTGCACATAACGCTGAAAATACCACTGCGATTTTTCTTTTTCGGTAGGAACACCAAGCGCCACAACCCGACAAACCCTGGGGTTCAGGGCTTCGGCTATTCGTTTTATTGTGCCTCCTTTACCGGCGGCATCCCTGCCCTCGAACAAAACAACAACCTTTAGCCCCTGCTTTTTTATGGTGGCCTGTAGTTTTATTAACTCAATGTATAAGCGTTTGAGCTCACTTTCATAAAATTTTTTGTTGAGTTTTTCCATAAGTGAAAAGTTAGGTTTGTCCTAAATTTACAAACATTTATAGGATTTTGAAACACTGTTGTCCGGTAAAAATTTTAAAACATAGTAATCGACTAAGATGAATGAGCTAACATCCTGATTGTCATGTTGGCATAACCAATGATCATGATCACCGAAGCCAGCGCCTGTCCCATTACGGTTTGGGGCGTAATATCGCCATAACCAACTGTCGTTAATGTTACAATGGCCCAATAAATACTTCGCGGTATGGATGAAAAACATTGCCATACAATGCATTTAATGAAGGGACACTTTCCAAAGCAACAACAACCACGCTTATTGCAATGGCCCACAAAAGCAATACATCGAACAATTTTCCTGCTTTCGTATCGGCTTCAAAAATTATTTCCTGAAGCCGGGAGCGGATATTTTGCTTTGCATTATTCATTGTTACTTTGCATTATTTAAGTAACGAAAGGATTTCTTCAATTGTTGAAGCATATAAAAATGAAGGCCTTTCTATTGAATCTAAGCCTTTCCCGGCAAGTTCCCTTGCCCAGCCTTCAAAGCCGGTATAACAAATCACTTTTTTGCCCAATTGCCAGGCCATGGCCAGTTCCGACAAAGTACCTGACCCTCCGGCAACTGCAACAACAGCATCGCCACTGTTTACAACCAGCACATTACGGGCAATGCCCATTCCGGTTGGAATAACCAGATCACAATATGAATTTGCTTCCGTTTTATCGCTTCCGGGAATAATCCCTATTGAATTCACTTCGCGGCCTGTACCTGCTTCTCGTGCGCTTTTGCAAACGGCTTCCATAATGCCATACATGCCCCCGCAAACAATAATGTACCCGGCTTCGGCCATTGCTTTTCCTAACTCAAGTCCGAAACGGTACATTTCATCGGTGCATTTATTGGCATTGGGGCCAATTATGGAAATGGGTTTGGCCGGTTTCATTTAAATATTTTTATCAAAAATAATGAATTCTGTTCAATAGCATCATATCAGGAGACAAAAAGGCACAAGGGGTTACGGGATTATATTATCTTCCCGGTCAAACACATACGAAATAATGTTGGCTCCCATTTTTAAAGCCAGCAAGCGAATGTGCTCCGGGTCTTTATGCACGGGATACGATTCCCAGCCGTCGCCAAGGTCGCATTCGTACGAGTAAAACACAACCAGTCGCTCTTCGAAAAAAAGGCCGAAACCCTGGGCCGGTTTGTTGTCGTGCTCGTGAATTTTTGGCAGGCCTTTGTCAAAATCGAAAGCCTGATGGTAAATGGGGTGGCTAACCGGTAACTCGACAAATTCCTGATCGGGGAAAATCTTATTCATTTCCCTTCGGATGTATGGGTCGAGCCCGTAATTATCGTCGATGTGCAGAAACCCGCCCGCCATAAGGTACGCCCTGAGCATTTCCACATCGCGGTTAGAAAAGACCACATTCCCATGGCCGGTCATGTGTGCAAGCGGGTAATTAAATAGTTCGGGGCTGCCAACCTCAACGGTAGCCGGTTCGGGGTAAATATTTGTGTTAAGGGTGTTGTTACAAAATTCAATGAGGTTTGGCAGCGAAGTGGGGTTGGCATACCAGTCGCCCCCGCCGCTGTATTTTAGCAATGCAATTTTTACGGTTGTATTTTGCTGCCCCGATGCCAAAAATGTGGCAGCAACGAACATAATCAATATCAAAAATCTCTTAATCATCTTACTTTGTGTTTACCATTGCAGCTATTGTGCAGGCTACCACGCCTGCTGTTTCGGTGCGGAGCCTGCTGTTGCCCAGTGAAATTTCACGGTAACTGTTCGTTTTTGCTATGTTAATTTCGCCCGGAGAAAAATCCCCCTCGGGGCCAATAAGAACAACATACTCCGAACCAATGTTCAATTCATTTCCCAGGAACATTTTATGGTACCCGTCACAATGTGCAATGTATTTTCCCCCCTTGAATGCTTTTTTACAAAACGCTTCAAAATTAGTTAAATTATTTAAAACGGGCATATACGTTTTCAACGACTGTTTCATGGCCGAAACAATGATTTTTTCAAGCCGTCCGGTATTGAGCTTTCGCCGCTCCGAACGTTCGCATAATAAGGGTGTAATTTCATCGATGCCAATTTCAACGGCTTTTTCGAGAAACCATTCAAAGCGGTCGGCGCTTTTGGGTGGGGCTATGGCTACATGTAAGCGGTAATCCCGCTTTTCAAAATCTTTTGTGATGCGGGTAATTTCAACCCGGCACTTTTTCGGGTTTGGGTCGGTAATAACGCCCGTGTACAAGCCCCCCTTGCCATCGACAAGAGTAATGCTATCAGCTTTTGTCAGTCGGAGTACACGTATACAATGCCTCGATTCCTGTTCATCGAGCACACAACTTTTTCCTGAAATATTTGGTGCAAAAAAGATGTTCACTTGTACAATTTTGGGTACAAATGTAAGAAGAAGTTTCCTTCCCCGGGTTGGGCCTGTTTCCATCTTTCGATTTTGTAATCGATCACAACCGTTGAACAGGTTGGCATGTCGCCCATAAAATTGTTGCACATGTATTTTGCCATGTAGTACATAAACGGGTTGTGCCCGAAAATGAAAAGGTTCGCAACATCATCAGGGGTTTCCTGCACAAGTTCAACAAACTCGCCCGAAGTGTATTCAAAATAGAGTTCTTCTATCTCAACAATATTTTTTTCATCAAAATTGAGTTCCCCGGCAAATATGCGGGCTGTTGTCAATGCACGGGTGGCCGGGCTCGATACCATTTTACCGGGCACGATGTCCCATTCGAGCAGGTCTTTTGCCACATTGTGGGCATCGTTTACGCCCCTTTCGGTCAGTTCACGGTAGTAATCGTTGTCGTAACCGCCCCGTTCGGCTTTGGCATGACGCACAATAATTAATCGTTTCAATTGTTCCATGGTTATTTATTTATGATTCGGCAAAATCCGGTTTTTTCAAATTTTCCATGAAATTACAAAAAAATATTGCTCCCTTTGCCTTGCAAACAAACATGAATGCATTATGAAGCGAATTGGCCTGCTTTCGGACACACATGGTTTTATCGACCATCGGGTTTTTTCTTTTTTTGAAAAATGCGATGAAATATGGCATGCCGGCGATTTCGGGAACATGGAAGTGGTTGAAAAACTGGGTGGTTTTAAGCCCCTCAGGGGTGTTTTTGGTAACATCGACGGAACTGAAATCAGGAAAACTTTTCCCAAAATTCTGAAATTCCGCTGCGAGGATGTTAAGGTAATGATTGCCCACATTGGTGGGTACCCGGGCCACTACGACAAGTCGGTAAAACCAACATTGGCCGACAATCCGCCCGACCTCTTTATTTCGGGGCATTCGCACATTTTGAAAGTGATGTACGATAAAAAATTCAACCTGTTGCACATGAACCCGGGCGCTGCCGGTAACTCGGGCTTCCATCAGGTAAAAACCCTGTTGCGTTTCGAAATTGACGGGAAAAACATCCAAAACCTTGAAATCATGGAAATTCCCCGAAAAAAAGCGGTTGACGCACCGTTGTAATTTTTTTGTTTTCTTATATTTGGCACCCGTAAAAAAAACACATGAATAAAAGGTTGAGGCCACTTGTTTTCATATTAACCGTTTCTTTTTTAGCATCGTGCACCAACGATGACATATTGCCCGTTGACTACACCCCGCTGCTTGCCGATACGGTAATAATTCACCCCGATGAAATTGACGATTCAAATACCTTTCCGGAAATTGCCGAATATTACGAAAACCTCTCGATAGCCGCCAAATGGTATGTCAAACACCCGGCCCTTACAAAAGGCGACAAGCTGAAAACCCCCCTCACCCACAACCCGATCCTTCAAAAAATGAATGCATTGAAAATAGTCGACAAAAACGGGAAGACCTGTTCGCTTTTCGATTTGGATGAAAAAGCGTTAACCGTTTTCCTGCAAAGCTGGAAAAAAATTGAAGCCGCCGGATTATCGCGTAAATTCCGCAAAGACCCCTCGGGGAATTCGTTGGTTTTGTTTGAAATACGAAACAGTGCTTTGTCGGGAAAGTATGAAAACCTGAAATCGGCCGGGGTAGCCGAAGACCCTTTTCTGAAAGTGATGGCCGACATGGAAGCCCTGCATTCAGCCCGGCAACCTGAAAACGCAGCGGGAACCATCTTCCGGTCAGAAGGGGGCGGTGAAGATGACGAAGAATATACCGATGATCGTTTTTGGGAAACGGTTGTTTCGAATTACAACCTCTCCTTTTCAATGATACAGGGGTCACCACCGCAACTTTCGGCCCAAAGCTTTGTCGACCGGATAAGACCTTCGATAAAAAAAGGCCGGTTTATGCTGGCATTGCCAGGCGGCTGGAATACCCGCTCGCCCATTGTTTTCTACCCCCACAAACACTGGTACGATGTAGGCCATGTTGCCGTTTTTACAAAAAATGCCAACGAGCTGCCGGAAACGATTACAAGCGATGCCTCTTTCTCGATCGGATCGGGCGTTAAATACGATACCAGCTTTGAACAGCTTGGGCGTGCATGGCTGTACAAACACGGGCTGGCTTTTGTTTGCCAGGTTTGCGATGTAAAATGGGAACCGGTATATGATGAAAACAACGGGCTGACAGCCTGGAAAAAAATCATGACCGATGCCGATAACGAAGCTATTCTAACGGAAACATCAAAGTACATTGGCGTGCCGTATTGCAATGCTGCCGAAGCGTTTTATTCGAAATACACGGTTCCCGAAAGTTTTATTTGCAGCAGCCTGGTTTGGTACGCCGTTAAAGAAGCAACGGAAATAATTATTGATGATGGATGGGGCCCTTCGGTTTACCCGGTTGATATTTTCCTTTCCGAAAACGTGAAAATTATCGACGATACCCTTGATTAAATTTGAACCCCGTTTCATTAGTTTCACTATTTTTGCCCCGAAACCGATTTGTTATGGCCACAATTTTATGCATCGAAACAACCACCGAAGTATGTTCGGTAGCCCTTGTAAAAAAGGACACTGTTGCCGATTTACGTGAAGACCTCAGCGGGCTGAACCATTCCAGGCTGCTCACGGTTTTTATTGACGAACTGCTGAAAAGCAACAACCTGAAAACATCAAACCTCGATGCCGTTGCCGTTAGCAAGGGACCGGGCTCGTATACCGGACTGCGCATTGGCGTATCGGTTGCAAAAGGCATTTGTTACGGGGCCGCGTTGCCATTAATTACCGTTTGCCCGCTCGAGGCCATGGCCAATCACGTTGTGCAGCAACAAATTGACCCTAAAAGCCTTTCGGGTGAAAACTTTTTTATTCCCATGATTGATGCCCGCAGGATGGAAGTTTACTCGGCCGTTTTCAATCAAAACATGAGAAAATTGCAAAATGTTTCAGCTACGGTTGTCGATGAAAATTCTTTCAGTGAGTTTACTGAAAAAGGAACCCTGTGGCTGTTTGGCAATGGATCGGCAAAATGCAGGGAAGAATTAAAAAAGGAAAACATCCGTTTTATCGACGGGGTGTATGCCTCGGCAAAAAACATGGCGCCGTTGGCAAACACTGCCTTTTTGAAAAAACAATTTGCCGACCTGGCCTATTTCGAACCGTTTTATTTGAAATATTTTATTGCCACCACCCCTAAAAACAGCGTGTTGGGCAAAAAATAACCCGTTTTTTACGAAGAAGGGACTTCGCGCAAAATGCACCGTACGGTTCCTATACTGAAATTCAATTCCATTAAAACCGGCACCTTTTGATGATCGTTTGTAATCCAGACATTCATGGGGTTGCGGCGGTTAAAAAAACGCCCCGATACATGCTGTGGCTCCAGCCTGATGCACTCAACGTGGCCCATGGGCGTTTGCACCTTATCCAGGCCCGTGTATTTCAATTCAAGCGTGTACCATTCATCGGTATCCCAAAAGGGGATTTCAATAATCTGGCCCAACAACAACCCCTCAAGTTTGCCCGAGAAACGCAAATGGTACAATAACGATGACAAATCGCAAATGCCGCTTTCCACATCATGCCAGCCCGACACCTTACTGTAGGCTTTTTCGGCCTCGTGGTCGAAAGTTACTTCGTTGTAAAACCGGTACTTTTGCTCCTTCAACTGTTTTAACGATTTTTTTGGCAGGTCGTTTTCTTCGCAAATGATGCTTTCGAAACGGTCGTTCACCGAGTAGAACCAATCGGCCAGGCCTGTGGTATAGCCGTGCAAAACGGCATGAATCTCCCCGTTATTGCCTACCACCGTGTCTTTTATAAGAAAAACAGCCTCGCCCCCTTTTACAAACCCAAAATGCAGATCGAACAGCAACTTTTCATAACGGGGCTGGGCAAAAATGGAAAGCCCGCTAAGCAAAAAAACATGGAATACAAACCACCGCATAATTGTTACTTTTTAAATACAGGATGAGCATTGGCCCCCTATTCCATAAATTTAATTATTAAACGACAAGAATGCTTATGTTCGTATAAAATTAAAAAACGCTTTCAAAAAAAACACATAATAATCGCGAAACTTGTTTTTTTTCATCCCATCGCTTAATTTGCGCTTATGGCAAACTATAAAAAACTGTCGATCAAACAGTGGGCAGTGGAAGACCGCCCGCGTGAAAAAATGCTGAAACACGGATTTGCAGCACTCAGCGATGCCGAGCTCATGGCCATCCTTATCGGGTCGGGCAACCTGACCGAATCGGCCGTGGAACTTTCGCGGCGCATCCTTTCCGATTATAAAAACGACCTTGACCTGCTGGGAAAATGTTCGGTTGATATATTAACCAAATATAAGGGCATTGGCGATGCAAAAGCCATTAACATACTGGCAGCGCTTGAACTGGCACGCCGCCGGCAACTGGGCTCGCCCAACAAAGCTGCACGCATCGAAAGCAGCCGCGATGCCTTCGACGTGCTAAAAGTTGATCTCTCACACCTTGACCACGAAGAATTCTGGGTACTCTACCTCGACCGTGCCAACAAGGTAATCGATAAGGCCAGGATCAGTCTGGGCGGAATTAGCGGGACGGTTATCGATGTAAGGGTTATACTTAAAAAAGCCATCGAAAAATCGGCATCATCCATCATACTTGCCCACAACCACCCCAGCGGGAACCTAAGGGCCAGCCAAAGCGACCTCGAAATTACCCGGAAAACTTCCGAAGCCGCGAAACTGGTCGATATGGCCGTGCTCGACCATATTATTGTTGCCGGGAACAATTATACAAGTTTGGCGGATGAGGGGCTGATATGAAAAGTAAAAATATGTACTGTAAATAAATATATATTTTGTACTTAGACTTTTATTATTTAAATTGCATATCTAAATCAACAAACCACATAACTAAAATACATAAAAATCCACAGCGTATTCAATATTGAAAAAAAGATAAGTTTTCTTCATTAGAAAATAATATTTACAAATACTAAAATAAAAAATCCGCTATGAAACGAGCCCCGAATTGTCGGGGCGAGTTCCATACGATGCCAATTGAAATAAATAATTTAATCGTATGAAACCAATTGTAATTTTCACCTGCATCATTTTCCTGTTGATAACAGCTTGCGAAAAAGACACACCGCCTTTTGCCGATGAGGACATCACAATTAGCAGCTCAATGCCCGGCTTTGCGGTTTACAAAACAAAAGGGGATTATTTCAACTACATTGCTGTATACCTTGACAGCAACGAAAACATTGCAATATGCCCTGTATATAATGAGAATTCTATTCATATTATTAAGGATAAGGACAACAAAATACAGTATACCGAACGATGGAAATTGAAGTCGGGATACATTGTTGATAGAGAAATGATTTTTATAAATAGCTTTACTGACGTTACATTTCAGGAACAAATTGAATATATTAAAGATAATAGCGACAATTTTAATGCTGATTTATATTACAAACCAAGGATCATTGATAAAAACCCCTTTGTAGAATATTATCATATTAGTGAAGGATTAGGCAGGGATTTTACCCTTGGGGAAATAAACCAGATGGCCGAAAACGGCACACTTGAAACCTATTTCACAAAATTAAAATAACCAACGGACAAACCGACGCTTCGGTAAAATTTGTGGTAAAAAGGGAATAAAGCATATAAATGTTATTGGATAACTTTTATAAAATCGTTACGCATAACTCTTTTTATTAACAATCCCAGGTATCTTGATTTGAGTAATAGGCGGACTATCCCAAAATAATTGTACATTTACGCCCAGAATTACTGGTTATGATAAATGTTTATTCCACCGAACTTACTCCGCGCATTGAGTATGCCTGTCGCCTGATATTTGAAACCATAATGGGCGATGTTGTTGAATTTTATACAGAAAAGCAAAACTACCTCGATTCGGCCGGGCCAAAAATCAACTATTCGGCTGAACCCGGGCTTGAAGGCTTAATGGTTGAACCAAAGGGCTTGCTCTCCGAAAACCATGTTCAGTACTTTGGTATTGACATATTTGAATGGGAAGGCGAAAAAGCCTTTTTCCAAACCAACGGAACCGGTTTACCCTTCGATCTGTTTGCCGCGGCATTTTTTCTCGTTACCCGTTACGAAGAGTACCTGCCGGGCAAACGCGACCGCCACAAGCGTTTTATGGCACGCAAAAGTGCTGCTGTACAACACCATTTCCTCGAAAAACCACTAATAAATATTTGGGCCTTAAAACTGGCCGGTATTATTGAAAACCAAAACGAAGGCTACCGCTTTAAACGCCCGAAGTTCAAATACCTGCCCACCATCGACATTGACAACGCCTGGGCTTTTAAAAACAAAAACTTTTTCAGGGTATTGGCCTCATCGGGTAAAGACGTTTTGCACGGCAGGTGGCATTTGTTACGTAAACGCATGGCCGTGGTTATCATGAAAGGTAAAGACCCCTACGACAATTACGATTTCATTAGCGAAACCCTGAAAGCAGCTAATTTCAGGCCGGTGTTTTTCTTTTTGCTCAACAACCAGGGAAAACGCGACCGCAGCCTGTCGCACAAAAACCCTTTTTACCGTGCACTCATCAGGCAATGCGGCAAAACCGGAAAAATTGGCATACACCCCTCGTACAATTCGAATAAAAACACGAAACAACTGAAAAAAGAAATTAACCGGCTGAAAGACATTGTTAAACGCAAAGTAAAACGCAGCAGGCAGCACTACCTGGTATTATCGATGCCTAAAACATACCGCCGGCTGATAGAAAGCGACATAAAAGCCGATTATTCCATGGGCTACCCCACACGGCCCGGTTTCAGGGCCAGCATTTGCACCCCGTTTTACTTTTTCGATGTGCTTGAAAACGAAATCACAAAACTGAAAATTTACCCCTTCGAGGTAATGGATGTTACCCTGCATAACTACCGCAACCTCAGGGCAACCGATGCCGTGCGTAAAATTAAAACATTGATGCAGGCCACAGCTGCTGTTGGTGGTACTTTTATCAGCCTTTGGCACAACGAATCGCTGAGCGGGGAAGGACACTGGAAAGAATGGCGCGAAGTGTATACTGAAATGACCAATATGGCCGTTGAACTAAGAGATGGACAAAAAAATTAGATTCATACACAATGACGAAGTAGACCTGATAAAATGGGACAACGCGATAAACAGCGCCCCCAATTCGCGCATTTATGCCCTAAGCTGGTACCTCGACATACTGAACCCCGACTGGCACGCCATTGTTTTTGGAAACTACGAATACGTAATGCCCGTTATTTTGGCAAAAAAAATGGGCATCGATTATGCCTACCAGCCTCTGTTTGCCCAGCAACACGGCATATTCCCCCCGGCAATTCCCGAAATTTCAACCCTGTTCTTTTTCACCCTGAAAAAGCAACTCCGCTATTTCGACATTTCGGTGAATTCGTTTAACCTTATCGACTGCGAACACCTTGATTGCGAAAAAAGAAATAATTACCTGCTCTCGCTTAACCATAACTACGGCGAGATCAGGGGCTCTTTTTCAACCCATTGCAAACGAAACCTGAAAAAAGCCGCGAAATACGAAAACCTCCCGACTGATATTGGACTCGCCGATTTCCTGAAATTGAAAAAAGAAGCCGGTAAAGGGCCTGTTTCAACGCAGGCAATCGGGAAACTGCAACTGATTATTTCACATGCTCTCGACAGGGGCGCCTGTTTTATACGTGGGGCATTTACAAAAAACAATGAACTGATTGCCGCGGCTGTTTTCCTGAAACACAAAGAACGGATCATTTACCTGAATGCCGTATCATCGGAAACCGGAAGGGAATACCGATCGATGTATGTCATCATCAATTCGGTTATTGAAGAACATGCCGGCAAACACCTGTACCTCGATTTTGAAGGCTCGAACATTGAAAGCATTGCCCGCTTCTTTGCCGGCTTTGGGGCACAACCCGAAACGTACCTGCATGTAAAATACAACAACCTGCCACCCGTACTAAAACTGTTCAAAAAATAATGACCGGGCCACTCAAAAATATCATCGCTTTAACAGGCAACTTGCTTCCTTTTTCATTGCTGAGGCTGGGGAAACATCTCCCCCCTTTCCTGCCGTTCTACCATACCGTTGATGATATAAAGCCCGAATACATTGACAGCTACACCGTGAAAACAACCGTGCAGTTTGAAAAAGAGCTCGACTACCTGCTAAAACATTTCGAACCCGTTGATTTAAAAACCGTTATTGAGCACCCACGAAAAAACCAATTTCACCTTTCGTTCGACGACGGACTGAAAACCTGCCACACGGTTATTGCACCAATCCTGAAAAGAAAGGGCATTCCGGCTACCTTTTTTATCAACACCGGGTTTGTCGATAATAAGCAGCTATTTCATCGCTTTAAAAAAACGTTGCTGGCAAAACAAGGTATCGATTCTGACAAGAAATTATTCACACAGCAAAACGACCTTGACAAACTGGCTTCGGAAAACAAAATATCTTTTGCTGAATTTTTAAAAGATGCTACGCCCTATATGACCCACGATGAAATTCTTTCGTTAAAAAACGATGGTTTTCTCATTGGCTCACACAGCATTGACCACCCCGAGTTTTGGGAAATAACTGAAGAAGAACAGTTCAGGCAAATTGCTGAAAGCATGGCTTATATCGAAAAACATTTCAATCAGGGCTTACGTGTTTTTTCTTTTCCCTTTACCGACCAAGGTGTTAAATCATCGCTTTTCGACAAACTCAAAAAAGAAAACATAGTTGACTATACCTTCGGAACAGCAGGCCTAAAAAACGACCATATCCCATTTAATTACCAGCGAGTACCCGTTGAAAGTTTCCAAAAATGGAGTATCCGAAAAGTGGTTCATTTCGAATATTTCTATTTCTTTGTACGTTCGTTGTTTGGGAAAAATATTGTTGTGCGTTAACCCAACATTTACAGCATTCTATTGCCAAAATAAATCACTGAATTGATTATAATTGAAAAAACCATTAAACAACACATATAAACAAGGCAGCCCTCAGGCTTCAAAAAGTGCATGTATTTTTGATTTTCTTAAAAGTTTTTCACAGATTCATTTTTACTATAAGCCTTTTTATTATTAACCCGTTGTAACATGCGTTGGAGTATTTTTGAAAACATTATTGAACTATACCAGCTTGCCGGAAAAATCGATGGGCTAAAAACCGGCATTGACGAACGGTCGGGGTGGGTATTGAACAAGCCGGGCTACTGGCCCGGTTCATTTGCCGGCAACCCTCCTGACTCTGATTATCCGGCAATTATTCAAAAATCAGAAAACGGTTTGCTGCCCCCTTTTCTCATCTTCCCTGCCGATGTGGCAAAAAAACACTTGTCGCTCTTCAGGCAACATCGTTTCAGGGAAATTTTCAAGTGGGAAGGCATGTTCCTCTATAAACAGAATTTTATTCCACACAGGGGAATGCCTGTAAACTACCTTATCCAACAAGTTTCGAACAAACAGGAGCTTACCGATTGGTTAAGCGTGGTAAAGCCGGTTATGCTGCCCGATAAATCGCTTTCGGAAAAACTGCTCGATGGTTTCATTTCACATCCGTCGGTTATATTGCTGACCGGATATTTTGGCAACCAACCAGTTACAGCAGGCATGGCCTTTACCCACAACCGTATATCGGGAATTTATTTTATTGCAACACTGCCCGAATTCCGGGGAAAAGGATATGCTTCGGCACTGGTATCCAAATTAACGGCCGATTGTTTTGAAAATGGGGCAAAAGAGGTAATTTTGCATGCATCCGACGCTGGCAAATTCATTTATATCAACCTGGGGTTTGAACCGGCAGGAGAAATGAGCACCTTCCTGAAAATTGGGAAATAATTGAAAAAAAAAGAAAAATTCAATCATTGATAACGATGGATGTACTACCTGATTTTTTAGTCGTGGGCGCTTCAAAAAGCGGAACAACTTCCTTGCACCACTATTTAAAGCAACATCCCCAAATTTTTTTGTCCGATATCCAAAAAGAGGGGCGCTATTTTTCACAAATGACGGGGAATTATAAGGGCCCGGGCGACAAAATCATCGATGCTTCCATAACAAGGGACATCAACGCGTATAAAGCCCTTTTTAACGGGTATAAAAATGAAAAAGTCGTTGGGGATATTTCACCGGAATACATTTACTTTCACGAAAAAGCAATACCGCTTATAAAAAAAACACTCGGCAAACAGGTAAAAATTATCGTTATACTGAGGTCGCCGGTTGAAAGGGCCTTTTCAGCCTATACCCATTTTAAACGCGATAAACGCGAAACACTTTCGTTTGAAGAAGCCCTCGAAAAAGAAGACGAACGTAAAACAAAAAAATGGGTGTGGGCCTGGCAGTATAAAAACTCGGGGTTATACTTCCAGCAGGTAAAAGCATATACCGATAATTTCCCAAATGTACGTGTAATCATTTTTGAAGATTTTAAAAAAGAACCCCAAAACGTGCTTGCAGAAATATGTGAATTTTTGGAAGTCTCACCCGGCTTTAAATTCGACACCAGCTATAAATACAATGTATCGGGCGAACCCAAAAGCAGGGTTTTATACAAATTTGAAACATCGAGGGGATTTGTGAATTTCATTAAGAAATTTATTCCGGCAAAGCTTGTTGAAAAAATGAAGAAAAATTTAACGGGCGAAAAACAGATGGTGAAACCCGAAATGAACCCTGAAACCCGAAAAGCACTGGTTGATTTTTTCAAAGACGACATTCTTCAATTGCAAAACCTGATCAATAAAGACTTGTCTCATTGGCTACAAAGCTGATTCTCCCAAACTGAAATTATCTTATGGATATTTTTCAAACAATCTTTTCTCCTTTTTTTATACCTTTCGAGTGTTCGAACATCGGCTACATTTGAAAAGAAAAAAAGAACATAATGACCACGGCAAACAGGAGTTGAATTTTTTTCAATCGCTTGTAAATAAGCTATCGGGCAATAAGTTCAGGTGCAATGTTTGTGGCAGTACATTTAACCATTTCAAAAAGAAAAAAGCCCAAAGCCACATCCACTACCGTTGCCCACGGTGCCGCTCTGACGAATCGCTGCGCTCGTTATGGTTTTATCTTTCGAATGAAATAATCGGGAAGAAAAACAAAAAAATATTCCTGGTTTTTGGTAAAAACAAGCTGCTCGTAAAAAAACTGAAGGACTTTGGCATCACCCCCAAAATTGTTGGCACTGATTACATTACCCCCTTCGGCAATAAAAAAACCAAAATCCTTACCGGAAATATTTACGATGTGATTATTTTATCCCATGTACTCCAGTTTGTCGATGATGACCAACTGGTGTACAGCGAACTGAAACGGCTTTTACGCCCCGGGGGCATCGCGTTAATCCAAACCGCGACCAACCCTGAAATGGACCGGACTTACGAAAACATTAAAACCTCTGAAGACATCGACCGGCTGAAAGAACATTATGAACCCGGCTACCTGCGCATTTACGGGGCCAATTTCAGCAAACACCTTACTAAAGCAGGTTTCGATGTGGAAGTAGTTGATTATGCCGGACAACTTGGCCCGCACGCCCGCCGGTATTACCAGGTAGGGCGCAGCGAACGCGAACTGATTTTTATTTGCAAAAAAAACATAAATAAATAAACATGGAAGTTATTAACCTGGGCAAACAGAATTCGATATTCAACCAATTTATTGCCGAAATAAGGGATGTAAGCATACAAAACGACCCCCTGCGTTTCAGAAAAAACATTGAACGCATTGGCGAAATTTTCGCGTATGAAATAAGCAAACGGTTACCGTTTAAAATGAAAGATGTTACTACACCACTTGGAACAGCAAACGTAAACGTACCCGAAAACTTTCCCATACTGGCAACCATACTGCGTGCCGGACTGCCCCTGCACCAGGGACTGCTCAACTATTACGACCGGAGCGGGAATGCTTTTATCTCGGCCTACAGGAAGTACGTCGATAAAAAGGAATTTATAATCGAATTTGAATACATTGCATCTCCTTCGCTCGACGATAAAGTGGTCATCCTTTCCGACCCGATGCTGGCCACAGGCGCCTCGCTCGAAATCAGCTACCAGGCATTGCTCCAAAAGGGCAAACCACGGCACGTGCACCTTGTTGCAGTAATAGCCAGCCGACCCGGGGTAGATTATGTTGTTAAAAACCTGCCGGCCGACAACTGCACCCTGTGGGTTGGCGCCATTGATAACAACCTCGACGCGAAAGCCTACATTGTACCCGGATTGGGCGATGCCGGCGATTTGGCCTATGGCGAGAAAATGGATGATGAATAAGAAAATCTTATGTTGAAACCTTTATACTTCTTCCTGGTGCTTTTAATGCCCTTAACCCTCTTTTCACAATGGGAAGAACTTACAGATGTTCGGCTTAGTGAAGTACCTTCAAAAACTGTTACATCAGAATATGTCGATTCACTAAGTGCTTTAATCCTTTGGGATTCAATTCTCATTTCTACTGATTACGGAACAACCTGGAACCTTTTAAACAGCGATGACAACGGGTATACTGACCTGCGGTTTTTGCCCAACGGAATTGCTTTTAGCAAATGGGATACTTTATACATAACACGTGATTTGGGAAACAGTTATGAAAAGATCAAACTTCCGGAATTTGTTGTAACAGAGTTTTCACTGCTCGATGATTTTATAGTTGTAAGTACTCCTTTTTATTCTTTGATGAGTAGCAATGACAGGGGCAAAACATGGCAAACCATAACAAAATATACCGACGAAAATTATGACCGTGAATGCTGGCAAAGCGGAAGCCCGCACTGTACAAGTATCCATACTTCAGGGGATTTTATGGGCATTGACGGGAACAATGTTTTTTATAACCTGAATCGTGTGGAATACCGTGAGGGCACAGCCGTTTCGACCATCGACAAAGGATTGCATAAATCGTGGAACAACGGGCAAAACTGGGTAGCCCTGGATATTAAAGATGTGAATGATATTAGGTTCGCCTGACCTGTAATTTTTGTGTCTACAAACAACGGAATCTACCGCTCAGACGATTACGGAAATAACTGGGAATTGAAAAACCCCGAAAAATTTTTGTCTTTTACAGTTTTACAAAAGAACATCATTGGGATAAGCGAATCAGGTATTTTTATTTCAGACGATTCAGGGGAAACCTGGCTGAAATATGAAAAAGGCCTGAACTACTCCGGTACATCAAAGTTTGCCATTAATAAAAAATATATGTATGCTATTGTTGATAAACATATCTTTCGTAAAAGTTTAATGGAATACCCGTTAAGTATTGACAGACATGCTTTAAAAGACCCACTGTTTCTGTTTCCAAATCCTGCCAGCGAAATGATATATGTCAATTCTCCCTGGGTCAGATCGGTAGAAATTATCAATTTGCAGGGTCAAACGGTTATGGAGTTAAATAACAATATTAATGAAGTGGATATATCGGCGTTAAAAAAAGGGGTTTACATCATTAGGTTACATTTTATTAATGGTGAAGCTGACATGCAAAAAATGGTGAAGAAGTAAAAAATAAATTCGTGATCTGATTCTATAACAATACCTTTTAATGTATTTATATCAAGTTGCTGAAATCTGATTATACTTTCTTAATGAAATCACCGATAGTAAAAAAATTGGTGCCGGTTTGAAAGATAATAATCTTTAGGGAGGCAATGAATGAGGTGATAGAATGCTTAGTCCATCTCATCCATTTTTACCGGCACCAATTCAGAAATTCAGGTATAGCAATTATGCAAAATCAAAACCACCAAAAATTAACCCTTATTAATTAGTTACATATTGCTTATCTCGCTCGCGTATTCTTTTAATTTTTTTAAAAAATCCTTTTTACGGCTTTCCGACACATCAACCTGCGATCCATCTTCCATGATTACAATGCCTGCCTTCCCCCGCACATAGCGCCTGATGTATTTCATGTTGATGAGGTGTTTGTTATGCACACGAAAAAAATGAAGGCCGGAAAGGAATTTGTCAAAATTATTCAGTGTTTTGGAAACGATCATCCGCTTTTTGTCTTTCAGAAAAAAGTGTGTATAATTTCCATCAGCTTCGCAGCGGATGATCCGGTCCAGTTCAATAATATTCAATCCCTCGGCAGTAGGTAAAATGATTTTTTCATGCTTGTTATTCAAGCTTTGCCGAAGCACATCCACCTGTTCGTGCAGCATTCCGCCTTTACGTAATTTTTCAAAACGTTCAACGGCAGCAATCAGTTCTTTGTAGTTGATAGGTTTTAGCAAATAATGCAGCGCCGAAAATTCAAAAGCCTCGATGGCATACTGGTTTGAAGCCGTGATAAAGATCACTTCGAACGAGCGGTGATCGACCCGCTGTATTACATCAAAACCGTCGCCGTCGGGCATGGTAATGTCGAGGAAAAGCAGCTCCGGTTCCAAATCATCAATCAGTTTCACAGCCTGGTCAACATTCATGGCCGTACCCGATATCTCGACCTGCGGGCAATACTTTTCCAGAAGTTTTTCCAGTGTGAGGATACTCTTTTTTTCGTCATCAACAATAACCGCCCTGATCTTGTCCTTTGCCATAATCTGCATTTTTTATTTAAAAGTACAATTTCCTGTTTATATAACTGCCATAATCACCGTATAATCAGCTTTTTTGCTTTTAATGCAACGCCATCGTCTTTAATCGGATAAACGAAATAAACGCCTTTTGCAAGTGAGGACAGGTCAACCTGCTGCTGCCTTCCGATATTATCAAGTTTGACAAGCTTTTTGCCAAGTAAGTCGTATATCTCAAGTGTCATGCTATTGTAAGGTGTAGTGATTGTAAACACCCCTTCGCCTGAATTCGGAAAAATGTTGATCTCCCCCCCGACAAAAATAAATTCTGATGAACCGGTTTCTTCCACGTAAATATAGTTTTCCCGGTATGCCTCGTCGGTCCCGTAAGCATTGGTAATGGTTAACGAAACAGGGTAAACTCCGGCCTGCGGATATTGAACAACCGGTTCGGCCTCATTCGATGTTTCGGGGATGCCACCAGGGAAGCTCCACTCGCGCTCGAGCACTTCACCGGACGATACATCGAAGAATTCTACGTATTCACCCTCGCTAACGGTATGGCGGCTGACCCTGAACCGGGCATCGGTACATTTTTTGGAATAAGCTGCCGGCAGGCCGAGTGAACACGTGCCGCTAACATCAATTCCTTCATCGTAAACAATAAATTCTGCAGGCATATCCGGATTTTGAATAACATCAATTATATCGCTTCCATCCCGTGCAACATATATTTTTCCATCAGGGGCCAGTTGCATTGCCCCAATAGGATCTGATCCTGTTCGAGTAAAAATTATTTCCGGATCGGAATCAGGTGAGTAAATTTGATATTGCCATATATTGTAAAAATCTGAAAAATAAAGATATTCGCTATTAGATGAGAATTCTACGCTATAACATCTGTCACTTGAAAGAGATTCGTCAATATTATCATACCATGTTACTTCTCCGGCAGCATTGTCAAATTTGAATATTTCATATCCAATAACATCTTCTTCAACTTCAAAAATTGCTAAAGCCAAATACAGCCCGTCTGGAGATGCTTTCAGGCAACCGGCTTTTCGTTTATTAAAGATAGAAGATGAACCATGTTCAAAGCCTGCTTCTGATTCTATAATTCCAGGTGGAGAAGTCCCTAATCCATCTTCCGTTAAGGGATAAGAAATGAACTTATTGGAACCAAACTCGTGTGATACAATCCATATCAAGTCAGGATCGGAATTCGGTACATAAGTCACTTTTTCAGTTGCAAAACTTCCTGGTATAAGATTAATATTTTTTTCACTTGAAATTACCTCAAAACCACTTATTAAATCACCTTCAACAACTGAATAATTTAAACCGTTGCCCGGGGTATTCCAGCAATCGGTTGTAAAAATGTAGTAACGTGAATCGTGGCATGGCTGCGGAACAATCAGAGCTGACTGGGTTGAAGATTCATGTCCCAATAATCCGGTACCATTTGATATAATCGAATGCGTTTGATCCCAAACTGTATCACCATCGGTATAGAATAGTAAATTTCCCAGTTCATCGTGTATTACTGAACAACCTTCTGATGGCTCTTTAATCTGGCTACCCGATAAAGCGACCGGCGATAATGCGCCCGGAGTGAAATCTAAACCGGCTTCATCCCCGAAGTACCAGGTTGTTACTTTTGTTTCCCTGCAAGGACATTCATCAACAGAAGGCTCGCATTCCTCACAGTTTGAATAGATAAAGGCATCGTATGTTTCATCTGGCCAATAAGAAGAACCTGAATTTTCAACCTCGTGTTCACCCAGATACAATGAGATGCTGGAGAATTTCCCGGTTACTGCAAAACAATCTGTACCATCCATCGTAGCAATTCCGTATCCATAATCATCATTATAACTTTCATGAACTACTTCTAATCCTCCACCTGTTGTTCTATACTTTGTAGGGCAATAATACCAAACAGGAGTTCTATAAGCATCAAATTCAACAACAAAAACATCAGCAAAATTGTTATTGGTAGTATTTACAAGGCTTTCATCATGAAAACCAAAATCTAAATAGAAGCTTTTAAAATACCCTGTAACAAAACATTTTCCATTGCTTTGAACCGCGATATCCATACCTTCATCATCAAAATTCCAGGAGTCGTTTGTATCATCTGTTTCACCGTAGGCGTTCATACACCATACCGGCGAACCATAATGGTTGTATTTCACAACAAATAAATCACTGGTTCTATAATCATCGCTGCAAATAGTACAACTGTTTTCCAATGTAAGATCATAAGAATCAGAGAGGCTCGAATTAAATTTTATTGATTCACCTGAAAAAGCCCCGGTTACATAAGCATTTCCAAAACCATCAACTGCAACTGCATTGCCTGTATTTTCATCTTCGCTTTCAAAAGGTTGGATCCAACCAATAGTAAATCCAGTACGTTCCCGATATACTAATATTTTCATAAGAAAAGCATTGGGTATTGTTGAGGATCTATCCATTATAATTGACGTGGATAAAGCTCCCTCAGTAATTGAAGAACTGTTACAATTACCCGATACATAAAGATATCCTAGTCCACTTAGAGCTATCCCTGTCGCATAGTCCAGATCATCACCAAACAAGGTAAAATCTTCACTAAAACTTAAATCTAACATAGAATGCCTGCTTACGTATATATCTCCTTCGGAAGATGCATTGCTCATTCCCGAAATAAAAATTCCATAATGTGAATTGGCTGTTATATCTGCCGCTGATACACTGTGTGTAAAATTGCTGCATACAACATCCTCTCCGCCAATTTCACCATCTAAAGCTATTTTAGCAATATAATAATCCTTTGTTGTGCGGAAATGAGATAGTCTGGTTGTGAAAGTAGTTGTGGCTGTTCCCGGAAAATATTGATAAAAGTATAAATATCCTTCACCAAAATCTCCACAAACATAGATATGCCCGTCATAATAGAATATTCCATTTCCTGAAACATCGCTATTGGCTTTTATTGCAATAACCCACAATGCTTCTCCTGTTGCAGCATCATATTTAACAACAAAAGCATCGGTGTCACTCAAAACATCAATATTAATTGTGCCATGAGAAGTTCTAAAACGAAGATTGTGAGCATATGTGCCAATAACGTATACATTTCCCTCTTCATCTATGGCAACTTCATTACCAGATTCATTTGTTTCACCACTTTCCGGATTATTAGCCCACCCGGTTGATTGTGCTGTTGTTTCCATAAAAACAAAGCACATCATGCTTAATACGATTAATAGTTTTTTCATGAGTATTTCTTGATTAATTTTCGTCTTAAAAAGTCAAGTTAATTAGGAAAAAGCTCTGAGTCAATGTGAAATGAGCAGACAGGGTATTTGAATGAGCGAACAGGGTATTTTGTGAAAATTACAGGAAAGAGATGTAGGGAATGGTCAGCTCGACAAGGGTTCCTGCCGGAATATTTCCGGGGCTGTAAAGGTCGGTGATCTGTACCGACATGTCGGTTTTGTATATCCGGTTGATCAGCGCTATGCGCTCCTCAATGTTTTTGATGCCTGTTGACCTGTGTCCTTCGCGCCGGGCTGTCAGTTCTGCAGCCTTTTCCCTGCCAATGCCGTTATCCTTGAGAATGATCACCAAATATTTTCCGTCTTGTATACGAATACCTATATCGATTTTACCCTTGCCCTCTTTCTGCATCAAACCATGCCAGATAGCATTTTCAAGGTAAGGCTGTAAAAGCATGGGCGGTATGCGGATTGCTTCAGGGTCAATCTCTTCATCAAGGCTTACGGCATACTCAAATTTATTTTCAAAGCGCAGGTTCTCGAGTGAAAGATAAAGCCGGATGGTTTCCAGTTCGTTCTGAAGAGTAATAAAATTCTGCTTCGAGTTTTCCAGTATCTTTCTCATTAACGAAGAAAAATCGGCAAGGTACAGATCTGCATTTTCATCATCTTTATCAAGAATAAAATATTGAATGGAATTAAGTGAATTAAAAATGAAATGAGGATTCATCTGGGTACGCAGAGCCTTTTGCTCAGCCTCGAGTATCGCTCTGTTCAGTTCCGACCTGTTTTTTTCAATTTTAAATACCGATAAGAATATGGCTGCAACAATTGCTGTAATTGTTGTTAATAAAAGTATTAAGAACCAGGTAGTTTTAGTGAAATGTTCCTTTATGTAAAATGTTATTTCCTTTTCTATCAGGGTTGATTCGACCTCAATATTTGTTGCTTTCAGATAGAAGCTGTATCTGCCCGGTAAAAGATTAAAGTACTCAACCGAACGATTTTGGGTTTCGGTCCAGTCGTTGCTTAATCCTTCAAGTTTTGTGCTGTAAAGAATGTTTCCCGGATTTTTAAAACTGATACCCGTATAACTTATAAAAATGTTGTTCTGATTGTAATTTAATCGAAAATCTGAGTTTAATGTTGTGTCCCTGCCATTAATCCTGATCTTGTCAATAAACAACGAAGGCGGAACGCCTGACTTAGTTAACCCGGAGTCGGGGAAACAGGCAAAGCCACTGTTCGTTGCCACCCAAAGACTCCCCCTGTGGTGTTTGATCTGGTTAACTTCGTTGGACGGCAATCCGTTCCATATAGTATAATTATCAATGGCATAAGTTTGACCTTGCCCATCATATGTTTTAATTTTACTAATTCCCCGGTTTGTTCCGGCCCAAATCGCCTTGCCGGGTTGATAATAAAGGCATCTGATGTTATTGCTACCCAGTCCTGAACTTTCATCAATAACAATTAATGAATCATTTGTAAGAAGCCCGATCCCCTGTTCCCTTGTCCCTGCCCAAACTTTACCTTCTGACGCCTGAACAGAAGTAATCCATTCAGATAAGAAAGGAAAGCGATCGGCCATGTTACGAAATTCTTTTCCATCGTAACAATACAAGCCATCGACAGCCCCTAACCAAAGCACTCCGGCCTCATCTTCAGTAATTGACAGTAAATGCAAATCGAACCGGTCGTTTCGTGAATCGTAGACCAGCTTCCCGTTTTTGAAAATATAAAAGCCCTTGTATGAGGCAATAGCTACAGAGCCGTCTCCGCATTGAACAATCTCGTAAGGTTTTTCTATATCAGTAAAATCAGGCTGGGCAGGGAAACCTTCAAGCGAATATCTCAGGTAATCCGATTGCGCGATCCAGATAAAATTCCCTGAGTCGAATAAAATATCCCTGCCATATAACTTTTTATCATCTTTAATAAATTCGTGAATGTAGAAAATCCTTTCTCCCTGAATATTTGCTGAATACAGGTTTCCGTCGCTGGTTGAGAACACTATTGTATTACCCCGGATATCAAAATCCATAATGTTGTCATTTGGAAGCGTATTGCAGCAAAAAGAATAGGTATTGAACTGGTTCGAAGGCACAAGAAAGATCCCGTTATCTTCGGTTGAAAACCAGTAGTTTCTTTCCCTGTCCTTAAAAATCCTTGTGACCCGTTGTTTTTCAAGGTACACCTGTGGATTTTCAAGATTTCCGTTTTTATATAAAATACTGCCAATAAGATTTTTCCTGAGCCACACGTTGCCATTTGATTCCCGGCAGATATCAAACCCATTTACATCGGAATGTCTGGCAGGATCATAATTGCCCCTATATTCAAGTGTATTTCCCTTGGATAAAACATACACTTTTTTGTCAAAAAAATATAATTCTTCCTTGTCTGAAGAAATCCAGAAACGACCGGTTAAAGGAGAACTATTCCGTTCCGGATAAAAGTCCTTAAAAAGCGGAGGGTGGAAAACATCCACATCCTGTACCGTGTCTATACGGATAACCAGACTATCTTTCATGCAAATAATCTGGTTTTCAACTGCCGACCTGAACCATATCTGATCAGTTGTATCGACTACAAGGGTTTTGTAAAAACCATCACAGGCTAAATGCCTGATGGTATCGTTCAACGAATAGGGAATAATATTATCCCCCTGTGAATAGCAAAGGTACCCCATGTAGGAAAGGAACCATAATTTACCATTCTTACCATTGAATATTAAAATAAACGACTGATCCTGTATTCCGTCAACATAATAGTTTTCAAAAGAATACCCGTCAAACCTGGAAATCCCGTAAGTTCCTGCGGTCCAAATAAAACCTGATGTATCCTGGGCAATATCAAGAACGGTTGATCCCGGCAACCCGTCTTCAACCGTGTAATGGATACTGAAAGGGAACTGAGCCAAGGCCAGGCCTGACAAACATAAAAGCAAAATTCCACAAATGATCTGCTTCATGAAAAGTTTGAAATTGAATAGGTTAAGTATCAAATATAAGAAAATTTTGCGAAAGCATGGGAATTAATTTATTTAACATAAATTTCGCTTTTAAAAATTTCCTGTAAGCAAATTGTTTCCAATATTATTCAATTACGCTCATCCTTCTCACCTAAACTACTCAGCAAATTGTATTTCGCCTGCCGGGCTTTCCACCTTTCGCGGGCGTACTTTTGCATGTCGGTTACCATGTCTTTTTCATCGAGTATTTCGAGGCCAAGCAGGGTTTCAATAATGTCTTCCATGGTTACAATGCCATCCACGCCACCGTATTCATCAACAATAAGCGCGATATGCTCACGCTTTTCGAGAAGTATCTCCCACAATGAAAAAAGAACCATCGAGTTTGAGACAATCACAATTTTGCGGGCTATGTTTTTCAATTTTAACGTGTGTTGGTCTTCGGCCAGCTTTTCAAACACCGTTTGCCTGAACACGTATCCCGTTATGTTTTCCTCATTTCCGGCATATACGGGGATGCGCGAAAAATTCAGGTACTCCTTTTTTTGCAAAAATTCATTCAGGGTAAGGTTCTCATCAGCAACGGCAACAACCACCCGCGGGGTCATAATATCGGTAACCTTTACATTTTTCAGCCTGATGATGTTTTGAATGATCTTGTGCTCTTTTTCGGAAAAAACCCCCTCGTGGGCCCCAATGTTTGCGAGCGCTGCAACCTCCTCGCGACTGGTTGTCCGCCTGTTTTTGTCTTTTGAGAAAAAACGGGTTATAACGGCCGACAATAACACCAACGGATAAGTAACAATGATCATCACGTTAATGGTATACGATGCAAACCTGGCCAGCCTTCGCCAATAACGGGCACCAATGGTTTTGGGGATGATCTCGCTAAACACAAGGATAAGAATGGTAAGCACGGCCGAAACAAGCCCGAACGAGGCTTCGCCAAAAACCTTTGTTGCCTGTGCACCCACGCCGGCAGCGCCAATAGTATGGGCCACAGTGTTTAACGACAAAATGGCTGATAACGGTTTGTCGATGTTATTTTTTAAATAGATGAACCGTTTGGCCCAGAGGTAGCCCTTTTCTTTTTGAACCATCAGGAAAGGCTGGGGCACCGAGAGCAAAACGGCTTCCATGATTGAGCAAAGGAATGAAATAAAAATGGCAACGAATAAATAGACAAACAGTAGAATCATCCTTTTTTTCTTTCAAAAATAGCATTTGTAAAAGCATCAGAAAAAAATACACAGAAAAAAGACGCTAACCAGGACGCTAAGAAAAAAATCTCGACGCCAAGAATACGCCTCTTTGCGGCTCTGCGGTGAAAAAAATCTCTTCACCTTCAAATCTACCATTACTCAAACGGCCCCACTTCGGGCATGGGGTTAATGGTTTGATACGCATCATTATCATCGAAATTGCCCGTTTCGTTGCAACTGTTATCGGTATCCTGAACATTGTCGGCATTAAATGAAATGGACAAAGTTGTTTCGGTTACGTTGTCAATTTTAAAGCGCAGGTAAACCTTGTTGTTATTACCGGCATCGACAGTCCCCCCGGCAAGGGAGGGTGTGCTCACATCGCCCGTGGCAATGGTATCGAGCACGGTAGCACCGGTAATGGTAAAATCGAACTGCCAGTTGGCAAGCGATGAATCCCGGTCGATACGGAAATCGACAAAACTGGCCCCGCAATCGTAATTGTCATCATCGGGGTTAAAGTCGGGCGGGTTCAGTTCGGGGCAAATATCTGGCCTCGAAGCCGGTTCCAGATCAGTTGAATCGCTTCCGGTAAGCCCCGTGATGTTCCAGGCTGCCGCGTTGAAAAAAAGGACATTGATGGTAGCCAGATCGGTCATCTCGGCCTCGCAGCCGGTAGTGGCATTGGTTGCCAGCACGTTGTAAGTGGTTGTATCATCGGGCGCAAGGTTGGTGAATGAGATTGAACTGCCTGTACCGGACACGGCGCTGCCCACGTTCGAATCATCGCTGTTGTCGCGCAACTGGTAATCTACCCCGCTCTCGCTTCCCGAAAGGGTTAGCGAAGTTGAACTATTGTGGCAAAGGGCAACATCATCCATGGTGTAGGTATTGGTTGGCAGGGGGTTCACTGTAAACGATGAGCTACTGGTAGCAGTACCGCTACTTGTTGTAACACTTATTGTACCGGTTGTGGCCGTAGCCGGCAGGGTTGCGTCAATTTCGGTTGAGCTGTTCACGGTATAACTGGCCGAAACACTATTAAAACTCACATCGGTAACCCCTGTAAAGTTGGTTCCGGTAATGGTCACGGTTGAACCGGAGCCGTAACAGGCCGAAGTAGGGTCGAAGCCGGAGATGGTGGGCGATGGTAAACTAACGGATATTGAAAAAGCATTGGAAGTCCCACTATTTCCACAACTATTTGTTGCATATACGGTAAGGTCTCCTGAAGTTGCACTGCCTGAAAAATCGATTGTTATATTATTCCCGGAACCGTTGATGGTTGCACCGCTACCTGTATAACTCCAGGTATAGCTCGTGGCTCCAGATACTGCAGCAACACTGTAACTTACATCTGTTTGTCCGGCTACAACACTAGCTGATCCCGAAATTTCGCCCGGAGTATCGGGCGTTGTATTAACAGTAACGGCTGCTGTATTAGAATAACCGCTGTTTGGTGGATTTCTATAATAATAATATCTATAAAAAAGCGTTCCTGTTGAAGGAGGAGTATACGTTGCATCACAACCAGTAATCGTCATACTGCTTGTAATGTCTGTCCAATTTGTTAAATCGGGTGAAGATTCATACCGTTGAATATCGGCACAACTCCCGGAAGGGGGGTCAGCCGTAAATGTTACAGAATTCCCCTGACAAACGGTAGAAGGGGATACATCGAGTGACGGGTCAACAAAATCATTGTCGATGATGGTAACCGTATGTTGGGCGGGAATTCCAATTGCTGCATTCGTAACACTATTGATGGTAATTATTATTGTTTCATCATTTTCAGTCGAAGTATCGTCAGTAACTGAAATTTCTATGGCGGCAGAAGAACTACCCGCCGGAATGGTTACCGGGGATGATTCAATTGTGTAATCCGTATTTTCTATTGCAGATCCCGAAACCGAATAATTGACAGTAACGTTTGAAGAGGATGTTGAAGACATGGAAAGAAGAACAGTGAAAGTACCTCCGCTTTCTGCAACGTTCGTGAATGCGTTGGCAAAATTAACATATGGAAGAGTAGACCAACTGACAATAACTTGTCCGCTGGCTCCAGCCCCTCCTAAGCCATTAGAATTTTGTCGTGCACCACCACCGCCCCCTCCACCGGGTGAAGACCCAGGGGTACCATTATTATTGGTTGTTGCACCGTCTCCTCCATCTCCTCCACCAGAAGGAGCAGTCCCGCCAGCAGTACCATATCCGTTATCGCCGTTGCTTGAATAGCCTGCCGATGAACCGCCTCCACCACCAACAACAGATCCACCTGAACCCGATCCATTAGCTCCGTTTCCCCCCGACAAGCAAATTGAACCAATACATGACGAGGCAGCACCTCCTGTAGCTCCGTTTGAATCATCGTTCCCTGCACTGTTCCCTCCCTTAGCCAACAGGGTACTTGTTGTCCCAAACCATGAATCACCTCCCGGAGAAGTTGAATTGCTTCCACCCCCTACAGTTACAGTGTAGGTTGAACCAGGTGTAACATCAATAATTGAAGATGCGTAAGCACCACCACCACCACCACCGTTTTCACTATTATTTCTGGTAGCACTGCCTCCCCGGCCTCCTCCGCCCCAAGCCTGAACAGTTATTTTTGTTATCCCGCTGGGCACGGTAAACGTACCGCTTGAAGTAAAAGTCTGGCTTCCGCTTTGTGCCTGAGCCTCAGCTACTGATAAAAGCAGGAAAGTTAACAGCAATACCGTGAGGTAACGGAAAAAAACACCCAGGGCTAAAGCAAAAGGGTTCCTTCGTGCAAAACCTGCAACCCCCTCTTTTTCATCCAAGACCCTATTTATGGTTTTTTGCTTTCCTAACATGTAAATTACCCTTCGCTTGGTTGATAACAATGCTGCATAAAACAAATATACAATGTTTTTTAAACATCCGGGTAACGGAAAACAAACAACATGAACAATTATGTTAAAGCAGTTCCGGGCAATAAAGACTCTCGCAAACACTAAAGAATCAACAAGCTAAAGATTCTCGCAAAGTCGCAAGGTAAGTCGGGCATTCCTGCCCGGCTGTTCAATAGTAGGTCGGGCATTCCTGCCCGACTGTTCAAAGAAATTGTTTCTTGAATGAAGGGCTGAAGTTGTTAGTTTTTCGTTCCTGTTTTATTATAATTAGTAACAGCTGTTTTATATGGGTTATGCACATTTTCAAAGTAGGTATTTGCACTGCCCGGGCTTCAGCCCATCGTTATTTCATGTTATATCCTTCCCATGGCCAGGAAAACCGAGTAAATAGATATGGTCAGGAACAGCCAAAGCCTACGGGCTGTTTCAGGTTTCAACCCCAAAAATTTATACTGAATGGCGCTTTTGTTGCAAGCCGAAAGACAGTCGCCACAGAGTGTGCAGGTTATACCGGGTTTCTTTTTTTCGATGTCGGTGTAGTTCAGTGCATCGTATTTACATTTGCTTGTGCAGGCCATGCACATATCACACGATGAGCTGATCGTCATCCTGAAAGGATTGATGTATTTCAGGTAATTTACCACCGTTCCAATGGGACAATAAACCGTGCAGTGCACCATGCGCTTTTGTCTTTTTGTTAGCAGGAATATTGCAAGAAAACCGCCAATGCCAAACAACCCACCGCCAATTGCAGCCCATAGCGGCGAAACATTCAACCAGCGAAAAACCAAAGTAAAAGCCACAATTGCAACCAGTATGATGTGCTTGTATCGGAACTTATTGCCGATGGGTTTTTTCGACGTTTTTCCTTTTGCAGCAAGGTTGTCAATGGCCCCAAAGTAGCAAAGCTGGCTGCACCATGCCGGCCCGGTAAGCACAATAGTACTCAGGAATAACAGTGTCATGATCGATTTTTCGCCCCGGTAAAGGGGGCCGCTAATCATCATGGCCGGGACAGGCAGGTGCAATTCGCCCGTTAACAAAAAGCGTTCATCGGCCAAAATGCCCAAAAGCAGTTGCGTGAAAAACCATACCGCGAAAACCGTCCAGCTAATTTTTCGCCATTTGGCCGATTGGTTCACATTCTGCATTTTGTACGCTACCACAGCGCCAAAACAGGCAATGATGAAAATTTCAACCCAGCCCCCGCCGGGTAAAAAACGTTCGAAAAGCAACATGGGGAAATCAACTTTTAGCTGGATCATTGACAGGATGAAGGCTACAAAAATGAACACACCTGCCGGCAGATAATATGAACTGAATTTGTTTTTTGTCATTTCAAAGCGGTCACAATTAATGGCAACGAATTATTCATTAAGCGTGTCTTTATCCCAATTTTCAGGATTATTACGAATATAATTTTTTATTCGTCGATATGATTGATCGTCACGAATGATATGGTCGTGGTAATCGGATTGCCAATTTTTTTGACCAGGTGTTTTTCGTGTATCATTCATTTGTTTCGATGTTTTCATTTTCAATTTGCCTAATATTTGGGGGATGATCATTTTCCGCCGTTGTTTCCTGTATTGTTTTATTTCGTCAAGGGTTGGTTTATAATCGTGTTTGTGCCACCATTGTTGATTGGGGGTTTGTTGTGGCGTTTGTTGTGGCGTTTGTAGAGAAAATTCATGAATTTTCTCTACGTTGCCATCACCGTCCCCGTTTTGATCATCGGTGTTAGCAATGCCATTGTTAAAATTGTATTTCCCTAATTCAATTATTAAATGAATATGGTTTGGCATTATCTGCCATTCATCTAAAATAATACGCGGGTTATATTGGGGTATTTTTCTGATTTCGGTTTCAACAAATTTACCATATTGGGATAATTCCATTTTTTTGTTCACCACGTTACCCAGAATACATTCCCTTTTATTAATACAAATGGTTAGGAAATATCTTCCCGGTGCAGAATAATCCCAATATTTGAATCGGTTAGGTTCAATGCGGTATTTGCTACGGAATTTTGTCACTGTTTTAGTTAGTAATCTCGGTCATGATTTTTTTAGGCCAAATTAGTGTAATTTATGATTATGGCAAATTGTCTTGCCGGTTTTATTGTTTAATTAATTTGAAATACAGTAGTTTGGCTTTTTTCATATGCTGAATATTAACTTTATTTTCAATATAGCAGTTGTGGTGTTTAAAAAGTTGCGTCAATAGGTATGTTTTTGTAAATTGTAACAATTGCTACAAAAGGCATGTCTGGAAATATTTAACTTGTTCGAACAGAAATCATTGTTATGAACCGATTTGTCAAATGGTTTATGCCCCCCGATCAATGGAAAATCCCGGTAATTTTAATGCTGGGGATTTTTACGGGCATTGGATTACTTGTGCTGCACTGGTCGAAAGCGCCATCGTACCTGGGCGATAAGCCCGAAACCTGCATGAACTGTCACATTATGGCCCCGCAATATGCTACCTGGGCGCACAGTAGCCACCGTAACCAGACCCATTGTAACGATTGCCACGTACCCCACAATAACGTGGTGAACAAATACTATTTTAAGGCAAAAGACGGGCTGCGCCATGCAACCATGTTCACGTTACGGCTCGAGCCGCAGGTGATTTTTATTCATGAAGCCGGGCAAAACGTGGTGCAGCAAAACTGCATACGTTGCCACGAAGAGTTGCTTACCAACGACAAAATGTTGCGTTACACCCAAACTTTCGACGAGGAGCTGAAAGATAAACAGTGCTGGACCTGCCACCGTGAAACGCCTCACGGACGGGTGAACAGTCTTTCGAGCGTACCCAATGCCCGCGTGCCGGTAGCCGGCAGCCCGGTGCCCGAATGGATAAAAAAATTGAATAATCAGTAATACAAAAACCGCATTATATGAAGTCATTAGTCAGCATTGTAAAGGAAAAGCCCATTATTGGCTGGTTGCTTTTTCTGGCAACCGTGGTTGTTGTTTTTGTTCTTGGCCTTTTTGCTTCAACCATTGTTGAGCGCAGAGCCGAATCGGCTTTCGTGTACACACCACAGGTTGAACACGGGCAGTTTGAACCCCGCTCGGAAGTGTGGGGGCAAAATTTCCCACGGGAATACCAGTCGTGGCTCGAAACCGAAGACACCACTTTCAGGAGCGAATACATGGGTTCGGCATGGATTGACATGCTTGAAGTTGACCCGCGCCTTGTGGTGTTGTGGGCTGGCTACAGCTTTTCAAAAGAGTACAACCAGGCCCGGGGGCACAGGCACGCGATAACCGATATGCGGAACATATTGCGGACAGGTGCACCCTTTGACGGGAAAACCAGCCCCATGCCCAATACCTGCTGGACCTGCAAAAGCCCCGATGTGCCACGTTTGATGAACGAAATGGGCCCGGCCGGTTTTTACAAGGGAACCTGGGAAGAGAAGGGTGCCGAAATTGTTAACCCCATTGGTTGTGGCGATTGCCACGATGCAAAAACCATGAACCTGCACATTTCACGGCCCGCACTTGTTGAAGCATTCGAACGGGTGGGCAGGGACATTACACGGGCCTCGCACCAGGAAATGCGGTCGCTGGTTTGTGCCCAGTGCCATGTCGAGTACTATTTTAACAAGAACATTGCTGAAGGGGTGCAATACCTGGTTTACCCGTGGGACAACGGCATGAGCGTTGAGGCCATGGAGCAGTATTACGATAATATGGAATTTGCCGACTGGACACACCAGCTCAGCAAAGCACCCATGCTGAAAGCACAGCATCCCGGTTACGAAATTTTCAGTACCGGGGTTCATGCAAGCCGTGGCGTATCGTGTGCCGATTGCCACATGCCGTACATGAGCGAAGGCGGGCAAAAATTTACCGACCACCACATTCAGAGCCCGTTAAATAACGTAGCTAACTCGTGCCAGGTTTGCCACCGCGACGAGACTGCACAACTTGTGAAAGATGTGAACGAACGTCACCGGAAAGTGATAGAAAACCGCGACGAACTTGAAAAGCAACTTGTTCGTGCTCACGTTGAGGCAAAAACAGCCTGGGATAACGGGGCCACCGATGCAATGATGAAAGAGGCCCTGACCGACATCCGCCATGCACAGTGGCGCTGGGATTATGCCGCGGCAAGCCATGGCGCTTCGTTTCATTCGCCGGTTGAGGTAAGCCGGGTAATTGCCTCGGGCATAACAATAGCACAGGAAGCCCGCATAAAGCTGGCACGTGTGCTTGCAACCCTTGGGCACAACCAACCTGTGCCTTACCCCGATGTTTCGACAAAAGCAAAAGCCCAGGCCTTTATAGGGCTCGATATGGAGCAGCTGAATGCCGATAAAAAGCGCTTCATTAATGAAGTTATACCCGAATGGAACGAGGAAGCAAAAGAAAGGGAAGAAGCCTACGTATATGAAAAACTGTAGCTTGTTAACGCTTTGTGTGGTTTAAATTGCTAAATGTTTGATTTTGTTGTCTGTTTGAGCTTTTGGTTTTTGGTGCAAAATATTAATTGCCACTAAGTTACCAGGGCTCGAAGATTTACCAAGCACCTTTATTTTAATATTGGACAATTACATTCAGAATCAGTTCTTTAAGGCGTTCTTTTCTAAAGCGGGAGTTGTTAATTAATTCGCTCATAACTAAAAGACTTAAGGGTTACAGGATTTTGGTTGGATTGACAGGCCTCGGGGCTTTTGTAACCAATATGCGTGCCGGCGTATTGCCTTCGTTGCTTAGGTAGTGGACAATGTTGGCAGGGCTTTCGATTAACGTGTCTACTTCAAAAGCCTGCGATTCTTTTCCGATATATACTGTAGGTGAACCTTCCAAAACATAAAAAAATACATCGACAGGTGTTTTGTGCGGTTTTAATGTTTCGCCTGGTTGCAACAATATGTGCATGACCTGTGCCGATTCGTGGTTGTATAACTGCCGTACATCTACTTTGTGCGGGTTTTCTTTCAGCCCTTCCGTTTTATAGCTTCTGTAAATCATATTTGTTTAACAATTTTGTTTAAACAATAAACAAAGCATATTGTGATAAGTTCAGGAATAAAGCTTCAAAATATTTACTGGTGTTTATCTCTGCTATTTAAATAATGGAAGCCCTGTGTGGTTCAAATGACAATAATTTTATTGACAATTTGTTTTTTGCCGCTGAGCGTTTTAATGAAGTATATGCCTTTAGGCGAGTGATTTAAGTTTATTGTGTTTGAAACAGCGGAATTTAATGTTTTTCTGAGCACAGCATTACCAACAGTATTGTAGATTACGGCGGAAGCGTTTTTTTCAATGTTAATCAACTCAACAGTGAACCTTCCGGTACACGGGTTCGGATATACTTTCACGTCTTTTTGCAAATCTCCTGTTTCTTCATTTTGGTTTTTATCAACCGTATTGTTTTTTTCAGATGGAAGGTATTCCACAATATATTCTGCTTCGTTTTCGGAACAAAACGTTTGGTCGGTTGTGATGGTTGCGCTAGCCGTGGCCCCTTCCTGTATGTGTGTGCCGGGCAAAAAAAGTATCGATTGACCCGCGATGAATGCTGCGGTAGCACCGTTTTCAATCGTTACTGTGGTTTCGTTTCCGGCTACGGTAATTACCTGTTCGGCATCGAAGCATTCAATGTCGCCGTGGTACAGTGTTATGTCTGTTACATTCAGGTTGGTTGCAACTTCCGATACGGTAATGACAGAAGTGCCGGTAAAGTTTCCGTCAACTGTTGTAGCCGTTATGGTTGCTGTTCCGGCAGAAAGGCCGGTAACAAATCCGCCCGGGCTAACAGTTGCAACCAATGTGTTACTGCTGTTCCAATTTACTTCCTGGTTTGTGGCGTTTTCGGGACTGATTATGGCTGATAATTGGTGCGTTGAGTCGACTTTTATTCTTGTACTTTCCGGATTGACCGTTACCCCGGTTACAGGAATATCGGTGGTGCATGGCAATTGAACGTCGTCTTTTATTACATCGAACCAGAAATCGCCAAGGGCATTGTAGCCCAGTTGTCCGGGGTGGGTCCAATCGCAGTTGCTTTGTCCCCAGGCATCGTAATACTCGTTTTGCCACATTCCGTAAGCATCAACAAGGTGCACGGGTAACCCTTCGCCCTGTTTCTCTGTTACCGCGTCAACAATCAGGCTGTTGTAGGCTATCGATGAGGCATTGCCAACCCCGCCCATGGGGATTATTTTTGCCACATAGAGTTTTCCATCGGGGGGCAAAGCCGCACATATATGGTCCATGAGGGCGCGCAGGTTTGCCGGTGCATCGTCAACAACATCCTGGGCAACATCGTTTGTGCCAAGATGCATCATTACAATATCGGGGTTAGCACTGGCCATGTAGGCATCAATGTTATCCAGTATCATCCCGGTAGTCCAGCCCGAGTGCCCTTCGTGGTCAGGGTCGGGAAGGCCGGTGGCCGGGTTGGTGGTAAGTGATCCCACAAAGTCGACCCCACAGTCGAGGCCGGCATCGACAAGGTTTTCCCATAAGGGCAAGCGGTAACCTCCGGGTACGAGGTACAATGCGGCCCTTCCGTCGCCCTGGGTTATTGAATTTCCAAGTGGCATAACTTTAATAATCCTGCCTTCGGTGGGTGTAACTACTGTTATTTCTGAGCTTGCCGTAAAACCGCCATCGCTTGTAGTTGCTGTTATTGTTGCCGTTCCAATAGCATTTCCCATAACCATTCCTGTGCGGTTTACTGTTGCAATCGAGGGATTGTCGGAGCTCCAGCTAACTTCTTTGTTTGTGGCATCTTCGGGCAGTACGGTTGCTGTCAGTTGCAGAGTTCCGCCATCAATTGTGCCGGTAAGCGGGCTCACGGTAACTCCTGTTACAGGAATAACCTCAACTGGATCGCCAAAATAGATGTAATCGAAATAGAAAGTACCCGATCCGGATGAAGTGCCCGAAACCGCAATCATTATTTGTGTTGTTTGTGACGGGTCAAACGATGTGTCCCCAATTAAATCTTCTAAAGGAACAGAGAATTGCTCGTATGCAGTAGTTCTCTCGAAGCTGTATGTCTCGCTTGAATTCTCATCTTCATCGAACAACTGGATATAGATGTAATTGTTTGATGTTGTAGGCCCATTAATGGCTATGTTGAGGTTTTCGTATTGCGATGCGTCAACCGGGTCGAAATACATGCCCATTCCATCCCACCATTCCAAAAGGCTGTAATCATACCTGTACTGTTCCGAACCCTCGAACCCGCCACTGCTTAACTCGCTTAAAGTGCCGGTTCCTGTCCAGGTCCCGTTTACAATATTTTCAATGTCGCTGTAAACGATTAGCTGATCGGGCAATTGTTCCACGGTTATCGTGCAGGTAGCGTTAAAATCTCCTTCGTTACTGGTAGCTGTAATGGTGGCGGTACCTGGCGAAATGCCGGTTACCATACCGTTTGTGTTTACGGTAGCAATCAGAGGGTCGCTTGTTTCCCAGCTTACCCCTTTTTGAATGGCGTTTTCAGGGATAATTGTTGCCGTTAAGGTTTCAACTTCGCTTTCTTTTATTGTTGCCGCTGTTGGCGAAACCGAAACTCCGGTAACCGCTACATTGTTAACGGTAATTTCGCAGGTATCCTTAAAACCTCCATCGGCAGTAGTGGCAACAATTATTGTCGAACCAACACCAACCCCGGTTACTTTTCCGTCGATGCTTATTGTCGCAACATCATCATCGTTGTTTTGCCAGATCAGGAACTTGTTTGTGGCATTTTCGGGTTCAACAGTAGCCGTGATTTGTTGTGTTTCTGTTCCATTCAGAATTAAAGCTGTCGGGCTAAGTGTTATCCCTGTAACTGAAACGGGAGGTGCCGGTGGTTCGCCAATGGCTGCCAAATAGCCATACAATGCTTGTTTGCCCCGCATGGTTTGTTGTGGGGTAAACTCGGTATGAGCGTACACGTACCTCACATCGTAATAGGCTTCGGATACCGGCCAGTCGTCAATATCGGGGTAGCCTTTGTCCGACAGCCAGGTAGGACGGCCCATGATCATACCCGATCCCCAGTCGTGAAGGTTCCAGTAGGGAGTATGGCCGGGGTGAACGCCGGGAGCCCCGTCGTCCCATCCCGATGTATAGGCTTGCATGGCGCTTTTCTTATTTTCAAGACTTGTGGTGGCCGTTGTCATTTGTATCACGTTGGCCGAATTTCGTCCAAGGCTCCAACCGGCTTCAAGTACCAGGGCATTTTCGAGAAAGGCTTTGTCGGCAGCATCGGAGGTAACGGCGTGGGCAAGGATGCTGCGGTGTACGTGTATTTCGGTATGGAACCAACCGTAATCGGCATCGGACGACCTGCGGGAAGGCCGTGTTTCCGAATTGTTTGCTTCACGCAGCATGGCCTGGTATACGGCAGCTTCTTTCATGTTGCTTTGCAATGTTGGATAATGAACGGTTTGAGGTGTTTTCAGGTAGGCAGCCATTGCGTATAGCTGGTTGTACTGGTCGGCTTTGAAAAAGTCGGAAGTAGAGTTGCTAACCAGGCTTTCATTGTTAACAACATCTTCATAATCGGTGTTTCCTGTAATGTTGTATAAAAAAGCAGCAGCGGTCATTTTCAGGTCACGCCCACGCAGTCCTGCCGAGCAGTGTTGGTCGAGCATTTGGTTCGACAAGCTGCTCGCATAATTGTATGCGTTGATGGCCGAATCGCGGTATTCTTCCATTAAGCCGGGCATTGACGCAAGCCGGAACGCTTCGGCCAGCATGGCTGCATTTGCCGCATTTGCCCAGGCGGCTACCGGGGTATTGTCGGCCTGGTACAATACGTTGCTGCTGTTCGGGTTGCTTAATCCATGGCTGTAACCACCCTGGTAACGCAGCCGTAGCCAAAAGTCGACTTCGTTTCGGGCTTCGTCAATGATATCGGGAATACCGTTGCCGCTTTCGCCAATACCCAGTTCGTCGGAAAAAAGGGCGCCCCCGGTTAAAAAGTAGGGTAAAAGCATATCGTAAATAATGGGCACATGCCCCAGGTGCCGGTCCCAGTCCAATGCATCGCTGTGACCGCCCCAGGCATTGGGATTTTCGGGGCTGCCCGGTTTTATATAGTTCGAAAACCACGAGGGACTGTCCCAGTTGTCGCCACTGTATGAACCCCATTCCGAATCGTAAGGGTCAACATCGGTAATCACAACTTTGGTTGTTGAAGGGCTGACACCCGGCAAATATAAAGGCCTTCTCGGAACCGGGTACATGTCTAAACGGTCTTCGCCAATGCGCATATAGTAAAAACCAAGTGTCGATACTTTAAAGGGTTCAAAATAGATATCGCTTTTTATTTCAAAATCGTTGCTGCACCCAATGCCTTCAATGGCCAGACGGTATGTCCCCGGGGTATTGAAGCCCGAAAAGTCGGCCTTCCAAACATCTGACTGGATCATGTAGCGGCCATAAGCCTCGCTGGCCTTGTTTGTATATAAATTAACCGTACCCACCGGATACGACAGCCCGGAGTTTACATCGTAAATGTATACGGTGTTCCCCTCGAAGCCTGAATAATCACGGGCAGCGCCATTGCCCATCCACATGTACAAGTCGGCCGGTTTGATGCTTTCTTCTGTTGAATAACCAATTAGGTTTATGTGTATTGCTTCCGTTCGGCTTTGAAAAATATCATAGGTAAATGTGCAAGTCGTTGAATCGGAATTTGTGTTGCTGTTTATTTCGAGGGTATAGGTTTTCCCGTTTGTCATCGATTTTGGCAATTCCAAAATGATGGTATGTTCCATGGTGTATTCGTAACTCCAGTCGCTACCTGCCCAGTCCATTTCGGCCAGCCCGTTAAGTTTCGATTTCCGGTAACAGTTATCGGGATTGAGGCCTGTTTCGCCATATTCAGGGTCGTCGGATGATTTTAGCAGCCAGCTGCCGGTAGTTGTTGCATTCCCGGTGTTAATTGCCGGGCCGTAACTTACCACATAATTGTTGTCGGTTTGGTGGGTGGCTGTATACGCATCCGGTCCGAGCCCGTCATCTACAAAAACAACATCGCCGTCTTTGAAAAATACCTGCAGGTAATCTTTGTCAACAACTTTAACCTCGACAAGTTTTGTTGCCTGAATCCCGTTCAAAACAAAAATCAGGAGGGAAAAAGTCAAAAAGGCTTTTAGTGTATTACAAGGTTTTATGTAGAAGCATGCGTTTTTTTCTTTGCTTTTTTCCATGGTTTTTTGTGCTTAACAGACGTGTTTCAAATTTTCTCTTTCAATGATTTATTCCAAAAACACCGAAAAGGTTACCCGTTGGATGTGATTTTTTTTGCCGTATTTTGTTTTATGGCAGGTTGTGTTTAATGTGTTTTGTATTTATCGTTTACTTTGCGGATATCTTTCTTGAAATTCTTTATGTATTTTCCAAATGCTTTTTCCTTTTTTCGACGCTCGTTTGCTGTGGCTTCAACGTGGGCTCTTTCCCGCTCCATTTTCATTTTGAAACAATTTATGGTTAAATTTTTCACCAAAGTAAGGAATTTTACAATTATTTAATTCAATTCTACAACATGGGTTTAATGCAAATGCTTTAATTTCCTATCTTATACGGCATTCTTTTTGTCAAAAGCGTTTGTTTTTCAAAAAAAAGAAAATACTTTTGCAGTCCCGATTATCAAGCGTTTCTGTAGTGTGGTAATTTGATGAGGATTAACCGTGCAAAATAATGGCACTGTGAAGCTGGTGAACCGGTGCTGTTTGAGCCTCAAGTTACAGGCGACACACGTTAGTGCAGGAAGAGAAAGTAATTAGGTATTAATATTTAAACTTGAAAATCAAGTGGATTCATTAAGTTATAAAACCGTATCGGCCAACAAGGCCACCGTTACCAAACAGTGGGTTGTAGTAGATGCCGAAGGCCAAATACTTGGCCGTTTGGCCAGCAAAGTTGCCAAATTGTTACGGGGAAAGCATAAACCCGATTTTACCCCGCATGTCGATTGTGGCGACAATGTAATTGTGATTAATGCCGAGAAAGTAGAACTTACCGGCAAAAAGTGGACCGACAGGAAACATTTCCGCCACTCGGGTTATCCCGGCGGTCAATCGTTTCAAACGCCAGAGGAAATGTTGAAAAAGTACCCTGAACGGTTGATTGAAAAAGCCGTTAAAGGCATGTTGCCTAAGAACCGTTTGGGCAGGGAACTTTTCAGAAACCTGAAAGTTGTAGTTGGCCCCGATCACAAATACGAAGCACAAAAACCCGAAGTTATTGATTTAAACAACATTAAATAATGGAAGTAGTAAACGCAATAGGAAGAAGGAAAGCAGCCATTGCCCGTATATATGTAAAAGATGGCAAAGGAAGCATCACCATTAACGACCGTGATTTAAAGGATTTTTTCCCACAGGTTACACTTCAGTATGTTGTTAAACAGCCGCTTAACCTTCTTGATGTGGCCGAAAAATACGACATCACTGTAAACCTCGACGGAGGCGGTATTAATGGCCAGGCCGAAGCTTTAAGGATGGCCATTTCGCGCGCCATGGTTAAAATCGATCCCGAGTCGAAACCTGCATTAAGGAAAGCCGGATTCATGACCCGCGACCCGCGCGAAGTGGAACGGAAAAAACCGGGACAACCAAAAGCACGTAAGCGCTTCCAGTTCTCGAAACGTTAATGTATTTTATTTATAAACCAATTTTGTTTAGTATCTAAATCCGCACGACTTCCACACCGCGAAAAGCGGTGGGGGAACTACCTGTGGATTGATATTACAGAATGTAAACAATTATTATTATGGCAAAAGCTCAATTTGAAGATTTATTGAAAGCCGGTGTCCATTTTGGCCACCTTAAACGCAAGTGGAACCCGAACATGGCCCCGTATATTTTTATGGAGAAAAACGGCATCCACATTATCGACCTTCAGAAAACACTGGTAAAAATGGATAAAGCTGCCGGTGCACTGAAACAAATAGCAAAGTCGGGGCGTAAAGTACTGTTTGTTGCAACAAAAAAACAGGCCAAACAAATTGTTTCGGATCTGGTTAGCGCAGTAAACATGCCTTATGTAACCGAACGCTGGCCCGGTGGGATGCTCACCAATTTCCCGACCATACGTAAGGCCGTTAAAAAAATGTCATCGATCGATAAATTGGTGAAAGACCAGTCGAACTGGAATAATTTATCGAAACGCGAAAAACTGCAAATTACACGTCAACGGGCTAAACTTGAAAAAATGCTCGGTTCAATTGCCGATCTTACCCGTTTGCCTGCTGCCTTATTCGTGGTTGATGTAATGAAAGAAAAAATTGCAGTCCGCGAAGCACAACGCCTTGGCATTCCCGTTTTTGCAATGGTTGATACCAACTCCGATCCCGAAAACATCGACTTTGTTATACCGGCTAACGACGATGCTTCCGATTCGATTAAGCTCATTATAGGCGAAATGTGCGAAGCTGTTCGTGAAGGCCTGGGCGAAAGGAAGGCAGAACGCGAAAAAGAGATGGCCGATAAAAAAGATCAAAAAACAAAATCGAAGAAAAGCGCTGCTAAAAAAGAAACATCTGCTTCGGAAAAGCCCGAAAATGAACCGGAAGCAGACGATGATGAAACGCCCGTTGTTGACAAAAAAAGCAACAACAAAGCAAAGGTTGTTGAGAAGGACGACAAAGAGAGTAAATAATACAGATTAGTATTCATCCATAATACAAAATATACGATGGAGATTAAAGCAGCAGATGTAATGAAGTTGCGAAAAGCAACAGGCGCTGGTATGATGGACTGTAAAAAAGCCCTTGCCGAAGCCAACGGTGATTTCGACAATGCCGTGAAAATTATCCGTGAAAAAGGAAAAGCCATTGCAAGCAAACGTGCCGACCGCGAAGCTTCGGAAGGTTGTGTGCTGGGCAAAACTGCCGGTAAAAAAGCCGGGATTATTGTTTTAAACTGCGAAACCGACTTTGTGGCAAAAAACCAGGGTTTTATCGACCTAACCGGCCAAATGCTTGATATTGCACTTGCCAGCGATGCAAAAAATGTTGACGAGGCAAAAGAACTGAAAATGGACGGACGTACGCTTGCCGAACAGGTGATTGAACAAACCGGTATTATTGGCGAAAAACTCGAACTGTCGTACTACGAAGCCATCGAGGCTGAATCCGTTGTTGCCTATATTCATCCCGGGAATAAACTTGCAACCGTTGTAGGTTTTAACAAACCCGGTGTTGACCAGCAGGTAGCTAAAGACGTGGCCATGCAGGTGGCAGCTATGAGCCCTGTAGCCATCGACAAAGACGATGTGCCCGAAGAGGTGGTTGAAAAAGAACTCGAGATAGCAAAAGAAAAATTCCGTCAGGAAGGTAAACCCGAAAACATGCTCGATAAAATTGCACAGGGCGCGCTTAACAAGTTCTTTAAAGATAACACATTGTTGAACCAGGCTTACGTGAAAGACGGAAAAATGACCGTTAAACAATTTTTGGCCAGCAACGATAAAGACCTTGTTGTTACCACATTTTTGCGTTATGCCTTAACCGATTAACTTAATTCTTTTCATGATATGGAAACCGCTTTTTTACGGGAAGGCGGTTTTTTTATTACTTTCGGCTAAAAATGGAGCAAATGGCTGATAGGTTTACATTGAAAAAAAAGGAAAGGCTTTGTAGCAAAATTTTGCTTGATGACCTTTTTAAAAATGGGAAATCCTTTTTTACCTATCCAATGAAATTTGTGTACCTCGAATCGGAAAACCCGCTTGAATACCCGGCCAAAGTTGCCTTTTCGGTACCCAAAAAGCGCTTTAAAAAAGCCGTTGACCGTAATCTTTTACGCCGCCGCATGAAAGAGGCATACCGACTAAACAAGTATGTTTTGTATCACAAAGCCGAAGTTGCCGGGAAGTATATTGTAATGCTCATCATTTATTCCGACAACAAAGCCCTTACATTTCAACAGATAGAAAAGGGAATGGTAAAAGGTTTGTGCAGGTTTGTGAAAATGTTAGAAAACAAATGATTATCAATAAAAACTATTGTAAGCAATTGTTTTTCCCTTATAGAATTTTTGTCTGCAAAAAAACGGTTTGAAAATATTCGGAAAAAGATGTAATTTCATACGATTAAATTTTTAATTTCAATTGGTCCGCCAGCTGGCAGATAGTCAGTTTCTTGGGCGTGAATATTTTACATGCTCGTTTCATAGAGCCTTAATAACTTAATATAAAAGCCATGAATAGAAAGTTTTTCTTCGCTTTGTTGATGTTAATATCAAATTGTGGGTTTGCCCAAATATCCGATTACGACCTTATTGTTATTCCGAAAGAACACCTGATGATTGTGAGCGATCACAATACTTACGCCACTTCGATTGATGGCAGTCCTTTTCTCGATACGACTTACACGATGGGGACAATGGTCATTCAGGGAATTTCATACGACATTCCCATGCGCTATAACGTACTCGACAACGTTTTTCAAATTAAGTACAAAGGGAAACCCATGTACATTAAAAGCGATGTGATCGATACGGTTCATTACAACAATACAACGTTTGTTGTGAAAAAGTTCGATGGGGAACGACGTGTGCTTGAAATCATTAAACCACTTGGCGATAATTTATTGTTAAAGAATCAGGTAGTTGAGTTCATTCCGGCCCAGGTGGGTGTTCCGTTTAAAGACAATGTGTATGCCCATTTCGAAAAGGAGGAACCCGGGTATTATTTTTACATTCCCGGAAAGGGGTTGATGTATATATTTAATTTCAATTCGTTAACGAAATATTACCCCGAAAGCAAAAAGCAGATTAAATCATTTGTCAGGAAAAACAAGCTGAAAAAGGATAACGAGGAAGACCTGGCAATACTGCTGAAATTTGTTTCCGATCTGGATTAAAGCACCACCTTCAAAAAGAGCATGGGTGTAAAGGGTACGGCATTGGTATAAACCGAAACCGAACCAATATCACGTGTAATTACAATTTGCTTCATGTTGGCATATTTCAGATTTTGGGTGTCGAAAAGGTTGAGTACCGATAAACCCGTTTCAAAATTTTTGCCCCAGGGTTTGAATTTATATGTCACGGCTGCATCGAAACGGCTGTAAAAAACATGGTCAACTTCGTTGGCAAATACCTCTTTTATAAGTTGCATACCCGAACCATAAACGTAGTTGCCCGAGATGTAAAAATTCCCGATGTTGTAAATTCCGGCAATTTTGAATTCATGCCTTTGATCGTGCGGGGCAGGTGAGAATTCGGGCATGGTTTCTCCCAACGAGGCCAGTCGTTCTTCAGCTTTGCTTAAACTGTACGAAGTCCATACCGAATGTTTCCCAAAATCTTTTTTAATAAACGCATCAATACCATAAGCACGGGCATCGCCATAGCTAAAAAAGTAACCTTCGGTAAGCCGTTTGTTAATCATTCTTGTACCGTAATACCGGCGCGTTAAATTCCTTGTCCGTTTGTAAAAAGTTTCAACATTAATAGTAAGGCCGTTTTTAAAATAATTTGCCCCTGCAACAAAGTGGGTTGCCCTTAAAACCGGAATGCGGTTGTTGGCCGTAACCCAAAGCCACGAATAATTCAGGTCACGGTCAACGTTGGTCATTTTGTACATGTACTGGTTATAAAGCCCGGCTGAAGCATTTATTGTAAAGCGGTCATCGGGCTTGTAGGTAACCGAAAACCGGGGTTCCAAAAAGAACCTTCTAACGCTTAACTGGTAGCTTAGCCTCATGCCCGTTTTTAGTGTTACTTTTTCGTTTATTGGCAGGTGGTCCTGTGCAAAAAGCACGAAACGCCTGTTAGCAAAACGAAATGTAGTGTCGCTTTGATTTATCAGGTTTGAGTTAAAGTTATTTGATATCGAAGCCGTGTTAAAAAACAAACCTACACCAAATTCAAGCTTATGACCGTTTAAAAAGTTTAATGTGTTTTCATTACGGAGTGTGTTTTCACCGGCTTCATTTACGGTTGTTGCCCTTTCAGTAGTGAATTCTTCAGCGGTAGCAGGATTTTCAGTTTCAACTTCGTCCGATACTTGTTTTGAATAATCTGACTGGGTTACAGTCAGTATTGAATTATTGCCGTTTGCCCATATATGGTTATAAAACAGGCTTCCTCCATACTGGCGGTTCAATTCTTTGTTCAGGAAGGTAACATTGTATGGAACCATTTGCCATCTGCCTCCCTGGCCCCGGCCCATTCGTTCAATTTCAGTTTCGGCAGCAATTTCAAATTCATCACCGCCACCGTAAAGGCTGACACTTAACTGATCGTTGTTTTTAAATGTTGTGGTGTATTTCAGGTTTGCATCCCGGAAAGAATAATTATCAGGGTAAACGTCAAAATCGAATGCAAAGCGATTATTTCTACTTGATGTTTTTGATTTTGTGGGGGCAAATATATTGAAGTCGCTTTCAGAATATAAATTGTAATACGTTTGCCGGTAGGCCAGTAAAAGCGAGGAGTTTTTGAACATTGGTATTTCGAGCATGGAACTCAGGGTTGTAGGGTTTAGGTTGAAGCTCAAAACCGGTTTTTGCCTGCTGCCGTTTTTGCCGGTTATGTTTACAAGTCCGCCAACACGGTTCCCGTATTTTGCATCGAAGCCGCCTTTAAAAAGTTCGATATTTTTTACCACGAAGGGGTTAATCACGCTAATGTTATCGTTGTAGTTTTTCAGGCCGAAAAGGGTGAACCCGTCAAAAAGAACCTGGCTCTGGCCTTCGTAACTGCCCCATATCAGCAGGTCAGTCGATTGTTCGCCCGAGGCCAGTATGCCCGGCATTAACCTTAAAAGATTAAAAACCGAATTGTCGCCCTGCCCGGCCAGAAACCTCGAAATGTTGTGGTTTATTTTGATTTTTCCGGGGGTTTCCCCCATCTGGGTTGCTTTTTCAATGATGTTGTTCTGCACTATAATTTCCGGCAATTCTTCCGTCATGGGGAGTAATTGAAATTGCTGGTCGGTTCCCTGAAACAGCAGGGTATCGTAAATGTAGTAACCCAGGTGGGATATCCGAAGATGAAAAACAGAGTCGGCAGTTGAAGTGAAGCTGAAATTTCCGGCAACATCCGATACCATTGATTTGTTGTTGATAAGAATGTGCGAGAAGGGCAAAGCTTCACGTGAGCCGGCTTCTATAACCTTTCCTGAAATTTTCGTGGTTTTAACAGGTTTTGCTGTTTTCTTTTTTTCTTTTTTTGGAACGATGATGTAAACCTGCCCCGTTTTTTTTAAATCGAAGGGCAGCCCTTCAAGTAAGAAACGTAAAAGATTTTCTTCTGAGGAAAAGCTCCTGGATGCAGTAATGGTATATTCCGATAATTTTTTGTCGTTGAACGATAAATGAAAACCATACTGGTCGCGAAGTGAAACAAGCACCTTGTTCAAAGGCAGGTTATCGGCCTCGACAACAAATTTATCCTGTTGAGCAAACCCGTTAAATGAAATGAGAAGGAATATTGTATAAACAATTATTTTTCTGATCATTCCGAACCGCTTATTATGACATAGGTGCCCGGGGTTTTCCTGCTGAATTCTAAACCCAGTGCAGGACAAATATAAGTCAGAATTTCTTCAACGTTTTGATCTTTCGAAAAATTTCCTGTATACGAAAGGTTCGGATTGGCCTGTAGGTCAATGTTTACACCGTACTGACGTTCAATCTCTTCAAAAACAACGTGGGCCGGTGTTGCCGTAAACAGGAATAAATGGTCTTTCCATGAAATTTCGTTCATGGTTTCAACCTGCTGAATGGTTTTTATCTCGCCTTTATAGGTCACTATTGCTTTGCTGTTTGGCAAGAGAACGGATTCTTTCTTAGCCGGAGTCGATACTTTTACTTTGCCTGCAATGCATGTTACTTCATAAACGTCTTTGCGGGCATAAATATTGAAGCTTGTTCCCAGCACGTTGGTTGTTCCCAGCTTTGAGCTAACAGTGAAAGATTTTCCGGTTTCGACATTAAACAATCCTTCCCCTTCAAATTTCATTTTTCGTTCAATTTTCCACCATAACGGGTAGTAGGTTAATTCCGATTCGGCATTCAGGTTTACGGCAGAGCCACAGGGTAAAACCACCTCAAAATGTTCACCACTTGGTGTTGAAACGGTTTTTGAATAGTACCTGAAAAAGAACCCTGTCCCGATAAGTAAAAGAAAAATTGCTGCCAGCGAATAGCTTATAGCCCTCATGTTAATTTTCACATGACGGCCAGGTGCTGTGGCTCCAATTTTTTCTTCCATTTCGGCCCAAACATCCGCTTCGCTTTTATCCCAATCGAAACGGCCGTTTTTGAAAAAGGCTTTGCTTTTCGAATCGATCGATGATAGGCCGGTATGTTTTTCAGGTTTTCTCATTTATATTTTTACTGTATCCGGTTTTTCCATATTCCAAGCAGGAAAAGGATAAAACCGGTTATATGTTCTTTAAGATTGGCGCGTAAATGTTCGAGGGCAAGCTTCATCCTTTTTTCAATGGCTTTAACACTTAGCCCCAGCTCAACCGCAATTTCTTTATATTTCTTTTCGTCAATGCGGTTCATCAGGAAAACAACACGTTGTTTTTCGGGCATCGATTCCAGGGCTTTTTCATAAGCCCGGGTCAGTTCTTCGTAACAAACATTTTCGTCGGGAGAAGCCGATTGTTCATTAGGCTTGAAGGTTTCGAAAAAGCGAAATGCCGATTTCTCTTTCCGGTAACGGGAAATAAAAAAGTCGTTGGCAATTTTGAACAGCAGGCTTTTAACCGTTTTTGGGTCAATGGTCATTTGCTTTTCCCATAAACGCAAAAAAGTATCCTGGGCTATGTCGGTTGCCAGTTCTTCGTTTCCCGACCTGTATAGCAGGTACCTTCTAACATCGTCGAAATACCGGTTAAAAAATGTTTTAAATTCCTCTTTAGTCAAGATGATCCATTTTCGTCTTATTCAAAGATAGAAGAAAATGAAAAAACAGGACGTGGAAACCAAACGTTTTTTCAGCCCGAAAGCGGATTGCAGCTTAACAATCCGCTTTTGTAAACAGGTCAAAACAGTAATCAATGAACTTAAATTGTTTTCTATGAATTTAATCTGGCATGTGGCCTTCTTCCCGAAAGGTCAATTTCGAAGGAGAAACCGTTAATTGTTATGGTAGCCAGATTATCGCATTCGCCTTCGCCAAAGTCGAGTTCAGAAACAATTTCACCGTCTCTCGAATACTGCACTTTCCCCTGAACAAAATGCCTGCACGAGCCAATCCTGACCAAAGGTTCAAGAATTGTTTTCGACCAGGTTGTTCCGTCTGAATTTTCGGCATCGACAAAGCCTGTAACTTCAATCGTGTCATCGGTAAAATCTTCTGGTGTGTCGAGCCCGGCAATCCATTCGCGTGTTTTTTCGGAAGTCCGGTCAATGGTTGTCCCGTCGGGCATGGTAAATTGCAGGTTACCGGTAACCGTAGCAACGCGGGAGGTTTCGTTATCGCCGGTAAAGGTGTGGGTAAGTATTCCTTCAATACCGAGCGAGTCGATTTGATAACCGTTGTACGTTACCATGCGGGTTGTTCCATCGGTAAGCCGCGGCCCCGATATTTCAATAACCATTATGCCGCTGATTATTCTGCCACTTTTAAGTTCGGTACCATCGCCATAGTTTAGGGTAATGGTAATTGGGTAGCGGTTTTCACTGGTGTCGATCGACACATCGGGGCACTGGCCAATGCGGTAAGGGAGTCCGGCACGCCATTCAAGTAAACGTTGTTGCCGGCCTTTAGCCTGGGCCATCTGCCTGAGTTGCTTTTCGTTGCTGGTAAAATATTCAACTTCTTCGCCTGCCTCTTCACTCAGGGTTTCGATGTAAATGTCGGTTTCGGCAATTTCGGCCGATTTAAGGGTAAGGTCGTCATCGGTCTTTTTATCGAAAAGGCCGTTGTCGTTTTGACACGATGTGAATGCTAAGAGGATAATTGCCAGGGTGCTGATAATTGTTGTTTTCATATTTTATAAATTTTAAAATGATTGCTTTTACCTACAATCCGTAAATTTTGAAGCAGACCCTACTTTTTTTGCAACGATTTTTTGAAAAAAATTACTTTACCTTTGCATCATGTGGAAAGAATTGGAAATATTGAGGCGGGAATACCTTAATTTAAATTTGAGCGAGGTTCTCAATTACGAGAAATTTGCCATGATTTCCATTGTGTATAACTCAACAAAAATTGAAGGTTGCTCACTTACCGAAAATGACACAAAAGTTTTGCTTGAAAATGATATTACAGCAAAGGGCAAACCTTTATCTGATCATTTAATGGTAAAAGATCATTTCGAGGCATTTAAATTTATTAAAGCCGAGTCTGAAAAAAAGAGAAAATTATCGCTTGAATTTATTCAAGAGATTGCAGCGCTGGTAATGAATAATACAGGCTCGGAAGTAAATACCGTTTCAGGTTCTTTTAATACATCTGAGGGGGATTTTAGGTTGGCGCAGGTTTATGTTGATAAAAAATACTTTCCTGATTTTAAAAAAATTAAGAAACTCTTACTAAAGCTTATAAAAGAAGTAAATGATCGAATTGATAAAGTTGACGGAGTTGATGTTTTAAAATTATCGGCCGATGTTCATTACAACCTGGTGAACATACATCCGTTTGGCGATGGGAATGGCCGTACAGCAAGGCTGCTGATGAATTACATTCAACTCTTCCACAATGAACCATTGGTGAAGATTTTTACCGAAGACAGGGCCGATTACATCGATGCATTAAACGACACAGAAGCCAAAGGGGACATCTCAATTTTCAGGGATTTTATCTGTATGCAACAAATAAAGTTTTTTAAAAGTGAAATAGAAAAGTTCCGGGGGAAAGACAAGGGTTTTAATTTGCTGTTTTGATTTCAATTTAAGAATAATGAAACACCAATTAGTAGAAATATTGTAGAAAGGAGCCTGTTTAACATGCTGTTTTAAGCATTTCTAATATTCCCCCAACCCTTGTCATCCGCGTTCCATCACTTCATCATAAACGATGGTTTTTCTTTTTTGAAGATAAGTATTCCAAGCACCAGTTCGGCAACACCTACAAAGAAGAACAGTGGTTGCAGCCAGCTTGAAAGCCCCAGGTAGTATACCTGAACGATGATCCAGATTATTAAGGCAACGCCTAAAATTATTCCGGCAAACCCGGCAAATGGCCTTTCTTTCAGGCTGAAATAGGCCCCGGCCAGGCTCCCCAACCCATTAATTGTAAAAAGCAATATTCCGGGAATCAGGTAATCGTTAAAAGGCGAATTGGCCAGTACTTCGGTGGTTAGCCCCTGGTCGGTTCCACCGGGGTTCAGAATCATGGGCATTCCGCCGGCAACAGCGCTCATGCCAATAAAAACCTGTAAGTATCCGAGTATTTTCTTCATCATTAAAATTGATAAGGAATTTGAAATTGCAAGGTACGTTTTTTTGGAAAAATTTCCGGGCTAATACCTATAGTTTAAAATGTAGCCCCATTCACAAAACTTTAATCGTTTAAAGATTTTGGTTTAATCAGTATGCAATGGGACGCGATAGAAAACAGTTGAAAACAATTGCTTTATATTGCAGCTTACGACAGAATTTTGAATTCTGTGTTATCAGCGTTCTGTCAGGGAGATACATTTCTATACATTGGTTTATTTACAATTTTCCGTAAACCCGACAAGGTAACATAAGGTGTTTCGACTACAACCAGGTTTGCCAGCCAGGCAGGGATCATGCCCCCCGGTTCGGCCAGCATTTGCAGTACCACTTTTACTTTCCCTTTTTCGAGCGGGGTTAATTTCCAAAATCCTTTTGTAAGCGGAATTTCAACAAACTTATCGGGTATGGGTTCCGGTGGTGGTATGTTTTCAATTACAATGGTTGCTTCTCCCGAAACGGAATCGACAAACAACTCTGACTTTTGGTACGATACGCGTTTTTTTAAAAAAACAGGCGTTTGGGCTACATAATAATAAATAACCGTATTGCCATTTTTACTGATCAGGCGTGTTTCCTCGGTTTTGTACTGCCAGCGGGGTGCGCTTTCAACATCGTTAATTACTTTTATTAGCGATTCAACAGGGGCATCAACAACCATTTCGCCCCTGAACTCTTTAAACTGTGAGCCTTCAATATGGCGGGTATAGGCGGTAATCCCTTCCTTGTCGAGCACTTTTTCCCAGCCTTTTTGATCCGGGAAGGCAGGCATGCTAAACAAAATAAAAAGCCAAAAAAAAGTCAACCTCATACAGTGTTATTTTCCCATTTGCATGTTAATGCGGTAGTCGAACATGATATCGAACGAAATGTCTTCAAATTTTGGTGGAAATGTAACCTCGTTTGAAAACGTAAATGCCCACGGTTCGAAAGGCAAAAATAAAAATTTATCGAATTTATTGTTCCCGTTTACATCCTGGTAGCAACTGAGCGCATATTTGCCGGGTGGTACTTTTTCGAACGTGTATTCAATACTTGTTTTATTCATGTTAACCGGGAAAACAAGCGTGTCGACCCCGGAAAAGCGGTTGGTATTAAAGGTCTCGTTGGTTGCGAGAAAAACGTGTACATCCCCCTCTCGGGCAAATACATTCACCCTCCCGGTTATGGTGTAGGTCTCGTCCTGCGAAAAACCGGTTAAAGGAAGTAACATGATGAGAAAAATTACAAACTTTGCCATTGTGTTCTTTTTTAGGTTTTTAATAATGCTTCTAACCACTAATTTAACCCGGCAAAAGTTATAATGTTCATACCCGAAAAAAGCATGAGTAAAAGTTAATCAATATTTTTGCAAAAAGATACATGTTTTAATCATAAACCCGTGATTTATATGTTTTGAATTTTTTTCCTGAAACAGAGTTTTTATATCTTGATAAAAAAACACAGATGAACAATAAGAAGTTTTCATTTCGGAGAAGAATGTTGAGCTTCAGGCATGCTTTCAACGGTATTCGTTTGCTATTCAAAAACGAACACAATGCAAGGATACACCTGTTTTTTACAATTGCTGTTGTCGCATTTGGAATATGGCTGCCCCTTTCGGCAACGGAATGGATTGTTATTATACTGGCCATCGGCTTCGTTTTTACGGCCGAGATGTTTAATTCGGCTATCGAAAAACTGGCCGATGCTGTTGATGAAAAGCCCAACGAAAAAATCAAAATTGTTAAAGACCTTTCGGCAGGTGCGGTTTTGATAGCTGCAATAGGTGCTGCAACAGTGGGATTGATTGTTTTTATCCCGCATTTGATCGACAAGTGGAAGTTGATGTTTTGATGAAACAGAAATAAATCTGGAAGCAATTGAATGCAATGGAAAACAGTAGAAAGCAATTGTTTCCAGGATGAATGAAATTAGCGGACGGTTTGTTGTTTCACAAGTTCAACAGTATGATGCAATAATGCAGCATCTCCCATTGGGCCGTGCCCGGGTACTACCACTTCAACATCGGGGAATGCTTTAATGACTTTTTTCACGGTTGGTTCCCATTCTGGAACAACCGCATCGGCCAGATTGCCCAGCCCGCGCGAACCCAGGCTTTTTATCAGGCAGCCGCCAAACAGGATTTTTTCATCGGGGAAATAAACAACAATATTATCAAAGGAATGTCCACCGCCAAAGTAACGTATTTGTACGGGTATCGTACCAAAGGTAAAATCCATTGTTTTATCAAAGGTGGTGTCGGGCAGGGGCAGCGATAATTCAATGCATTTTTCCTTTGTAAGTTTGTTCAGTATCGATTTAATGCCTTTGGTTTTTAAGAAACTTAAACCGCCAATGTTATCATCGTGAAAATGGCCGCCAATAAAAAGGGTGGTTTCAACGCCCATCGAATCGGCCAGAAAATTATAAAGCGCTTCGGTTTTCTGGTTGTTGTCGGGGGTATCGATCATAAGTGCCTTACCGTTTTGTATTACAACCATACCGTTTGACGAATACCGGCCAAATTGTTCGGAATTGGTGTACGAAATGTGCATGTAAAAACCGGGTTTAATCGAAATTAGCTCAACATCAGGATTGATTGTTATTTTACCGGGCTGTGCAAAGGCCATCGAAATGGTTGCTGTAATTGCAAACAGAAAGAGAAATAATTTTTTCATCGGTTTTTTCTTTGATTCGCAGAAGTTATTTATTATTCCATTTCGATTTTAATTCATGTACTTCGAGGTTTTTAACCAAAATTTCGCCGCCAATGGTATACAGCATGTAGCGGTTTTTGTCGGGGTCGGGGGTAAAAGTGGTACTGATTACATACCTGCCTCCTTCGATAAAAAGCTCGATAGATGAACGGTCGATCAGCAGTTCAAATTCAAAAAGGTTGTTTTTTAGTGTAAGGTCAACCCGGTTGTTGAGGATTGAAAGCAGTTTTCGGTCAACATGGTAGTTGATTTCGGTGCCAACCTTGTCGCGGCCGCAACGAACAATGAACCCAAACTGGTCGCAATTGATTAACTCTATTGTTCCCTTTATGTGGTAAGCATCAAGCCTGAGCCGGGATAAAAGGTTGTTGTCGAGGCCGGGGTATATCTTTTTATCTTCCCAGGTATATGTTTTTTCATGAAGCAATTTTATCTCTTTTGCCGGTGAGCGAAAAAGCTCAATGCCCGTTGGCAATTCATAAAGGGTTGCTTCGGAAGGAAAGGTGAACTGTCCGTTTGCGGGGAGGTCGGGTTGTTGTTTGCTGTTTAGCTGGGAAATCATCAAATGACGCTGCTCCTGTTGGTCGTAATAACAAATCGTAGTTCCAACATTTTTCCCGTAGTCGAATTTTTTCAAAGGCGACAGCAGTTCCATTTTTTCACCATCGAAACCGGCCAGCAGGTAGTTTCCTTTTTCGGTAAAAAAGAGCCAGCGTGTCTCGTCTTTTTTTCGGTCGACGGGCAGTTCTGTCATTCCCGGGAAACCGTAGTTGAACGAAAAACTGTTAACTTCTTCCCATGTTTTCCCATCGGGTGACCGAAGGATGTACATTTTTGAACCGTTACGGTCATAAACGATCATGATCCATTTTTCAGAAGCCTTATGCCAAAACACGTATGGTTCACATTTCATTAGCGAATCGGTACCGGTTGTTTTTATTTTTTCCTGCCATATAAAGTCATTGGTGGTCTGTGTTTTAAAAATCCCTTCGCCCCAACTGTTGTACCAGCAGTACGTGGTTTGATTTTGCTGAATTACGGTTCCCCACCAGGGGCTTTGCTGCATCGAATCGCTCACATTGGCTGCTTGTTGCAGTATACTTTCGTGAAAATCCCATTGCAGCAGATTTTTGCTGGTCGCATGTCCCCAGTTGTAAAAACCATTCTGAAAATTATGGGGGTTGTGTTGGTAAAACAGGTGGTAACAGGTGTCGGTTTTAAGCAATCCCACGGGAGCCCCCAGTTTATTTGCTTCGGTTGAAAAATGGAATTGCGGGCGGTATGTTTCGTTAAATTTATCGTTGTTCTTTCCGCGGGAGAAAGCCTGGGTACAAAAAAAGAAGACTGCTGCAAAAAAAAATACCTGCTTCATAAGGTGGTAAGTGTTTTAATGATTTTGCTCAAATATAATTGAAATATTCCTACAAACACACTACCAGTTTACAGGTTCAATCCCATTTGATTGCAGGAATTGATTTGCTTTGCTGAAGTGATGGTTGCCAAAAAAACCGCGCGATGCTGAAAGGGGCGACGGGTGCACCGATTCGAGCACGTAATGCTTTGTTTTATCAATGATTGCCCCTTTGCGCTGGGCATAAGCACCCCAAAGCAAGAATACAATGTTCTCGCGTTTTTCAGAGAGTTCTCGTATTGCCGCATCGGTAAAAGTTTCCCAGCCTTTTCCCTGGTGCGAACCGGCATTGTGTGCCCTTACCGTAAGGGTTGCGTTAAGCAGTAACACCCCCTGAACAGCCCAACGGGTTAGGTCGCCGCTTTTAGGCACGGGTGTCCCAATGTCGTTATTTATTTCTTTAAAAATGTTTCTTAACGATGGCGGAAAATCAATGCCATCCCTTACCGAAAAACACAAACCATGGGCCTGCCCGGGGCCGTGATAGGGATCCTGCCCGATAATTACCACTTTTACTTTGTTGAACGGGCAAAGGTTAAAGGCATTGAAAATGTTTTTCCCTTCAGGGAAAATACGGTTCTTTTTGTATTCTTCACGAACAAAAGATGTTAGCGTTGAAAAATAGGGTTTTTTAAACTCTTCGTTCAATATTTCTTTCCACGAAGGTTCAATTTTTACATCCATAATCGGGTTTTGTTAGTATGGTAAAACGAAGCTTAAAAATAGCAATCTGATTCCCTTTTTCAAAACTGTTTATTCCAGCGAGAACCATTTTTCGAGCGGATAGTCACCGGGTGATTCATTTTTATGTTTGAAATGGTTATGGTGTGGATCGTAAATGTAATCGCCGGAATAGTTGTCAATGTTTTGAACAATGTGGTTCAGGGCCTCAATCATCATTTCAACTTCGTGGTTGGTTGTTGTGGGGTGTATCGACCACCGCACCCAGCCGGGTTTAACCGAAAGGTCGCCGTGGCTGATGAGGTCGGTTATTTCGAGCGATTTTTCGTAGCTCATTTCTAACAGGTAGTGGCCGTATGTCCCGGCACATGCACAACCTCCGCGGGTTTGGATTCCGTAAAGATCGTTTAAAAGTTTTACAATGAGGTTGTAGTGAATTTTTTCAATGTAGAATGAAATGATGCCCAGCCTTTCCCTGTGCTGGTTTGCCAGAATCTTCAGACCGGGAATTTTATCAAACCCGTTGAATGCGAAATCGAGCAATTCATTTTCCCTTTCCTGAATGTTCGTTACCCCCATCTGGTTTTTCAGTTCGAGACATAAAGCGGTTTTTATGCTTTGCAAAAAACCGGGAGTTCCACCATCTTCGCGCGCTTCAATGTTATCGACATATTTGTATTTTCCCCAGGGGTTTGTCCAGTCAACCGTGCCACCGCCGGGGTTGTCGGGGGCATCGCTTTTATACATTGAGGCATCGAAAACCAACACGCCCGAGGTACCGGGGCCTCCTAAAAACTTGTGGGGTGAAAACATGATGGCATCAAGCTTTTCCATGGGGTCATCGGGGTGCATATTTATTTCGTCGTAAGGGGCAGAGGCAGCATAATCGATAAATGCAACGCCACCGTGTTCGTGCATTATTTTTGCCAGTTCGTGAACGGGTGCCCTGATGCCGGTTACGTTTGAACAGGCTGTAAATGAACCTATCTTGAATTCACGGTCGTTGTATTTTTTTAGTTCTTTGCGTAAAATTTCCGGGTCAACCAACAGTCCTTCACCGGGGGGCAAAACAACCACGTCGGCATGGGTCTCGTACCACGATGTGTGGTTGGAATGGTGTTCCATGTGTGTGATGAAAACAACCGGTTTGTTGCGTTTTTTCTGACACTTTTTGTGATCCACCTCGCCGCAGTATTTCAGGCCAAGTATGCGTTGGAATTTATTGATCACGCCGGTCATGCCCGAGCCCGAGGTAATGATCACATCGTTTGGCCCGGCATTTACCTGTTCCTTGATAAATTGGTGCGACCACTGATACGCTTTTGTCATGCGTGTGCCTGTTTCGGTCGTTTCGGTATGCGTGTTACCTGCAAAGGGGCCAAATACATTCTGTATTTTATCTTCGATGGGCTTGTATAGTCTGCCACTTGCAATCCAGTCGGCATAAATGATGTTTTTACGTCCAAAAGATGAAAAAAACGTGGCATTGATGCCGACAATGTTTTTCCTGAATGTTGAAAAATAAGTCTCCAGCTTACTCATTGGTTTTTTCTTCAAAAAAAAGAATAATCTTTTAGTTATTGCGCATAAAATATCATGTATTGGTGCTTTTTTTGTTCTGTAAAAAATAAAGGTAATATTATTGTATTTTCGGTGATATATTTCAGAACATAAATCGTTTAATAAATACGGATGACCGAGCAGGAATTCAAGTTAATGGTGCTTCCATACGCAAAAAACGTTTTCCCTATGGCAAAACGGATGCTGGTTTCGGAAGAAATGGCGCGTGATGCCGTGCAGCAAAGCATGATGAAGCTTTGGGACAAACGGAGGCAGTTGAGCCGGTGCACCAATATCAAAGCTTTCGTGTTCAGGGTTGTTAAAAATGTTTGCCTCGATGAGCTGAAACGGAAAAAGGCCGCAGGGTTTGACGATTATGTAGCGTTCAACGAAAAGACTGCCGAACATAATAGCGATTTTGAAAATAGCGAAGCTGTTTCTATCGTAAAACTTATTGTTGAAAAACTACCTGCAAACCAGGCAGAAGTGATACAAATGCGTGACATTGACGGGCTGGAGTTTGATGAAATTGCTGATGTATTGGATACAGATGTAGCGTATATAAGGGTTTTATTATCGCGGGCAAGAAAAACGGTACGCGAAAAACTTGAGAAAATTTACAAGTATGAAGCAAAACAAAAAATATAGGCTTTCTGAAAAGTTCTGGAAAGGGGAAACATCAATTTCCGAAGAAGCGGATTTTTTTAACCGGGGAAAAGGCGATGCCGTTTTGCCGGCCGATGAACTGTATGCAAAATTCATTCGTTATGCCCGGCAGGATAATGCCCCTTCAGCAGGACAAATATGGGAACATATTTCGAAAAGGCACAGGCTTCGAAAGAGACGGTTATACCTGGTTTCAATGGCTGCATCGTTCCTGCTTCTTGTTGCCTCGGTTGCTTTTGTTTACTCTTCGGTTGGCGAGGATAACCGCGAAGCTGAATTCGCGCTGCTTGAACAAACCCTGAAACATGTTTCGGAAGGGGTCGACCCCACGGGTAAATCCGAAGTCGATATTATCTATGAAGACGAAACGATTGTAATTGTTTCTGAAAACTCTAATTAATAAACAATGAGGCTTTTAATGTACAAAGTATTTGTAGTGGCAGTAATGTTTGGTGTGGCAATGAATGTTTCCGCCCAAAAGCCCTTTAGAAAACTGGCTGAAAACTACCGGAACCAATCGGGTTATTTTGTTTCGGAACTAGGTAAACGCACCATAAAGCTATATCTTAAAGAAAAAGAGCCTGCAAAAGATATCCGTGACGTATTGGAAAACATCGAGCAGTTACAGGTAATGTCGTTTTCGATGAATGATGTAAACCGGGTACCTGTTTTTATTAACGATGTTTACGTTAGTTATGGGCTTTCCGATTATATTCCGTTTAAAGTTGATCGCAGTACCTTTGAAAACCGCCTGGTGTTTTTAAAAGAATCGGGCAATACATTCAGCGACCTTTTGGTTGTAAGCTCTTTAATGAAAGATGTTACGTTGGTTGAAATACAGGGGGATATTGACCTTGAAAAAATATCGATGCTCAAAGACGTGCTGCAAATTGATGCTTTGGATGCCTTGTCGTCAATTGATGAACAAACGAAGCAGGATGAACTGAAAAGGGGCAACGGGCCTTCGCATCATATCGCCCCCGACATTGAAATAAAACCCAAAAGCAAAAAAGCTCCCCGAGACGGGTTCCGGTTTTGGTTAACGGCAAAAAACGAAAAAGAAAAAAGGCAAACAGTAAAATTGCCCGGCAACAGCTTTTTGTATAACACCGAAGCAGATGGTGGGATACGCATATACGAAAAGTCGGGTATCGAGTTAATTAATACACACGATCATCCGGCACTTTTTATCAACGGGTATGCAACACAAAATGGTTATGCAACATCGTTGATGCGTTTAAACCCCAACTGCATCGAAAGCATTCATGTTATTAAAAAGACCGGCGAGCCCGGTTCCGATGATGTTATACAGGTTGACCTGAACGGAGATGCTGAAGATATTTACACCGTTTGTGATGGGATACTTTACTTTGGCCAGAACGGGTACATTCAATCGGTTAGCATTGATGACGATTGTGGCCCAAACCTGTTGATTGACTGTAACGAAAAACCCATTTCTGAAATTATGGAGATTGAACCCAAAAATATAAAGTCCATTCAACTTACAACCGATCCGCGAAATTGTTCCGGAAAACTTCAGGGAGAATACGTCGTACTCGAATCGAAAGAGTAATGGGGTTAAGTTTAAATTATCATTCTATCGTGTGGTAACCTTGCCTACACTTTTCGGGGAACGACCCCTTATATTTGCAGTCAAACGGGTATAAATGAAAATGATGGACGATTTTAAACCGGCTTTCAACCGATTTTTGCAAATGCTGGGTAAGCCTTTTCGGTTAAAGGCTGTTTTTTTTGATATGGACGGGGTATTGTTTAATTCGATGCCGCAACATGCCGAAGCATGGATAAAAGTTTTTCGCGAAAACGGGCTCGATTTGCCCGAATTTGAACCTTATTTGAACGAGGGCAGCACTGCGCTTTATACGGTTAAGAAAATGTACCGGAAGTATTTGGGTCAGGAAGTGACTGTGGAGTTGACCGAAAAAATACGGGAACAAAAACATAGCGAAATGGCATTGTTGCCCGAGCCGGAAGTAATGGAACCCATGCCGGCTTTATTGGCTGAAATAAAGAAATCGGGTATCGATTGTTGGGTGGTAACCGGATCGGCCCAGGAAGTTTTACTGCAACGAATTGAAAAGGAATATGGTAAAATTCTTGAGCGTGAAAAAACTGTTTCGGGACTCGATGTTCATCATGGGAAACCACACCCCGAGCCCTACCTTAAAGCACTGCAAAAGTCGGGTTACAAGGCTTCGGAAAGCATGGTGGTTGAAAATGCGCCACTGGGAGTACAGTCGGCAAAGGCTGCCGGGTTATTTACCATTGCACTGAATACCGGCCCGCTTGATCCTCAGATTTTGAAAGACGCCGGTGCCGATGTGGTTTTCTCTGGTGCGAAGGAATTTGCAGATAAATGGCCCGAATTGTCCGGGATTTTAGCAGCGGATTGCCTAAATGGTGGCCGTAAAAGTTCGTGATTATTTTCAAAATCGAAACCTTTTCAAGATAGCACAGCAAAAACAAAAAAGTGTTTTAAAAATACCGGGGTGACCGGATGGGTTGATCGCTAAACGAAAAGTTGTAATTGATAAAAACTTCGTGCGAACCGCTGTTGAATTTCTTCAGGCGTGAGTTGTTCAAATCGTACGAATACCCAATTTGAAGCCGGTTGCTTACCTGTCCTCTTACATGAGCGGCAATGGCATCGCCCAGCCTGTAGGTTAGCCCAAACCATATCCGGTCGTAGAAAATGGTGGTTGCACTCACTTCGAATGACGAGGGTGCGCCATTCACAAAACGTGCCATGGCACTTGCTTTTAGTTTCCAAACCGGTTCGTGAATTGTAAACAGGTAGCCTGCTGTTAGGAAATAGTGCCTTTCTTCCCGGCCAATGGCTTCAAGGGTATTCTCGTTTTCTTTTATGCCGTTCCGTATAAGCTTTGGTACCGAAAAACCCATGAAATACTTATCGGTAAAATAAAAAACGCCCAGGCCGAAGTTGGGCAAAAATGTTGTGCTATGCGGGTCAGCAGCAATATACGGATCGTATTCGTACATGATCAGGTTCATCAGGTTAATATCAAGATAGTTGAAACCGGCTTTAAGCCCGAGGGAAATGTTGTGTTTGTTGTTAATGGAAAAATGCCTTGCATAGTCGATATAAAGGCCGGTTTGGTGCCATGGCCCAATTTGATCATCGACAAAGGTCAGTCCCAGCCCAACCTTGAATTTTTGCATCGGGGTGTTTAACGAAAGTGTTGTGGTGGTTGGGCTCCATGCCTGTCCGACCCATTGTTTGCGGAATATTCCATTAATGTTCATTACATTATTACTGCCTGCATAAGCCGGATTTATCAACCCGGGGTTGTTCATATACTGTGTAAACAGGGGATCTTGTTGGGCAAAACCGCACATTGCAGAAAAACCCAGCAAAACAGCCAAACCATATTTATACAGTCGTCTTCTCATTTCTTTTTAACGTTGCAGGAATACGCCTCCTTGTTTAACCTTGTTGTTTGCATATTTAAGTATATAAAAATACACCCCTACCGGAAGGGGCTGTCCCCCCAGTTTGTATTTCGAGTTTGAATGGCCGTCCCATTCGTTTGCATAATTTGTTTTTTCATAAACCTTGTTGCCCCAACGGTTGAAAACCACAAAATGATTATCGGGGTATCGCTCAATGTTACGAATCATGTAGCGGTCGTTATACCCGTCGTTATTCGGTGTAAATACTTCGGGAAGCTCAAGCAAGTCTTCAATGGTAACCACCACAAGGGCTGTGTCGCAAATGTTGTAATGGTCACAAACAACATAAAGGAACGAATCGGAACCCTTGAATTCATAATCGGGGGCGTAATTCAGTTCGTAATTTCCGGGGTCGACCGAAACAAAACCTTTTTCCGGGTTTGTAATAATGCTCAGTGTGGCCGGCACCATGGTGCTTGAGTCGTTTTCAAGTACGGCAATCCAAACCGGAATATCGATACCGGTAATGGTATAATCATCAACAGCTTTCGATTTCCAGTCTTCCAAATAGTCGGGTATGCCGTTGTTGTTCAGGTCGCCCCTTTCTGCCACCGTGGGAATACCATCGTTATCGTCATCCGGATCCATAAAATTTGGTAAGCCATCCATATCGGTATCGGTATCGCAAAGGTTATCTGTTTCAACAATTAGCTCATCAATATCGGGAATGCTGTCGTTATCACTGTCGAGGTAAGGATGTATTTCAACATTCACATACACGGTAGCTTCATTTGAAGTTATGCCCGATGCGTTTGAAACAACGTATACCAATGAGTCGAGCCCGAAAAAGCACCTGTTGGGCATGTAGTCAACCCTACCGGAAACCGGATCAAGGGTGAACGCAGCATTGCCTGTTGAAGCTGTGATAATCACACTCGACGAATCGAGTTTCCCTTCGGTGTCATAATCGTTGTACAAAATTTCTATAGGCGTTGTAACGCCGTGCCAGGCGACAATGGTATCGTTTATTGCTACAACGGCTTCCGATTCACAGTTTGGTGCAACAAGCCGCACGGTAATTGAATCGGCACCGGGAATGCCCCTGAACTCGGCATTTAAATCAATTGTGGCCCATTCTTCAGGCACCGAAGTGCCCGATTTGTTCGATGCGCCGGGCCAGGGCATGGTTCCCGATGGGGCTGCATTTTCGATTTTTTCGACCAACTGCCCGCTAAGGTCATATAGTTTTAACCCGATCGATTCAACTTCAAAGCCTGTTGCAGAGGCGTCCCATTTTATCCAGGGGATGCCATCTTTACAAAACGTTGATGCGAGCAGTTGGGCCGGGGGTTCAACCTTAAAGGGCCAGGCTTTTTTGTTTAGGCAACCGGTTTCGCCCATCATGGTAACCATCAGGTAATATTCTCCTTCGGAAACCCACCGCACAGTAACTTCATTTCCGGTTTCCGAAACAGTCAGGTCAACCTGCTCAGGTGTTGCGTTTATTGTGTAATCGGGGCTGGTAAAAACTTCCCAGATAATTTCGGTTACGTTCGAAGGTTTGTTGATCCGATACGTTTTTTCATAACCTTTGGCAACTACGTAATGCCCCTGCCCGGCAACAAAAGGTGCAGGAAGAAGCAATAGCAGCAAAGCTATGAGTATATATCGGTTTCTTTTTTTCATTCACAAACGCTTTACTTCACCCCCAAAACAAGCCTTTGCGTGATTTTGAATTCGGTGAAACAAGCACAATAAACATATAAGCTTCATCTCCCTGCCCCCGCTTCGACAAGTCTTAGCGACCGGGGCAGGGCAAATGAAGCGCTTTAATCAAAACCTGTGTTTCCCGGGGAAAGCCTGATCAGTAATGAATTACAATCATTGCAGGAAACACGTCTCTTTCCCTAAATTTCCTCCAATTCCATAATGACCGGCATCACCATAATCCGGTGTTCTACCCGGTCATTTTCAGCGTTGCTGTCGTTCAGCCTTGTATGTTCTTCTTCCTGGTTACGTATGGTAAGCGTAACAACCTGTTCGGTGCCCTCGTAATTCCGTACGGCCACATTTACAATTACTTCACTGTCGGTTGCCGGTACGTTGTAAATGTTCGAAGCATCAGCTATAAGTGTCCCTGTAACAGGAGCAACTACCGATACAACGTCCACGTCGAGGTTCCACGAAGGATCGATGGATATAACCGGTTCAAACGACCAGCCGCGGTTGCTGCCTTCACGCCTTACTTTAAATTGCAACGTGGTAGTCCCGGCACTGTACTCAGTTGCCAGCGGGTTAAACCCGTCGGTGGCACCAATAGCCGGGCAACTTTCAGTGTTATCAACCGGGAGGTTTTCGCTCAGCAGGTCGAACCGGTTAACCTGCGGTACAATACGCAGGTAACGACTTACGGAGCATCCATCGGGGTGGGTTACGTCAATGCCCAGGTAAAATAAGTGGGCAGCAGCGCCTTCATTCCACAACACCGATAATGCGGCCGTACTTTCGCCCGGCGATACGGTTCCCGTGGTTTCGCCCAGGAAGTCGAATTCAACAACAGACCCATCATTCAGCACACTGCTTCCGTGGGGGGCAGATGCCATGTAAAAGGCATACTGTGTGCCCGGTGCCAGCCCGTTTACCACGTAGGTGTGAACAGCCCCTTCGTAGGGCAAAGCCGGCGAGCTTTGTGCCTTTGCCATTACAGCAAAGGCGCAAAGTGCCGTTATTAAAAATGTTAATCTAATTATACGGGTCATGCTGTAATGTTATTAATAGCTGTCGCCAAAGGTTCCAACTTCCGGCAGCGGATCGAGAGTAACCGAAGCGCTGTTTGAATCACTGCCAACACCTGGTGTGTCAGCATCGGTTGCAATACCGCCGGCATCCTGGCCGGTATTCTGGATATCGAAACTAACCACTTGTTGTGAGGTTGAATTGTCAACAGTGGCCCTTACATACAATACGTTGCCTGATGCTACCGATTGGGTGGCATTTATTGTGTTCCATGAAGAGGCATCGGTTGATACTTCCCATGTTGAAGCACCCGATGTTGCAGGTGTAATATTCCAACCCGATGCTTGTGTGCTTGCGCGGTTTACCCTGAAGTAAACATAGGTGCTGCCATCGGTAGTTGTAGCATCGTCGAGTGCATCAAGCACCCAGTCTTCACCAATAAACGAAGGACAAACATCGCTAACCGCAACTTCGTATGAACCTCCGGTTAGTACGCCGGCCGTGGTGGTTTCATCGCCAGTTCCGTCAAATGCTATTACGGTAAAATCGACTGTATATGCCGGTGGGGCATCAACCGGATTAACGGGCAAAGCCCTGTAGGTATAACAGCCTTCCGAATCCTCTATCCTGATCCACACATAATACGGGCCGCTTCCGGTACCAACGTTCCATGTTACTTCGAGCGAAGCTTCGCTTCCCGAAACAGTTCCGGGAGCACCGGGGTCAACTGTACCTGATACGACGGTATAGTCACCACTTGCAACATGATTGAAACCGGTTGAGCTGGTGTTAATTGCAAAAACATACAAATCATTATCGGTTAAACCGTTGACCACATAAGTATGTGTTGCCCCGTTGTAGGGTGCCATGGGCGTACTGCCCTGTCCGAATACCTTACCGGTAATGGCTACCAGTGAAAGCATAATTAAAAAAGTAAAAACCTGTTTTTTCATAATGATAAAGATTAAGTTAAACAATTATTTTTTCGTTGTTGTCATTGTTATCGTTGTTGTTCCCGACGTACGTCGGGATTGTCGTTGTTTCATTAATTGCATTTTTATTCAGTGGCAAAAATTCCCGAAACCGGCATCCGCCTTACATAAACGGTAGCGCTGTGGTTTGCATTGGTGGCTTCGGTGCACCCGGCAACGCTAACATCTGTAATTGAAAAAGTGGCTTCAACCGTCTCTTCCGTCTGGTTTTCTAAATAGAAGGTCAATTCAACCGAAACTGTTCCGGCCGGGTTGCTGATGTTGCCCGATGTGCCCTGGGGCTGCAGGGCTGCCAATAGGGCTGGGTCGGCCGTTATTTCGTAATTAAAACTCCATGGGAAGGGGCCTTCGGTCTCCCGTTCAATGGTGAAAGAAATGGCCGACATGCCCATGTCATAATCGTTGTTCAGTGAGTTGAAATCAAGTGCAGGATCGGTGTCGGGGCACTTGATGATCGTTAAGGGTGTTACAAGCAATTCGGGGTCAACTAAGTAGAGGGTGGCAGCATCCGAAGTGGTTTCGTCACATAGCGCCCTCAGCACGCAACGAAACTGATCCCCATTGGTTAAGCCACCGCTGTTTACGGTTAACGTAGCGGAGGTTACATTTGAATAATCCGTTCCGTTCGACAGGTTGGACCAGTTTGCCCCTTCGTTGGTGCTGCGTTGCCACTGGTACGTGCATTCGTCCCCGGTTTCAACGGAAAATGTAGTGCTGGTGGCGTTCGGGCAAACAAACTGGTGTGCGGGCTGGGTGGTAATAACCGGCGAATCGTCGGCAACCACGGTTAATGTTGCCGCATTTGAATAAGCATTGCCGCAATAATTATTGATTGCCACAATCCTGTACCGGTAACCATCCATACCGGCCGGCACCCCGGTAATTGTGAGTGTACCCGAGGTTGTACCCGAGTATGGTGGTGTTTCGGAAAGGCTGGCCCAGTTGTTTCCGTTATCGGTACTTTCCTGCCACTGATAGCTGTCGTAATGTTCGGCTGCCGCTGAAAATTGTACGTCCTGTTCATGACAAACTGACCCGTTGGATGGGTGGGTTGTAATGGATGCCGGTTCTTGGTCGACGGGATTAATTGTCAGCACATTGCTGCTGTTTATGGCATTTTTAACCGAATCGGCTCCCGGGTAGGATGATTTGGCCCTGCGACGATAGAAAGTTTCAACTGCCGGCCTTGAAGCACTGTAGGTTGTAAGTGTGGCGCCCGGAATGTTGTAAAAAATTTCATTGTCGGTACTGTTTTGCCACTGATACGTAATGATTGCCCCGTTGTCGGGTACCGATGCGTCTTCGGTGCTGGTAAAGGGGTCGGGGTCAATGCCCAGGCATAATATTTGACTTTCTGCAATAATACCCGGGTTTATACTGCCTGCCATAATGATGTCTCCGCACTGGTATTCAGAAAGATCGGGCGAATAGGAGGGTTCGGGAAAAGGTGTAAACACAACGTTTGTGCCAATGGATCCGTTTTGTGTATCGAAACTGCACGGGTTGCCTCCCGGCGAAGCATCGTAGAAATGAATATTATCACTGCCCTGCCCAAATGTGCCGTAGTTCTCGGAAGTGTTCGTTACATACACCCATCCGCTTCCATAAAAATTGCCCCTGTTGTCGAAGTTGCTTGCCCGTATAACACCGGTTTCACCGTTTGTAAGCGTTTTTCCGGCTTTGTTTTCAAACTTGCCTATAGGGAGGTAGATTAATCCGTTGTTTTCGATGCTGGTATTGTTCTGGAAGCTTGTGCCGCTGGCTCCGGAGAAGAATGCACAATTATTAACGATTGTGCCGCCATTAAACGACATCTGGGTGCTTTTTACCTCAATTTTCCCGTTGTTCAGAATGTCATTGTTACCAAAATAGGAATTGACAGAAATCCATGCTTCATTATGAATGCAACCATCACCTTGCAATGCGGATGCAACATTAAAAATGCCTTCGTTATATATAGCATAACCGTTGCCTATGTTTAAATTCCCCGTACAACTTACCGTTCCGCCATTAAAATTGAGGATGTTGCCACAACCGTTGCTGGTATAACTAATAGCGCCTCCATAATTTTCAATTTGGGGATACACCCGGTCAAAAGTGATTGTTGATATTGTGTTGTAATTCCTGACAATACCTGAAAAATTGTTGATCCAGGGAGGGTTAAATGTACCGGCAATACATATAACGGTATTTGTGTAGGATCCTCCGGTAATTCCCCCCGTAAAGTTTATACCCGAAGGTATTAACAACATCCAGTTGTCTTCGGTGAATTCGTAATTGTCAGATTGAGTGGCTGTTGTTATGGTTGTTGTGCGGCCGCTATAATCGTTAAGTGTTTGCTGGTATGTTTTGGAATCATCGGGGCCCACGCCACACCATTGCCCCTGCCCATTCAGCGCCATAAGCATGAGCATAGCGAAGACAACAATGCCCTTGCTGCGGCAGTTGTATTGATTTTTTCGTACCCAAAATATTAAATTGTACCCTCTCATTTTTCTCAGCCAAAACGTATGTGGAAAAATCCATTGCTTTTTTATTGGGAAAGGCATGAAAATGAAACAAGGGAGCAATGGAAACATTGTCCAGTTGTATTTCACGAGAGCCAATCATGTTTTCGTTTATTTTCGGTTTTGATGCGCTGTTAGCCGGTTCGTTCAAAACAGTTTTTGACCCTTCATATTTTCAAGCCTTTCTCCTTCTCCTATTTTTTATATAGCTCAAAAACAATTGTTTATGCTGCCTTGGGTTAACAGGATAAACCTAAAATATCAGCCGGTGTAAAAAAGGTGGTGATACCGGCAAAAAATATTCAATAACCTAAAGCAATGAAGAATGTTGCAAACAAAAAAATTGTTTTGATGAAGTGATTTTTTGAATTGATTAAACGATGAAAATGTACGATGAAAAAAAACCTTTTATAAACTGTATAAATATCCATTATTTTGCTTAAAACAGATATAAACATCAGAAAAATAGCGGTAAGGGAATTGTGGTTTTATGAATATTGATTCGTTTGTAATTGAAGAAATTATATTAACCTCTTGTTTTTCATAATGTTAATGATTGCATCCACCATTTCGTCGTCGGTAAGGGTGGAATAATTAAAAACAACGTCGAAATCGTTGTTGTCGACTTTTCGCCCGGCGAGGTGTTCAACAAACAGGTTTCGTTGGCGGTCGACTTCCATCATGTAATCGTGTGCATCGGAGTAATTCATGTTGCTGATTTCCATAATGCGTTTAATGCGCCAGTCGGGTGGTGCCTGTAATTTTATACTAAGCCTGTTGTGTATATCGCTGGCAACAATTCCAGCTCCGCGACCAATAATGATACAGTGACCTTTTGCGGCAAACTGGTAAATAATTCCGGAAACGGTATCAATTACATTTTGCTTGTCGGAATCATATATTTTTGTGGTTGAAAACGCGTGGGTAACATCATGGATATTCATTTTCACTTCGCCCATAAATACATCGCGTATTTTTTCGGGCTGCATTTCCAGTTCACGGGCAGCATGTTCAATTACCTCTTTGTTCATCCACTTCCATTCAATTCCACTTTTTATTTCGGGACGGTAACTATAGCCCGTAAGTATTTTAGATAATTTAATGGCAATACGGTTTGCCGAGCATCCGCATTCACGCGAAATGGTTACTACCGGGCCGGCCGTTTCGCTGTATTCGTCCTGATGTGTTTGCGGTTTGCCAAGTGAGTTAATCAAAAAATTTTTCATAGACGGTTTATTTTTAGCAATTTGTACAAAAGTGGTATTGCAGGTGTTTCAGCTATTCATTTTACGAAAAAAAAATGAATTACGGGTAGGGTTGACAGGTAAATTATTCTTGCTGTCTATTTTCTTTTTTAATCATTAGCACAATCTGTTCAATCATAAAGTGCTTATAGTAGGGGTCGTAGTCTTCTCTCAGGTCGTTCCCGAATATGAGTGCAAATCCCTGCCAGAAAAGGGCGGGCAGTGAACCTTTGAGTTCTTTGATCAAATCGTACGAAGTTTCGCCGGTTTCCCTGTCAATCAGCAACATCAGGTAGCGCCCTTCCGAAATGGTAAAGCGTTTAAAATCATCTTCATGTTTGGCAAAAAGCTCTTTCTCTACCTGGCGGACATATTTACGGCGTTCCCTTTCGGTTTCAAATTCCTTGTATTTTTCGTTGTAAACTTCGAGCTCGGCTGCTGCCTCAACCGCAAAAGGATATACTTTCCTGATTTTTCGGACCAGCCTGGCATAGCGGCGAAAATTAATTTTGTAAACAGGGCGGGGGTAAACATCAATTTCTTCCAATTCACGGTAATAAGTGATGGTATCCGTTTTTTCGGGCTGTGTTAATTGTAAATAAAGCAGCGAATCCCTTTTCGATGTTTGTGAAAAAAGGGTTACCGAAATCGTTATAAAAAACAGAAATATTCCAAACTTCATTACCCGCAGTTTCTTTTTTTACTTTGCCTGTTCAAATGTAACTTAAAACGGTTACAAGTTTAACGTGACAACATTCATTTTTTGTATGGAATCCATATCAAAAAGAATGCCTAATTTTGCATGAAACCAACCATGCTTCTATGTTTAATGTTAATGTTTGTTCCGAAATAGGCGATTTGGAGTGTGTAATTGTACACACCCCCGGGCAGGAAGTGGAAAAAATGACCCCTGAAAGTGCCAAAAGGGCTTTATACAGCGATATTTTAAACCTCTCGGTAGCCCACGAAGAGTATTACCACTTTAAGGCCATCCTTTCAAAAAAGGCAAAAACCTTTGAAGTGAAAACCCTTTTAACCGAAGTGTTGGCTGACGAACAGTTGAAGGAAAACCTGCTTAACCGTATTTGCAAAGATGAAGGAGTGCCCCGGCTGGCCAAATTTCTGATCCCGTTCGATGCAGGCGAAGTGGCAAATCAACTTATTGAAGGAGTTGAATTAAGGCGCGATAATCTAACCAAATACTTAAGCGATGAGCGCTATAGCCTTTATCCGCTTCACAATTTCTTTTTTACACGCGATTCTTCAATGAGCATTTTTAATAATGTGCTTATCGGGAAAATGGCCAGTAACGTACGCCACCGCGAATCGGTAATCATGGAAACCATATTTAACCATCACCCCGGGTTTCAGGCAAACACGTATAATCCCTATAACGATATGCCCCCCGAAATGAACAACAATATAAAAATTGAAGGCGGCGATGTACTGGTTGCCCGCGACGATGTGCTGGTTGTTGGTACCGGTATGCGAACGTCTACCCAGGGGGTTGATTACATTATTGAAACCATGAAAAAAAGCAAATTGGGTTTAAGCCACATACTGGTTCAGGAATTGCCCGATGCCCCCGAGTCGTTCATACACCTCGATATGGTTTTCACATTCCTCGACCGCAATTATTGCATGGTATATGAACCGCTAATTATGACGCATAACCGTTTTCGAACCATTCACATCGAAATTGACAACGGAAAGGTAAAATCGATAAATACAGTTCCAGGTCTTTTGCAGGCACTTGCAAAACTGGGTTTCGACCTGAACCCGGTTAAATGCGGAAGTGGCGACCTTTGGCAACAGGAAAGAGAACAATGGCACAGCGGGGCCAATTTCCTGGCTTTATCGCCGGGTGTTATCGTGGGGTATGAACGAAACGTGCATACCCTGGAAGAACTCGACAAACACGGGTTTCAAATTATCAGGTCCGAAAACATTATTAACAATAAAGTGCCTTTCCCCGATAAAAAAAGTGTAATAACCCTTCCGGGGTCCGAACTGGCACGGGGCGGGGGTGGTGCGCGTTGCATGAGCATGCCTGTTCGGCGTAAAAGTATTGATTGGTAGTTGTATATGAGAAAACTGAGAAACAGTGAACTAAACCGGGTTACCACCGGTGAGTATAAAAAAATTCCAAAAAAACCGCTTGTGGTGGTTCTCGACAATATCAGGAGTTGCCACAATATTGGTTCGGTATTTCGTACTTGCGATGCTTTGCTTGTCGAGGCCATATACTTGTGCGGGTTTACCGCTACACCGCCCAATAAAGATATTCACAAAACAGCCCTCGATGCCGAAGATTCGGTTGAATGGCATTATTTTGAGAAAACCGAAATGGCCGTAACCCGTTTGCGCAATGAGGGATACATGGTTTACGCTGTTGAACAAACCGAAAACAGCATTATGCTTCCCGATTTCAGCCCAAAGAAAAATGAAAATATTGCACTCGTGTTTGGAAATGAAGTTAAAGGCGTACAACAAAAAGTGGTCGACTTATGCCACGGAGCAATCGAAATACCGCAATACGGCACAAAGCATTCGTTTAACATTTCGGTGAGTGTGGGCATTGTGCTATGGGACATTTTCAATAAAAGAACAAACGAAAATACATAATCACTTTAAAACAATTATTTCTGTTTCAATTTCACCTGAAATAATATCATGGTTTTTCGCCCCCCGTTTTTTTAAATTTCTAAAAAATAAGAGATGAAGGCAATTGTAAAAAGTAAACCCGAAAGGGGATTGTGGATGGAAGATGTCCCGCTGCCTGTTACCGGAGTTAACGAAGTGTTGATCAAAATCAAAAAATCGGCCATTTGCGGTACCGACCTTCATATTTACAAATGGGACGAATGGGCACGGCAAACCATAAAACCGCCACTGGTTATTGGGCACGAGTACGTGGGCGAGATTGTTGAACTGGGCTCGGAAGTGACCCAGTACAACATTGGCGACCGGGTTACAGCCGAGGGGCACATTGCCTGCGGTCACTGTCGGAACTGTCGGCGCGGTCGCCAGCATATTTGCGACCATACCGTTGGCATTGGCGTAAACCGCAACGGGGGCTTTGCCGAATACGTGGCTGTACCCGTTAGTAACGTGATGAAAATTGATAAACGGATCCCCGATGAAATTGTCTCGATAATGGATCCGCTTGGCAATGCCTGCCACACGGCACTTTCGTTTTCGCTCATTGGCGAGGATGTAATGATTACGGGAATTGGCGGGCCCATTGGTGCTATGGCCACGGCAATATGCAAGTTTGTTGGTGCACGTAATGTGCTGGGCACCGATCTGAGCGAATACCGCCGCGAACTGGCCCGCAAAATGGGTGCCGACGAGGTGATTGACCCCCGTACCGATTCATTTGAAGAGGCCATGCAACGGATGGAAATGCTTGCCGGCTTCGATATTGGGCTCGAATGCTCGGGTTCGCCACAAGCCTTCAACGACCTGATCAACCACATGTACAACGGCGGGAAAGTTTCACTTTTGGGCATACTTCCTTCTACAACAACCATCAACTGGAACAAGGTTATTTTCAAAGGGCTCACCCTGAAAGGCATTTATGGGCGCGAAATGTTCGAAACCTGGTACCAGATGGAAATGATGCTTACCCGTGGCCTCGACATTAGCCCGGTTATCACCCACCGCTTTAAAGCCGATGATTTTCAAAAAGCTTTCAATATTATGGAAGAAGGCAATTGCGGGAAGATCATACTTGACTGGGAGTGATGTAATTGAATACAGATGACACGGGTTGTACGGATTTGCGCGGATTTTTCTCCTGATTGAACGTAATCATTTGGGATTATCAACTGTAACCGGTAAATAAATCCCTTTTCATTTTTAGATATTCACCCATTGCATTGAACAAAACTCTTTCTAAATTGTCTATTACAATAAAAGACACACATGTCTTTATATATTGTTGAACTTTTAAAAATAAATAGTATGAGTTTTAAATTACCTAAACTTGAATATGCGTATAACGCACTTGAACCATTAATAGATGCCCGTACCATGGAAATTCACCACACGAAGCATCATGCAGCATACACCAATAAATTAAACGATATGGTTGCCGGTACCGAATGGGAAGGTAAACCCGTTGAAGAAATTTTCTCAAATGCCGATAAAGTGCCAGCCGGTGTACGTAACAACGGCGGTGGTTATTACAACCATAACCTGTACTGGAAAGTGCTTAAACCGGGAGGCGCCGATAAACCTTCAGGTTCGTTACATGATGCAATTGTAAGGGATTTTGGTTCCTTCGGGGCACTGAAAGAAGAATTTGCCAAAGCAGCCGCAACCCGTTTCGGGTCGGGCTGGGCATGGTTAGTAAAGGTGGGCGGTAAGCTGATTGTTACATCAACCCCCAACCAGGACAATCCGCTTATGAATGTTTCCGAAGTGCAGGGCACCCCCATTTTGGGTATCGATGTGTGGGAACATGCTTACTATCTGAATTATCAGAACAGAAGGCCTGAATACATTGACGCTTTTTGGAAACTAATTAACTGGGATGTGGTTTCGGATTTTTTTCATGCTTAATAAATAGATAGAACAGCTTAACATAGAGCGCGAACAGCACCACAAAAAACGTTCAGTTTATAAGACCAGGGTATTTGTTCGTGCTTTTTAAATTATTGGTCAAATTTCAACATTCTCCACCAACAATTGTTTGGTTAATACAACCGGGATTTTATTATCTTCGGTATATTTATGTTTAACCAAAAATGAAAGACCATGAATTTTGAATTGCCAAAATTACCCTACAGCCTTGATGCACTCGAACCTTACATTAGTAAGCAAACACTCGAATTTCACTACGGCAAACACCATCAGGCATACGTAAATAATTTGAATAACCTTATTAAAGGCACCGAATTTGAAAATGCCGGCCTGGAAGAGATCATTAAAAAATCATCGGGCGGTATTTTTAATAACGGGGCACAGGTGTGGAACCACACGTTCTATTTTGAACAGTTTAATAAAGATGGCTGTGATGAACCGCGTGACAAACTCAAAGTTGAAATTGAGGATACATTTGGCTCGTTTGACGAGTTCAAAAACCAATTTACCAAAGCAGCAGCCACGTTATTTGGCAGCGGTTGGGCCTGGCTTGTTGTAAATGCCGATGGGAAACTGGAAATTGTACAAAAACCAAATGCCGGAAATCCTCTTACTGACGACCAAAAACCGCTGATGACCTGCGATGTGTGGGAACATGCTTACTATTTGGATAAACAAAATGCCCGCCCAAAATACCTTGAAGACTTTTGGAAGATACTTGATTGGAAAGTTGTGGCTGAACGTTATGATAATTAGTTATTGGTCGGTTCGTTGTTGGTGTCTTTTTAAATAGATTGGTGTTTTAAAATGACACTAATGAATTTTAATCGAAGCAAGGATTCCTGACTGCTTTTTATTCTTGATATTAAACGCTGGATATCAGACAAAAAAAAGAACCTGAAATCAGGTTCTTTTTTTTTATCGCGTATCTAAATATCCAAAATCCAGTATCGATTCTATTTTTTCCAGATGTTTTCCATTTCCTCAAGGGTTTTTCCCTTTGTTTCGGGAACAAGGCGCCATACAAAAATGAACGAAAGTATACTCATTACCCCGTAAAAACCGTATGTGAACCCGCCGCTGAATTCCATCATGGACGGGTAAGTTGACGAGATAAGGTAGTTGGCAGCCCACTGGGCAACCACGGCAATGGCTACTGCCCTACCCCTTATTTTATTCGGGAATATTTCTGAAATGAGCACCCAGCAAATCGGGCCCCACGACATCATGAACGAAGCCGTGTAAATGATGATGAATATAAGGGTACCTATGCCGATAATATTGAAAAACGAAAGCGCTGATATGGCAAACATGCCAACGGCCATACCTATCGACCCTACCATTAGTAGCGGTTTCCTGCCCCATTTGTCGACCGTTACAATTGCCAGTACCGTGAAAACTACATTTACAAGGCCCATTACAACGGTTTGCATCATTGAAGCGTCTTTTGCAGCTCCCATGCTTTCAAAAATGCGGGGAGCATAGTAAAGGGCCACGTTAATGCCAACAAATTGCTGGAATACCGAAAGCAAAATACCGATAATGATGACCAGTTTGCCGTACGAGAAAATTTTTCCGGAGTGGTGTTCAATGGTCCGTTTAATTTCCGCGTGGATCTCTTTGGCTTTTTCTATCCCGTTTATTTTTGAAAGGATATTAAGAGCCTCGTTGTTTTTATTTTTGAGTGTTAAATACCGGGGGGTTTCGGGTACGAAAAACAGCAATATGCCAAACAGTCCGGCCGGGATGGCTTCCGACTGGAACATCCTCCGCCAACCAATGTCATTAATCCAATCCAAACTTTGCCCGTTGGCAATGCCCCAGTTTACAAAATAAACCACAAGCATCCCGAAAATGATGGCAAACTGGTTAAGCGATACCAGGCGTCCGCGGATTTCGGCAGGAGCAATTTCGCCAATGTACATGGGGCAAATGGCCGAAGCCATGCCAACTCCTATCCCTCCTATTATGCGGTAAAAATTAAAAATGTATAACAATCCCATGGAAGTTTCGCCCTTTGGAAAAAACAAAAATTCGGGAGAACCCGATCCAAGGGCCGAAATAAAGAACAAAAAGGCTGCTATCATCAACGATTTTTTACGCCCGATTTTTGAAGCCAGTAACCCCGAAAGCGCTCCACCAATAATGCAGCCAATGAGCGCACTCGAGATGGTCAGTCCATGAATGAGTGTGCTTAGTCCCTGACTGTCGATCAAAAAAGCCTGTACCGATTTTTCGGCGCCTGAAATGACGGCTGTGTCGTAACCAAATAACAACCCCCCCAGGGTTGCAACAATGGTTATTGCCGTGACAAAGATTTTGTTTTGTTTCATTTTAGTTAAGTCATTAAATTCAAATTGAATACCTGCCTTCAAAAAACGGCAGCGAAATCTTTAAAATAGAAGCCCAACTCAAAGAAAACTCTGAATCGGGCTCAATATGGAAACATGATTTAAAAAAAATCAAAAACTGATTCAGTGTGGTTCAAATATAATAATTAATCCATTGAACAAACAATTCTTTTGTATAACTTATTTGTTTTATAAACCGTCTTTTTTTGTTTTTAATTTACTTTTTTGAAGAATTGTTTCTGCTATGTTTTTATAAAGATTGAAAAAGGGGGTAAAAGTTTAAACTATTTGGAAGCTTTTTCAACATATGAAAGAAATGAAAAATAACATCGGCATTTGCTTCTTTTTTTGATCATAGTTTAGGTAACTTTACAGATGTTTCAGAATGCAAAAATGAATCTAAGTGATTCTCCGAAAGATGATAGCGGGAATTTTTGGTATCCACTCGATAACGCGGCAAAAATTTTTCCGGCAATTACTACCGATGAACACACATCTGTTTTCAGGGTTTCTGTAGTCCTGAAGCAAAAGGTGCATGTAAAAAGCCTGTTTAAAGCAGTTCGTTCAATTGAACTGCGTTTCCCTTATTATAAAGTTAAAATGAAGTTGGGTTTTTTTTGGTATTATTTCGAATCGGCCAATTTCCCAACCCCCGTTGAAATTGATAACGAAGCTCCTTGCCGCAGGTTTCAAAAAAGCGGCCATCTTTTCAGGGTTTTAGTAATTGACAACCGGATAAGTGTTGAGTTTTCACATATTCTGACAGATGGAGCGGGTGCCTTCGAGTATTTAAAAACACTTTTGATAACCTATTTCAAATATCGGGGGATTGAACCTCCCCGGGATTTTGACTATCTCCGTCCCGATGAAAAGCCCGATAAAAAAGAATTTGAGGATTCTTATAACCGGTACTTTAAAGAGAATATTCCCTCACAGCTAAAGCGGCCCGAAGCTTTTCATTTGCCCTTTCCGCTTAATAAAAAGACTGATTATGATGTTTTAACGGTTCTTGTTTCAATGGCCGAAATAAAAGAAAGGTCTAAAGAAAAGGGTGTTAGCATTACTGTCTACCTCGTTGCAGTGTATCTTAACGCGATACAGGAAATTTTTGAAAAGCAGGAACTAACCCGGCGGCAAAAAAAGTATAAAAAGTTAAGCGTTGAAGTTCCTGTAAACCTCAGAAAAATTTATCCTTCGAAAACCATGCGCAATTTTTCATTGTTTGTAATGCCAGAAATTGATTTAAGCCTGGGGCATTACTCTTTCGATGAAATTTTAAAAACCGTTTACCATCAAATGCAGCTGGAAACCGATGAAAAATTGATTAATAAAATTCTGGCCCGAAACGTGGGCAGCGAACGCAAGTTTTTAATCAGAAGCATCCCGCTTTTTATTAAAAGCGTGGTTTTGAGAATGAATTATTATTCTTTGGGCAGTAGTCAATACAGTGGCACCCTGACAAATTTGGGGAAAAAGGATTTTCCACTTCAGATACGGAACCAAATCGACCGGCTTGCCCTTGTTCCGCCACCGCCAAATAAAAATATTAAAGTAAGCTGTGGTATTATCGGATTTAACGATAAGCTGATACTAAGTTTTGGCAATATAACCAAAACAAAAGAACTCGAAAAGAGGTTTATTCAATTTCTTGTTAAACAAGATATTCATGTAAAATTGGTCACCTAAAAAAACGTGTTAAATGAATTATTGTAATAATTGTGGTGTAGAACTTGATGTTGAAATGAATTATTGCCCTTTATGCGGACAGAAAAGTTCATTTCCCGACGCTCACAGTTTTGAAGAGAAACCGGAAAGGAAAGGCCCTGCGGCTGAAAGTGAATCGTACAACTTTCACGAACTTACTGCTAATCAAAAGCGTAAAGTTTTTTGGGAATTATCGGCCATTATTTTGGCATCGGGGGTGTTTGTGTCGTTCTTTATCGACATAATTATAAGCCAGGGAATTAACTGGTCGAAATACCCAATTACAATAGGGTTGTTCCTGTTTGTGAATATTTCGCTGATTTGCTTTTTCCCAAAAAAGAATTTTATTGTTTTATTGGGCAGTTTTCTGGCAACATCGCTTTTCCTGATAACACTCGATTTATACAATTACAACCTTGGTTGGGGCATTAAACTGGGAATACCCATTATTTTTTTCTTATACCTCATTGTTTTTTTGTTAATTGTTGTAATAAAAAAATCGAAACAAAAAGGGATTAACCTTATTGCCTATGTTCTTATAGCAGCCGGTATTACAGGGTTGTGCATAGAAAGCATTCTCTCTTTGCATTTGTTTAAACGGTTGGAGTTGAGCTGGAGTATTATACTGCTTGTATCGCTGTTATCGGCTTCGGGTATCCTTCTTTTTATCCATTACCGCTTAAAAAGGGTAACCGATCTGAAAAGGTTTTTCCACATATAAAAACGAAAAAACCCGGAGAAGCATATTTGCCAAACCGGGCTTTTTTATAATATGATTTTACATGTAAGCCAATAAGCTTAAATGTACATGTTAATCAGGTGTTCGTAAAGCTCTTGTTTTCCGCTTATCTGTTTTGGTTCGCCAACTTCTTTTGCGATGGCTACCATGTCCTGCAGCGAAAGTTTTCCTTCGTCAAACGCTTTTCCTTTACCTGAATCGAAAGAAGCATAACGTTCAGTAAGCATTTTCAGGTAATCCGATTCTTTTAAGATTTTATCGGCAATAACCAGTGAACGTGCAAAAACGTCCATTCCGCTAACGTGGGCAATGAAAATGTCTTCAAGGTCGGTTGAGTTCCGGCGTGTTTTCGCATCGAAGTTGATGCCACCGTGTTCGAAACCGCCTGCCTGAATAATTTCGAGCATTGCTTCGGTTACTTCGTAAACATTGGTTGGGAACTCGTCGGTATCCCATCCGTTTTGGTAATCGCCTTTGTTGGCATCAATTGAACCGAGCTTGCCGGCATCGGCAGCCATGCGCAGTTCGTGGGCAAATGTGTGCCCGGCCAGTGTGGCGTGGTTTACTTCCACGTTCAGTTTAAAATCGTCGATCAATCCTTGTGCATTCAGGAAGCCAAGCACGGTTTGCACGTCATAATCGTACTGGTGTTTGGTTGGTTCCATGGGTTTTGGTTCAATGAAGAATGTGCCTTTGAAACCTTGTGCGCGGGCATAATCGCGGGCCATGCGCAGGAATTGTCCCAGGTGGTCGAGTTCGCGTTTTGTGCAGGTATTAAGCAGGCTCATGTAGCCTTCGCGTCCACCCCAGAAAACGTAACCTGTACCGCCCAAAGCAATGGTTGCATCGATGGCGTTTTTCACCTGTACGGCTGCATTGGTCACCACGTTAAAATCGGGGTTGGTCGATGCGCCGTTCATATAACGTTTGTTGCTAAATACATTTGCGGTTCCCCAAAGAAGCTTAACGCCCGAAGCAGCTTGTTTTTCTTTCGCATATTCAACCATTTTTGCCAAACGTTTTTCAATGTCGAATACCGGGCCGTCGCCGGCAACATCGGTATCGTGAAAGCAATAGAACGGGGCGCCAATTTTCGTAATGAACTCAAAAGCGGCGTCCATGCGTGCTTTGTTGGCTTCCATCACATCCGATGGTGCATCCCAGGGAAAATCTTTCGTGCCCGGGCCAAACGGATCGCCGCCGGTTCCGCACAGTGTGTGCCAGTAGGCAATGGCGAACCGCAGGTGTTCCTTCATGGTTTTGCCTCCCACTACTTTGTTCTCGTCGTACCATTTAAATGCCAATGGATTTTTCGATTCCGGTCCTTCAAACTGGATTTTTCCAATCCCTTTAAAATACTCTTTGTTTCCGATTACTACACTCATAATATAAATTTTTTAAAGCCCCCTCCGACTCCCCCCAAGGGGAGAGAAAAGGGGATTGATTATTATAGATTATTTTATTTTCTATTCTGTTCATCGAATTTAAACTCATATTTTCGCATTCCGCCAGTTGGCTGAGGCCTTTACATGAATTTCTCCAACAAATCCTTCCAATTTCCGTAGGCCGCTTCATATTCAGCTTTTTTGGAAAGGTCGGGTTCAATGGTTTTGATTTTTTTCAGGTTGCCAAATGCTTCGGCAAACGATTTGTAATACCCCGAACCAACAGCAGCTCCACGTGCAGCACCAATCGAACCATCGGTGTTGTACAGCTCGATGGTTGCACCGCTAATGCCGGCCAGCGTATCCCTGAATATTGAACTCATGAACATGTTGGCATTCCCTGCACGGATTACGCTGGGCTGTATGCCAATTTGTTTCATTATTTCCATGCCGTAGTTAAACGAGAACACAATGCCTTCCTGGGCTGCCCTGAACAAATGGCCTTGTGTATGGGTATTGAAGTTAAGGCCGCTGATTTGTGCACCGATGTCCTTGTTTCGCAAAACACGTTCGGCACCGTTCCCGAATGGGAGAATGCCAACGCCGTTTGATCCGATGGCAACTTCCCCGGCCATGGCATCCATTTCTTTGTAACTTAATGAACCACCGCCGGCATTTTTGTGCAGCCACGAATAGAGTATACCCGTACCGTTTATGCACAGCAAAACGCCAAGCCGGTTTTGATCGGGTGTGTGGTTCACGTGTGCAAAGGTGTTTACCCGCGAATAGGGATCGTATTTCACCTCGTCGCTCACACCGTATACTACGCCCGAAGTTCCTGCTGTAGTTGCAATTTCGCCCGGGTTGAGCACGTTTAGCGAAAGTGCATTGTTTGGCTGGTCACCGCCGCGGTAGGTTACTTTTATGCCTTGGGCAAGCCCCAGTTCATTGGCAACCTTTTCCGTTAAACGTCCTTGTTCCGAAAAAGTCGGGGCAATTTCGGGAATGACCGAATCCGTGAATCCGTAATGTTCCATCAACATTTTCGAAATGGAATTGGTTTTAAAATCCCAGAACATTCCTTCAGACAAACCCGATATAGTTGTTCTCGATTCACCCGTCAGGCGCAGTGCAATGTAATCGCCCGGCAGCATGATGCGGTCAATTTTTGCATAAACATCCGGTTCGTTTTCTTTAACCCATTTAAGCTTTGATGCCGTGAAATTGCCGGGAGAATTCAACAAACTGCTCAGGCAGCGTTCTCCTCCTATTGCATCAAAAGCCTCATCACCAATGGCTGCTGCGCGGCTGTCGCACCAAATTATTGATGGTCGGAGCACATTGTTGTCTTTATCAACAACCACCAGTCCGTGCATCTGGTACGAAATGCCGATGGCCTCGATATTTTTTGGGTCGATTTTCGACTTCGCCATCACCGACTGTGTAGCCCGTTTAAGGTTTTCCCACCACAGGTCGGGGTGCTGTTCTGCCCAACCCGCCTTGTGAGCCGTGATTTTCATTTCTTGTTTCGGGAAAAAATCATCGGCAATGCATTCACCTGTCTCACCGTTTACCAGCGATGCTTTAACCGAGGAACTTCCAATGTCGTAACCTAAAAAAAACATAGTTTAAAATTTTACCCCCTCTGCCCTCGACATCTCCCCGTTCGGCTAAGCTCACGCCGAAGCCTAATGGGGTGAGAACACATTGAGCGAAAGGTTAATTGATATTTCTTGTTTTATCACTTCTACCCTCTTCCTTTAGGAATTTGGCTTTAGTGCAATACTTGATTTACTCTTAATATAATTATTTAGAACGTTTTTTTTTAATTTTCCTTTGCCCCCTACAGGCTTCGACGTGAGAGACTTCGTCGTGATCTCAGTCGAACTGGTTGGGTTAAAAAGAATTTCTTTCAATAAGCCGGGTTGGCACAATTATTTTCATTGATCCCGGGTTCATAACGTATTCGGCAGCCCGTTTTCCCATTTCAGTAAAATCGGTCGAAATAACCGAAATGCCGTTTTTTACATACCGTTTCATCGGGGTTTCGTTGTACGAAATAATCCCGAAATCGGTTCCGGGTTCCAGTTTTTTTTCTGATGCCTGATCAAGTATTTTAGCCAGTGTGCGGTCGCTGACCAACATATACAGGTCGCCTTTTTCGATTTCAATTTTCCCGGGGTCGGTTTCAATTAGCGTGTTAATGTGATATTTTTTGCCAAAGGCTTTGAAATTATCAATCGATGTTTTGGGGTGAAATGTAATTTTTTGCGGATACAGGTAAATGAACCGTTTGTATTGTTTTATTTTCTGAATATGTTGTTTCAGGATGCTGTATAAGGACTGGCCAAAATCCTGGCAGACATAAGAATGTTTTCCGTTCGCATGAATATTCCAGTCAATAATCAGCAATTTATCAGCGGGTATTTTACTGATGATCCATTCCACTTCGGGATGGTCGAAATTCATAACAATGTAATGGCTGTATTTGCCAATGCTGTCGTTGATGATTGTTTTGAGCACCTCAATGTTGTAATGATGAAAATGCAAATCGACCGAAATGTTTTCGGGTAGGTTCGATCTGAAACCATCGTACAAAACTTCTTTGTAGGCTTTAAATGTATCGAGGAAAAGAAGAACCCGGTTGAGCCTGCCTTTAACGAAATAACCCCTGTTTGGTACCGATTCAATAAGATCACGTTTTTTAAGTTCGGTATAGGCCTTAAAAACCGTGTCGCGAGATAGGGAGGCGTTCTTGACCAGATCGTTAACCGATGGTAGCATATCGCCTTCATCTAAAGTGCCTTCACTAATAGCATTGGCAATAGCATCGACTAACTGAAGGTATTTCAGTGAATTCGCATTTGGATCGATGTTGAAAATAAACGACATACTGTTCTGGTCTGTTCTGATTTGCAAATATAGAGTTGTTTTCAAATAAAGCAAAGGGAAAAACAAATTTTTTTTTGATTATGACAAAAAAAATGATGGTTTTTCCCGTTTAAATAATTTTTGCTTTTTTTAGTGGGTAATTCCAAAAGTATAATTGGCATTACTTTTTATTCTTCAACTTTTATCAGCGTAAAATCCCCGCTGGAAATTACTTGCAAAAATATCTCACTGCCGCTGGCATCTTTTTGCATTACATAGCCCGAAATGGAACCCGATATTGAATTGCCGCTAACACTACCGTTAAAGGTTTGGTTTGCGCCACTTGCTTCTCCCGGTAAAATATCGCCTTCGAGGGTAACTTCAACGCCGTTAATGATACCCGTTGAACCCGGCTTACCGGCTATTTCCAGTACGTTTTCGTTTTGAATAATGGTAATGTAATCTGTTTCATTGTTTACCCTTACATACGGTGTGGTATAATTTGCATACAAGGTATATGTCCCTGAAACGTCTTCATGCAGTACCCCCCGTACACCCATGAAAGTGCTCGAAAAGCCTTCTTCATAGTTGATAAAATCGCCCCTGATTGTATCGTTGTTTTCGTCAATGGTTCCTTTGAAGTAAAGGTTTGAATAAAGCATGGCTTCAACTTCGTTACCGGCCACATATCCCGAAAAAAAGTAATTATCGGTTTTTCTTTTTAGCGTACCGTCGCTGCTCATTTCAAAATCAACGGCATACCTTGCCCCTTTATTTCCGTTGCCATCGTAACTAACAATGGTCCAATGGTCGGTAAGGTCGGCATTGGGTGCCGGTTTCTTTTCAAGGGTAATGTTGTCAAAATAGACATCCTGCTCATCGGCCCCGATAAAAAAATCGAGGTCGGCGTAGTCATCTGCTTCATTGTTCATCACAAAACTTTTAAAGAATTCGGTTTTGTGTTTATAGGCGAAGGCAGGTGTAAAATCCGAAAAGTGTTCAAAATTGTTGTTTTCGTAGCCGTTAAAATCGGGCCTTATTTGCTTTTCCTCACCCGGCGTCCAGGCCTCAAAGCCAAGCCGGTAACGGGTGTTGCTTTCCAAAAGCAGGCCCTTGGTGTAGGCAAGTCTCACTTCCCAGTCGTTTTCGGGAACCGAAGTTATGGAAATTTTCAGGGCGCCATCAGCTACTTCAATGCTGCCCTCTCCCTCGTTGTCGGTTTTGAGTTTCCAGTTTGATGTGCCGTTGCTGAAATCGCCGTTTTCAATGTCACTTGATGGCTCGGTAGCTGCTTTGTCGCATGAAATAATTACGGAAATGAGAAGAAAGAAAAGAAAAGATTTTGTAATGTTCATGTTGATTTTGTTTTTCGGTTAAAAGATTATTTTATGGTTTAAAAAACGAAAATAATTTGAATTTTATTAAATACAAAATTTGCTGTAATATTTAGATATGCTTAAAAAACAACCCATTTTTCTATCTTTGTCCGCTGAACCATTCATCGTTAATGAGCAATAAAACATATAAAGGAAAAAAGGTTGCTTTCTTCACGCTGGGGTGTAAACTGAACTTTGCCGAAACATCGGCCCTGGCAAGGCAGTTTGAAGAACTGGGGTTCGAGCGCGTTCGATACAAAGACGTTGCCGATGTGTACGTGGTAAATTCCTGCTCGGTTACGGCCGAAAGTGACAAGAAAAGCCGCAACATGATACGCGGTGCAATTCGCCGTAATCCCCATGCACTAATGATTGTTACCGGCTGTTATGCACAACTGAAGAGCGAAGAAATTGCCCTGCTTAAAGGTGTGGATTACATCCTCGGTTCAGCCGAAAAAATGAATATGATCCGTTATGTCGACAATTTGAAAAAAAGTGAAGAGCCAGTTGTGGCAATTTCCGGTTTCCGGAAGATTGAAAAGTTTTTTCCGGCTTATTCGTTCGGCGACCGTACCCGTTCTTTTCTAAAAGTGCAAGACGGGTGCAACTATTTTTGCACGTATTGCACCATCCCTTACGCTCGCGGTAAAAGCCGGAACGATACCATTGCCAATACGGTTGCCAAAGCCGGTGAAGTGGTTCAAAAAGGTGCAAAAGAAATCATACTTACGGGGGTGAACATTGGCGATTATGGCCGTTCAACCGGGGAGTCGTTTATCGGGTTACTGAAAGCCCTCGATGACGTTAAGGGCCTTGAACGCATCCGTATTTCATCGGTCGAGCCCAATTTGCTGACCGATGAAATCATCGAATTTGTTGCCTCATCGAAGCATTACATGCCCCACTTTCATATCCCGCTGCAATCGGGATCAAACGAGGTTCTGGCCCTGATGAAACGAAAATACAAAAGGGAACTTTTTGCCGAAAGGGTTGAAAAAATCCGTTCGTTGCTGCCCGATGCATTTATCGGGGTTGATGTAATTGCCGGCACCAATGGTGAAACCGATGCTTTTTTCCTTGATACGTACAACTTTATTCGCGATCTTGATATTTCGCAGTTACATGCGTTCCCCTATTCGGAAAGGCCCGGAACACAGGCGCTGAAAATCCCCCATGTTGTGCCCGTGCCGGTTAGAAAAGAAAGGGTTCAGCGCCTGATCGAACTTTCTGAAAGGAAACACCGGCTGTTTTGTGAGCGATTTTTGGGCGAAACACGCCCGGTATTGTTCGAATCGGAGAAAAAGCAAGATGCCATTTCGGGCTGGACCGATAACTACATTCGAGTAACAACTGATTGGGATAAAAACCTGGCAAACAAAATTTATCACGCGAAACTGGAAAGTATCGATGAAACTGGTTCCATAAAAGGGAAAATCATTACAGGTTGATTCTGAAAATTATCATTTGTCAGTAGTCACTGGTCATCCATCTTCCTTCTTTCAGGATTTTGATTTGTAAGCGATTTTGATTTATTTCATCGATCAATTTTTTTGGGGGAAAATACATGGTAAAGTGTCATTAAAAACATGGTTCCCTTTATTTTTTGAGTGAGGACAACATTATGGTAAAATTATTAAGCGGGTTAAGGGTGTTTCTTTTCCCGGTTTTTCTCTTTCTGGTTTTTTGCAAGCCTGTTTTTTCACAAGTTGTTATAAACGAATTTCTTGCATCCAATTCAACGGGGATTATCGATGAAGACGGTGACCGATGTGACTGGATCGAATTGTACAATATCAGCGGCGAAACCGTCAACCTTGAAGGCTATATCATCAACGATGACCCCGATGTTTCAACAGGATGGGTATTCCCGGCAGTTACTTTAAGGCCGGAGTCGCATTTTTTGGTATTTGCATCGGGCAAAAACCGGAAGACATTTGGTTCTAAATATCAAACAATTATAAGAAAGGGCGACCAGTGGAAATATAACATGCCCCAAAACCTGACAACTACCTGGCGAAATACCGGATTCGATGATTCTTCGTGGAGCAGCGGGTTGAGTGGTTTCGGCTATGGCGACAGCGACGATGCAACCATACTGAATGGTGTTGAGACCCTGTGCATCAGAAAAGAATTCAGGATCAGTGATGTTAATGATGTAACCGACCTTTTGCTTCACGTTGATTACGATGATGCTTTTGTGGCATTTATAAACGGACACCTGGTTGCCAGCGCAGGTATTACACCCCTTAACGGCGATTATACTTCGGTTACCGTTAACTCCGACCATGAGGCAAGTATGTATTCGGGAGGTAATCCCGAACAGTTTGTTGTTGAAAATCCGGCCTCACTATTGCAGAACGGCATAAATATACTGGCTATCCAGGGGCATAATGTCAGCAGCACTTCCTCCGATTTTACACTGATTCCTTTTCTTACTATCGGATCGACTGATTTCTCAGCAAACGATGTTGAAGATTTTATAACCATTGCAAACAAGCGCCCTCATACCCACTTTAGAATTGACAACGATGGCGAGATCATTTATTTGTATAATGTCGACGGAGAATTAGTTGATAATTCAACAGAAGTTTCACTCCCATCCGATATTTCATACGGCCGTTACGAAGACGGGGAGGAAAATTGGGCCTATTTTACAACTTCCACCCCGGGAGCTGAAAACCGTAATCCATCGAGTGAACTCATTAGCGACACGGTATATTTTTCATTGGAAGCCGGTGTTTATTCACCATCAGAATTTGTTGAGCTATCGGCTAAAGCAACCGAAGGTGTTATCCGGTATACTACCGATGGTTCGGTGCCTACAGCTGCAAGTGGGCAATATACATCGCCCATACAAATTGTTAAAACAACTGTGGTAAGGGCAAAATTTTTCAGGAACGACCACCGGGATAATCCTGTATTTACAAACACATACCTGATGCGCCCGAACAACGGGTTGCCGGTTGTTTCACTTTCAACCGAACCGGAAAATTTCTGGGACTATTACGAAGGCATACTGGTTGAAGGGCCTAATGCCGAATCCGCAGCACCTCATTATGGTGCCAATTACTGGCAGGACTGGGAAAAGCCTGTCAACATAGAATTGTTCGATGCCGATGCTGTACGCCGGATTTCACAAGGGGCCGGGGTAAAAGTTTACGGTAGCTGGTCAAGGGCCAACCCGTCAAAATCGCTGGCCTTGTATGCACGGAGCCAATACGGGAAAGGATCTTTTGAGTACAAACTTTTTCACGACCGTGCAAACGATGACTTTGAGTCGTTCATTTTACGCAATGCCGGAAACGACTGGCCATATACCTACATCCGCGACGGGCTCATTTCCGAACTGGCAAGCGGCATGGGTATGGAACGCCTGGCTTTTCAGCCGGCATCGGTTTACCTCAATGGCGAATACTGGGGAATGCTCAATTTAAGGGAAAAACCCAACGAACATTATTTTGCCGATAATTACGGTGTTGATCCTGATGATTTGAACCTTCTCGAAAATGAATCATCTCTTCTTCGGGGAACCAATCAGGATTATATCGTGCTAAGAAATTTTATCAATACAAACGAACTCCAAACGGAAGATAATTATGAACAGGTAACGTCGATGATGGACATTAACTGTTTTACCGATTATCAAATTCTTCAGATATACGTGCATAATGGCGACTGGCCCGGGAATAATATCAAATTCTGGAAAACAAACGATCCGCTCAGTAAATGGCGTTGGCTTATTTTTGGGGCCGAATTCAGCATGAACATCTACGGCACCCCCGATCAGCCGAACTCCATGGAGTTTGCCACAACTGCTTATCACAATGGCTGGCCCAACCCCCCGTGGTCAACCCTTTTCCTTCGGAAATTGCTTGTGAACCCCGGTTTTGAACAAAAATTTGTAACACGTATAAGCGATTGCCTCAATACAAACCTGAATCCTGCTTATGTAATACCAATGATCGATTCCATTGTTTCGCTGATGGATGCAGAGATGCATTACCATCAAAACCTGTGGGGACAAAGTCACAATTATTGGGAGAGCGAAATAGAACGGTTAAAACGCTGGGTTGAAGACCGCAACAATCAATTGCGTGGCTATGTGCGTAATTTCTTTGGGTTTAATACCGAAAAGCAAATAACGGTTACATTATCGGATAATAACGCGGGCAGGGTTAAAGTAAATACGGTAATTCCCTTTGAATTTCCATTCCGGGGAAAATATTTCAGCGAAGTGCCAATAACGTTAACGGCCCTCCCCAGGCCCGGTTACCGGTTTGTGCGTTGGGAAAACGGTTCAACTTCAACAAACCGTACCATTGAAATATCCCTTCCATTCAACAAAATTTACCATGCCGTTTTTGAGGCTTCGCCCGAAACTGAAGAGTTGGTAGCCATTAATGAAATCAATTACCAGTCGTCGTCCGAAATTGATGCCGATGACTGGGTCGAAATTTATAACTACGGCAATCAGGCCATCAACCTGAGTGATTGGATGCTTCACGATGATATTATCGAAAACGGCTATACTTTTCCGGGAGGAACATTGTTGATGCCCGGTGAATACCTTGTGATTTGTGAAAACATGTCAAAATTCAGCGGCATTTATCCGCATGTAAAAAATGCAATTGGCCACCTTTCGTTTGGATTGAGCAGCGATGGTGATGTTATTTTCCTGCTTAACAAAAGTGGTGATGTTATCGACCGTGTGCTCTACGAAACGAGGTTCCCCTGGCCCAGTGAGCCTTTCGGTTCGGGGGCAACCCTCGAGCTGAAAAACCCTTCACTCGATAAAAGCGAAAGCAGCAGTTGGGGCTACAGCAAGCTGGGTGGCACACCCGGTGCCAGGAACAGCACGTATACATCATCGCCCCTGCCGGTTGGAAAAACGGTAGATGCCCGTTGTGTTCCTACACATTTTTCCGATTTTACGACCCTTCGTTTCCAGGGTGAAGCGGGCACACCTTTCAGCGTTGCTGTTTTTGATATAACGGGCAAGGTACTATCTTCGCACACGGGTACGTTTCAAAACAACAGTACCCATTATCTCGATTTGTTTACCGAACCCGGAATTTATGAAAGCGGGCTCTATTTTGTTAATGTACATACAGAAAAGCAGTCGAAAACAATTAAAGTTACCAGGTTTTAATTATACGCATCAATGATTGATTACAGACAAATATGCTTCAACGTTCAGAAAATCGTAAAAGAATGCGGTATGTTTATCTGCGAAGAAAGCAGCCGTTTCCATAGTGCAACCGATATTGAAACCAAGGGGCACAGCAATTTTGTAACCTATGTTGATAAAACGTCGGAAAAGATGCTGGTTGAATCGTTGGGCAAGCTTATACCCGAATCGGGCTTTATTGCCGAGGAAGGTACATCGGAAAAAAAGGGCGACCGCTACAACTGGGTTATTGACCCGCTCGACGGCACCACCAATTTTATTCATGGCCTGTCGCCCCATTCAATAAGTGTAGCCCTTTTGGAAGCCGGTAAAATTGTGGTTGGCGTAGTGTATGAAATTACGAATGATGAAATGTTTTATGCCTGGAAAGACAGCAAGGCATACCTGAACGGCGAAGAAATTGAAGTTACTAAGCACGATGAACATCAGCAGGCGCTTATTGCCACCGGTTATCCATACTATGATTTTGGTTTGATGGATAAGTATTTTTTAGCGCTGAAGGAATTTATGGAAAAAACAAGCGGCATCAGGCGTTTGGGTTCGGCAGCAGCCGATTTGTGTTATGTGGCCTGTGGCCGTTTCGAAGCTTTTTGGGAATATGCCCTCCATGCCTGGGATGTTGCTGCAGGGGTACTTATTGTAAGGCAGGCCGGAGGTGTTGTAACGGATTTTAACGGTGGAGACGGTTTTCTCTTCAACGGCGATATAATTGCTTCCAATGCACGTTATTTCGACAAATTTTACGAAATTGTGCACAAACATTTAGGGGACTGCTATGAAAACAGAAAAAATTGAAATCCTTGGAGAATTGCTTAAAGCGCTTGATCAGAAAAACTTCGACCTGAGTGCATGGAAAATAAAAGCAACACTGATCGTTAAAAAAGTTTTTAGTGAAAAAGATCCGAAAATTGCCCTGATAGAAGGGCTTAACTACGATTATTCAAGCTGGGCCCTGCGCGACCATTCGGGCGGCAAAATCCACGATTCGGTAAAAGATAAAGCCAAAGAAATAATCGAAGCTGCCATTTTAGAACTGAAACTCGATGACGATGAAAACCCTGTAATGCAAATTATCCGTAACGAGTTTACCGGCTCGGAATATGAAAAACTGCAGGAACTCATTTCATCATCAACCGAAAAAGAAAACGGGTTAACCGCTTTTATAAAAGAATTACCCGGCAAAAAAGCCGAAAAAATACTGGTAAAAATAATTTTAACCCTCAACGAATAGGCCGATTGACCGTGATTATAATCTCGAAATGAAACGAGCATGTAAAATATTCTCACCCAGAAGGATGATTAAACTTTATGCGAGCCCGCCTGAGCAGCATAGTCGGGCAGATTCCATCCGCCAGCTGGCGGACCAATTGAAATTAATAATTTAATCGCATGAAAAAGAACGCCGGATATTACCTGTTGCTGATTGTTACATGGCCAATGAAGTTTTTTCCTCTTGAATTTCACTACATCGTTGCCGATTTAATCAATTTTTTTATTTATCGTGTTTTTGCCTATCGTGTAGATGTTGTAAGGGAAAATCTTCAAAACTCATTTCCTGACAAAAGTAAGACTGAACTTAGAAATATTGAAAAGAAATTCTACAAAGGCTTGGGCGAGATATTTGTTGAAACCCTCTATTTCTCTTTCGCCCCTTCCGATAAAATATTGAAACACATTGATGTCGATTACACAGCGCTGGATGAATTGATAGAAAAAAAGCGTAGTGTAATTTTTATGGCCGGACACTTCAGCAACTGGGAATATTCTTTTGTGCTGGCAAAAAAGGTGCCCATTCAGGTATATTTTGTTTATAAGAAACTTTCGAATAAGGCTTTTGATGAGTTCTATAAAAGATTCAGGTCCAAATTTGCCAGACCATTGGAAATGAAAGAAACCTACAGGCAGCTGATGTATGATAAAAACAACAATATCCCTTTTGCATCTCTACTCATCAGTGATCAACGTCCTTTGCCTCATGAAATAAAGCACTGGGTGCGTTTTTTGAATCAGGATACTCCGGTTTTACTGGGAACTGAAAAGCTCGCAATAAAAACCAATGCAGCAATACTTTTTCTGGAAATAAGGAAAATGAAGAGAGGGTATTATAAGGTACATATGGAATTGTTGGAAGAACATCCAAGAAAATCAAAAAATAACGATATTACCAACCGTTTTATGAAACGTTTGGAACAATCAATACAAAAATCGCCTGAACAATATTTGTGGACGCACAAACGATGGAAGTATAAACGGGAAAAAAATTGATAAGTTGGAAATAGCAATTGTTATATTGAACTGGAACGGGAAAGGGCATCTCGAAAAATACCTTCCCTTTGTAAAAAAATTCACCAATTTTGATACCTGTCGGGTTGTTATTGCCGACAACGGGTCGGATGACGGCTCGCGGGAATTCCTGAAAAAAAATTACCCGGAATTCAGGCTCATTGAACTTGATCAAAATTACGGTTTTGCCGGCGGGTACAACAAAGCCCTCGAACAGGTCGATGCCGATATTTTTTGCCTGCTTAACAGCGATGTAAGGGTTACAAAAAACTGGATCGAACCCATTGCCGGTTTATTTGAATCGGATGAAAAAATTGCCGCTATTCAGCCAAAAATATTGTCAGACCGCGACCGCTCACGTTTCGAACACGCGGGTGCTGCCGGCGGCTTTATCGATAAATTTAGTTACCCTTTTTGCCGTGGGCGCATCATGAACGTGATTGAGTACGACAAGGGGCAATACAACAAACCGGCCGATATTTTCTGGGCCTCGGGTGCATGCCTCTTCATCAGGGCGGGTTTGTTCAGGGAAACCGGGGGCTTCGATTACCGTTATTTTGCCCACATGGAAGAGATTGACCTTTGCTGGCGCCTGAAAAACAGGGGTTACCGCATTGTGTACACGCCCAAAATTAAAATATACCACTGGGGCGGGGCAACCCTCGAATACAACAACCCGCGCAAGCTTTTTCTCAACTTCAGAAACAGTTTATGGACCTTGTATAAGAATTACTCCGGCAGGCATTTGGGGGCGGTTTTGTTTAAACGCATGCTCATCGACACGTTTGCCGTTATAAAATACCTCGTTACTTTCAATTTTAAAAATTCACTTGCTGTTGTAAAAGCCCATGTTGCATTTCACCGGTCGAAGCCCCTTTTACACGAACAACGAAAAGAACTGATGAAAACCGTTACGGTAAAGCAACACGCCGAAATATTGAACAAAAGCATTGTTTGGCAATTTTTTATCTACCGTAAAAAGTTGTTTAAGCAGTTGAAGAAAGCAATGAAAAAGTGAGCTTACTGTTTTTTTCCATTCTCAAAATCCTTCACCTTACTAAAATCAATCCCAATATCAAGGTCATCACGGTAAACCGATGACTTGTTGAGTTGTTTCATTCGCCGGAAGCCGGCAATCCACAAAAAGGCTACAAAGGGGATAAAGGCCAGCAATAGTGCATTTATGCCCGACATGAGGATGAAGTCGTAAAAACCGTGCAGGATAAACGGCAACAGGAACGACCACCTCAGGCAGCGTTTTCGTTTGGCGGGATAAAATTTTGCCATGCCAAAGAAGTAGCCCATGGTAACCCCGAACAGGGCATGTGCAGGTACGGCGGTGATGGCCCTGGCCAAACCGGTATGAATACCCGAATCGAGCACGTAAAGTACGTTTTCGACGGCTGCAAACCCCAGTGATATGAACGTGGCATAAACAATGCCGTCAAATTTTTCGTTAAACGCTTTGCTGCGCCATATAATGATAAAAAGCGCCGCGAATTTAAATGCTTCTTCGCAAAGGGCTGCAACCATGAATGCCCGCCATGCCCCGCTGAAAATGCCATCGAACCCCCGTCCGAAAAACGACATAAACTCTTCGGCATAAATAACCGGCAGGGTAATGAAAGCACCTGCTGCCAAAGCTATCAGCAACATGCCGAGGGGTTCCTTTTCGTACTTATCCCTGAAATAAATGTAAAAGGCAATGATGAAAACGGGTGCGAGTGCAAAGGCCAGTAAACCGTTCATGTTAAATTTTTTCAATCAGTTTCGAAAAAAGGAGCTCTGTTTTTGGGCCGGCAACCGCAGCCACGTCAAGCACTTCGGTATGTTTATTCCCGTCTTCGGCAATATCGAGGCCGTTGTTGGTAATTACCGATACGCCAAAAACTTTCATTTTCATATGGTTTGCTACAATAACCTCGGGTACGGTCGACATGCCCACGGCATCGCCGCCTACTGAGTGGAAAAAACGGTATTCGGCAGGTGTTTCAAAACTGGGGCCGGTAAGCCCCACGTAAACGCCTTCGCGCAGTGTAAGGTTGTTGTTTTTTGCAATTTCTTTTGCCAGGTTACGTAACCCCGGGTTATAGGCATTTGTCATATCGGGAAAACGGGGGCCCAGTTCATCCATGTTTTTTCCAATAAGCGGATTGCGGCCAAAAAAGTTGATGTGGTCTTTTATCATCATCAAATCGCCAACGGCAAACAGGGGATTAATGCCCCCGGCTGCATTCGAGAGCAGGTAATTTTCGATGCCCAGCATTTTAAAAACCCTCACGGGGAAGGTGAGTTCTTCCATTGAATAGCCTTCGTAATAGTGAAAGCGACCCTGCATTACCACGACGTTTTTTCCGCTTACTTTTCCGAATATCAGCTTCCCGGAATGGCCTTCAACCGTTGTGACCGGGAAGTTTGGGATTTCGGCGTAATCAAGGGTCGATTCAATATCCACCTTATCGGCAAATCCGCCAAGGCCCGATCCCAGAACAATGGCAATTTTGCCGTTAAACCCGGTTTTTTCCTTGATGAAACCGGTTGTTGCTTTTATTTTCCCTAACATAATTTAATACCCTGTAGTTAAAAATTTCCCTCGAACGTTCTAAAAATTTGATTTCGATGGGAATATAATAAACATTTCTGAAGAAACCGTCATGAGCACCTTGAACCGATTTTAACCTCACAAGGTCTTTTTCGGTTGTAATAATCAGTTTCCGGTTTGTTTCAATTGCATCATATTTTTCCTGGAATTTGTCGATGTCGGCTTTCTGGTAGGAATAGTGATCGGGGTATTTTTCGTGAAAAATGGTGCCTACCTGTTTTTCAAGGTACCCGATAAGCGGTATGGGATTGGCAATGCCGGTAATGAGCAAAACGGCATAGTTTCTCATGTTGTCGTCGAAAAGGCTTAACCCTTTTTCAGCAGGGGTAATTTCTCCGTACCTGATATGGGTAAAGAACAGGTCCTGGTATGGTCTGATGTTCAGTCTGTTTTTAATAATACGCTGTTCGATGGGTTTTAGTTCGGACGGGCATTTGGTATAAATAATGATGTTGGCCCTGAAACGGTTTCGTACCGGTTCGCGTAAGCGTCCGGCAGGTAATAAACAGTCGTTAAAAATCGGACGTGTATAATCAACAAGGAGAATGTTGATATGTGGCTCGACCGAACGGTGCTGAAACGCATCATCGAGAATGATTACATCAAAATTTATGTTGTTGTTATTGGTCAGTTCGTTTATCCCTTTTCCTCTTTTTTCGCAAACGGCTACGGTAATATCCGGGAATTTTTGTTTTATCTGCATGGCTTCATCGCCAATTTCGAGGTAAGTCGATTGTGTTTCAGCAAGTATAAAACCCTTGGTTTTTCTTTTATAGCCGCGGCTTAAATAGGCAATGCGAAATTCCTTATGTAAAAGTTCAATAAGGTATTCAGCGTGCGGGGTTTTGCCGGTGCCGCCCGCAGTAAGGTTTCCTACCGAGATTACAGGTGTATTATAGCGGCTTGTATGCAGTATTTTTGTGTCGAATAAAAAATTTCTGAACCATACAACAACTCCATAAAGCAAGGCAAACGGATATAATAGTATTTTTAGCATTGATATTGAATAATTGCCCAATTTACAAAGAAGCCGGCGGGCAACAAAAAAAAGTTGCCCGGGTGGGGCAACTTTTATTTATTTAATTCTTTTTAAAGTAATTCTGCTATTATTCTATGGCCATTCCGTAAGGCATACGTGCCATTATTCCTTTTTTCCCTTTTAATTCCTCAACAAGTTTATAATATTTAGCATTGCTGCCCAGCTCTTTTTCGATAAAGTTTATTTTAACAGTTGCCGAAAGGCCTTTGATCAATTCCTGAATCGGGTCTTTTTGTTCAGGTAATTTCACGGTTCGGTAGTGGTCAAGGCCGGCCATTTGTTCAGCAATGGCAATGGCATCATCGAGGTTCCCGAGAACATCTACAAGCCCCAGTTCAAGGGCGTTTTCGCCGGTCCAAACACGGCCCTGCCCAATGGCATCAACGGCATCGCTTGTCATGCCCCTGCCATTGGAAACATGATCGATGAAAGTTGCATAAACATCTTCGACCATTCCCTGTATAAGTGCCCTTTCGGTTGATGTTAACGGGCGGTTTGGCGAAGGCATGTCGCTCATATCGTTGGTTTTTACCACACTGAAATTGATGCCCAGTTTGTCTTCAAAAAGTTCCTGCATGTTGGGTATTACACCAAATACTCCAATCGATCCGGTTATGGTTGTTGGGTTGGCCACAATGGTGTCGGCGGCACAAGAAATCCAGTAACCGCCCGATGCAGCCAGGTTGCCCATCGAAACGACCATTACTTTTTCTTCGGCAGCCAGTTTTACCTCGCGCCAAATCAGGTCCGAAGCGGTGGAACTGCCCCCGGGCGAATTAACCCTCAATACAATGGCCTTGATGCTCGAATCCTGACGTGCTTTTCGTATTTCGCGGGCTATCTCGGGTGCGTTTATAACTTCGCTGCTCATGCTGGCAGGGCCGCCCATGCCAATTTCACCGGCAGCATATACAATGGCCAGTTTATCTTTTGCCAGCCCTTTGCCTTTCCGTTTTTCAGGTACCGATCCCATGTCGGAAATACTTGCAACCGGAATACCTTTTGGTGCTTTAATGCCGGTTTCGCTACGCAAGAAGTCTATCAGCTGGTCTTCGTACACGATGCTGTCGACAAGTTTGTATGCCAGCAGTTTTTCGGCGGGGCGGAACAGCATGTTTTCATCGGCAATTTCGTTAAGGCGTTCAACCGTAATGTTTCTCGATTCGGAAATGCCTCTCAACATGTTTTCCCAAATGCTGCCCATGTAAACTTCAATTTGTTCACGGTTTTCGTTACTCATCTCTTCGAGCATAAACGGTTCAACGGCAGCTTTGAATTTCCCGTGCCGGATTACCTGCATCTCAACGCCCAGTTTTTCAAGCGCATTTTTGAAGAAGGGGTTGTTCGATGCCAGCCCGTGAAACATGAGCATTCCTTCGGGGTTAATGAATATTTTATCGGCAACGCTGGCCAGGTAGTAGGCCTTCTGGCCGTAATTTTCCGAGTAGGCATAAATGAATTTGCCCGATTCTTTGAAATCGACAAGTGCTTTGCGTATCTCTTCACATGCAGCAAAACCGGCATTAACGTCGTCTATTTCGAGGTAAATCCCCTTGATTTTGTCTTCATCTTTTGCCTTTTCGATAGCCGATGTTATTTGGTCGAGACCGAGTCTTTTAATACCACTAAACCCAGGTATTTCGAGGTTCTGGAAAGGGTCGTTGGGTGCACGGTCCGAAACTTCGGCATTAAGTTTGATTTTTAACATCGAGTTGTCTTTTATTACCACTTCTTTTTCGGTGGTTGAAACAATGGCTGCAAAAATGCCCATCATCAGAAAAAACGAAACCATCGAAACAACAATGATACCGACAATGGTTGCGAGTGTGTACTTGAGAAAACTTTTCATGTTTTAAATGATTTAAAGATTTATATTTTACAATTATTTTTTGTTATACTGGTTAATGGGTACGAACAAGTTAGAAATAATTACACTCTTTTACAGTGAAATGTTCCTGATTTTTTTGTTTCATTTGCATTTAAAGCAGAAATCATGAACAAGATATACCTTTCGCTGGGGTCGAACCTGGGTAATAAAAAGAAGAATTTGCAACAAGCCATACGCCTTGTTAACCAACGGGTTGGGGACGTGACCAATTTGTCGGGCATTTACTTAACCGAACCTTGGGGCTTTCGTTCAAATGACTATTTCCTGAACATGGTTGTTGAGGTGCTTACCGATTATTCAGCGCCTGAGGTGTTGGAGAAACTTTTAATGATTGAAAAGGAGATGGGCAGGGAACGGGAAGCCGCAGCGGGTTATTCTTCGAGACTTATTGATATCGACATTCTTTTTTATGGTAACGAAATTGTTAAAAGCCCCTCGCTGGTAATTCCGCACAAACATATTTCAGGTCGTAAGTTTATACTCCGTCCACTTTGCGACATTGCACCGGAAATGAAGCATCCCGAATCGGGAAAGGAGATCCGGCAGTTGCTGGACGAATGTACCGACACATCGAAAGTTGAGCTTCAATAGCGTTTATTCCTGGCCATAGTCATCGACGTATAAAAAGTCGTTGTAAGGAAAACGGGTAACGTGAATTTTTTTAACCTCGGTGTAAAGCAACCGTTTTAGCTCGTCGATGTTGGTTTTCTTTTTTGCTGAAATAAAAATTGACGGGGTATTGTTTTTAGCCATCCAGCTATTTTCCCACTCTTCAAGAGTCCAGTTTGTTTTCGTTTTTTCCGAAAGGTCATCAGCATCTTTTTCCTGGAACGAATAAGCATCAATTTTATTGAATACGAAAATAACCGGTTTTTCGGCTGCGCCAATCTCTTCGAGGGTTTGCGAAACGGTGTCAATCTGTTCTTCAAAACCGGGATGCGATATATCGACAATATGCAGTAAAATATCGGCTTCGCGCACCTCGTCGAGTGTTGATTTGAATGATTCGACAAGGCCGTGGGGCAGTTTACGAATAAAGCCAACGGTATCGGTTACCAGAAAGGGCAGGTTGCCGATGACCATTTTTCGCACGGTTGTATCGAGTGTGGCAAAAAGCTTGTTTTCGGCAAAAACTTCCGATTTACTCAGCAGGTTCATCAGTGTTGATTTGCCCACGTTGGTATAGCCCACCAGCGCTACACGTACCAATTTGCCCCTGTTTTTACGCTGGGTGGTCATTTGTTTGTCAATTTTTTTCAGTTGCTCTTTCAGCCGGGCAATTTTATCGAGTATTATACGGCGGTCGGTTTCTATCTGTGTTTCACCCGGGCCGCGCATGCCAATACCTCCGCGTTGCCGTTCAAGGTGGGTCCACATTCGGGTAAGGCGGGGCAGTGTGTATTCCAGTTGGGCCAGTTCGACCTGGGTTTTTGCATAGGCCGTTTGTGCGCGTTTTGCAAAAATATCGAGGATCAGGTTTGTGCGGTCGAGGACTTTACATTCCATGCCTTTTTCGATGTTGCGGAGTTGTGTGGGCGATAATTCGTCGTCAAAAATGACAGTATCGACTTCATTGTCTTTAATAAAACCGGCAATTTCTTCCAGTTTACCCGGCCCCACAAAAGTTACCGGGTTGGGCACGTTAAGTTTTTGAAAGAATTTTCGCACAACAATAGCTCCTGCTGTATCGGCGAGGAATTCCAGCTCGTCGATGTATTCACGTGCCTGTTGTTCGTTTTGATCTTGGTTTATAAGCCCGACCAAAACCACGGTTTCTTTAATTATTTCTGTTGAATAAGGTTTTCCCATTGTTTTTTGCATAAAAAATCCTGGCCCCGAAAGTACAGAACCAGGAAATAATATATCATCGTTTTTTTTACTGTAACTGGAAATTAATGGGAACAGTGTAAGATACCCTTACCGGTTTCCCACGCTGCATGCCGGGTTTCCATTTCGGAAGGTTGTTTACAACCCGCAATGCTTCCTGGTCGAGTGAAGGGTCAACGCCACGTGCTATGCGTGCATTGCTGACACTTCCGTCGCGGTCAACCACAAACTGAACGTATACTTTACCCTGAATACCGTTTTCAGCAGCAATAACCGGGTATTTAATGTTGTTTGCAATCCATTTCCGAAGTGCGAGTTCACCGCCGGGAAATTCAGGCATGTCTTCAACAATAACGAAAACTTCGGCATCTTCTTCGTTGCCTTCATCTTCTTCAATAACGGGTACAGCGTCAATTATGGTTGCATCATCGGCTTCGGTCGATTCGAATTCAAATTCTTCTTCAACCTCAACGTCGTCATCAATAATTGTAAGAACTTCAATCACTTTTGGTGGTGGTGGTGGTGGTGGTGGTTTCACTTCTTCCTGCCGGGTAATGGGTATTACTTCATCTTCAATAGCCTCAGCATTCATTTCGCCCAGCGAGTCAATCGATTTTACGGTATCGTTAATGTTAAAGGCCATAAGCACAATACCTAAAGAAATCACCAGCCCAAGCTGAACAAAGATGTTCCGCTTGTTTTCCAGGTCGGCTTTTGGTGTCTTTTTAAGTTCCATAATTTATTTAATTCGTTATTTTTTCAAATTTTCAAGGCGCTAAAGTTAAAAAATATCTTGCAAAGGTACTATTCAGCCGGTTAAATTTCTGAAAAAAAACCGGCATTTTTTTTGAGCTACCGGTTTAACTGAAACCGGATAGGGACTACGTACATCACTTTAACGTTTTTTCCGTTTTGCATACCGGGCTTCCACCGTGGCATGTTGTTGATAACCCTTAGTGCTTCTTCATTCAACAACGTATCTATGCCGCGCAAAACACGGGCGTTGGTTACCGACCCGTTGGTGTCAATCACAAACCTGACATATACCGTACCGTCAATCTCCATTTCGATCGCATTTTGCGGGTACTTTATCGATTTGGCAATCCAGTATAGCAATCCATCTTCCCCGCCCGGGAATTCAGGCATGTCTTTTACCGTTGTAAAAATTTCATCCTCTTCAAAATCTTTTTTATCGGACGACATTTCCGGGAGGGCATCAATGATCGTGGTTTCATCAATCTCGGAAGATTCAATGTAAGGCTCATCGAGCACTGTAGGCGCATCGGTAATCAAGAGCTTGTTGATGATTACAGGCTTCGGCGGTGGAGGAGGTTTTGGGGTATTGGTTGGCGGGGTATAGCCCTCATCAATAACCGGGCCGGCTTCAATTTCATCAAATTGGTTAAGGCTGTTAACCTCACTTCCTTTATTAAAAGCCATAAACACGATACCGAGTGAAAGAACAAAACCGATTTGGAGAAAGAGGAACCTGCGTTTTTCGAGGTTTGCCTTCGATGACTTTTTAAGTTCCATAACTGTGAATTTTGTGGTTACAATCAAATCTTACGTATAAGGGTTTTACCCCTTTGTTAAGAACATCCTTTGACAAGGATTTTAAATTCCGGAACTTTTGTAATGATAACGTGATATATTGATAAATATTGTTCATTGCGGTCTTTTCTCTAAAGATACGGCACAAAAACCTTTTCCATAAAAAGGGCGGTTTGCTTTTCAGAAAAAGTTTTATATTTGCAGCGGTTTAAAAGTTCTAAAATAATACAAAAGAAAGAAGAATAGTGCAATTAAAAAGAGTACGCCTTCGTCATACCTTCGCATTTGCTATGGTGTGCAAGCAAGGCTACGGCGCACGAAGGGGCATTAGCTCAGTTGGCTAGAGCGTTTGACTGGCAGTCAAGAGGTCATCGGTTCGATTCCGATATGCTCCACTTGAAATTCAAGACTTTGTAGAAATGCAAGGTCTTTTTTTATATAGTTCAGGACTGGAGCGTCCCGGCTTGCCGGGAAGGTCAGGGGTTCGACTCCCCTTAGCTCCACAGGGAAAGGCATCCATAAGGGTGTCTTTTTTTTTGCCTAACCTAATCAGGAAATTGCCATCGGTTTGGGACGAAACAAAATTCATTGACGGTTATCCGGGCAAATTTGTCGTAATTGCCCGTCGGAATGCTGCTACCTGGAATGTTGCTGCTGTAAGCGGTGAAAATGTAGATAAGCAAACAACCATCAACTTGCCGATGCTTGCAGGTCAGGATGTTAAACTTATCTATGATAATAATGATAGGACAACCGGGTTCAAAATCTTCAAGGTGAAAAAAGACGGAACAGTAAAACTGAACCTTTTATCCGAAGGGGGAGCAATAATTCAGTCGCTAAAATGCCAAAAAAGTATTAGTCTCTTTAATGTTATATTTATTCTGCAACCTTTAGGCACAACATTCTGCTCTGATCGCGGATAAGCAATCTGCCATCGGCTAAAGCAATGGGTGCCCAGTTTTGGTTGTTGCCGCCAACCCTTCTTTCAATGGAATTTTCATCGCTGGTTGTTTCCAATCCCAGCAATTCAGCCTTTGATATCAATTTAAATTCTGCTGAATTGGGTTCGATCAGGTATAACGATTTACTACCATCGGTGGCAAGGATCAAACCATCGGCTAAAATCATACTGCCTTTGTTAAAGTCAGGGTCGCGTTTGGTTTTCCACATTATTTCGCCATCCATACTCATACATGTAAGGCCATCCCTTTTCCTATTGGTTCCATACTGGGCATAAAAATATCCATCGATCAATAATGGTGGTTTAGTCTGGTCGCCAAATTCTTCTGTTCTGAATATTTCTGCAGCTACGTAATTTCCATCGGCTTGTTTTTTAACCTCTATCATTAACGCGCCCAGTTCGTATCCGCCTACAACAATTACTTTGTTATTACCGGCATCAACCGCACTTGGGGCAGAAATGTGGCAGTTCCAATTTGAGAATTTCCAGAGAATATTTCCGGTAAGTGGCTCAATGCCAACAACATTTCCCATGGTTTTTGGTGCATCAGGGTGGCCGAAAGAATTGGTTGATGAAGTAACCATCACAACCTGATCGTTCCCGTCTATTCTCACAATTGAAGGGCTAACATAGGATTCATTGCCGAGGTTCGGAGTTTTCCACACAAGGTTCCCGGTTTTTTTGTTATAAGCTACTACGCCAGCTTCCGGAGCCTGGGAGGCAACAATGAGTAATTCGCCATAAATCAACGGGCATTGGGATATGGCCCAAATGGGAAAATTTCCACGACCACCAAAACCACTCTGTCCCTCTCCTTGTTCTTCGGAAGGGGCATTCCCGGGATCGCCGCCAAAATCGGTCCACACGTTTACATTCCAAACGGGCCTGTGCATGTCGATATCGATGCAATACAAATCGCCGTATGGTCCGCAGGAGTATACATGTTTTTCATCTACAATTGGGACACTGCGGGATCCGGGAAACATGACCGAACCGGGTGCATCGTACTGAAATTTCCAAAGTTCTTCACCGGTATTCAGGTCATAACATTTCATGATGTCGCCAATTTCATCATCACGGTCTAACAAATATACTTTTCCGTCTTTAACAACAGCTCCGCCATAGCCAATGCCCACATCAACAGACCATAACACTTCCGGGCCTTCATTAGGCCAGCTGCGAAGAAGATTTTTTTGGGGTGATATACTATTTCTATCGGGTCCCAGGTATTGAGGCCAGTCCTGTGCTAAAACCAGCATTGAAAAACATAAACTGAGCGTAGCAAATAAAACTTTCCGTACCATAACAAACGGTTTTGGTTAATTAAAATGTTTTTTCATTATTCATCGACTTGATGAATGAAACAATATATTATTGACTGCTAAAACAATGAATAGTTTAATATACGACAGATGATGCAAATATCAATTTATTAATGGTTAGTTTTGTTTCAATTCGATAAAGTCATAGAAAAATGATACGGACATTTGTTGCTATAAAAATTCCTGTTTATAACGAGTTGGTTGACGCTGTGGGGGTGTTAAAAAAACAATTTTCGGACGAGAAGATAAACTGGGTACCCATTGAAAATATGCATATTACCCTGCTTTTTATCGGGTCAGTCAGCCAACAGGAAGTGGAACAAATTATCGGGCAGTTACGATCGATAAAACATCTTGTACCGTTTTCATTTCAGCTTCAGGGCCTTGATGTTTTTAAAAAGGCCGGCAAACCCCGGGTTATTTTTTCAAAAGTTGATGCTGGTGCTAAACTTGAAGAACTGGCAATATCTGTTCGCCATGCGCTAACAGGTTTTTACAATGAAAATGCCGTTAATGAATTTTCTCCACACCTTACCCTGGGCCGCATCAAATCGATTCGTGACAGGGATAACTTCGAAACATTGCTTTTCGATTTCAGGAATACCTATTTTCAGAAAGTAGAATGTAGCGAATTTACATTGTACGAAAGCACCCTCACGCCCGAAGGGCCGATATATACACCGATAGAAATTTTTTCTTTTTAAGTAGAAAGCGCCCCTGAAAATTACATGTTTCCTAATGAATCAAAAAATAGTTGGTTGGTGGTCATTAGTTGACTATCTGTTTGTTTCTTAGCGAGTTTGACTAATGGCGGATCAAGTGAGCTTTATGGTGGGATGTATTATTCCTATATAGAGATTTGAGGCTAAGGTTAAGGTTGAGAGATGGAATGCCAGGGAATAGGTGCGATTAGGTTAATATTCGGCCGCGGTTTTTTTTCGTCAAAGGAAGTTGCCTCCCTCGGACGAGATTGAGAAAATTTCCCCGCTGCCGCACGATTGCATCGTGTGGTTTAGGGGCAGATTACTTTTTTAGAAAAAATATTAATCGGGAACGGGTTATTTTCCTTTTCCCTGGAAGCAGTTGAGCAGGGTGTAAATAAGGATTTTAAAATCGAGGTAGAGTGAAATGTTTTTCAGGTAAATGATATCATAGGGAATTCTTTCCACCATTTGATCGATGTTTGAAGCATACCCGTATTTTACCTGTCCCCATGAAGTTATGCCGGGCCTGATGCGCTGAAGCTGGATGTAGTGTGGGGCAATTTTCCTTATTTGGCTAATGTAGTGCATCCTTTCGGGCCTGGGGCCTACCAGCGACATGTCTCCACGTATAACGTTAAAAAATTGCGGGATTTCGTCGATGTGTGTACGGCGCATAAATTGGCCGAATTTGGTAATTCGCGGGTCGTTGTGCGACGAGAGGGCTGGTCCGGTCTGTTCGGCATTTGCTACCATGCTTCGGAATTTGTAAATGGTAAATTCTTTCCCGAAGCGTCCTACCCTTTTTTGAGCGTAAAGCACCGGGCCTTTCGACGATGATTTGATGGCAATGATAACAAATGGTGCAAAAGGGATGAAAACAATCAATGCCAGTGAAGAAAATACAATATCGATGACCCTTTTCATGTTTTCCTGCCAGGCAGGCATAATCCCGTTTGAAATTTTCACCAGCGGGCTTGAGTATATTGTGCTCATTTTTACCGTACCTGCCAGTATGTCGAACATGTCGGGAATGGCTTTTACGGTTACGCCACGGTAATCGAGCATTCCGAGTATTTCCTGAATTTTATTGTGTTCCGAAGTTTCGATGGCAATAATGATTTCTTCTACCTTGTTTTTGTCAATAATGGTTGGAAGTTCGTTTATCGTGCCCAAAAAAGGGAGGTGTTTTTCAAGTAAAATTTCGTTGCGGTTATCAACTTTAACAAAGCCAACAAAAATGTTTCCCGTTGGAAGTTCACTCGATACCATTTCCTGGTAAAGTTTAACTGCTTGCTCGTTACTGCCTATAATGAGCGTGTTGAACCCAATTTTACGCTTGTGAACCTTGTGGATGGTCCTTGTTGTAAGGATAAGGCGGGGTACAAGTGTAAACAAAAGGTGCAGGGCTAAAAGGGTGAAAAACGACTGGTAGTAGTTTTTGTAACTCGAAATGGTATCATCGAGCATCAGGGTAAAGAAGATGATGGTAACACCAATAAGGCTTATGAGTACCGTTTGGCCAAGGTCGATCAAACGCGAACGGCGGTAAATGTCGTTGTAAAAACCGGTAATGTAATAAAAGACCAGCCAGAAGGCGGGTATGACGAGTAGTGCAATCCAGAAATTGGGGTCGAGTTTTAACAGATCAAAATTGAAAACATTGCCGTTCTCGAGGTAGGTTTTCCGATATATGAAAAACAGCGACCATGCTAAGGCAGCAGCCAAACCATCGAAAAACATGTATTTCGCAACTTGCTTACGTTTATTCATTGCAGGTAATCATGGTCGTGATAAGAAATCCCTTTGTCGTTTCAAAAACGGGTACCCTTAAAAAATATTGTGCGCAAAACTACATTTTTTATTGGTTTAATCAGAAACCGTTCATCAATATGTTTTCAAGCTTTGATAAGATATTGACAGACAGTGCGTAGTGCTCGAAGTTGTAGGCTGGTTTTTTGTTCAGGGCAATGTTCAACGCAAACGATCGGAGTGATTTTAACCGTAAATCCTCTTCGGAAACGGGGGTGCACGGAATTTTTACACCGTGAATATTTTCAACATAATTTTCTGTAAAATTGAAGGCAAAACTGCCCTCTTTCGATTCGATGATTATGTTGTGCTCAGGAGTGGGGTCAACCCTTATAATGATGTAACTTATTGAACTGTCATACATTTTTAGCCGTATTTTAATGTGTGGCCTTACATGTTTCGACGATTCAATGGTACTTACATCCATTTTTTTAACAGGCATAGGCGATAAAAGCGACAAAAAACTCAGGGCTGACAAGATGGATGCCCGCACATCTCTTTTTGACGAAACCGATTTGGTATACCTGAAAAAAAGGTGGTGATTGCAAGCCGAAATAAACTCCTCGGTAAGCGGGTGGTACAGCTCAATAACCTCGGGCTGTACAATGTTGCCGGCTTCGTTATGCAGGTGTTCAAGCGCTTTAAGTTCATGCGCCGAAAGCGAGGGTTGATCGGTAAAATAGATGTTTTCTTTATGTTTCACGAGTTTTGAAAAAGTTTCATACAATTCTTGCAAAGGGCTTACAATGAGGTAGGCATCGTGTGTTTCTTTATTGAATGTTTTTTGAAGTGGTTTGCCTGCTGTTACAACCAGGTTTTCCGGTTTGCCAAAAAGCTTAATTGCCCCCAGCATATCGGTGTATTTTTTTATATCCTCCTTCTTCCCTATGATCAAAGAATTAATCATAATTGCAAATTCGTAAAAAAGAACTGAATTTCTGCAAATTCAGGGTTAATTTATAATAAAATTAAAAACCTTCGTGCTTAAACTGGAAAATTTAGCCTGAACCATTATTTTTGAGGCAGAAGTTTCAATATGGAAAACGATACGTTACAACATCGGGGAATGAGAAAGCGGTTGATTGAAACCATCGCGCAAAAAGGGATTACTGATAAAAATGTGTTGGATGCAATAGGAAGGGTGCCCCGTCATCTGTTCATGGAAAGCAGTTTTATCCGTTTTGCTTATAAAGACCAGGCTTTCCCCATTGGTGCCGGGCAAACCATTTCGCAACCTTATACGGTTGCTTTTCAAACGCAGTTACTGCAAGTAGAGCCCAATGCAAAAATTCTTGAAATAGGTACCGGTTCGGGCTACCAGGCTGCGGTTTTACTCGAGATGGGCGCACAGGTTTTTACCATTGAACGGCAGCAGGAGTTGTTTGTTAAGGTACAGCAACTATTGCCGCAAATGGGCTACAACCCACGTTTTTTTTACGGCGATGGGTATAAAGGGCTCCCAACGTATGGCCCTTTCGATGGCATTGTTGTAACTGCCGGTGCCCCGTCAATTCCCAATGATCTGAAAACCCAAATGGCCATTGGCGGGCGTATGGTTATTCCGGTAAGCAAAGGCGACCACCAGGTTATGACCCTGCTTCAGCGTCGTGGTGAGAATGAATGGGAAGAACAACTTTACGGTGATTTTGCCTTTGTTCCAATGGTGAAGGGGACAAACTAAACCCCCAACCCCGCTCGGCTGATTGTTCGACTGAGTTCATGCCGAAGTCTCACGTCGAAGCCTAAAGGGGGCTTAAGGGAACTGCCAGGTTTGAAAGGTCTTTTTTTGAATATTGTGTATTCGACATTGATCATCGAATTTAAATTTCCAATAATGAATGTTCAATATCCAATTTTCAAAGGAGTTTGAAAAGCAATTGAAAATTTTTAAAATAAAAGCCTGAAATAGGTGATAAACATGTAATAAATGAACGACAACAACGAACATGCAAGCAACCAGGCTCCCCCTTTAGGGGGCTGGGGGGTGGAGGTATTCACCTTTAACCCGGTGCAGGAAAACACTTTTATATTGTGGAACGAAACCGGTGAGTGTGCCATTGTTGATGCAGGCTGCTATAACAGGCAGGAGTTTGAAAAACTTGACGGGTTTTTAAAATCAAAGAACCTGAAGCCGGTTAAACTGATCAATACCCATTGCCATTTTGATCACATTATGGGGGTTGAACAATGCCGTGAAACCTATAGACTGAAATGGGAAGCCCACAGCGGTGATGCCTTCTGGGTTGAAAATGCCCGGCAACAGGGCGCCATGTTTGGCATACCCGTTCAGCCTGTAAGTCAACCCGATGTTGAATTGAACGAAGGTGATGTTGTCTGCTTTGGAAATACAACACTAAAGGCTATTCATGTGCCCGGTCATTCACTGGGAAGCCTTTGTTTTTATAATGAAGCTCAAAAAACACTGCTTGCCGGCGATGTGCTGTTCAGGGGAAGCATAGGCCGCACCGACCTGCCCGGGGGCGATTACGACACATTAATTTCAGGAATAAAATCGAAGTTGCTGATTTTGCCCGATGATGTGACGGTTTACCCGGGACACGGGCCGGCAACAACTATTGGTGAAGAGAAAACAGGGAATCCGTTTCTTCAGTAATTCTTTTTTACCCTGCCGGAATATAAATCTCGCTTTCTGAATTTTCGTTATAGGGGCCTAAACACTTTTCCAATTGGTTGAATTTTGTAGGTACTGTCCATTTTGATTCTGTTTAAATATGATACTGAATTTTTTATTACCGGTAACAGAAGCAAAAACAGGAATGATGCGAAATGCTATCCTGACAGATATTGCGAATCAGCTTGTTGAAACTGATTGAAATTGCCGGATTACAAACATGCTTAATAAATCATTGGATATAAATAACTTTCCTTGCAACTCTTTTTCCTCCAACAGTACACCGGATAAAGTATACTCCTGCAGGTACATGCTGGTTGTTTGAGGTTCTAGCATTCCACGAATATTTGAAATTATTCAAAGTTTGATTGTAAGGTTCTAAAACAGTTAGCCGTTTTGAATCAATATTGAATAATTCAACAATAGGAATGGCAGATTCATTCTCGACATTTATTTCGATTTGAAGCTCTTTTTTAAAAGGATTTGGATAACCGGTAATGGTAAATTCCCTTCCTTTTTTAAAATCATTCAGGCCAAGATTTTTAAGTTTTTCATCCCGTTTGTAAAAAATATTGAAGTCATTAACGTTCTTTTCCATCCAGATATAGTCAATGTACAATGAATTGAATTTTTTATACGCTATTGATGGATTAAATGGATTACTCGTTATTGTATCCATGATTGTATAGTAGTCAAATAAGGTTCCGTAGGAAAATCCGTGAAAAAGAGTTTCGTTTTGCATGAATAAATAACTGAAACCTATTGGTGGAAGAACATCATCAATACAAATATAATCAGTTGTGTTTGGGGAAAGAATTTTTGAAAAAAAACTATCATCCGAATAATGATTAAGTACGCATTCAGTTTCGTTTAGTTGTTGCAGTTCATCAATAAATAGCAATTTTACAGTATGGTCGTCGTATGAACTTGAAAAGTAATCATATGTTGAGTTAAATGAAATGCAGGGTTGAATCCCTTTAGCAATAAAAAAGGTATCAATGGTTCCCATATTGTTTTCTGACCAAAAGAACTGAAGGGAATCTTCAGCAAAATGTATTGAAAAAAGAAGGTCATTTTTAAAGTTTTGCAGATGGTTCGCAACGGCAATATCATTAATAACCGATTTTGTTGTTATTGATTTTCTGATATTTAAAGTATCTTCAATAATACAGGCATACATTAATGATTGAGAGGAGCTGCTTAAATCTTTTATCCAAAAAACATTCAGGTTTTCGGCAGAGTCGCAGTCGCATACAGGCAAATGATTTTTTTTGCCGCTTTCACTTATCTCAAGCGGTGTTGTCCAATCCAAAAAATCCCATGAACTTGCAAAACATATTTGCTTTAAAGAGTCGTTTGATTCATAAACGAGGTTGAATTTTCCGTTTTTGCTAATTGCCAGTGAAGGATTTGCTCCATTCATTATTTGAGTAACATCACTCCATAAATTTAATTCTCTGTTAAGCCAAACTCCCTTTATAAAAATTCCCTGTTCAGTGCTATCGGTAAAAACAACATAAACATTATCGAGCGAGTCCCTGACAATTTTTCGTTGGTTGTGATTGGCTGTTGCATCAGCAGAACTGCTTGTGGCAATTAGCGTTTGAGCATGAATTTCGAAGGTAGCTAAAAGCAAAATGAGGTAAATACTTGTTTTTTTCATTTTTATTTTTATTTGGTGGTTTTAGGCTGTATAAAATGGGAAAGCCCGTCCTTTATTTTCTTATAAACAACTTTTTAATAATTATATCCCCTTTTCTGACATTGAGCAGATAGGTGCCTTTTTTAAGGGAACATACATTTATCGAATGCTCATAATCCGGTTCATAAAGAAGAAGCTTACCTGTTAGGTCGAAAATTCTTACTTCCCATTTATTGAAACCTTCAATGTAGAGTTGGTTGTCAGCAGGGTTTGGATAAATTTTCACCTGTTGCATTTTTTTTCCAGTAATTCCGGCGGGGTTTGAGCAATAGTAAAAATCTTTGTACAAAATATTCCATTTATTGCCTGAATAATCCCAAGTATAATAAGCATTTACAAGAATATTACCATTCTCATCGAATATCGATTCATATTTTGATAGTCCCACCAATGATTCTGTTGATGAGTCCCAGGAATATTCTTCAGAATTAATTATGTTTCCCAGTTCATTATAGGTTTGTTCTATTTTCCGGGAGATCACCCAAATTTTGTTTTCAATATCCCAAATGTAATTTGCTGAAAAAGTCAGGTTTCCATTTTCGGTAAATTCGTATTCCGATTTATTATTTCCCACCCATTCGCTGGTTAAATTATCCCACGTGTAATGGGCATATAGTATCTGGTTGCCCACGGTATCAAAAGCATATTCATTTTTGTAAGAGCCAATCCAGTCGGAAATGTCTATATTCCAATCATAACGGGCTTCTGTTATTTTGTGGCCTTGTTCATCATATTGGTATTCATGTTTCAGGTGTTCGATCCATGAACCATTCCTGATGTAATAGATTTCTGTAACTAAGTTCAGGTTTTCATCGTATTGGTAAGCTGTTTTATTTTGAACTACCCATGTTTTGTTGCCTGAATCCCAGTTATATCCTACCTGATCTGTCCGCTTACCATTTTCGTCATAAACATTTAAATATTTTGATTGACTGACCCAAGTTTCACTTACAATGTCCCAATTATTAATAACCTCCGAAATTACGTTGCCTGTTTCATCGTAATCATATTCATATTTAAACTTTAAATAAGTTTGCCAGTCGGATTCTGTCCGGTTCCATTCATAATCGGCATGAAAAAGGATATCTCCATTTTCATTATATTCAGATTCTGTTTTCGATTGCCCCTCCCAGTCATCAAGTTCGGTGTTCCACCGGTAGCTTTCAGCAAGCGTACGGTTCCCCGCTTTATCGTATTCGTCAACATATTTGTTGTTTCCTATTAATTTACCAAGTGTATTGTCCCAGTTGTAACTGGCCGAAAATATGCGGTTGCCGTATTCGTCAAACCGGTATTCACTTCTATTTATTTCAATAAGTATGTCTTGGTCGATATCAAGGGTAAAATAAGCACGCGATACAATATTTGCATCCGAATCATAATCCATCTCTGATTTACCGCTACGTTTCCATTGTTCGGTTTGAACATTCCACGAATAATAGTTTGTTAGGGTATTGTTCCCATTATTGTCGTATTGCAATATGGCTTTTTGTGCCAATGTTGAATCGGTTTCATTTTGAAAATCATATGTAATTATTGAATCAACAACCATGTTTCCAAGGGCTGTGGAAACAACCGAAGAAAAGAAAATGATTTGAACGAATAAAAGCAGATGCTTTTTCATGAGGTATACTAATTTTAAAATGCTTATTAAATGTACACTTATTAATTGCATTGTAAGTGGCTGATGCAAAAGTCTAAGTTAGCATAATTGTTGAAAAATTCAATCAGCATAACCAATCAAAATCATTTTTTATGAAAGCATTTCCTATATTTTTGTACATTTAATGCACACTTCTAAAACCAACACAACGTGATCAAAAACGATAAATTCGGGTGGCGGCACATTGGCCCCCGCGCCCACGAGATTGAACAAATGCTGGAAACCATTGGTGTAGAATCAATGGACGAACTGATTGACCAGACCGTACCCAAAAACATCCGCCTCGATAAGCCCCTCGACCTGGGTCCTGGCCTTACCGAACGCCAGTATTACCGAAAAATACACGACCTGGCCCAAAAGAACAAGGTGTTCAACACATACATCGGCATGGGCTACTACGATACCATTACCCCGGCTGTTATTTTGCGCAATGTTTTCGAAAACCCGGTTTGGTATACTTCGTACACGCCCTATCAGGCTGAAATTTCGCAGGGAAGATTAGAGGCCTTGCTGAATTACCAGACCATGATCTGCGATTTCACCCGGTTGCCGCTGGCCAATGCTTCGCTGCTCGATGAAGCTACCGCTGCTGCCGAGGCCATGATCATGATTTACAATACCCGTACCCGCGAGCAAAAAAAGAACGATGCGAATATTCTGCTTGTTGATGAAAAAATGTGGCCGCAAACCCTCGATGTATTGATTACACGTTCGGCGCCCCTTGGCATTGAATTGCAGGTGGGCGATTACCGCAAGTTCGGGTTTAACGATAAAGTAATTGGTGTAATGTTTCAGTACCCCAATTCCGACGGGAACATCGAAGATTATTCAGCACTTGTTGAGGCGGCACACAAAAACGAGTGCAAAATTGCTGTTGCTGCCGATTTAATGAGCCTGGCCCTGCTGGTACCTCCCGGTGAATGGGGGGCTGATATATGCTTTGGCTCGTCGCAGCGTTTTGGAATCCCGATGGGCTATGGAGGTCCGCACGCGGCCTTTTTTGCTGCAAAGGAAGAATTCAAACGGAGCATGCCCGGCCGCATTATCGGGGTATCGAAAGATGCCAACGGAAACCGGGCACTGCGCATGGCACTGCAAACCCGCGAGCAACACATCAAACGAGAAAGGGCTACTTCGAATATTTGTACCGCGCAAGCCCTGCTGGCTACCATGGCCGGGTTTTATGCCGTGTATCATGGCCCGCGTGGGATCTATTCCATAGCCGCCCGTATTCACGCCATTGCCAGGTTGCTGAGTAACGAAATTGAAAAGTTAGGCTACAAACAGTTGAACGAATATTTCTTCGATACCATCCGGTTCAGCCTGCCCCGGCATGTGAAACGGGAAGACATCGAGTGGCTCTCACTCGACCTCGAAATGAACTTCCGGTATTTCGAAAACGGCGAGGTTGGCCTGAGTATTGATGAAACCACCAATGTTGAAGACATAAACTGGATTGTTGAAGTGTTTGCCAAGGCCGCAAACCAAGGTGTGCCCCAATATACCAATTACCCGCCCGAAACGTTTATTGCCCCGAAATTTGCCCGTAAAAGCGCATATCTGCAACTGGAGGTGTTTAACCGGTACCGGTCGGAAACCGAAATGGTGCGCTACATTAAAAAACTCGAGCGCAGGGACATTTCGCTTACCCATTCGATGATTTCGCTGGGTTCGTGCACCATGAAACTGAATGCTGCAACCGAGATGTTGCCTTTAAGCTGGATCGAATTTGGCGACATACACCCGTTTGTGCCTAAGAATCAAGCCATGGGGTATCAGCTTATGATGGAAGAACTAAGACGGGATCTTGCACTGATCACCGGTTTTGCCGATGTGAGCCTGATGCCTAACTCGGGCGCAGCCGGCGAATATGCCGGACTGATGGTGATCATGGCATATCATCAAAGCAGGGGCGAAGGGCATCGTAAGGTTTGCCTCATTCCTTCGTCGGCACACGGCACCAACCCGGCAAGTGCTGTAATGGCCGGCATGGATGTGGTGGTTGTGCCCTGTGATGAAAAAGGGAATATTGATGTTGAAGCGCTAAGGCAAAAAGCCGAAGAACATAAAAACGACCTCGCAGCCCTGATGCTAACCTATCCTTCTACGCACGGGGTTTTTGAGGCTTCAGTGGTTGAGGTTTGTGATATCATTCACAGCTATGGCGGACAGGTTTACATGGACGGGGCCAACATGAATGCCCAGGTGGGGCTGACCAGTCCCGGGAAAATCGGCGCCGATGTGTGCCACCTAAACCTACACAAAACCTTTGCCATACCACACGGCGGTGGCGGCCCCGGGGTAGGTCCCATTGGTGTGGCAGAACACCTTGTTGAATTCCTGCCTTCGCACCCAGTAATGAACAACGGGCATATCGGCATACACGCCGTATCGGCCGCGCCCTGGGGAAGCGCTTTGGTACTGCCCATTACCTATGGGTACATTAAAATGCTGGGTGGCGACGGACTGCGGAAAGCTACCGAAGTGGCTATTCTGAACGCCAATTACATTGCCCATCATTTGGAAGATATTTACGGCATACTTTATACCGGCGAAAACGGTCGCGTGGCGCATGAGATGATCCTCGAATGCCGCCATTTTAAACAGTTGGCCGGTATTTCAGAAATCGATATTGCCAAGCGGCTGATGGATTACGGCTTTCACGCACCTACGTTGTCGTTCCCGGTTCACGGAACGCTGATGGTTGAACCAACCGAAAGCGAATCGCTGCAGGAACTGAACCGCTTCATCGAGGCCATGGAAACCATTTATGCCGAAATTAAAGAAGTGGAATACGGCGAGGCCCTTAAAGATGACAATGTGTTGAAAAATGCACCACATACGCAGTTCATGTGCGTTGACGATGAATGGTGCCACGACTATGCCCGTACCAAAGCAGCCTATCCGCTCGACTGGGTGAGGGAAAACAAGTTTTGGCCACCCGTAACCCGCGTTGATGATGCCTTTGGCGACCGGAATTTAGTGTGTACATGTGCCCCTGTTGAGGAGTATGAATAGAAGGGATAGAAGGTGTAGTTTCTGAACTGCCCTTTCAGGGCGCTTGTCTCATATTTCGATTTTTTACCCAAGGCGTTGCCGTTGGGCTGAAATCAGTTGTCCTTTCAGGACGTAAATTTCTTGCAAGTTAAAAATTGGGAATAATATATAAAAGGAATCTAATTGAGCTATTTCGTTTTTAGTGGATAACAATTGTTTGGAATATTTTAAATTCCGTGAATCCGGGCTGAAAGCCCAAATCAATTTAACCCAGTGGCAACGCCCTGGGGTAATGAACAATACAACAGCACTGAGCGCCCTGAAAGGGCAAGTTAATCCGACCGCTGGCAACTTTGAAAACAATTTGTAAATCATTCAAATTGATTGAGTTTATAATTTTTATATTCAAAGATATTTATTGAAAAAATACATTCTTCATTTTTATTCCATAATTGTGGAATTTCAAAAATGCAAACTTGCTTATAAGTAAACATTTATTTACCTTTGCTTCAAAATTCTGGACTATGAAATGCGCTGAAATGCTTCGAATTTTGAAGAAGAACGGCTGGTATGTTTATTCACAATCCAGATCGCATGTTAAATTGAGGCATAATAAGATAAAAGAAACAATAATCTTCCCCAATCACGGTAGTCAGGAGCTTGGAAAAGGTTTGGAGCAGAAGATACGGAAAGTGGCGGGTATAAAATAGAAGTAATAAAACCCTCATGCACTGTCGTCCACAAAAGTAGATGAATAAACTATGAGGGTTCCACGGCTATAGAAGTGTCAAAGTTAAATTTGAAAGATTATAAATAACTGAATAACAAATGTCTTATTAAAATATTTTCTAGTGAAAACTAAAAATGAGAATATTAAAATGATTGTTGAAAAGACCGATACCGGGTATTCGGCCTATGCTGCCGATCTTTCCATATTTACAACAGGACGTACGATTAACGACTTGCAAAAAAATGCATACGAAGCTGTAAGCCTGTTTTTTGAAGAGGAAGGTGTTCATAATCGGCAAGATATTATTAAATTTGAGGTCGATTTTCAACAATTCTTTAAGCATTACAATGTGTTGAATGCGAAGTTTCTGGCCGAAAAAATCGGAATGAACCCAACACTTCTTTCACAGTATGTAAACGGCAGAAAAAAGCCATCAAAACTACAGGCCGAAAAAATCATTCAGGGAATCCATCAAATTGGGAATGAACTTTCGGAAATAAGCCTGTTATATCCTTAATTTGAGCATTTACCGGGTTCATCTCAAAGAGGTAAAAATTATCCAGACAGGTGGCAAACTTGAAGTTGGTATGAAAGGCATCCGTTTTTTAAGCACAAAAAAATATTTGCCTGTATGGTTTTTTGTAATTGGTGATTTATGCCGGGAATTCTGCTACTTAACTTTACTTTTAACCCGATAAATCACTAAATGAAGTTTGTATTTAACCCGATAATTCCGAAATTCAGTAAAAATTTTTTTATGAATATTCTTCGTTTTACAAACACATTGGCCTTTTTGTTAATTTCAAATATTTCCCTTTTCTCAGCTTCCGGTCAAACGAATAATACGGATGATAAAAAGCGTATCGACACGTTTCCCGGAGACATCCCCGAAGCAACCGTTCCCGAAATTTCAGCCCATAAAAACATTATCGTAAACGACGGGCAGTTTACCGACCCTGCAGGCCGTACCCTCTTCCTGCGGGGCATTAACCTGGGGGGCAGTTCAAAAGTACCCTGCAAGCCAAACGGGGCAACGCATATCCGCGATGGATTTTTTAACGGGAAGGATGTTTCATTTGTGGGCAGGCCTTTCCCCCTCGAAGAAGCCGATGAGCATTTCAGCCGGCTGAAAGCCTGGGGTTTCCATTTTTTGCGTTTTCTGGTAACCTGGGAGGCCATTGAGCACGAGGGTCCGGACATTTACGACCGTGAATACATCGCTTTTGTGAAGGCACTTGTTGAAAAGGCCAATGAATACGGTATAAACCTGATCATCGACCCGCACGAGGATGTGTGGAGCCGCTTTTCGGGTGGCGACGGGGCGCCGCTCTGGACCTTCGAAATTATTGGCATGGACGTGACTAAATTCCAGGAGACCGGGGCGGCCATTGTCCACAATACCTACGGCGACCCGTTCCCGAAAATGATCTGGTACACCAACAATTACAAACTGGCTGCATCAACTATGTTCACACTGTTTTTCGGTGGCAACGATTTTGCACCAAAAACAAAAGTTGAGGGAGTGCCCGTGCAGGATTATCTTCAGCAGCATTACATCAGCGCCATGCTTCAACTGGCAAAGGAAATAAAAGGTCTGCCCAACGTGATTGGCTTCGAGCTGATGAACGAACCTTCGGCCGGCTACATTGGCATTGAAGACATCACAAAACCATACAGCAGCGAAGTGATTGGCGATGCGCCCACCCCCTGGCAGGGCATATTGCTGGGCGAAGGCATTCAGCAGGAAATTCAGCGTTTCCGAATTGGGGCTGTTTCCCTCAAAAGCGACGGCAAAAAGATTTTGAACAAAGGCAAAGTAACGGTTTGGAAGGAAGGCAAACCGGGTATATGGATACAAAACGGACTGGCCGAAAAAACCCCCGACGGAACTTACCAGCTTAACGATACGGCCTACTTTTCAAGGGTAAACGGACAAGAGGTCGACTTTAATGAAATGTATTACAAGCCCTTTGCCCGAAAATTTGCCGAAGCCATTACGGCCATTGACACCAGTTGGGCAATAGTTGTCGATAATGTACTTTCGCCCTACCCGCTTGAATTGCCCAGGCTGAAGGACATTGAAGGTGTAAAATGGGTAAACGGCTCACACTGGTACGACGATATTACGCTGGTGAAAAAAAAATACCTCCCGTTTTTGGGTTTGTACGAAAGGAAAGTGGTTTTCGGTAAGCGAAAGGTTTTCAGCGCCTTTGCAAAAACCCTGAACAATATGATAGAAGAAACCCGTGAGCGTTTTGGCAATGCCCCGCTTTTTTTGGGCGAGTTTGGCATCCCCTTCGACATGAATAGTGCGCGGGCATACCGAACGGGAAATTTCAGTGCCCAAACCAAAGCCCTCGACAGGAGTATTCGCGTTGCTGAGAAAAACCGGATGAGCTATACCCTCTGGAACTACACGGCCGATAATACCAACGAGCGTGGCGATCAGTGGAACGGCGAAGATTTGTCGATTTTCAGTTTGTCGCAGCAAACCAACCCCAATAATATAAACTCCGGTGGCCGGGCGCTTGATGCGGCCATACGTCCCTATCCAAAAAAGATCAATGGAAAATTACGGGAATATGCGTACGATTATAAAACGAAAGAGTTACGGATCCGTTTTAAGGTTGAGGAACTTTCAGATTATCCAACCGAGATATTTTTGCCGGAATACGTGTATGGCGATGCATTCAGGGTATATGCCGAAAACGGACAATTGGCTTTCGATAAAAAGGAGCGAATATTGTTGTACTACCCCGATCGGTCAGGCGAACACAATGTAATTGTAAAACCGGCAAGTTTTTAAAATAAAAACACTGGAATTTTTTTACCATACGCCGAATGGGCATTTAGCGTATCCTCGTAAGGTATCGGAATATCAATCTCGATTTTTTCGTATAAATCGTGAAAATCACTTTCTTCGAGCGAAAATGAATAACTTCCAGAAACAGATGTCCAAACTACCTTAGCGGCTTCCTGTTTGTTATAGTCATTGTCGGCAAACGAGTTGCACCCCACTGCCAAAAAAACAAGTGAAACAATAATTATGTATCGCATTGTGTTGATGTTTAAATTTTTCCATCTAACAATTTAATGCTTTATAATTACATTTTCAAGGTGTATTGAGGAATGTTTTCGGATATTCAATTCAGTATGGGCATAATTTTCGGTTCGCTAAGCAGCATGTCCGGTTTAGCCTGTTTTATTTCTTCAATAGATGCCTCAATTTGCCCCAGGGTAGTGGGCATGGTTACTACCGAAAACTGGGCTTTTTCGCCGCTGTGCCGGTTGTGGCTCACCGTTTCAATGTTGATGTTTTGTTTCCCTATTGCCGTTGTGATAAAACCGGTTGTGCCGGGTATATCTGCTGTATGGAATGTAATGTTGTAAGGAAAAACAAACTTCCTGGAATCTTCAATTTTTCGTTCCTGGTGTTCGGCTGTATTTTTTATTTTTTCACCGTAACGGGCAATGAACACAATGTCGGAAACAATCGACATGGCCGTTTCGCTCGACCCGGCGCCGGCGCCAACCAGAATGTGGATGCCTGAATACTTGTTGTTAATGCGGATGGCGTTGGTTGGGCCGTTTACTTCGGCCAGGAAATTGGTGTTTTTCACCATCATGGGGCGAACGGTAGCATAAATGTTCCCGTTTACTTTTTTCACATACCCGATCAGTTTGATTTTTGCATCAATCTCCTTCGCGAAATCAATGTCTTCTTTTTCAATATTTTCGATGCCTACAATGGCCAGGTCTTCCATTGAAACGTCAATACCATAGGCCAGTTTTGTGAGCAATATTAATTTATGTCCGGCATCGCCCCCGTTAATGTCGAGGGTTGGATCGGCTTCGGCATACCCGTTTTCCTGTGCAAATTTCAAGGCTTCTTCAAATTCCAGGTTTTCGTTCTGCATTCGGCTTAAAATGTAATTGCTGGTACCGTTCATAATACCCGATATCGAGTTTATTTTATCGCCGGTTAAGTTTTCTTTTATGTTTTTGATGATGGGTATTGCCCCGCAAACGGCAGCTTCAAAACCAATTTTTACATTGTTGGCTTCGGCAAGTTCAAAAATATCTTTTCCGCGTTCGGCAAGCAGGGCTTTGTTGGCCGTAACCAAATTTTTGCCCGCCTTAATAATATCAAGGCAGAGCTGATGCACAAAGTTGCTTGTGCCGCCAATGGTTTCAACAACAAGGTCAATATCTTCTGAATGAATAATGTCTGATATATATTTCGTGGCTTCATCGCTTGTCAGCTTTTTTCCTCCGCCGCAAAAAAGGTTAAGGTCAATATTGTACTTTTTGGAAGCAGTTTCAGGGTTTAATTCTACAATTTTTTTCAGGATGATTTTTTTCGAGGCACGGGTATTAATTTCACTGTTCATTTCTGAAATGATACGTGCAACCCCGCCACCTACTGTTCCACAGCCCAATATGGCAACATTTAATTGTTTCATATCAATATGGTTAATCTGTTTTGTTTAAAGTGCCGAAAGATAAGAATTTTTATGGGGGAGCTTAAAGCTTTTTTAAAAAGGAACGCGGGTTTTCTGTTGTTCAAATACAGGTGTTGGTTTACATTCATCAGTATGATTTGTTCATTGGTCATCAAAAAACGCACATTCGTCAAATAAAAACGCACGTTCATGTAAATTTTCGCAAAACACGGCATTCTAATGTAAAAGCGCCGTAACTTTGGTTCATTAAAACCACCACGCTATGTTGTATATATTAATTGCATTTGGAATTTTTTTAATGGCTGTAGGCATTGCTTTCCTAGCAGAATCGCGAAACAGTCATAAGGCTCATTAAAGCCTTGGAAAAATATGGCCATTACACAGGTTGGTTTTGTTAACCAGCCTTGAAATTTTTACAGCCTCAATGTTGAGGCTTTTTTATTTTCGGTAAATTTGTTTTTTATTCTGAACTTCATTAACCACAACAATTAAATTTTCATGGTGCTTTTTTCAAATGCAAAAATTAACATCGGGCTTGAGGTTATCCGGAAAAGGTCCGATGGTTTTCACGACCTTGAAACGGTATTTTATCCCCTTACGCTCTGCGATATCATGGAAATAGTCCCTTCCCGTGAATTTCGATTATCCACTTCAGGGCTTTCGGTTGATGCTACGGGGAATGAAAACCTGATAACAAAAGCATATTTGCTGTTAAAAGAACAGTATAAAATATCCCCCGTTCGTATTCACCTGCATAAAATGATTCCCATGGGTGCCGGACTTGGCGGTGGTTCGTCCAATGCAGCATACACACTAACCGGGCTGAATGCATTGTTTGATTTGGGTTTATCGAACAACGAACTAACCGAAATGGCTGTAACGCTCGGAAGCGACTGTGCATTTTTTATTGGCAACAAGCCCGTTTTTGCCGAGGGGAGGGGAAACCTTTTTACCAACATAAACCTTAATCTTAAATCGAGCAAAATTGTTGTGGTAAAACCAGCCTGTTCGGTATCGACGGCAGAAGCTTACCGGAACATTAAGCCTCAGGCTCCGGCAGTTTCGTTGCCCGATATTATCAAGTATCCACCCGCAAAATGGTCCGGAAAAGTATTGAACCGTTTTGAGGAAAATGTTTTTCAACGTTACCCCGAAATTGAGGGCATAAAAAATCAATTGTATGCGCTCGGTGCAATGTACGCTTCAATGTCGGGAAGCGGGTCGGCAGTGTTTGGGATTTTCAAAAAAGATGCCCCGTCATTTAAAAAAGAATTTTCCGGATTATTTTATTGGGAAGAATAAAAAAAGCCGGATAACTTGAACCCGGCTTGATTTTTATGCGATTTCAACCATTACATGATTTTTCGGGACTTTATCATCAGGTTTAACGTTAACCCTTTTTATTTTTCCATCGAAAGGCATTAATATCTGACTCTGCATTTTCATTGCTTCAAGAATCAGCAGTGTTTCGCCCTCTTTAACCAATTGACCGTTTTTGACCAAAACATCAATTATTGTTCCGGGAATGATTGTGTAGATTTTTTTCAGATTGAGGCCTTCCCATTTCTTCCTGTTTTGGTATTTACGGGTTAGGTTTGTCCGGTATGTGCCACTTGCTGTTGGCAATACGGGATATTTGTCAAATGTACTTTCGTCGAATTTTGCCATTTTGTATAAGCTTTAAAAGGGTGGGATACCGTGTTTTTTGCGAGGCATTGATACCGATTTGTTTTCGGCAACACTAAGCGCGTGAAGCAACATCGAACGGGTTTCGGCCGGTTCAATCACTTCATCGATATAGCCCTGTGCTGCAGCCACAAACGGGTTTGCAAATTTTTCTTTGTATTCTTCAATTTTTTGTTTCCGCATGGCTTCCGGGTCTTCGGCTTCCATTATTTCTTTTCGGAAAACAATGTTCGCAGCACCCTCGGGACCCATAACGGCAATTTCGGCTGTTGGCCAGGCAAAAACAAAGTCGGCACGCAGGTGGCGTGAGTTCATGGCAATGTACCCTCCGCCGTATGCTTTACGGATGATGACGGTAATTTTTGGAACGGTAGCTTCGCTGTATGCATACAGAATTTTTGCACCGTGGCGTATCACGCCCATGTGTTCCTGATCGACTCCGGGCAGGTAGCCGGGCATATCTTCAAGGGTGATGATGGGAATGTTAAACGAATCGCAGTAACGAATAAAACGGGCCGCTTTGTCGGAGCTGTCGCAATCGAGCACGCCGGCCAGCACGTTTGGCTGGTTGGCAACAAAGCCGCAGGTTTCACCTTTCATGCGTCCAAAGCCTATAACAATATTGGGCGCGTACATTTCCATAATCTCGAAAAATTCCGAATTGTCGGTTATGGCCTTAATGATGTCTTTAATGTTGTACGGGTAGCGGGGATTATTGGGCACAATCCTTTCAATATTGTATTTCTTCAGCGGTTCTGCCGGTTCCTTTTTTGCCGCTTTTTCGGTGTTGTGCCGCGGTATGTATTCAATCAGCTTTTTGATTTGTTCGAAACATTCCTGTTCGCTTTTGGCGTAAAAATGGGCATTACCTGATATTTCGCAATGAACCTGTGCCCCGCCAAGGTCTTCCATCGAAATTTCTTCGCCCAGCACAGTTTTGATTACGTTTGGCCCGGTAATAAACATTTTGGAAATGTTTTCTACCACAAAAACGAAATCGGTTAGTGCCGGTGAATAAACGGCACCGCCGGCGCAGGGGCCAAGAATGACAGATAATTGTGGGATAACCCCGGAGGCCAGTGTGTTACGGAAAAATATTTCGCCATATCCGGCAAGCGAATTCACGCCTTCCTGAATACGTGCACCGCCAGAATCGTTAATACCGATGAGGGGAACACGCATTTTGAGGGCATGATCCATGATTTTGGTAATTTTACGGGCATGCATCAGGCCCAGCGAGCCGCCTGCAACGGTAAAATCCTGTGCGTAAATACAAACAGGTGACCCATAAATGGTGCCGGTCCCGGTTATTACACCATCGCCATGAAGTACTTTTTTGTCCATGTCGAAATCACGGGCAAGGTGTTCAACGAATAGGTCGTATTCATGAAACGAGTTTTCATCAAGAATGTAAAGGATGCGCTCACGGGCTGTTAACTTACCCATGGCCATTTGTTTTTCAATGGCCTTGTCGCCACCCCCTTTTTGAACCTCGATCTTCCTTTTTCGAAGATCCTGGATGTTTCTTTTTAGTGACATAAAATTTGATTTAATAGAACCTGTTTACTTTAATATTAAATCCGCGCGATTGGTATGTTCTCAAAACGAAAATGATTTATATACAGCACAATCATTTTCAACGATTGGAATAATTTGCGGGTTCAAAATTAAAAACTTTCACGCTATACGGGCAGAAATATGCAAAAATTAGTGTTTCTCAGGCATATTTTATCCGGAGAAATGCCAATATGACCCTAAATAACAGGTGTGTATGGCCGGTTGTTTTAAAGCATATTTACCGGGCAGCCCATCGGTACATGAAAAAGGCAATGATTCCGTATACAATGTTGGGTATCCACATCGAAATGAGCGGCGATACGGCCCCGCTGAGGGCAAATATTTTTGTAACCTGCATAAACATGAGGTACGTGAAACTGAGGGCTAGGCCAATGCCCAGATGCAGGCCAATGCCCCCGCGGATTTTTCTCGATGCGATGGAAGCGCCAATTAAAGTAAGTATAAACGACGAAAAAGGTATTGCAGCCCGACGGTGGCGTTCAACTTCATATTGCTCAAGCGAACTAACGCCCCGTAGTCGTTGTTGTTTGATGAAATTGATCAGCTCGCCCAAAGTCATGATTTCTACATCGTCTTTGGTCGATTTGAATTCACCGGGAAGCATAGCGAGGGTTGTGTCTTTTTTGGAACCCGTTGTAATTTCTTCTCCATCGGGGTAAATATCCCTGATTACATAATCGGTTAAAGTCCAAATTTTTTTTTCACGGTCCCATCGTATATAATTCGCCGTTAGCTTTGAAACCAGTTTCCGCCCTTCGAATTTTTCAATCGAAAATTTTCGCCCGTAATCGTTGTTTGAATCATACCTTTCCATGTAAATGTATATGCCCGGTTCAATTTGCCGGTGTATGTCGCGGTCGCGGTTGGAAGGTTTTTTCTTAACATAATTGTACGTAAACTGAATGCGTTCGTTATTGGCCGGAGGTATAATAAAATTACCCAATGCGTATGAAAGTATGCATATTACCAGGGCTGAAATCATGTAAGGCCTCATTAACCGGTTGAAACTTACGCCGCTGCTAAGCATAGCAATAATTTCTGAATTGGAAGCCATTTTTGAAGTGAAGAAAATTACGGCAATAAAAATAAACAGGCCACTGAACAAATTGACAAAGTAGGGGATGAAATTCAGGTAATAGTCAAAAATTATCGCCCTTAACGGGGCTTCGTTCTCAATAAAGTCGTCAATTTTTTCGCTGATGTCGAAAACAATGGCAATGCCAATGATAAGGGCTATGGCGAAAAAAAAGGTGCCCAGGAATTTCCCGATAATGTATAAATCAATTTTTTTTAGTAAGCGTAAACGCATAATACACGTGAAAAATTTTTTGTTATAGCTTTCTGTTCAACCGGCCGATCATTTCAGCCTTCCACTCATGAAAATTGTTTTTCATAACCTGGTTTCTGGCCTCACGTGTGAGCCAGGTGTAAAAAGCCAGATTATGAATGCTTGCAATTTGTGCGCCAAGCATTTCCTTTGAAATGATCAGGTGCCTTAAATAGGCCCGGCTGTAGGCCTGGTCGACATACGATGTCCCCTCGGGGTCAACCGGGGTAAAGTCGTTTTCCCATTTTTTATTCCGGATGTTAATCATGCCTTCCTTTGTAAACAACATACCGTTTCGGCCGTTTCGTGTAGGCATAACACAGTCAAACATATCTACACCGCGGTCGATGGCTTCGAGCATGTTTACCGGAGTGCCCACACCCATTAAATAACGGGGTTTATCTCCGGGTAGTATATCGTTAACCACTTCAATCATTGCATACATCACCTCTTCTTTTTCGCCAACAGCCAACCCGCCAATGGCATAACCATCGCTGTTGTACTGTGTTACATGTTTGGCCGCCACTTTGCGCAAATCGGGGTAAACACACCCCTGTACAATGGGGAAAAGGGCTTGCCCGTGCCCATATTTGGGTGAAGTATTGTTAAAGTGTTCAACGCACCTGTCGAGCCAGCGCTGGGTGAGTTCAAGCGATTTTTTGGCATAGGCATAATCGGCATCGCCCGGTGTGCACTCGTCAAATGCCATGATGATGTCGGCACCAATTGACCGTTGTATGTCGATTGAGTTTTCGGGAGTGAACATGTGGTACGAGCCATCGATGTGCGACTGGAATTTAACGCCCTCTTCGTTAAGTTTGTTGATGTCGGCCAGCGAAAAAACCTGAAATCCGCCACTGTCGGTTAGTATAGGTTTGTTCCACCCGTTAAATTTGTGCAACCCGCCCGCGCTTTCAATGATATCGATTCCGGGCCTCAGGTACAAGTGATACGTGTTGCCCAGTATAATTTGTGCTTTTATGTCTTCGTCCAGCTCTTTAATGTGAACACCCTTAACCGAGCCGGCTGTACCAACAGGCATGAATACCGGCGTTTCCACTTCGCCGTGCGCGGTTTTAAAAATGCCTGCCCTTGCCTTTGACTTAACCGATGTATGTATGAGTTGAAAATCCATGTTTGTTGTTAAACCGCACAAAATTATGAAAATTTCACACACGACTTCTTTCACCGAACATTTTTGCAAGGACCCTCGTTTTTGATTTACAATTAATACAAAAACGTGTACGCCTGTCTCGTAAAAGCGGGATTAGCGTAATACATCCAATAACTGGCGGATTTGTGGGAAAATTCATTTACCCAATTTGTCATTTCATCCTTTAGGCTTGAAGAAAACCGGGGCTATCGTAAACCAGCAGTCATCAGCTTCCAGCCCGGTATTAATCAAAAAGTTCGGCGATTTTTTCACGAAGCTGTTCGCCCCGCAGGTTTTTGGCAATGATTTTTCCCTCTTTGTCGATCAGCACGGTGTAGGGAATTCCGTTCACGCCGTATTTATTGGCTGTTTCGCCCGGGGTTTCGCCGCCTAAGTCCCAAACGTGCACCCAATCCATGCTGTAATTTTCAATGGCATCGAGCCATGCTTTTTCTTCACGGTCTAACGATACACCCAGTATTTCAAACCCTTTGTCATTATAATCGGCATAAATGCTTTTAATTACCGGCATTTCAACAATACAGGGCTGGCACCACGAGGCCCAGAAATCGATCAGCACGTATTTGCCGCGGAATTGTTTTAGCGATACCGGTAAGCCTTCGGGGTTTTTCAGGTATATTTCGGGCGCTTCAGCGCCAATGCCCGAAGCACGCAAGGCATCGGCCCTTTTCTGGATGGTTTCGACAAACTGCGATGTTTTTATGGGTTCAAACATGGCCAGCATCGAATCCAGTTCTTCAGCATCGGCCGATTCGTAAAAATTCATCAGGTAAACATAAGCTGCTACCGGCGACGACTGGTATTCTTTAATGAAATTGCGTGCATACAGCTCGCTGTTGTCCATCATAGTCTGGTATTCAAACTGGATGGCTTCAAGCTCATCCTGGTTGCCCGTTGACCGTGACTCGATGAACCGTTCTTCCAGGTCTTTACCGGCACGTGACATTCGCACCATCTCATCGATGTATTCCTGGAAAATTTCCTGCGATTTAGACCCGGTAACAACATTAGCCTGAAAGCTGTCGGGGTAAATGGTCATGTTCATTTTTCCCGGCTCGAGGAACAACTGTGCCACGTAACTGTTTCTTCCTTTAATCGACATTAGCCTGAGGTCGGGTTCTTCAATTGTGCCCTTAAAAATAAATTCGCCTTCGGAAATAGCTGCTGTATCAACTGCCGAAGGGTTCCCATTCTCAAAACCATAAAGGATTATTTGCCCGTCTTCGGCAGGTACAACATTGCCTGTTATGGTATAACTGTTGTTTTTTTGACATGCGGCAAAAAGCAAGGCCAAAAAAGTGATCAGGATAAATTTCTTCATGTTACTCCTTTTTTCGTTAACGATGAAACTGTAAAAAGCCGAAAACAAACGTTATGTTCTGTTATGAAACGGCTTCCGGATACAGTTCCGGTGTCTCATCTTATTAATTCATATTGTGTTATCTTTTTTTAAAGTATGCTTTTAGTAATTTGTTTGCAGCAACAAATGAACTCATTTTTTTATTCAATACAGCATCTTCAACCTGTTTTATCATGTTTTTAACATGGGGGTGTTGGTAAAACGATGTTTTCAGGTTTTCATTGATTGATTCGTACATCCAGTATTTTGCCTGTTGGTTGCGCTTTGTATCAAAAAAGCCGTTTTGATGTACAAAAGAAACATAATCGGCAACCATTTTCCAAACATCTTCAATGCCGTTAAGTGTTACCGATGAGCATTTCATCACACGCGGTGCCCAGCCCGATGGTGAAGGCGGGAAAAGGTGGATGGCGTTGGCAAATTGCCTTTGCGCCAGTTCTGCTTTTTCAATGTTCGACCCATCAGCTTTGTTAATCACAATGCCGTCGGCCATTTCCATAATGCCCCGTTTAATTCCTTGCAGCTCATCACCGGCTCCGGCAATTTGCAGCAGCAAAAAGAAATCGACCATTGAATGAACAGCCGTTTCGCTTTGCCCCACGCCAACCGTTTCGATAAAAATATTGTTGAAGCCTGCTGCTTCGCAAAGGATGACCGTTTCGCGGGTTTTACGTGCCACCCCGCCCAGCGAGCCTGCCGAGGGCGAAGGCCGGATGTACGCGTTGGAGTCGTTGGCCAGTTCTTCCATCCGGGTTTTGTCGCCCAGGATACTGCCTTTCGATCGTTCGCTGCTGGGATCGATGGCAAGCACGGCTAGTTTCCCCTGTTGGGATGTGATGTGTTTACCAAGCGCTTCGATAAAGGTGCTTTTGCCGGCACCCGGCACCCCGGTAATCCCAATACGCAACGACTTGCCCGAATGGGGAAGGCAGCGTAAAATAATTTCCTGGGCCAGCTCCTGGTGCCCGGGTTTTATACTTTCAACCAGCGTAACAGCCCTGCTTAATATTGCGCGGTTACCGGCCAGGATGCCATCTACATATTCTTCAATGGAGAGAAAAGCCCGTTTCTTTACCATTTTACCCACGCTTTTCGGGTTTACAGAAGGCGGTTGGTCGATTCCCGAATTTACTTTTAAACCCTTGTAGCCGGGATCATTTTCTATATGTCTGTTTTCCTTTTTCATCGGGTTTTGCGAAGATACAATTTTTAGCTTCAAACCCGGGAAGCCATTGTTTAATAATAAAAAAACCTTGCAGCTATTTTTCTCAATTAAAGGAGTAGGAGGAAAATAAAATAAGTTTTCCTCCTATTTTATTTTCCGACCTCTCACACCACCGTACGTACGGTTCCGTATACGGCGGTTCCATTAGCCCACCCTCACTTTAAGGTAGTAATCCGAGAAAAATAA
>JAIOZY010000083.1 GCA_021740385.1 Prolixibacteraceae bacterium | reverse complement strand
GGGGCGGAGTTTTGCCTCCGGCTTCCTTCAGATTCCATCTCGCGGTGGACACCCTTGCCATCGACTAATGGTTGGCGATTACAAACCCCCATAGTGGACTTTCACCACCAAGTCTGTTACCATGCACGGCACACTAAAATAATAGCCTCCCATGAGGCCATAATATTGAACATAAAAATCCACCGCTTCGTCTCCGTCAATATCAATCGAACCTTGTGGATTCGCATCAGAAAACGTATAAGGCAGGTTAACTTTCGGTGGAAACTGGGCATATGCAATGGTGTTGGAAAACGCTATAAACACCAACATAAATAGCAAAGAAGTAACTGTTTTTTTCATCTGTTTAAAGTTTTTTAAAGTTATTTGACTATAATGTTTTACGACTATGATTTTCTGTTTATAAAAATATAAAAAAATTAAACATAAATGGGTTTTACTAAAAAAAACGGGCAGTAAACCCGATTCTAACTATCAAGGGTCACCTACGTTCAGGTAAGTGACCCTAAAAAAATCCCCCTTAAATATTTTAGTTACAGCCGTTGCAATACGGAAACGTTTACATTTCACCGCCCATGTCCATCATATCGCCTTCACCTCCGTTCATCCCGTTCGTTCGGTCTCCCTGGCGGTTCGGATTTTTGTAATTATTGATTTTGTACGAAAGTGTAATGGCTACCACGGGCGATTTCATATCAAAACTCCGTTTGGCATAAAAATCGGGGCCCGATGATTCAAAACCAAATTTGGCGGTGTTAAACACATCGCGTACCGACAAGGTTACATTCAGTTTATTTTTAAAGAAATCCTGCCTTACTGCCATGTTTGTAAACAGGAAGCCCTTGCGGTTACCCTGCGCTGTTACGGTAGGGCTGTGGTACATGGCATCGAACTGGAATTTGGTGGTTTTGGTAATGCTGAATGTATTGCTAAGACGCGTGTGCCAGTTAAAACTGGGTTCTACATCAATGACACTACCGTTCAATTCACCTTCAATGGCATAGTGGTATGCATTGCCCATCAGGTTAAGCATCCACCATTTTGTTGGGTTTGTATTCAGCATCAGTTCAAGCCCGGTTGAATAATCGACGCCAACATTGTCGATTGTCCGCATCATTACATTTCCCTCGTAAACACTGGTAATGCGTTCGACACGGTTATTGGTTTTCCGGTGGTATATTTCCATCGATAAAAACCCTTTGCCAATTTGCTTTTGGTAGCCCAACTCGTACGAATCGATGTACTCGGGCTCAATGGCCGGGTTCCCTTTACGCACCGTGTAAGCATCCATGTAAGTAACAAAAGGTTCGAGGAAATATCCCCGGGGCCGGTCAATCCGTCTCGAATAACTGGCAATTAACTGTTGCTCGAGGGGTAACTGAAACGAAACATGCAGTGTTGGGAACCAGTCGAACCGGTTTATGGTATATGGTTCGTCGGTTTTGCTGTATTCCATGCTACGGTTAGTGTACTCGGTGCGCAGTCCGGCCTGGAAGCCAAACACATCGCCCGAGCGACTAAAGGTTGAATAAAGCGAATGGATATCGCGTTTAAAATAAGTTTCTGAATAGTATTCCGATTCAGGTGATGGCTCATATTCCTCAACAGTATTGTACCAATGCACATCGTTCCATTCAAAGTCACGGTCGATGCGCGCCTGGTAACCTGCTTCCAGTTTCATTTTGTTTTCAAACGGATGAACGTAATCGGCCTTAAACCGGAACTGTTGGTCGTTGCCAACCTCCCAGTTTTTCTGCCCGCCAATAAGTTCGTTATCACCATCAAACTGGTTGTACAACGAATAGTCTTCGCCATTGCCTGTTTCGTATAAAAAATACGCGGTAAATTCCCGTCCTTCCTGCCCTTCGAAGGTTTTGCGGTAATCGAGGCCAAACGCCAATTCCTGCCCTTTGCCTTCGCCCAGGTTTTCGGTCGACGATTCGAGGAAAAAACCGCTGGTTGAGCTTTCCGAGTAATCGGAAAAGCCTTCGTTGTAACGGTTACGCCCGTTTACACCCACGTTGAATGTCAAAGTGTTGAAGTCGTTGAAATAATAATCGAAACCGGTTTTAAGCGACCACCCCTGGAAACCCCGGTTACGGTCGCCCGACGAAAGGGTTGTAATGGTATCGTCGGCCCAGGTTATGTTTTCACTTTCGAAAGATCCGTTCCGCCTGCGGTCCGACAAGTTACCGCTAACAAAGTAGTTGATTTTTTCGCGTTTGAAATTCAAAAGAAAATCGCCCGACAACGATCCGTTGGTATCGGCCGAACCGTTAAAAATCCCGGTCAGCCCTATCATTTTACTCTTTTTAGTATTAATGTTGATGATTCCGGCATTCCCGTCGGGATCGTATTTGGCCGAAGGGTTGGTAATGATTTCAATGTTGCGGATGGTGCTTGCCGGGATTTGTTCCAGTGCATCAGCAGCCTCGAAAGGTGTCGGACGTCCATCAATCAGCACGGTAAAATTGGAACTTCCGCGCATGGTAACATTCCCTTCAATATCAACCACCACCGACGGTGTATTGGCCAAAACATCGGTTGCCGTACCGTTGGCCGAAGTGGGAAACTGGGCTGGATCGATAATTTTTTTATCTATTTCGTAAACAATGGGTTTATCCTGCGAATAAACATTTACCTCGCCCAGGTTTTCCGATGCCGGCACAAGTTCAATGGTACCTAAGTCGATGTCGAAATTTCCACGTTCAACAACGATGTTGAATTTCCGGGTATGTTCGTAGCCAATAAATTTGGTGTCGATAAAATAGGTACCCGGTTTGATATCCGAAATCAGAAAATCGCCCTTTACGCCGGCAATGCCACCTCCAACCAGTGTTGAATCGGGTTGCGAATAAACGGCAATGTTTGCATATTCGAGCGGCACGTTGCTGCCCTCTTCAATAATTTTTCCTTTTATACTGCCTTTCCGCGGAGCCGTGTTTTCGGGTGAATTAACGCCCGGCCCGGTCGAAGGTTGTGCATATACTGTTACAAATAATAAATATAAAAAGCTTGTCAAAAATATGTTCTTCATAAAATTCATTGTATAAAAATTGTTTTTCCAATCACATCCACTAAGACTTCGTAACGGGTAAAATGTTTAAGCCAAAAGATGCTTTTAGCTTCTTTTAACATTGCATTAACATATCGATGCGTAGTATTTAAATATTAAGATTTTAACAGCAGGCAAAAAGAAAAGATTTAAAACGCCCAGCCAAGTGTAAGGTCAGTGGCAATACCTGAAAGGAAAAAACGTGTTGCAGTTTCATCTTGGTAAGCATATTCCAAACCGGCCACCGAGGCCCGGCCTTCAAAATATTGCCTGAAGGTATAGTAATCGGCACCAAATCCGAGAAAGCTCCAGTCGATGGAAAAATGGTCGCCAATTACCCAGTGTGCACCCAATTTTATCCCCAACCCAATTCGGGCAAGATCAATTCCTTCCCTGATAAAATCGTCGTATGCTGCCTGGCCGGGAACGGGTTCAAAAATATTGTTAACCTCGTAAAAAAGGCCCAGATAAGTATACCTGATGTATGGCCCAACGTAAAAACCACGTGGGCCGGGCTGGTTTTTATTGTAAAGCCTGTAGTCGAGAACAACCTCGTGGCCGTTAAAACGTGCTTTCATTACATCGAAAGTAGAAAAAAGCAAGCCCAGCTCTTTTACCTGGGCGAAATAGGGCCTGATGAACGAATACGAAACCGAAGCCGACGAATAATCGGTAAGCATGCGTTCGTACTGGGCATTGAATTTTCCCCAGGTCCACCCCGGGGCATTGGTTTTTATGATGTTTTTCTGGCTGAAAGCAATTAAGCTCAGAAATAAAAAAAGTAAACATGCAATGGTCTGCTTCACCGTTTTCATTTTTTTCGGACAAAATGTCCCTATTAATAATTAATTGTATACAAATACTAATTTCCGAAAGCGACCCCGATGGTAAGCCCCGTTTTAAATCCCGGTGCAATAAACGGCAGTTTTGCCGTCATGTTTTCAGCACTGTTTCCGGTTTTTATTTTATCCTGAAAATAGTCGAACCCTTCAAAAACATTTACAAAATCATCTTCAATGGTGCTGTAATCGAAGTTTGATGTTTCGGTAACATAAACAAAATTAGCTAAAATGCTTTCCACACCAAGCCCGACAAAATACCAGTCGATGGAAATATAATCGTTTATTACCCAGTGGTAGCCCATTTGAAAACCGGCCCCGATACTCCAAATGTTGGTATTAACATCAAAGTTATCGCCTTCAATTTCATCGAGCAACACAAAATTCTGGTTCCAGTAACGCAGGTATGGGCCGATGTAAAATCCCCTGAACGATTCATGTTTGCCCACGTAAAAGCGGTAATCGGCCGAGGCATGAAGTCCTGACTTGTATTGCTGCAAATCTAAACCTTCGGCAGCATTAAAAAGGTTATCGAAATTAAATATCCCGGCATTCAGGTTCCAGTAACCGGCAGTAACGTTTACGGAACTTTTTAGGTTTATTACACGTTCGTAACTCAAAAAGAAATCGCCGTAATTTACACCCGAAATGCCGAGTTTAACGGCATTTTTTTGCGAAAAACCGGCCAAAGCAAAAAACATGAATGCGACCAAAAAAACTTTTTTCATCTTATTAAAATTGTTTATTCATTATGGCAGTCAAGTTAATCAATTCCTGTTAATATTCTGAATGCCGTTTTCAATTCGCTGCAACGTCTCAGCTCTACCAATCATTTCACAAATTTCAAAAAGGTCGGGCCCCATGGCAGCTCCCACAAGGCAAATACGTAAGGCATTCATGACAACACCAAAACCCCACGCTTTCGAATTCACAAATTCCGAAAACGCTTCTTTAACCAAAGAAGCTTTCCATTCGCCCTGGTAGCCGGAAAGGAAAGCATGAATGTCCTGCATTTTTTCAGGCACCCCTTCTTTCCATCGTTTTTTTACATCCTTTTCGTTGTATTCGCCTGGAGCCTCGAAAAAATAATGCCCCTGCTCCCATATTTCATGAACAAAAACAGCCCGTTCTTTCACCATTCCAACTACCTTTGAAATGTAATCCATTTCAGCAACAATGCCTTTTTGCTTCAAAAATACAGCAAACATTCCGGCAACCTCGTTCACGTCTTTCTTCAACATATACTGATGGTTGAACCACCGGGCTTTTTCGGGGTCGAACCGCGAACCTGACTTTCCAACCCTTTCAAGCTCAAAAGCAGCGATCAATTCTTCCATCGAAAAAATTTCCTGTTCGGTGCCGGGGTTCCAGCCCAAAAGGGCCAGCATGTTTATAAAAGCCCCGGGGAAATACCCCTCTTCGCGGTATCCTTTTGATACTTCGCCGGTTTTGGGGTCGGTCCACTGAAGCGGGAATACCGGGAAACCCATTTTTTCGCCGTCGCGCTTGCTCAGCTTCCCTTTGCCCACGGGTTTTAGTATTAACGGCAGGTGGGCAAATTGCGGTTTTTCAAAGCCGAGTTTTTCATACAATAAAACATGAAGCGGTAACGATGGCAGCCACTCCTCGCCACGTATTACATGGGTAATTTTCATCAGGTGGTCGTCAACCACGTTGGCCATGTGGTAAGTAGGCATCCCGTCCGATTTAAAAAGGATTTTATCGTCGAGCCGTTTACTGTCGAATGACACATCGCCCCTGATCAGGTCGGTTTCAGAAACAGTAATGTCTTCGGGCATCTTAAACCGGATTACAAAAGGGGCATCTTGGCCAATCAGTTTTTCCACCTCATTTTCGCCAAGCGAGAGTGAATTTTTCATGGCCATACGGTTTTCAGCGTTGTAGGTAAAGGTTAAGCCCCCGCCCTTAAAATCACTTCTCACCCGTTCCAGTTCATCAGAAGAATCAAAGGCATAATAAGCATTGCCGCTTTCAACAAGGCTTAAAGCATACTGCCGGTAAATTTCTTTCCTCTCCGACTGACGGTAAGGGGCACAAGGCCCCCCGGCATTTACTCCTTCATCAACGGTTATGCCGCACCATTGCAAGGCTTCGGAAATGTAAGCTTCCGCACCGGGCACAAACCGGGTACGGTCGGTATCTTCAATACGTAAAATGAAATCACCCTTGTTTTTCCGGGCAAACAAATAATTAAAAAGTGCCGTGCGAACACCGCCAATATGTAACGGCCCCGTTGGACTGGGGGCAAATCTCACCCTTACTTTTCCCTGGTTCATAAAATCAATTTTTTATTCATTTTACGGCAAAGATAATCTTTCCACGGCATGGCTACAATTGAACACGTTTTAATCAGAAATAACACCGGCCAATTTTCACTCATCAAACAAATATTGCTGTTCGTCAAAACAATCAGCACGTTCGTAAAAAGCACCCCTAAATCCCCTGTTTTTACTGGCAATATAGCTTATATTTGTAGTAGAAATTAAAAAAACAAACATCATGTTATACATAGGAATCGCATTCGGAATATTTTTAGTTGCAGTTGGAGTTGCTTACGTTACAGAATCGGCAAGCAATAAAGCATAACAATTTTTACTTTTTGGGGGTTTTCTGCTTTTGAAAAAAACGTTTGTTAACCTATGGCCTCGCTGAGGCTTTTTTTATGCCCTTTCCTGTCATTTACCTACAATTCCTCCTGAATAATATCACAAAAATTTTCACTGTTTCTTTATACATTTGATAAAACCGATGGTTCAATCCCTTGCTACAGGATTGCATTCGAATTGCCTGTATTTTACTGGAAAAAGGGATAATACTATCTATTATATTGCAATTAAACACGTTAAGTTAAAACTTTAAAAAAGAAAAATGTACAGAAAGATTAAAGGCGATTTGAATAAAAAGCTAACGACATTAAAAGCTGAAGGTTTATTTAAGGAAGAGCGGCTTATTGCATCGGCACAGGGAGCGGCCATCGAAGTTGAGGGCCACGGCGAAGTACTCAATTTTTGCTCAAACAATTACCTGGGGCTTGCCAATCACCCCGAAGTAAAAAAAGCGGCAAAAGCTTATATCGATGAGTGGGGATTTGGCTTATCGTCGGTACGGTTTATTTGCGGCACCCAGCAAATACACAAAGATATCGAGAACAAGGTATCGGCTTTTTTGGGAACAGAAGATACCATTCTTTATTGTGCCTGTTTCGATGCAAACGGCGGTGTTTTTGAGCCACTGCTCGGTTCCGATAGCGCCATCATTTCCGATGAATTGAACCATGCCTCCATAATTGATGGCGTGAGGTTGTGCAAAGCCAAACGCCTACGGTACAAACATTCCGATATGCAGGAACTTGAAAATTGCCTGAAGGAGTCGCAAAATTCGATATACAGGCTTATTGTTACCGACGGCGTTTTTTCGATGGACGGTGACATTGCCCGGCTCAACGAAATTTGTGACCTGGCCGAAAAGTACGATGCCCTGGTTATGGTCGACGACAGCCATGCCACAGGCTACATTGGCAAAAACGGCAAAGGCACCCACGAACACTGCCGGGTGATGGGCCGGGTTGACATTATCACATCAACCTTTGGCAAAGCGCTGGGTGGCGGTAACGGCGGTTTTACATCGGGCAGGAAAGAGATCATTGAAATGTTGCGCCAGCGTTCGCGCCCCTATTTGTTCTCTAACACCCTTGCGCCGGCTACAGTTGGTGCCAGCCTCAAAGTACTCGAATTGCTTCAGTCGCCTTCTTCGCCCCGCGATAAAGTAATGGAAAATGCCCGCTTGTTCAGGCACAAAATGGAGCAAGCCGGGTTCGACCTGGTAAAAGGCAACACGGCCATTGTGCCGGTAATGATTTACGATGAACCGCTGGCCGTTGAATTTGCCAACCGACTGCTCAATGAAGGCATTTACGTTATCGGTTTTGTTTACCCGGTAGTACCCAAAGGAAAAGCACGTATCAGGGTACAACTTTCGGCCGCCCACGCTCCTGCTCACATTGAAAAAGCAGTTGAGGCATTTTCATGTATCGGCAAAAAACTGGATATCATTACATAAACAAGAGTTAACGATATTTCTTTCTCAGTTTATCCCTTCAAAATTGCATAAACCGATCAATTTTTTATAACTTTTCGAACTTTTTGCCCCAAAAGTCAAACACGAAAATGTTTAATCGTACTAAAAAATGTCTGTAATGGGGATAACAGAAAAAAGGATGTACAAAGTACTTCGCAACGTAGGGATAAAACGGAAATTCATTATTCAGGCTTCAACAATTGAAGATTTGTACCTCGATGATTTTGATTACCGTTTGTTGGTTTATTATTTCGAAAACGAGTTTAAGGTTTCGTTAAAAGATAAAGAAATTAAAAAGTTAACGAGCCTTAATGCACTTCACAACTTCCTTAAACGAAAAAAGGGGAACACCAATTAAAAAGTAAAATGATATTAAAATGAAAAGCTGCCGGGTTTCCGGCAGCTTTTACTTTCCTCTTCTCTCTCCTGTTCGAATAAAAAACTTCACTTACCGTGAAGCTTTACTTTCAATATCAATATTTTATTTACTCTTACCTGCGCCTTCAAAGTGCTTTTTATACCTGTTCATGTACTTATCAACACGACCTGCCGAGTCGACAAGTTTCATTTTTCCGGTATAAAACGGATGCGATGAACTCGAAATTTCCATTTTATACAACGGGTAAGTAACGCCATCAATATCGATGGTTTCCTTTGTCGAAACTGTTGAGCTGGTAATCACCACTTCTTCATTCGACATATCTTTGAACGCTACCAAACGGTAATTTTCAGGATGTATACCTTTTTTCATTTTTCTGCGCTTTTTACAAAAATTTATAATGGCTTGCAAAGATAGATATTCACTTATATTTTGCAAAACATTTAGGAAAAATTATTACTCCACCACAACAACAATAAATTAACGGCTAATAATTTGAGCCCGTTCGAAGGGTTTGTTACGGTCGAACAGATAGCGCATTTGGTAATGCGTTTTTTTGTGTTCACCGCCTGTGGCTTTATACAGATCGATAATTTTTGGGTTAAAATCGCCAGCCCACGAAAGCTCTACCTCTTTATACCGGGGCTTGCGGGGCATAATTTTTTTATCGAGTTCATAAAAAATGGCCGACTCGATCCCCGATCGCTGGTATTTTTCAACCACACCCATAATGATTATGCGGGTACGCGTAAATTTCCGCTTCTTCACAAACCATAAAAGTTTTACGATATTAATAAGGTTCAGCTTGCCATTGCCCAGCGCTTTAAGCGCCTGGTTAAAATCGGGTAACATCACAAACATGGCAATGGGTTCGTTATTGCAATAGGCAAAATATACAAATTCGGGGTCGAGTATCAGCTTCGATGATTTTATAAAACTTTTCAGCTCGGCAGGGTCAATCGGCTTATAATGTTCATGGTTTTGCCACGCGCCCTCGTAAACTTTACAAAAATCTCCCACAAATTTATCGGTTTTGTCCCACTCGAAATGCTGAAATGAATATTGCGGTTTTTTGGCCACCCATTCAGCAATTTTCCAGAAACGTTCCGGGAAAGGCCTGGTATAATCAATATGGAAAGAATACTGTTCGTAATAAACCCCAAAGCCATATTTTTTAAAAAGATCGACATAATACGGTGGATTATAGGGCATACCATATCCCTGCTGCATAAAACCCCATGCCAGCAAGCCGTGGTTCATATAATTTTCGCCCATATTAGCCGGACCGTCCATGGCCTCGGCTCCTTGTTCGGTAATCCACTCTTTTGCCGTGTCGAAAAGAATTTTTGCTGCCTGATGATCGTTTATACATTCAAAAAACCCAATATTGCCCGTGGGCTGGTCAAAAACGTGCATCTTATCGTGATCGATAAAAGCGGCAATACGGCCAATGGGTTTGCCTTTTGAATCGACCAATACCCAACGAATGGCCTTCCCGTGTTTATAAAATGAATTTTCTGACGGATCGAAAGTCTCTTCAACCATTTTCACCAATGGGAAAACATAATTTGGATCGTTTTTGTAAATAATGTACGGAAGTTTGTGAAACAGTTTTTTCGATTTCCGTGAAGCGACTTCAATCAGTTTCATAACAAGTAGATTTTGTTGGTTTAACCTTTGGGAATTTCCACATGAACCCTGCACCCCAAAAAGGTTTTGATGTTAATATACAAAATATTCTGTCAAAACCTTGCCGAAAAAAGTGCTAATCCCTGCCAGCAAAGATGGTAAGCAGACGTAGTATGTTAATGTAGAGCCATACAAGCGATACCAACAATCCAAAAACGCCGTACCATTCCATGTACTTTGGGGCCCCGGCCATTGCCCCTCTCTCGATAAAATCAAAATCGAGCAACAGGCTGAAAGCTGAAATTGCGGTTACAACAACGCTAAAAATCAAACCAAAAGTTCCGCCACCGTATAAAAAAGAAATATTTGCGCCCAGCAAGCTGCCAATCCACCCAACAAGGTAAATCATCATAATTCCAAAAATTGCCGCAATCATACCCCTGCGAAACTTACCGGTTACTTTAATAATTCGCTGACGGTAAATAATAAGCATGCCGGCAAAAACGGCAAAGGTTAAGGCTACGGCCCGTATCACAAGCCCGGGAAATTGCGCTTCGAGCATAGCCGACAGCCCCCCGAGGAACATGCCTTCTAAAATAGCATAAATGGGTGTAAGGAAACCGGCTTTACGTGGACTGAAAGAAGCAATGATGGCCGTTATAAAACCGCCAATACCGCCAATGATAAGGTAAATTGAAACAGCACTGATGCCGGCCTGTGGGTTTTCGGGCACATAGGCGTTAAAAAATTTTTGCCAGGTGTAAAACGCCGAGGCGAAAACAAAAAGAATTATTAATGCGGTTTTATTCATGGCCCCGTTCAGTGTCATGGTATCTTCCGACTGCGATAAAGTCATCGCATTCTGAAAAGTTTTTTTTCCAAAAAAAGGGTTCGATGTGCGTGTTAAGTTCATAAACCAACTTTTTAAAATTTCGACACAAATGTTTCAATAAACATGCTAAACACAAAACATGAAAACGGAAACAAGACTATTTTTTTATGATCTGAATAAAATCGTCGCTGCCAATTTCGTTAAGAATTTCGTTCCCAAGCTCAACAGCAGCAACTTCGTTCATTGTTGCAATTTGGTGGGCAAAACTGAGGCACGATGAATGGAGCCCCCTGCTCCTCCTGGCCAACTGACAATATGACCGGAAAAAATAATTGTACAATGCTTTATCTTTGGCCAATGGTGACAAAACATCGAAAAAACTCTCGAACATTTCATCAATATCGTTTTTTGAAGTAGCAGCCAGGCGCCCCATCAAAAGCAACCCGGCAACTTTTACGTTGAATTTTTTACCCCGGCACCACTCCAGGGCTTTAGCAAAAGCAAAAGGCGTAAACGGGAAAAGGTTGAAAACCATTTGCTCTATCAGCTCAATGGTACAAGCCGTTTTCACCCAGTAATCCATTTGCTCTTCGGTAACCTTTTCGGGTTCGTCTAAAAAAGTGGCCAGTATCATGGTCTCGCGCCATTTTTTGTTCCACAGTTTTAGCGCCAGTAAATGGTCTTTTTCAATTAATGAGGCGTAATTTTTCAAATCGACAATTGAAACACCCCAGTTTTTTTCATATTTCAGGCCCCGCTTCTCCATGCTTTCGGCCGTATCGCCGTTTTGCATAGCCGGTAAAGAGGCAATGATTTTTTTAAAAAGCTTTTCCGTTTCTTTGTTATCAATCAGCACATCCATATCAGTAAATAAAAAATTCAACCAAAATAAAGGTTGCAATTAAGAAAAAAGCAGAGAAAAAATAAGTTTTCAAAGGGATGTATTTTCCGGGGGTTATGCCAAATTTCCGTTTCAGTGCCACGGCAAGGTATATTTTCTCGAATAGGTAGGCAATTAAAGTAGCATATGCAACACCCACCATACCCACCATATTGGCCAATAAAATACTTAACCCAACATTGATAATAATTTCGAAAAACGATGCCCGCACAATTGTTCGGTTTACCTTTTTCGAAATGAGAATTGTTTGCGGGAAAAGTAACCGGCTAATGACCAGTAAAAGATAAACGTTAAAAATGGTAGCACTGGCCTCAAACTGCGGGTTAAAAACCAGGGGGTAAAACCAATGCGATGTTAACAGCAAAACGATGGAAACCGGAAACAAAAAATAATGAAGCCGCGATACTTCTGAGCGCAACTCGGCCAGTGGTGAATCGATATTTTTTTTGGTAAAACGCGACAACATGGCCATGCCCAGCGAATTAGCCATTAAAACAGCGAGCGGAAGTTCACGGGCACCATACTGGAAAATGGCAAAATCTTCGGGTGAAAATTTCGAGGTGATAATGAAGCCATCGATATACTTTGCCGATGAACTCAACAACAACGACAAAACGAGGGGCAAGCCGGCAAAAAGCAGTGTTTTCAGCACCGCTGGCCTAAACACCGGTTTGGCATATTTTTTTAACACTATTAGAAGCCAGCCAAATTTCAGCACCGAAAACAGGAACAGTCCGGTTAAAATTACATGAAGCCCGTAACCCAGGAAAGGGGGCACACCCACAACCAGAACCTGAATAAAAAAGATAATCACCCCGTAACGAACAATATTTTTGGAGCGGTTTTTAATCAGGTAAATGTATTCAATCATTAACGAGGGTCCGTTGAAAAGAATATAGCCCGACAAGGCCAGGGGCATGTGAACCGGGTTGCCGTTTAGCAATAATGCCGAAAAAGGTTTATGCAACACAAATACCAGCACAGCCGCCGCAAAGGCAAAAAACAACAGCATGATAAACGCGTTGAACAGGATAATGCCCAGTCTTTCATCGGGCTTCCCCGATGTTTCGGGCAACATAACTTTCAGGAACCCGTTCACCCAAAAAAGTGTGAAAGCCGTGGCAATTAAAAGGAAAGTTTCATAATGGCCAATATTGGCCGTGCCCAGGGACGATTTCGACAGCAAAATACCAATAACAATAAATGCCCCGTACCGTACAAGTTGAAAAAGCTGAAGGGCATTAATATTCGAAATTGTATATGTTTTCAGTACATTTTTTATGGCCATTTGTTTTATGTAAAAAAACCAAAGATAAAGGTAATTATTGCCAAAAAGAATGCGACAAATAAAACCTGATAAAAATACATTGTTGTCCGGTAAACCGGAATAGTTATAAATTTATTCTTTTAACGCTCAGTTAATCAGTATCTGTATTTTGCATTTTCAAAAGTAAGCCCCCTCCATCTGGGGGAATAGCGAATTTTGATATTTCGTTTTGTTTTC
>JAIOZY010000027.1 GCA_021740385.1 Prolixibacteraceae bacterium | reverse complement strand
GGAGTTTTGCCTCCGGCTTCCTTCAGATTCCATCTCGCGGTGGACACCCTTGCCATCGACTAATGGTTGGCGATTACAAACCCCCATAGTGGACTTTCACCACCAAGTCTGTTACCATGCACGGCACACTAAAAAAAGGAAGCCACATAGAAGGGCTTCCTTTTACTAACCCTAAACCTAAAAAAATCTACTAATAAACCACTATTTTTTGTGTGTAAACCATTTCATCCTTTTTAACAGCAAGAATATAAGCGCCGTTTTGAAGCTGAATTCCGGGCACGGTCAATTCACTTTTTCCATTGAAGCTGATTGCTTTTGAAAAGATCTTCCGGCCCGAAAGGTCAAACAGGTTAAGTTGGCCCCTGCCAACAATTTTTGTATCCACCGTTAAGGATAGTATACCTGCCTGTTTACTGTAAAATGCAACAAACTCACCCTGCCCGGCCACTCCGGGTGCCGATGATGAATAATTCAGGCGAAACCAGTTTACATTAAACTCGCCCGAAAGGGCATTCAGCCGCAATGTGCTTTTACCGGCCGGCAATTCAATCTCTTTTGAAATTGTTGTCCAGTTTTGCCAGCCCCCGGTCGATGAAACATTAACCGTATGCAACGAAGTGGTTTCATCGTCATGTAGCAGGTCGATCCTGAACCGGCCCGTAACATTGCTGGCAACGCGGTATTCAATGGTGTAGCTTTTCGTTTCTTCGCTAAAAATGAAATAATCGGCATAATCGCCTGCATTGGCATAAGCCAGGTTTTCGCCCCCGCCGCTATCGGTACACGCTTCGGTTTCGAACCCTACGTTTACCTCAAAGTCTTCAGCTTCAATTGTAGCCGGTAAACTCACATAATTGGGCGAAAAATTATCGACCCGTGTTTTTTCCAGCGCCGGATATTCCTCTTCCCAGGGCGAAACCAGCGATTTACCCCGATAGCTCAGGTAAATTTCATCCGATTTAATAAACTCCCTGTTTGTCCGTAAAACAAGCGCTGTTTCATCACCGGGATAAAAATCGATATCGGTTACCGGGAGTGAATGACCGTTAATGATGAGCTGAAAATCGTTAAAACGCGGATTGCAACCGGCGCTAAATCCCAGGTTGGTGACCACGAATATACCATCACCTTCGTTGTTGGTCTTTACCTGAATAATTTCAGGGGGCATTTCACTCAGGCCAACCGGATTACTGAATGTTACCGAATTGATGTTAAACCCTTCATTGTCAACACAAAACTTCAGCCGGTGTGTCCCTTTTTGAAGGATCACATTTTCAATGGTGAAGGTTGACCAGTTTGCCCATCCGCCCGTTGATGGCAATGATTGTACCTTTGTAATACCCAGACCATCAATTTCGAGGTGAAATTTCCCAACTCCTGAATTTGCGGCAAAACGGATATCACAGGTATAACCGGCTGTTGAATCAACGTCAACGGTATAAAGAAGCCACTCGCCTTCGTTTGTCCAGCCCACGTTAAAGCCGTTTGTTACATCATCGGTGCAGGCTTGAATATCGACGCCATCGTTACGATAGCCCCATCCACTGTTCCAGGCTGTATATTCGTCGGTCGAAAAACGGTAGTCGGCAGTGTCCCGATCAAAATAAGCATGCCCGTTGCCTCCAAGGTCGTAATCGGTCGCGAAAATTGTTCCCGGAATATGGTGTTCGGTAAACGGTATTGGTGATTTATCGCCCTGTGCCTGTCGGAACATGGCATCAATTACATCGTGCCTGATAATGCAGTTTTCGAGCCGCATCATTTCGGCCTGTTCAAGAAGCCATACCGTGGCATTTTCTTCGGAAGGTTTACTTCCACCGTTGTTCCAGTAATCGAGCAATTGCTGATAACCATCGGTTTTTGGAATGGTTGCGGGGCACGTAACCGACCCGATTTTTTTCAAGGGCCACCATGCCCAACCAATGTTATACGATTCAACAAGGTTGATGGCATTTGCAAACCAGGTATTTGAATTTTCACCGGCTTCGCCCAGCCATATTGGTACGTTGTGCATATCACGAAGGTTTAGCATCCATTCAATTGATCCTTCGTCGTTGTAGGTTGCATATTTGTGGAAACTCAATGCCAGGTTTGAATCGAAAGTATCGGTAGCGGGCAAGCCGTTGTAGTTGTTACCCCAGCAATTGCCCTCAATAATTACAATGTGGTTGGTATCCACTTCGCGTATAGCAGAAATGATCTCTTTATACAAATTCCAGAGGGCAGTGTTTTGATTGCAATTGCAACCGTTTTCGTTGCCCGCGTTATCAATGTCCCAGTTGGGTTCGTTAATCAAGTCGTAGCCGCCAATCCAGTGTTCATCGGCATAACGTTCGGCCAGCTTTTGCCAAAGCGCAATTGTTTTACGGCGGTTTTCGGCGCTTTCCCAAAGCGATGGTTTTGTTTCATCGTAATCGGAAATGGCCGCATCTTTCCCCTGTCCGCCCGGGGCAGCATGCAGGTCGAGGATCAGGTATATTTCATTGTCGCTGCACCAATCGAGCAACGCGTCAACCATTTCAAAACCTTTGTTGAGCCAAGTATCCTGCCCTGAAACCGGTTCCTCTTCAATGGGAAGTGTAAAAAGCTTGTAATGCATGGGAAGCCTGATGGAGTTAAACCCCCAGGCAGCCATGGAATCGACATCCTCTTTTGTGCAGTAATTTTCGAGCCACGCTTCGTAAAACTGTTCTTTCCCCTCAGTACCTGCAACCGATTCTATAGCAGCCTCAATTTCGTGCTGTGGGTTGGCAAACCCCGACGTTTCGAGCATGTACCCTTCCTGCAGCATCCAGCCGCCAAGGCCAATGCCACGGAGCAGTACATTTTCGCCATTCCCATTAACAATGTTTTGGCCTTCGGTATGCAGAAAACCCTCCTGGGCCAATCCCATGCTAACAATTAAAAGAAAAGTTGAAAAGAAAAATGCCTTTAAAATGTTCATTATTAATAAATTGTTTTATCATTTATTTTAAACTTAAGGCAATTGAGGTTTACACCCCCATCATCAATTATGATTTTAACCCGATACGTACCTTTTTCAAGTTCTGTTTCTCCAAGTTTAACACTTTTCCAATCAGCAGAACAGGGAAGTTTTGTCGGTGTTAATTTTTTGTCATCTATCTGCAGCAGAACGCTTCCAGCCCCGTTGTATCTTAGTTCAATAACATAATTACCTGTTGTATTTGAATGAATTGTGTAATTCAGCCACTCGCCTTTTTCGGTCCAACCTACACTAAAACCATTGCCGGGTTTATCGTTACACCGTTCAATGTCTACCCCGTCGTTGCGGTAGCTGTGGCCGTTATTCCATCCGGTATGCTTTTGGGTCGAAACGCGGTAATTGGCGGTGTCGGTATCGAGGTAGGCATAGCCGTTGGCACCCAGGTCGTAATCGGCAGCAAAAACGGTTCCCGGAATGTTGTGTTCTTTGAATGGTATGGGCGATTTGTCGCCTTGTGCCTGCCGGAACATGGCATCAATCACATCGTAATGGATCATGCAATTTTCAAGTTTCATCATTTCGGCCTGTTCCATCAGCCACTCTTTGGCCTGCCCGACATCGGGTTTCGGTGCATTGCCACGCCAGTATTGCAACAGGTTGTTGTACCCTTCGGTTTTCGGTATTGTTATGGTTCCCGTTACCGACCCAATTTTTTTGAACGGCCACCATGCCCAACCAATACCATGGCTTTCAACAAGGTTAATGGCATTTGTAAACCACGTATTTGAATTTTCGCCCGATTCACCCAGCCAGATTGGCACGTTGTATTTTTCGCGCATGTCGAGGATGTATTGTATCTCTTCCTGAATGTTAAAATTCCAGTATTTGTGAAAACTTAATACAAGGTTATCGTCGAATGAATTCACATTGGGAACGCCCTTGTAATTGTTGCCCCAGCAATTGCCTTCAATAATTACAATGTGGTTTTGGTCAACTTCCCTCACAGCATCAATGGCCCTTTTGTAAAAATCCCACAACAATACATTTTCGGTACAGTTGCAGCCGTTTTTATTACCGGCGTTATCGAAATCCCAGTTGGGTTCGTTTATCAAATCGTAGCCGCCAATCCAAGGTTCATCAGCATAACGTTCGGCCAGTTTTTGCCAAAGTGCGATGGTTTTTCGCTGGTTTTCTTTGCTTTCCCACAACGAAGGTTTTGTTTTGTCGTAGTCCGAAATATTGGCATCTTTTCCCTGCCCGCCGGGTGCAGCATGCAAATCGAGAATCAGGTAAACTTCATTGGCCGCACACCATTCAAGCAGTTCGTCAATCATATCGAAACCGGTATCGAGCCAGGTGTCTTTCCCGATCACGGGTTCTTCTTCAATGGGCAGGGTAAACAGATTATAGTGCATGGGAAGCCTGATGGAGTTGAAGCCCCACGAGGCCATTTCATCAACATCTTCGCGTGTGCAGTAGTTATTCCGCCAGGCCTGGTAAAATTCCTCCGTACTTTCCGGGCCGATCAATTCGGCTATGGTATTTTTTATTTCGTGCTGTGGCCCGGCAAAGGCCGATGTCTGAAGCATGTACCCTTCCTGCAACATCCAGCCGCCAAAGCCCATTCCCCGCAGGATAACTTCGTTTCCTGTTGCATCAACAATTTTTTTTCCGTTGGTATGAAGAAAACCTGCGTTTTCCCGGTTGTTGCAACCGGATAGAAAAAACAGGGCAGTTAAAAAAAGAAAAATATTTTTCATGTGTTTACAATTTTGTAACAAGCTGTGAATCTTTTGGATCGAAAGCTTAGGTTTTGATGTTCGATATACCCGCATGGAACTCGCACACGTTAATCATCTCCTTTTGTGTCGTCTGAATCCCCGACTTGTCGGGGCAGGCTATGTTCGTTTCATAATTTCAGTATTTTTCAATTACTCTTTTTCCTGGTATACACGGACATAATCCACTTCCATCGAAGCCGGGAAAATGGAATCGTTAACCCCGTGGGCGCCGCCCCAATCGCCACCAACAGCCACATTGAGCAAAAGGTGAAAGCGTTTGTTGAACGGCCATACATTGGGATTGTTAGATTCTTTAGTGAATGTAAAATAGAGTGAATCGTCGACAAAGGCATTGATTGAAACCGAGTCCCATTCTAAGGCATACAGGTGGAATTTTTCGCGGTTATCGGGTACTTCAAGCGTGTTGTTACGCTGTGTTCCGTTTTTATGATTGTAGCTTTGGGTGTGAACAGAAGCAACAATGGTGTGGGGGTCGTACCCAACATTTTCCATGATGTCGATCTCGCCACTTTCGGGCCAGCCTCCGTATTCCCAGTCGGTTGAAAGCATCCATATTGCCGGCCATAAGCCCCGCCCATCGGGCAGTTTGGCACTGATTTCGAAACGGCCGTACAGCCAGTCGCCTTTCCCCTTTGTTATAAGCCTTGCCGAAGTGTAGCCAAAGCCATTAAAGGGTTCTTTCCGTGCCGCGATCTTTAATGTTCCGTCAGAAACCCGGGCATTTTCTTCACGTTCAACAGTATAGTACTGAAGCTCGTGGTTTCCCCAGCCCCAGGCATTGCCTACGGTATCGTAACTCCATTTTGAAGAGTCGGGCAAACCGTAGTAATCAAACTCATCGCTCCATACCAACTTGTATTTTTCGTATAGCGATTCTTGCTTATTGTGTTTCCGGTTACAGGTAATCAACAACAATGAACCTAAAATAAGAAAAGCCACTGCGTTTGAAATATAATACCACCTTTTTTTCATCGCCATCCGGTTATGTTGTTTTAAAAGTTATCCTGATCGAAATAACAGTCCCGTCACGATTAAAAATTTTACTGCTCAATGCGGGACTGAGCTCCATAGCATCCTGAACATGAGTTTGGCCATCGTCATAAACGATTTCAACTTTATTCTGATGTCCCCGAATGTAAAAAACAGGCACACCGCAAAACGCGAAAGCAAGTAAATACTTTCCCGCCGGGACTTCAACACCATAGTTCGACTGAAACCGCTGAAGCGAAGAGCCTGAAAAAGTGCGCAAAAGTTCTTTTTTGTCAATGCATTCCGGGTTAAAAATAATTTTTCCGTTTTCAATATCAACGCCCAGTTCCATCCATCTCGAGAGCAGGTCTTCTTTAACCTGGCCCGTCATGCCGGGTTGCTGCACGCCGGCCATCGATGGTGTATGTGAATACGGATCGGTTGGGAAAGCGCCGTATTCAACCGGAGATTTATGGCTGCCTATTCCTTCACGTATTTCGGCATAATGTTTTTCCAGTTTTTCAATGAGTGCCTTTTTTGCCTTGCTTTTTTGTGCTGAGCGAATGTTTTCGCCTGCAGCGAGTAACAATTTGGATACCATGTGCCAGTATATGCAGCCCAGGCCTTCGTACTTGTAAAACGAACCGGAGCGTCCGGTAAATGATTGATGATCGAACACTTCTTCATAAATATCCGATACCAGTGTCTCTTCTTCGTTTACCAAACGATGGTATTTTTCGGGCAATTTATTCAGCGCATTTTTCAGCGTTTGGGCATTGTTTATCGACCCGTTAAAATGGATATCGCCCTGAACATCCCTGACAACAATGCTGGCATCCCCATCGCTGATGAGGCTTGAAAGCAATTTCGATTGTTTTACACGGTCGGGATCCAGAATATTTTTTTCGAGGAAACCCGGCAGTTTTTTATTGGGATAAAGCATGTACGACCGTTGATCGAATCGGTACAGATTACTTTCGCGCAATGCTTTCAACAGGTCATCGGTTTTTTCAGCATTCAGCAAACCGGAACTTAAAACGGCCACCTGCCCTTCGAGCATTTCGCTTAAATGTCGTACCACGATTTCTTCACCTTTAAAAGAAATCAGGTTGTAGGCATGATACAAACCATCGGGGCGTTTGTTCGATGCAATGCTGTGATCGATAAATTGCACGGTTGTATTAAGAAAAGCAATTACTTCCTGCTTATTGAGCAGCCCGGTTTTCCCATCTAACCCGGCATATACTTTTTTCCGGAAAATACTTCCCGCACGGCCAAGCTGGTCGAGCAATTGTTTTTGCTTCCGGCCATTTATATCACCTTTTACCAAATGCAGGTTTTGTGTTAAAACACGGTTTAAATCGGTAAATAAATCCAATACCTCGGAGTGAATATGCCAATTTTGCCCTTTCGATTTTTGAAACAAATGGATGAGAAAACGAACGTATCGGCGCATATAATACAGGGTCACCATTGATGTGCCATAACCCACAAGGGCATTGTTGGCGTCATTCCACTCGGGCCGTTGGGTATTCATCCATATACCTGCTCCCGCTACAAAATTGCTGATTTTTGAAAGCACCGGCACCAGGGCTTTTTCGGTGAAATTCACTTTCAGAACTTTGTTACCCAACATAACAAGTTTCCCATCGGCACCGGTTTCTTCAACCCGCTTTTCAATTTCTTTATGCTTTTTGGCATTAAAAATAATGGTGTCGCGCGGATCGTCTAACAATTGCTCATACGGTTTATGTTCGTATGGAACGTTAGCATAAGTAAAAATCGATTGGTTCATCCAGTTTTCGAGCTGGCCCGGGAAAAAGCGTTCCGAAAGTTCGAGCAGCTTTTCGAGGTAAATGACCTGGTGGTCGCCCCAGTACCCAATGTTTGCCCAGGGGTCCGAGGGGTCGGGCATTTCCCAGTCGATACCGTCGCGGGTAATGCGGTATGGGTTATAACCGTCGATGGTTGAAGCATTCAGAAATTTGGCAATCATTCCACGCACGTATACCGGGTACGACTTGGCCAGGGCTTCCCAGTTTTGAAAAATATCGCGCCAGTTGCCCTGGTAATATAGCGATGGACTCCCATCATCGTTTTTCAGTTTTATGTCGAAAATGTTCCACGGGCGGCTCGGGTCGCCATGCCGTCGGCTGAACATCAACGGAAGATATTCGAGCGAAAGCCTGATCAGATCGTTATTTCCGTTTTCCACAGCTTTGTCGAGTAATTCGGTATATCTGATTTTTTCAGGCAAGGAATTTAACCAGCTTTTAACCTGATGGGCAAGGGGTTTGTTGAAATGTACCAGGTGTTTTTCAAAATCGGCTTTTTCAATGGCATAACCGTTTTGGGGAATGCCTCCCCGCATAATATTAAACAAGGTGTTTGAAAAATGCCTTTTTTCATTTATCTGGTCACCGGTAAGTTGAAGGCCGTCGGCCCTGGCCACAAGTGTTTCCAATGCTTTTGTACCCCGCTCAATATCATTTTCCAGGTTTTGAAGCAATGTTTTTTCATCCTTCAGCATTTCAAGGTTTTCAACAACCGATGGGGCATCGCGGGCAACTTCGGCAACCATTACCCATTTTTTCTCTTTCTTTTCGTTGAGTTCGAATTCTGATTGTACAAAGTATGCGCCTTTTATTCCCCGTTTTTCGTTTTCGCTTTGAACTGCCTTTCCCTGCAAAAAACCGGTTAACTGAAGGTTGCTGAGCAGGTATTTGGGATTGTCGAGGCCGACGCTCCAAACGGTGTTTGTTTTCAGCGCTTCGCTGGGTTCAGCTTTATCTACAGGAATTGAGCTAAGTCGAAACAAGGCAAGAGAGGTGCCGTTAAGCAATTCGCTTTTTTTATACGCATCAACCAGGGTACTTTTCGTGTCTTGCATATTTCGGTTTATCCCCCAGGGCAGAATGTTCTGCAAACCATCGGCAATTTTAATCCGACAAGGCCCGCCGTTGTTGTGCAGGGAGCTTTCACGTACCCAGCCAAATTTCTCACTGTTGCCCCAACTGTAGCGAAAAGTAAGGTTTAAATCAAGATTGAGCTCTTCAAAAATGATGGCATTGCCTGTGCATTTTTTGTACAAATTCCGTTCAATGTTGTAAGTTCCCCGGTTGTTTTTCAGGAACGGTTCCCACAGATAGGTTTTGTTGTTGTGTGTTGCAAACACGATTGTTTTGGGGCCTGTTACACCCTCCGAATCGTGAATTTTGTCATCGGTATAATACGGGAATAAAGCCTGATCGGGATTTGCCCGGCCGGCAGTAAGGCTTCCGTTTGACGACAAATACATCCAGTGGTTTGAATCACTGACAACCGTTATGAAGAAAGGATTCATCTGGTTATAATTATGAATAACGTAATAAACTTCCCCTGCAATTTCAGTCAGCTCACCTTTAACTTCCCCATTATTTTTTTGCTGAAGACCTGTTCCGATGTATATGTTTTTTTTCACTTAATTTAAGATTTAACCCGAAAGCAATAATTTTGTAAATATTTTTCCGAATGTACCTGTGGTATATTTACACTTATTCCCCTCCTTTGGAGGGGTTAGGGGAGGCTTTCACAAAAAACGGAAAATTAGCGTTAGCCGAGTGCTCATTACCATCGGTTACATAAACAAATAACCTGTATGCACCGGGTTCCTGTGGTGCTTCAAAAACCATTGAAGCATCGTCATTAACGTTGAAAAGTGTTGGTGGCCTGCTTTCGTGGTCACCCCCCCATTTAAGGTCGTCACTTTCGGGCAGCAGTTCCCAGCGGTATGAAAGGGGTTCGTTTTCAAAATCGCGTGCAGCAACAAGGGCACTGAACGTTTCGCCTGTGTTGAGGTATACCTGATCGTATATTTTCTGTCCGTTTAAACGCAACGAATCAAGCGTTGGACAGCGGTTTTCGGGCCATTCGCCTGTCCAAATTTTATGCATGGCATCGACCGATTCGGTGGCATGCCCGTTTTCGAGGAACATGCCGTACCAGGTGGGAGTGCGTTCCTGTTTTTGCCCCCACAAGAAAGCGTACGAACCCATACACTTATCTTCATCGGCGGCTATGGCCATTTCGTAGCGGCGCAGGTAAGCGTCGCGTTTTTCCTGGCTGGTTTGTTCCACAGCAGCGCCCCATTCGGTAGGTGGCACTTCCCAGTGTCCGGTAGCGCCCCATTCCGTAACCACATAAGGGCCATCGTACCCGGCATCGTCAAGGCGTTTGGGAAGGTTTTCGATATCGGCATACATTTGAACACAAACAAAGTCGAGATCGGGGCAGTTTTCTTTGAAGTAGTCGATTTCCTTTTTACCAATTCCGGCCAGCATGGTGGTTGCCGGATGGTTGGGATCAACTTCGTGTATCATTTTGGCAATGTCGTTTACGGCATCCCAAACCTTCATGTTTTTTGCCCCCAGGTTTAACTCGTTGCCAATTCCCCAGGCCAAAAGCGCGGGATGGTCTTTGTATTTTATCACTTCTTCTTTCAGCTTATCAAATTGCCTTTTCACTGCAGCTTCATCGTTGTAATCGAACCCGTGCCGTTCGCGGTAAACATCGAGGCCCATCATGACCATGAGGCCGTTTTCGTGGGCTCGGTCGAGCACTTCCTGCCCGGTTTGCCGTCCATTGTCGGTACGCCAGGTACGGAAAGAATTTGCCCCGTGTTCAGCCAGCTTTTCAATGTCGCCAAACTCACATCCGGCACCCATAATGTAGAATTCTTTGCCGTTTACATACAAGCGGTATTTGCCGTCTTTCTCAACCACTTTCACTTTTGCCGGTTTGTTTTCGTTTGAACATCCCATAAATAAAACGATGCTTACTATAAAAATCAGGTATTTCATGGTTTATGATTTTTTTGATTGATTTGTATTAACAAGAAATATCTCGAGTTCTTCGAGTGATTTACCCTTTGTTTCGGGCAAAAAGATAAGGACAAAAACCAGCCCGATAACGCCAAAAATGCCAAATATCAGGAATGTGCCCGTGTTGCCAAGGTTTTGAAGTTCCCAGGGGAACACCAGTTGAACGCTAAAACTTATGGCTGAATTGATAAAACCGGCAAACGATATAGCCAATCCGCGCACCCGGTTGGGAAAAAGTTCGGAAAAGAGCACCCACATAACCGGTCCTACCGATATCGCAAACGAGGCAACAAAACCGATGATGGCAATAAGTACCAACCACGAGTTGATCTGAATTGAACCGTTTACCAAATTGGTAAGATGGACATTAGCCATATCGGAACCAAGCAGTCCTTCCACTGCCCCCCGGAATTCTATATCGCTATTAAAAACCACACCCTGCACAGAACTCCAGTCGGCATTAGGTACCTGGGCAACAATGCTGCTTATTGCATTCATATCGATTTGATAGGTAGCAGCACTGAAGGCATAAGCTAATAACGACATGGTAATAAAAATGCCCGAGAACCCGATTATGAGCAATATTTTTCGCCCGATTTTGTCAATAAGCCAAATGGCCAGTATGGTAAATACCAAGTTTGTTAAGCCAACAAGTATGGCCTGCGAAAACGAGGCATCGGTACCAATGCCGGTTTGCTCAAAAATCATGGGGGCATAAAAGAACACGGCATTAATACCGGTTATTTGTTGTAGAATAGCAATAACAATCCCGATTAACAGCACCAATTTAAGAGCAGGCTTGAACAGTTCGCTTAAACGTGCTTTCTTCTTATTCACATCTTTGGCAAGACTTTCCTTAATATCAGCCATAACGTTTTTTGCTTTTTCGTCACCGTTTGCCTTGGCGAGAATAGCAAGGGCAACGTTTTCATCCCCTCTCATAGCCAACCACCTCGGGCTACGGGGCACGGCAAACAGAAAAGCAAAATAAAGAACAGCCGGCAGGGTTTCCAGGCCCAGCATCCATCGCCAGTTATGCTCAGCAAAACCCAGGGCTTCGGAAAAACCACCGGTACTCTTTCCCAACTGAAGAATGAGGTAATTGGTAAAAAAAGCAACCGATATCCCGATTACAATGTTTAGCTGGTTAAACGAAACCATGCGTCCACGCATATTCGCAGGCGATATTTCGGCAATGTACATAGGCGCAACAATTAACGAAGCACCTACTCCCAAGCCTCCAATCATGCGGGCAATAACCAAAATGGTAAACGAAGGCGCCATAGCTGATGATATAGCCGAAATGGCATACAAAACCGCGGCGTATTTCAGCACAAGCTTTCTTCCATATTTATCGCTTATTGGCCCTGCAACCATCATGGCCAGTGTTGATGTGAGCGTTAAGCAACTTACAGCCCAACCCAACTGAATTTTTGAAAGGCCAAACTCGGGCTCAATAAATTTAATAACCCCTGAAATTACCGATGCATCGAAACCCATTAGGAAGCCGCCAAGGGCAACAATTAATGAGACTTTTGTAACAAATCCCTTTTTCCCCATTTTATAAATTTTAGTTCTTCTCAATAACAATTTCTGTATCTAACTTTGTTTCTGAACTTCCACCGGCCATAATTATAAATTCACCGGGTTCAACAACATAATCCATTTCGAGGTTATGGAAACCAAGAGCAGAAACCGGCAATTCAAATTCAACCGTTTTTTGCTCACCTGTTTTAAAGAATACTTTTTCGAAAGCTTTGAGTTGTTTCATTACCGGCGCCCTGCTGGCAACTTTGTCGTGAATATACAACTGTACAACTTCTGCTGCATCATAATCGCCGGTATTTTTCAGTTTTATCGAAACCCGAATGGTATCGGTTTGAAAATAATCATTTTTATCGGTTTCTATTGATTGATATTCAAATTTAGTATATGATAAACCAAAACCAAAGGGGTACATGGGTTCAAAACCGTAGTCGAGATAATGTGAGGTGTTACCGATTGATAGTTGCGGAGCTTCAACGGGAATATCGTCCATGCGTTCCCATGTTTCGTTGGTTGCCGGTTTTCCGGTATTGCGGTGGTTGTAATAAATGGGTATCTGCCCCACGTGCCGCGGAAATGTTACGGGTAATTTTCCCGAAGGTGATTCATGGCCAAAAAGAAGGTCGGCCAATGCCGGACCGGTCATGGTCCCGGAGTGCCATGCATAAAGTACAGCCCCGGTATATTCCAATACCGGTTCAAACGTTAACGGCCGGCCGGCCATAATAACTGTTGCAACGGGTTTTCCGCTTTTTGCTGCAAGTTTAACCAATTCTTGTTGTGCCCCGGGCAAATCGATGTTTGCACGGCTATGCGATTCTCCCGAAAGGATCGATTCTTCGCCCAGGAAAAGCAGGACGATGTCGGCCTGTTTTGCAATTGCCTGAACTCTTCCGGGTGATGAAATTTCTTTTGAGCGGCTGATTTCCATGCCCTGTTCATACAACAGCTTTATACCCTTAGCTTTTGCCATTTTCTTTATGGCTTCGAGTGGCGTAACCGAATTTTGTTTGTTACCGTCAAAAATCCATGTTCCAAGTTGATCGTGCGGGGCATCGGCCAGCGGGCCAATAACCGCAATGGTTTTTATGTCTTCTGATATTGGCAGTAAACCTTCATTTTTGAGCAATACGGCACTTTCGGTTGCCGCTTTTTTTGAAACTGCCAAATGTTTTTCATTCAGCATTTCCGGAAAATCGTTTGGATTGGTATACGGATCGTCGAACAAGCCAAGTATGAATTTAACCGTTAAAATGCGGCGTACGGCATCATTAATTTGCTGTTGCGATATTGCCCCTTCGTGAAGCAGCTCTTTCAGATACGTTTCGTAAGATGTGCTGGCCATTTCCATATCGACCGTTGCATGAACCGCCATGCGGGCCGACATTTTTTCATCGGCAGCAACACCATGGGTAATCAGCTGAATGACAGACACCCAGTCGCTGACAACCAATCCCTGATAGCCCCATTCCTCGCGCAGGATATCGTTTACAAGAAATTTGTTGCCGGTAGCAGGTACCCCGTTAATATCGTTGAACGAAGTCATCATACTCAAAGCACCTTCATCGGCACAACGTTTAAACGGTGGAAGGACAATGTCGCGCAAATCGTTCTCAGGAATGTTGGTTGTGTTGTAATCGCGGCCACCTTCGGCCCAGCCGTAAGCGGCAAGGTGTTTTACACAAGCTGCAATTGATGTTTTATTGCTGAGGTTTTCTCCCTGGTATCCGCGAACCAAGGCAGCACCCATTTCTGAAGTAAGGAACGGATCTTCACCAAAGCCTTCGGCAATGCGCCCCCATCGAGGGTCGCGTGTAACATCAACCATGGGTGAAAAAGTCCAGCGTATTCCGCTCGAAGCAGCTTCGGTTGCAGCTACCCGGGCCCCCTTTTCAACAATTTGCGGGTTCCAGGTTGCTGCCTGCGCAAGCGGGATGGGCATAATGGTTTTAAAACCGTGGATTACATCGCGCGCAAAAATAATGGGAATACCCAAGCGGCTTTCCTCAACGGCCATTTTCTGAATACGGTTTTGTTTTTCGACCGAAATTTCGTTTAAAACAGAACCAATTCTTCCGGCCCTTACAAGACTGTCGGAAAACGAACCCCCGTTTTTCTGAACCATCTGCCCAATTTTTTCTTCAAGGGTCATCCGGCTTAACAGCTCCTCAATCCTTTTATTGTCAGTATATTGATTTTCGTCTGAACGGCATGATGTTAAAACAACACCCATGAATAAAGCCAGGCAAAAAGCGTTTTTGATTATTTTGAAATACCTCATCCCCTTTTGTTATTATGAAATGCTTCCCGACAGTTTTGGGCCATACAAGTAATTAAGAAGCATTAGAAAAGTTTAGTTTGAAAATAAATCATCATTATTCCCAAAACCATCATGGACAACAAATGCATTAGAACATTAAATTAAAGGAACTTACAATCAAAACATTGCTGTCCTGACTGTAAGTTCCCGTAAATCTAACTAATAACCGTTATTCTGTACAAGCGATGTTTTACCAATTTCGCTTTCGGGAATTGGCCAAATTTCGTGTGTTCCTTCAACAAAGCCAAGGTAACCAAATGTTTTGGCACCATCGCCCCAGCGCACTACGTCCCAGTAGCGTTGCCCTTCTGCTCCCAGTTCGAGGCGGCGTTCAAGCTTAATGGCTTCAAAAAGCTCATTGCCTGAAATACCGCTTAAAGGATCCAGTTTGGCACGTTGGCGTACCCTGTTAACCATTTGAAGTGCGGTACCGTCGTCGGGTGAGCCTTTTTGGTTTAACGCTTCGGCATACATCAAAAGCACATCGGCAAAACGGATTACCCGTTCGTTGTTTTCATAAGTGGCCTCCATTGGCGATTGCCCCGGGTCATTATAACCAACATACGGGCAACGCTTTTTCTGGTACCAGCCTGTCCATTCTTCCTTCTCTTTATCGTCAGGGAATCCGTTACCGTTATCATCAACTTGAGTTGCACTAATGGTTACCCATTCATGAAAACTTTCAGGCCCCAGGCCGGTGCCGTATTTACGCACTTCGTCGCCGGCTGCATCCCAGGCATCTACAAGGCTTGAATCGATCATGTCGAAGCCCCAGCCTGCATTTACGAACCCTGTTAAAGCCGTTTCGCGGGGGCCGGTCAGTTGTACTTCAATGTTCCCTTCCGATTCGCGTCCGTTAGCCCAGAAGTCACCATGAATGTATGATGCATACGGAACTTCGAAAACCGACTCGATCCCGAATTCTTCACTTTTCTTGAAAATACTGTCGTAAACCGGGCACAAGTCGTATTCACCCGATCCGACCAGGGTTTTTAACACACCGGCAGCTTCATCGTATTTCTTCTGGAAAAGATAAGCTTTCCCCAGCATGGCTTGTGCTGCGCCTTTACTTGCGCGGGTCATTTCGGCCGTTGTTTGCTGCGATTTGTTTGGCAGCACCTCAATGGCTTCGAGCAAATCTTTTTCAATTTGTTCGTAAACCACTTCCGGCGCGGTATTGGTAGGGCTGTACTCCGAAGGTGAAAGGTTTACCGTGTAAAAAGCGATGTTCCCAAAAGTTTTAACCAGTTCAAAATAGAAGTAAGCCCGCAGGAATTTTGCTTCGGCACGGTACATATCCATGGCGCTGGTTTCGAGTTCAATATCGTTCAATACAATGTTTGCACGGTATATACCGTAATAATTCCTCCTCCAAAACTGAAGTAGTGCAGGGTTTTCAGAGGTGATTTCATATTCATGAAAATCCCAGTACTCGGGTCGGTCGGAAAATCCGCCACCAACCGGAACACCATCATCGGCTGCAAGGTTGCCCAGCAGGTAATACGAGCTCCAGCCTGAATAGTATTTCACCTGCAGAAAGTCGTATGCACCGCAAAGCACTTCAAATGCTTTTTCATCGGTATCGATGGCTTCACTGGCAAAAGGCAACGATCCTTTCAGTTCCAGCTCGAGCCAGTCTTCGCCACAACTGGTTGTAATAGCCAGCAGGGCAAATACGAAAAATATGTTGATTACAATTTTTTTCATTGGTCTAAAATTTTAAAAGTTAACATTGATACCACCTAACACGGTTCTCGGTTTCGGGTAAACAGCCCGGTCGATACCGGCCCATTGTTGTCCCCTGTATCCCCAGTAATCGCCGCCAACTTCGGGCTCCATCCCTTTGTAATTTGTGAGGGTATAGAGGTTATCAACGGCCACGTAAATCCTCAGTTTCGATATTCCAATTTTTGAGGTAAGCGATGAAGGAAGTGTGTAACCCAGTGCCAGGTTGCTAATCCTGAAGAAAGAACCATCCTGTAGCATGTAATCGTTTACCCTTGAAAGGTTCCGGTTGCGGTCTTTAACGGTTGGCCGTGGGAATGTACCGGGTTCTTCCGGCGATATCCATGCATCGTTAATGTAAAAATCGGGTTTGTTGGTATTCGACAGGTCGTCGCGGACCGATACGGCCATTAAGACTTTATTGCCATATTGACCGTAGGTAGCAACGTTCAGGTCGAAACCTTTGTACTCGAGATTAATGTTCAGGCCACCCAAAAGTTTTGGATAAGGCGAACCGAGGTATGTTTTATCGGCATCGGTAAGGAGCCCGTCGGGGCCACCACCAAGGCTGTCGGCTGTTCCGGCAATATCGAGGTATTTCACATCGCCCGGTGCTGCCGATGTTTGGTATTTTTTACCATCGGCATTCACATACGCCTCTATTTCTTCTTCGCTCTGGAATAAACCATCGGTTTTAAAACCGTAGAAATACCAGGGTTCGTAGCCCACTTCCATGCGTTTCGAATCGCCAAAAGTACCTACGTTACCACCGGTAATGAAGCTGATTGTTTCAGTAATTTCGGTCACTTCACTTTTATTGTGCGAAGCCGTTAACTGCACGTTTATCTTCAAATCGCCGATTTTATCGTTGTATCCCAGTTCGAATTCAATACCGCGGTTTTCGATAGTACCGGCATTCACTGTTGGTGGGTCGTTGCCTGCCAGTGCTGGCACCGATCCTTCAAACAGGAAGTCGGAAGACTTTTTAATGTAGTAATCGGCAGTAAACGAGAGCCTGTTTCTGAAGAGGCCAAGATCAATCCCAATATCGCTTTGCTCGGTTTTTTCCCACTGATATTCCGGGTTTGTTAACCTTGTTGGTTCAACAATGGAAAGGAGTTGGTCGTTTCCGTCGATGTAGTAATAACTGCCCGATGAACTTGTGGGCAGATAACGCCAGTCCCAGCCCAGGCTGGTTGCATTACCGTTTTTACCCCAGCTGTACCGCAGTTTCAGGAAGCTGATGGCCGGCACCTGGAAAAAGTCTTCGCGCGACATAACCCAGCCTACAGAAACGGATGGGAAAAGCCCGAATTTATTGGCGGGGCCGAATTTAGAACTACCATCGCGGCGAAAATTTGAAGTGATCATGTACTTATCTTTATAAGAATAAGAGACACGACCGAAAACCGAGGCCAAACGGTCCCATCCACCGAGTCCCCCCCACGACGTATTGTTCAGTGTATCAATATATAGCCCGTAATCAATCCATGCATAATTATCGCTTTCCTTTTTCAGGTTTTCGCCATCACCGCCAAGGTATTCATGTGTATACTCCCTTGCCGATGTACCCAAAACAGCACCAATCGTATGGTCGCCAAATTCTTTGTTAAATGTGAAATAGCTTTCCCATTGCCAGGTAAAGTACATGTTAATTTCCTGAAAAGCACGGCTCCGAACAGAAGGACTGTTCATACTGTTGGTGTAAACCCTGGGGTTCCATCCACGGTTGTAGTTATGTGCCAGGTCGATATCAAAATTGGTGCGGAATTTAAGTCCTTCAAAAAAGTTAATCTCACCGTAAATTCCACCAAATAATTTGTTGTTTATGCTCTGGTCCCGGTCGTTATGCAGCTGGTGCACCGGGTTTTGGATTTCGTTGAGCACTTTTTGTGAAATACCGAAATACCCGTTTTCGTCGTAAAGTGAAGGATTGGTATACCATTCTTCACCCCATACCCTCGACATGTTTTCCACATCACGGTCACTGTATTCCGATCTGTCGTTGTAGTAAACCGGGGTTGTAGGGTCGAGCACTACTGCATTGTTGGTAACCGAACCAAACACGTCGTTTTGGTGAATCCCTCTCGTACGGGTTTGAGAATAAGACATCCTCATTCCCACGTTCATCCAGTCGGTTGCTTTGCTGTCGATATTGAGCTTGGTGGCATATCGTGTAAAGTTGCTTTTTTCACCACCGCCAATTATACCGTCCTGGTCGGTATATGAAACCGAAAAATAATATTTCGAGCGGTCCGATCCGCCGTCAACACTGATTTTGTGTTTTTGTGTAGGTGCATTTACAAATATGGCACCCAGCCAGTCGGTGTTAACATCCGAATCGGGATAATTTTCAACGGCATCGTCCCAGGTTTTGTTCCGTCCGTCGTTGACATAAGCCGTGCGGTAGTATTTCAGGTATTCTTCGGTGTCCATAACACTGAAGCCGGGCACCACACTTTGTATACCGTAGGAGGCATCGTACGAAAAATTTGTTTTTCCGCCTTTGCCCATTTTGGTGGTAATAAGCACAACCCCATTACCGCCTTCAGTACCGTAAATAGCAGCCGAAGCAGCATCTTTCAAAATTTCGATTGATTCAATATCCTGTGGGTCGAGCCAGTCGATACCGTCGGTACGCATACCATCAATAACATATATGGGGCGTACGGCATTATCGGAACCAACACCACGGATAATGATGTTTTGTTCGGCTCCCGGGGCACCCGATGATTGTTGAACAAGTACACCGGCTGTTTTCCCCTGCAGGGCATTTTCGACACGGGTAGTACGCGATTGCATTATGTCCTCGGCATCAACTTTGGCAATTGAACCGGTTACGAGGCTCTTTTTTGTAACACCGTACCCGACAACAACCACCTCGTCAACCCCCATAACATCGGTTTCCATGGCAACGTTAATTTGATTTTGTCCGGCAATTGGAATTTCAACCGTTCGCATACCAACAAATACGTACATCAATGTTGCATTTTCATCTTTAACAGCAATTGAATAATTACCATCAATATCGGTAATTGTACCCGTTGTTGTTCCTTTTACCGCGATGCTTACACCCGGCAGGGGTGTATTATCGTCGGCAGATGTTACCGTTCCGGTAACGGTGTGCTGCTGGGCGTATCCTATACCCCAAAGCACCGATAGCATTAATAAAAGCAGAACTTTTTGTTTCATAAAAAATTAGTTTTTGACTGCCCAGGTATAACGTGCTTTTGTTTTACCGGGGCAGCATGATCAGTTATCAATTCATCTTTTTGAAATTTCTTAACGACGAAATAACTTAATAAATGTTAAAAGCTGAAATAAATGGAATCAACAAAAACTTAACACCATGCAAATTGCAACTCATCAAAATTACATCAATAAATTTTTAAACATTTTATTAACAATTGTTTGCGTTTTTCATTAATAGCTCAATGAAAATATTCTCAATTTCTCTGTTTAATTGGTAAAACAATGTTTTACTGTGAAAATTGACAAACGGGCTAAAATGTTTATTGGAAATGTATTAAATGAATACAGCTAAATGGACAATATGTAGTCAATCAGGTTTTGGTTTCGCTCAAGGCCAAACTTTTTCCTTAGCCTGTAGCGGCTGATTTCAACCCCACGGGTAGTGATATTGAGCAGGGTTGCAATTTCTTTGCTTGAAATGTTCATGCGTAGATATGCCGATAGCTTCAACTCTTTTGGGGTTATGTCGGGATGTTTTTCACGCAGGCGTTTCAGAAAATCTTCATGTACCTGTTCAAAATTTGTTTCAAAAACCGACCACGATTCATCGTTACTGGTTTCTTTATCTATTTTGCGAATAATCATGTTAATACGGCTTATCAACAAGTCTTCTTTTATTTCGCCCTTCATTTTTAAAAGTTCACTTTTAATCTTGTTCAGGTGCTTGTTTTTCTGTACCAGGTTCATGGCCGAATTTGCCAGCTCTTTATCTTTATGGATCATCTCGGCCCGTAATTTTTCATTCCGCAGCCTGATGATTTCTTTCTCGGCCAGCAAAGCTTCGTTTTTAAGTTTTTCCTCTTTTTCGAGGTAGCGCCTTTTCTGAAGGTCCATTTCTTTCAGGCGTGTACGTTCAATACGTTTTACAAACAACAAAACAATGAGCCAAATAAGAATAACAAAAAAGGCAAAATAAATAAGCAGCGCGGGTATCGATTTATACCATGGGGGCAAAACCGTGAAGTGAAAAGCCTCGGGCGAAGCAATAACACCGTATTTGTTTTTAACCCGTACCCTGAACGTAAAGTCTCCGTCGGGAAGGTTTGTGTATTCTTTTACCGACTCACCCTGCCATTCGGACCAGTCGTGGTCGAAGCCTTCCATTTTGTACGAAAACATCGTTTCGTTGTTGCCTTCAAAAAAGAGGCCCGAAAAAGTGAAGCGCAGTGAATTGTTTTTGAAATCGATTTCGGGTGAAAGCACATGTTCCTGCTGATCTCCAACCCTTAAACCACTATATATAAAATTGCTTTGGTTTAAGTATGAAACGCTGTTCAACACGGCGTTGTATTTCCGCCGGTAATCAATTACCAACGATGGGTTGTAATGGGCAAAACCTTTTTCGAGCGCAATAAGCACATTGTTGTTGTCGAGCACATTAAAATGAAAAAAACTACCGATAAATTTTCCTTTTAACTTGTAAAAAGGATAGGTAACATTTGTATATGTACCGTCCTCCTGAAACCGGAGCACGCCGCCTTCGTTGTTTGAACAGATGTACCAAATATTCCCGGCATCGTCTTCCTGTATGTAGCTAACGGTTTTATTCTGAAAAAGGTTGTTGTAGTATGCCGAACGTATGAACATATTACTGCGGAAATCGAACTGGTATATACCTTCGTTAGTTGTTGCCAAAAGTGTTCCGTTATTCATCAATTTTATCTCATTAAAATAGTCGGTAGGTAATCCGTCTTTTTTGGTAAACAACTTAACAAACTGTAAACTGTCGAGATTTTCGGTAAGCCGGAATAATGATATACCCTTAAAAGCATGGCTGACCCACACGTAGCGGTCGGGCACAATGGCCAGTTCCTGGCAGGAATAGTTTATGCCGGGAATATGTTTGTTGTGTCTCAACGTACCCTTTTCAAACGTACAAAGTTCAAGCCCGTTATACGTTCCCTCAATGTAATGCCCCGAGTACCCGGGTATTTCATGGAAAGCCCAACATCCGGGTATTTCATTTATTTGGTTTCCTACATTGTTTTCGATGAGAAAAGCCCCGTTGTTATGGCCGCAAAACAATTTCCCGTTAATCACCTGCAGGCTCCATACCTGCCCCGAGGTATTGGGAACCATTTTAAAGTCGGTTGCGTTGAGAAAGGGATCGGACAATTTGTCCTTGTTGCAATAAAACAGCCCCTGGTTTGTACCGAGGTAAATGGTGTTTTTATATAAAATTGAGGTGTAACCCGTGCCAAAATCATAATAATCCTGCAAAAGGGTAATGGGTGAGTTTATTTCAACGTAATCGATCCCGTTGTCGAGGCCTAGCCACATGTTCCCGTCAAGGTCGAGGCACATGCTCAGTACCGTGTTGTTTTGCAGGCCTTTTTCGCGGTTCACTATTTGCACCACTTCACCTTGCTTATTGCATATTATCAACCCGTTTTGAATGGTGCCAAAAGCCAGGTGATTATTATCAACAATTAAACTGGAATAGATCTGGTACTTTTTCAGCAATCCGTTCACCGGTGTGTCCCACGGTTTCAGCTTCATTCCATCGTAATGAAACAGGCCTTCTTTAGCCGTACCTATGAGTATTTCATCGTTGTTGAGCGGAAGCATTGACCATACCTCTTTCCGCTTAAAAAAATCGCCCGATGGTATTTTTTTCAGAAAGCCGTTCCTGTATTCGAGCAGCCCGGTTTCGCGGTCGAACACATATAGAATGCCGTTAACATAATACGAATAATGAAAATCGCTACGGGGTTTTACCACTTCAATTTGCCCGTCCTTGTAAAAAAATAAACCTTCGAATGTTTGAAAAACGACGCCCCACGATCCTTCGTATATTTTCCATACATCGCCAAAATTAAGGTCTTCTTCGGCAACCAACGGAAGAAGTGAATGGTAAACCAGGCGCCCCGTTGAATCGTTTGAAAAATAACCAAATTCGTCGTAAGCTCCGGCATAAAGTAATTGCTGGTTTTCGGAAAAATGAAGCACCCTGATGTTTGAACCGTTCGGCATAAGGTGCAAATCCCAAAACTGCCCGTCGAACCGTAAAAGACCGTTGTTGTTACCAAAATACATTACACCATTAGTACCCTGTTGTACACTCCAGTTTTGTGTACCTGCATTGTATTCAGATCTGGGGTAATTCTGTATGGTTGGTACGCCGATGCTTTTCACTACGGCTTTTGTAAACAATGCATTAAACAAAAAAAGAAAAAATAAGGAAGCATATAGAACCCTGGTGCTTTTTCTGAATGTAATATCGGTTTTGATGTGTTTTAAAAACATGTATTATTGTCTTGAAATACTTTCTCAAGATAGGGATTTTCTTTCAATTTGGAACAAGCGTATTTTATTCGCCTTTAATCTGGGCAATTTCCAGTCGCCCGGCCCGATTCTTTTGTGCTCAACAACCCGCAGGCAGCATAAATGTCCTGCCCCCGCGAAGCCCGTGTTGTTGTCAATATTCCTTTTTGGTTCAGTTGATCTTTAAAAACCTGCAAACGGTTTTCATTGGTGGCGGGTAAATCAACACCCGGAACAGCGTGAAACCTTATCAGGTTAAGGCGGCATTTTATTCCATTAAGCAAGCGGGCTATTTCTTTAACATGTGAAGGGGTATCGTTCAGGCCTCCAAAAACGATGTATTCGAACGAAAGTTTGCGTTGCCGGCCAAAGTCGAAAGCGCGTAATTCGCTAATTACCTCTTTTATGGGATACGTTTTTTGAATGGACATAAGTTTTTCCCTCTCACCATCGAATGGTGTATGAAGGCTGATTGCCAGGTTGCAGTTACTCTCGTTCAAAAAACGTTTTAGCGCAGGTATTATTCCAATGGTTGAGACCGTAATGCGGTGTGGGCTCATGCCGTAACCCCATTCAGATGTTAGTATTTCGATGCTTTTCAGTACTTCGTCAAGGTTGTCGAAGGGTTCGCCCATGCCCATGTACACTATGTTTGTGACCTGGTCATGTTCGTCAATCATCATTACCTGGTTCACAATTTCGCCAGCCGAAAGCTGCCCGCCGAAGCCCTGCTTGCCCGTCATGCAAAACAGGCAGTTCATTTTACACCCAACCTGTGACGATACGCAAACGGTAATTCGGGTTTTATCGGGGATCATGGCCGTTTCGATATATTTTCCTTCCCGGGTTGGGAAAAGATATTTCTTTGTCCCGTCGGTACTGGTCTGTACTTTTGCATAAGATTGTAAGCCAACTTCAAATTTTTCAGCAACAAGCTCCCGGTTTCTTTTCGAAATGTTTGTCATTTCGTCAACCGAAGTAACCCCTTTTTTATAGAGCCAGTCGGCCATTTGTTTTGCAGCAAATTTTGGAAGGTTGAGTTCAGATACAACTTCTGTTAATTCCTCAAGGGTTTTTCCAAAGAGTTTTTTATCGGGTTCTTTGCCTGTTGTGTTATTGCTCATCGTATAAAATATAAATAACCGGAGTAAAGGTAATACTGATTTTGGAAGAAAAAGGTAATTTCCAACAAAGACGCAAAGATGTCAAGATTTTAATTTTTTTTCATTTTTAGACGTATCGCATTTTAAGTATTTTTCTATTTAAACTGATTATCTTTGAAAAATTTTTAGCGGCAATACCATGATCTTATCAGGAAAAGAAATTGAAAAACGTTTAAACAAAACCATATTCATTGAGCCTTACAACCCGGCACAGCTGAATCCCAACAGTTACAACCTGAAATTGCATAACCGCTTGTTAGTTTACGACAACGATGAACTTGACATGAAAACCGAAAACAAGGCCCACGAAATAATAATTCCGGAAGAAGGGCTCCTGCTCGAAACCAACAAGTTATACCTGGGCCGCACCTTTGAATACACCCGCACCGAAGGGTTTGTTCCCATGCTCGAGGGGCGCTCGTCGGTTGGCCGCCTGGGCATGTTCATTCACGTAACAGCCGGTTTTGGCGATGTAGGTTTTGCCGGTTACTGGACCCTCGAAATTTTTTGCGTGCAACCCATTCGCATTTACCCCGGTGTTGAAATTTGCCAGATATATTATCACAACCTTAACGGCGAATACGTAAATTACAAAAGCGGTAAATATCAAAACAACGAAGGCATACAACCAAGCATGCTTTACAAGGATTTTTTGAAATAGAAAAATACTTTTTGTATTTGTTACATTTTATACGAACCTTTCTAACGGAAATTCGTTAACGTTGAAAGATGAAAATTCAAAAATTTATCGGAAAGCTTTTCACTTACCCGCTTTTGGGACTGGCCTATTTTTACAAATATGCCATTTCGCCATTAACACCGGCCTCGTGCAGGTACACGCCAACCTGTTCGAATTATATGATTGAGGCATTAAAAATTCACGGTCCCATAAAAGGCGCATGGCTGGGGCTGCACCGCATTTCACGCTGTCATCCGTGGGGCGGCCACGGATACGACCCGGTTCCGCCTCCCCATAAACGAAAGAATAAAAAGCAAAAGGCAACAGCGTAAAAGCTGCCTGACAAATGATTACTTTGCATTTAGGAATTTATAAAAATAAAGTTCAAATTGATTGTTAATTTAGCATACTGAAAACAACCTGTTTTATACTATGAAACGAACATGAATTTCAATTTTTTAATCCCGATAGTAATCGGGACACACACGAGAAAAAATTTAAATTCATCGAGAGTTACATCTTATACCACAAGGAATAAACAATTTTAATAAGATGAAAAAATTACTATTTATCGCAATCATCCCCTTATTGCTTTTCAACTGTACCAACAGTAAAAAAGCCGATCAGAAGGAAATTATAACGGTAAGCATACTGCCTCAGAAATATTTTATTGAACAAATTGCCGGAAAAGAATTTACGGTAAACGTGATGTTACCTCCCGGTGCCAGTCCGGCCGATTTTGAACCTACCCCAAAACAGATACAAAGCCTCAGTAATTCAACGGTTTATTTTTATATCGGGCACCTTGGTTTTGAAAAATCGTGGATGAAAAAATTTGCTGAAACAGCAGGCAACGTGCAGTATGTTTCATGCAGCCGGGGCATCGACCTTTTACGAAACAACAAAACGCATTTAAACAAAGGAAGCGCACACAACCACGAGAGTGGAACAGACCCCCATATTTGGACATCGCCCGAGAATGTTAAAACAATAGCACGAACCATGTGTACCAAACTTTCTGAAATATACCCCGATATGACTGCTGCATTTGAAAAAAACCTCGAAAAATTCATTGCACGTATAAATGAACTCGATAACCATATACGTCACACACTGGGTGAAAAAGAAAACAAGTCTTTTATTATCTATCACCCCTCACTGAGCTATTTTGCAAAGGATTACCATTTGAAACAAATACCTGTTGAATTTGAAGGCAAAGAACCCGGTACGGCACAAATGAAAGCGTTGGTCGATATAGCACTGAAAGATCAAATCTCAACCGTGTTTATCCAGTCACAATTTGAAACATCGAAGGCAAAAACCATTGCTAAAGAAATTAATGCCCGGGTTGAGACCGTTGACCCCCTGGCCGAAAACTGGCTTGATGAAATGTATTCCATAACAAAAAAAATGGAGGAAGCCTTGTCGAAATAATGGACAAACTAATTGACATAAAAAACCTTACCGTTGGTTACAACTCAAAAATTGTACTTGAAAATGTTTCGTTAACAATTAACAAAAACGATTTTATCGGGATTATCGGGCCAAACGGAGGCGGAAAAACAACGCTGCTGAAAGCCATACTTGGCCTTGTTGAACCCATATCGGGAGAACTTTGTTTTTGCGATGAACTGAAAAACAGGCGAAGCAATATTGGTTACCTGCCCCAGGTAAACAAATTCGATTCCCGCTTCCCGGTATCGGTTTTTGATGTAATCCTTTCGGGCCTTGCCGGCCGGAAAAGCTGGAAGCAGGGTTTTATGAAAAAAGAAAAAGACCGCGTTAATGAAATAATCGGCCAACTTGGTATTGAAAATTATGCCCACAAACCCATCGGTGAGTTGTCGGGCGGGCAAATGCAACGGGTTTTCCTGGGACGGGCCATTGTTTCCAATCCGAAACTTTTAATACTCGACGAACCCGACACGTATGTTGATAACCAGTTTGAAAACGAACTGTATCAAAAGTTAAAAGAGCTGAATGAACGCATGGCCATTTTGCTTGTTTCGCACGATGTGGGCACCATAAGCTCTTACGTGAAAAGCATTGCCTGCGTTAACGGCGAATTGTATTATCATCCCTCGAACATGATTACCCCCGAGCAGCTTGCCTCGTACAATTGCCCCATCCAGATCATAACCCACGGAAGCGTACCGCATACTGTTTTGAAAACCCATCATCCGCATGCCCATAAACATTGAAAATATGCTTGAACTTATTAATTATACTTTCTTTACCAATGCACTAATAGCTACCTTATTAACAGCAATTTCATGTGGCATTATCGGCACATACATTGTGTCGCGCCGCATGGTTTTCATAGGCGGGGGTATAACCCATGCCTCGTTTGGCGGCATTGGCATTGCCTATTACTTTGGATTAAACCCGCTTTTTGGCGCTGCCGTATTCGCTGTTTTATCGGCCTTCGGAATTAATTATTTCACGTACAAAGGCAATATCCGACAGGATTCATCCATTGCAATATGGTGGTCGCTGGGCATGGCTATTGGTATCGTTTTTATAACCCTTGCACCCGGATACGCTCCCAACCTGATGAGTTTCCTTTTTGGAAGTATCCTTACGGTTACTACATCCGACCTGGTTTTTATGGGCATAGTTACCTTGGTTGCAATTTTGCTCTTTACGCTGTTTTTTAAGTTAATTATGATGATTGCCTTCGATGAAGAATTTGCCCGCACACGCAACCTGCCTGTTACATTTTTCAGTTATTTGCTCATGATGCTCAGTGCTTTGGTTATTGTTGCCAGCATTCGCGTTTCGGGGGTTATACTTGTCCTTTCGCTGCTTACCCTGCCACAGGCCACGGCAAACCTTTTCACAAAATCATTCAAAACAATCATGATTACTTCCATTGCCATCGGATTGCTGGGAATGATTGCCGGACTAATGGTTTCGTACTACACCAATTTGCCATCGGGAGCTACCATTATTTTGGTATTAACGACGTTTTTCGGGTTGGGGAAATTGCTTTCCAAAATTGCTTTTCGACAAATATCATGAGTCTTAAATTTTTTTTTGGTTTATTTATGAACCGCAAACTTTTTTTTCCTTTTTACTGATTAGCATAATGGCAAATAAAATACAAACCCACTTGCCAAAAGCATAACAGATAAAAACTATTTTGTGATCATATTTCCAATAGTAACGATCACATCATCTTCAACTTTCAAATCGGGATTTGCCGTTACCAGTTTCATGCTCTCCGATATAATTCCATTAATAAACCGCACCATAATATCGGTATTATGAATGTGAAACTCCCCGGCATTATTTCCCTGTTCAAGCAATTCTTTAAAAATGTCGTTGTAAGCATCGGTGAAAGCAAGGCGGGCAATGTTGTATTTGTATTTGAATTCAAATGCATCATTTCCATCTTTCAGCCATTTGCGTGTTTCGGAAAAAATCATCCCGGTTAAATGATTAATCTTTTCATGATAAAAGGGAAATGGCACCAGTTTTTTCTCCATTTCCCTGCTGTACTTCCGGGCAACTTTACTTACAATAAAATAAAAGATTTTTTCTTTGCTGCTGAAATGTTTGTAAATCGTTTTTTTACTCATTTTAATTTCCCGGGCAATATCGTCAACCGATGTTTTTTTAAACCCAAAATGATTAAAATGCCGTTGAAAAACTTCAGCTATTTGCTCTTTTTGTTCAATTGATTTATCCATTGCTTTTTTTAAAGCTAAGATAAAACTGTTTTAGTGTTTTGTTTCCTTTTTTGTGAAAAAAAAGCTTTTTAAATCTTTTAACAAAACGGGGAACTTTGGAACAAAGCGTGGCGTGTTTTCCTTGTAATTAGTATATTCCCGGCCAAAACGCTTTGTAAGGCTTCTTTCCTCAATTAGAGATACCAGATAACAGATACAAAGCCAAAGCAAACCTGCAGAAGCAATACCGGTTTTTCCAAGAAGCAATCCTAAACCAAACAACGAAAAACTTACTCCTGAATACATGGGATTACGAACATACCTGTATATCGACCAGGTTATTAATTGTTTAGCCCTGCCCACTGCTCCATCGGTCCCAAGTGTTAGAATGCCCAATACAAAAATGGGGAAAAACGTGAGAACATTCATTGCTCCAACAAATTGAATAATTCTTTGGGGCATAAAATGAAGAAGGTTAAACAAGTTTCCAAAATTGAAATTCTGTGAAAAAGCCGATGCGATAATGATAAATAATGAAATTCCGGTAACAACCATTGTTACTGTAAATACTTTTAATAAATTTTGTTTTTTCATGGCATTAATTTATTTAAAATTACAGAACAAAGAAACGTATTTGGTTTTTTGTTTCCAAATAAAATGGAAACTATTTTTCATTTTCGTTTTCATAATATGATTAATCCATTTAAATGGTGGTTAGGAATTATTGCATGTTCATGCAATCATTCAACTCATTGCCAATTACTTCAGATAATTTTTTTGCCGAATTTTTATCAAGATGGCTCCCGTCATACGTCTGGTATTCAGAAAAATCTAAATCGATCCAGTAACCGCCTGCTTTTTCTATTCCACTTCGTATGTAGTTTTCATCATACAATCCCATTGTATATTCAAGGGCCTTCATTGAAAAGGAAACCGGAGGACGGAACGCAAAAACGGTAATTCCTTCTTTTTGCCACTCGGCAACCTGGTTAAAAAGCACATACAGGGAAGCCTTTTCAACCTTATACTCCATAAAGTCTTTTTTATATAACGGTATTGCTTCCAACGTATCAACCGGAAATTTTTCCGATTCAACATACCCGTTCATGTGGTAATCCGATGTGTAATAAGATGAATCGGGTTTTTGTTTGAAGCTATTCTTTAAAAGTTTGGACAAATCAGCAGAAAACCAATACAATATAGGGTTCAGGTATAAGCGTTCAATAACTTTTTCACGCGGACGGTTAAGTTCCTGGAAATATTGATCATTCCCCCGGGAATAATCTGTTAATGTGTTGGCGGTAATGCCCATTACAATAATGTTGGTTTTGTCCTTTTTATCTAATTTCGATTCAGCTGCATCAAACATTACAGGGTTCAACCCGCCGTTGGAATATCCGAAATTTAACACTTCCCAATCCGGAAGGTTTTCCTCTATTATTTTTGGCGAAACACCCCGGTAAACCCTTGAATCGCCCATGATAACCACATCGTATTTTGCCGGTGCAAACGTTTTACGGCTCCAGAACATATCCCCCAGGTATTTTTCTTTGTTTTTGGGCAATACGAAACTCAGGCATGTAACCAAAATTGCAGCCATGAACAACGTAAGCGATATATTGGGTTTTCGTATCATGTTCAAAATTGAAAATAGATAAATTCACTGCCTTCACCCCTGAAAAAGATGATCAAGGCAATAATAATGGCATAAAAAGCCATTTCAACAAGCGGATGAACTTGTTTAAATTTTTTGTTTAGTTTAAAACCGATAATGGCCTCCCAAACAATCATTAACGAAATAAATATTGTGCCTGAAAACCCCCACCCCAACGTTGCTTCACCCTGAAAAGCAAACATTGTTTTGGTAATTTCCCAGGCCTGGTTTATGTTGTTTGCTCTGAAAAAAACCCAGGCAACAAGAACCTGAACGGTTACCAGCACCCAGCCAACAGCTTTGGCTGTTACGTTTTGTTTAGTCCACGAAGCCAGTCCGGCAATGCGCTCAAGCGAGAGAAAAAGCGCATGTATTGCGCCCCAGGCAACATAGGTCCAGGCAGCACCGTGCCACAATCCCGAAACCACCATGGTAATCCACATGTTCAGGTGGTGCCTGAATTTGCCTTTCCGGTTTCCACCAAGCGGGATGTAAAGGTAATCGCGGAACCAGGTTGAAAGGGAGATGTGCCAGCGTGTCCAGAATTCGCGCAACGAGGTGGAAATGTACGGGTGATTAAAGTTATCAGGAAAATCGTAGCCCATCCATTTTGCCAGCCCGCGGGCAATGTCGCTGTAACCGGCAAAGTCGCAATAAATCTGAAAAGCAAAAGCGATAACAACCCCCCACCAGTACATCGAAGATTCATTAACCTGTGGTGAACTGAAAGCGGCAACAACAAGGGGCGCCAGGTTATCGGCAATCACCATTTTTTTAAAATACCCTTTTACAATGTACCTGAAGCCCTCCCACTTTTCACTGGTTGTAACAGGCCTTGCCTTGAGCAATTGTGGCAGCATATTTTTTGCCCGCACAATGGGGCCGGCAACCAGTTGTGGAAACATTGAAAGGTAAGCAAAAAAATGCAGCACGTTCCGGGTGGGTTCAAGCTTGTGTTTATACACATCGAACGTGTAGCTCATGCTCTGGAAAGTATAAAAACTGATACCCACTGGTGTAATAAGAAAGAAGTTGTTGATGTTGTTCGAAAGGGCAAAATTGCCACTCAGCCCCAAAAGAAGGTCGATATTATGAGCAATGAAACCCGAGTATTTGAAAAGTGAAAGAGAACCAACATTGGCCAGAATGGAAGCAATCAGGAAAAACCGGCGATGCCGTATATACCGGTTCATTCCCAGGGCGGAAAAATAATCGACCAGCCCGCTGAAAATGATCAGGAACAGAAAACGCCAGTCCCACCAGCCATAAAAAAAGAACGAGGCCAAAGTAAGCCAGAACAGCCGCCCTTTTACATTTTTCCTGATCAGGTTATTGACCAGAAAAAAAAGCAGTGCAAATACAACAAATATGAGCGAATTAAAAAGCATGGCACGGTTTGGGGGTCAAAAATAGAAAAAATGGGTAGAATACTACTGCATAATTTTCCGGCTTTTTACACGCTGAAAAAAGCATCAATGTTTTCAAGCGATGTGCCGGGGGGGATATCGCATCCAGAGGAAAGGATGAAATTACTGAACCCATTTGTCGCTTCCCTAAGCTTTTTCACTTCTGAAACCACCGAATCGGGTGTGCCGTTTTTAATAACACCTACCGGGTCGATGTTGCCAAAAGCAACGCGGTTGGCAGGAATTTGTGGAAGAATACCGGCCATGTCAACCGAATTGCCAAAATGAAAGGCCGCGGCACCGGTGTTCACCATCGATTCAATAAGTGTTTCGGTATGGCCACAATTGTGAAGCATTACCATAAAATTGTCTGTTTGTACCGCTTCGACAATTTGCCTGATGTATGCCGAGGAAAACCCGTCACACTCCTCTTCAGCCAGTAAACCGGCAGCCGGTTCGGCCATAACAACACCGTTAACACCTGTTTTTATAAGTTCTTTAAGGTAAGCAATTATGAATTTTGTGGTTTTCCGAAGCAATTGGTGCACCTCATCGGGGTACATAAGTATGCCCGTCATGATCTCGGTAATGTCGAGCAGGCGGCCCGCCAGTGAATACGGGCCTATGCAGCCTGTAAACACCGGTTTTCCAAAATTGGCATTAACTGCAAGTTGGGCTGCCTTAATAAATTCTTTTATCCTTGGTGTATCTGGCAGGGGTGTATCAAGGTTTTCAATTTCAGAATGATCGTGTATTATCCGTTCCGAAATGGTTGGGATACCGTTGTCGGAAAAACTTACTTTCGAACCAAAAGCTTCTGCCTCGAGAGAAAGGTCCATGCTCATGGGAATAGCCGGCATTTGCGGGTAACGTTTTGTAAGCGCTTCGATACAGCTGAATTGCACCTCGCCAGAGGTAACCATGTCGATAACTTTTTTATCAGTTAACTGCAACCCGGGGTAAGTCATTAATGGAAATGCAACCGATTGTGATTGTAATGCAATTCTTCCTTTCCATTTGAGCATATTCATGTTTCAAAACAATATTGATTAATTCCACAAAAATAGAAAAACATATCACAATACCTTCATGAATTCTGCTTTTTGGGAAATATTGCTTAGAATGTTTTACACGTTGCAACAAAATGAAAAAAGACAGGAAAAAGAAACAACCGATTGCGTAATTAATTGCTTTTACCTGATGTAACAGGCAATGTAAAATAAAACGACGAGCCTTTACCTACAGTACTTTCAACCCAAATGGTACCACCTTGTTTTTCAATAAACTCTTTCACGACAATAAGCCCCAGGCCAGTCCCCCTTTCATCGTTGGTGCCTGCGGTTGTCTCATGTTCACCAACATTGAAAAGTGTTTTGATTTTGTCGGGATCGATGCCCACACCTGTGTCTGAAATACTCAATACAACCTTGTTTTTTCGGGTTTCTGCACCAACGGTAATTTGGCCGCCAGTGTTTGTAAACTTTATTGCATTACCTATTAAATTCCTGAAAATGGTGTCGAGCAATTGTGGATCGGCTTTTACCTGTAAATGAGCAAAGTCAAAATTCGTTTTAATTTTAATGTTCTTGAGCAGCAGATTTTGTTTAAAAAAAGAAATTATGTTCTGCACAAAAGGTTCAATATTTATATCGCGGGGATGGCATTTCACAAGTCCCCGCTGATCGCGTGCCCACTGCAATAAATTTTCAAGCATAAAAGAAAGTTCGCTCGACGATTGATAGATAATTTGAGCCGTATTTCGTTTCTCAGCATCATCCCAGTTATCCATGTTGTGTAACAGCAATTCCGAAAAACCCATGATAATATTGAATGGATTTTTTACATCGTGGGCAATAATGGAGAACAATTTATCCTTGGTTGCAATCAATTTATTCAGTTGCTTGTTGCTTCTGAGTAATTCCTCTTTTTGTTGATACAATTCCTCAGCCTGTTGTTCAATCATGTCCTGCTGTGCTTCAAGATGCTTATTGGCATCGGTAAGGTGTTTATTTATCTTTTGAAGCTCGAGGCTTTGCTGTTTTATTTGCATATCGGCTTGCTTTTCAGCTGTAATGTTGCGTATTATGCTAACAATACCTAATGTTTCTCCTTTGGGGTTAACAATCGGGCATTTGGTTGTTGACCAAAAATACACCACACCATCTTCTACCGATTTAGATTCTTCGTTAATAACCGGATTACCCGTTTCCATTATTTTAAGCTCCTGTTTTACCAGTGCAGAAGCTTGATCGGGCTTGAAAAAATCATAGTCGGTTTTATGAATGATATCATGAGGACTATATTGTCCCAGTTTTTGAGACGTACGTATATTTACAACAACAAACCGGGAATGTTTGTCTTTTATAAAAACCTGGTCAGGGATGTTATCAATTAATGTCTGTAATTGATTCCGTTCGTTAAGGATGGTTTGGTTTGCCAGGCTGCGGAAATACTCAATCATTTTGATGACAATAAAAACAGTTCCGACAATTATAAGTATGATCACCAGCGTTTTAAACAATTTCGATTGCCACCAGGGGGGCATGATCGTAATTTTTATCGAAGCACCTTCATCGTTCCAGTAACCATCGTTATTGCATGCTTTAACCCTGAACGTATAATGTCCCGGACGTACGTGAGTATAGTTCGCTTCGTTGCGGTTTCTAACGTAGTTCCAATCCTTATCGAGCCCCTCCAGGATATAGGCATATTGGTTTTTTTCGCTCATCACGAAATTCAGGGCAACAAACCGGATGGTAAAGTAATTCTGATCGTGTTTCAATACAATCTCTTCAGTTTGAGAAAGTTGTTTTTTTAGTATGGAATCTTTTTCGCCAATGCCTACCGGTTCGTTGAACAATAAAAAATCTGTAAATTGAATTGGGGGAATATCAGTGTTGTCTGAAATTGAATCGGGATAAAATGCGGTAAAACCGTTTATTCCACCAAAATACATTTTCCCGGCACTGCTTTTGAAATAGGCCCAGCGGTTGAAAATATCGCCCTGCAAACCATCGGATTTCACGTAATTACGAATTGCTAACTTTGAATCATTGGTTTGTCCCCCCGGTGTTAGTTTTGACAGGCCTTTGTTGCTGCTAACCCAAAGGTTACCATGGCTGTCTTCAAGCATGCCCACGATGTTGCCGGAGGGCAACCCATCTTCTCTCGTATACGTTTTAAATGTTTCAGCTTCCCGGTCGAAAAGGCTTAAACCTACATTGGTCCCCACCCACAACCTTTTTTGTTGGTCTTCGTGTACAAAACTGATCAGCTTGGCGGGTTGTCCGTCAGGGCTATCTGTATTTTGCCGGTATAAATGATGGTTGTTATGGTTTAGGTTAACCTTTAAAAGTCCAAAATCTTGTGTCGAAAACCAATGATTCCCTTTCGAACCGTAATAAATATCGTTTACAGTTAGCCTGCTAAGGGTATCGTTTTCGATATCAATTAATTTATTTAGAGGCCAAAAAACATCAGCAGAATCGTTGTAAGTATAAATGTTATCTTCAAATGCACCAACCCAAAGACGCCTTGCAGGGTCGAAGTACAGCTTAAAAACCGATGTGTTATTTTGGTCGCTTTTGTCAAGTTTATTGAACCGCTTAATTAATTTGAGTTGGTGTCCGTCGATTTTGAAATAATTCACCCCGCCGTTCCACATACCTGCCCAAAGCCCACCGTTATTGTCGGTAACCACCGATAATACTTTATTGTTGGTAAGGCTATTTGGATCATTATCGCTTTTTTTATGATTGAAAAACTTTTGGCTTTTTACATCAAAACAGTCAATACCGCCGCCATCTGTTGCAATCCAGATGTTTCCGGCACCGTCTTCGGCAAAACTGGTCACCGATTCGCCCACAGGGGAGTTTGGGTTTTGCCTGTTGTAAACATAGCTGGTAAATTTAAAAAAACGTTTGTCGAAAATGCTCAAACCGCTTCCCCAGCAACCAATCCAAATCATGCCATCGGGGGCAATATAAATTTTGTAAACGCTATTTCCCATTAACGAGTTCGATTCATTGGTCGCTCTATAATTTCTAAACGAATTGCTTTCCGGATCGAAAACCGAAAGGCCATCCCCGTTGGTGCCAATCATAATCCTCCCGTCGGGGTGTGCTGTAAGGGTAATAATGTAATTGCCGGCCAGCGAATTGCTGTTTTCATTGTCGTGTTGATAATGGGTTATAGTTTGAGCTTTTTCGTCAATTACCGAAACGCCTTTAGAAATGTAACCGACCCAAATCCGTCCTTTGGGGTCAGATGCCAGCCCGTAAATATTGTTTTCCAATAAAGGGCACGAAGGGTGTTGCGTGTTGTAAGCCGTTGTTTTTCCGGATTGAGGATTGTACTTAACCAAACCAAAACCAACACCGGCCAGCAAGATATTGCCCTCATCATCCAATGAAAGAACTGAAACTTCCTTATTTCCAACAATACGCTTCAGTTGTGGAATGAATTCCTTCTTTTCAAAGTCGAGCACCGCAACCCCGCTATTGGTACCCACCCACAGTTGGTTACTTTTGTCTTCAATGATTGAATTCACTTTCCTGGTAAAGGGCTGCTTGTTTTCATCGGGGTAAGTAATGCGTTCGAAATTGTTGTAGTCCCGGTTGTAGCAGCACAAACCGTTGTCGGTTCCCACCCAAAGCCTGTTGCTTTTGTCTTCGAGTAACGTGGTAATGTAATTACCCGATAAAGTGGTCGTATCGCTGTTAACACTCTTGTACGTTACAAATTTCAATCCGTCGTACCGGTTAAGCCCTTCGGCTGTGCCAATCCACATGTACCCCTCATGATCCTGTATGATGCTAATAATGTTTGGATTCGACAAGCCTTTGTCGGGGGTAATGTTAACAAAGCGCATTTGTTCGCCTGCATAACCGGGCAAACAAAAAAAAACAAAACAGAACACAGTAACGAGCAGATGCCTGATGTTAAAAGAAGGTGTTTTTGTAAGGCCGGAAGCCCCCCAAAACTTTAGTATACGAACCTTTGATAATTGAATTCCATTCAAAGTTCCAATCATAATTTTCCCTATTCCGTAACAATAATAAATTAACCGGTGGCATATTATAAGGGCTTCCAATAATTATACAAGGTATAAACATTTTTTAAGCAATTCAATGGTAATGGAATCTTCTGTGCTTTTTCCATTTTATATCCACAAACATATAAGCTGCTGCTTTTTGTTTCCTTTATTGAAATCTTATTTTTTCTTTGCCTGCCTGAAAGTGTTTCCAAGCCGTTCTAAACCGGCAGAACAGTCAAGCATGGGCAGGCAGGTCTCAATCAGGAAAAATTTATTTTTTTCACTGACTGCTTCTTTCAGGGCCGTGTCAAGTTCTTCTTCGGTCGTAACATGTATTCCCTTTGCAAAATCATTATGCCCAAAACCAGGTAAGCGGGCATATTTCCACATCTGAATATCATTGTAAAGTCCATCCTGATGGAGTTTTCGTTCAATAGCCGGTGTCAATTCGCTGATAAAATCACCCAGCTCGATTGAAGGGTAATAGTGTCCTTTAATACGAACATTACCACCGCCAACAGAGATCATCCGCTGAGGGTCGAGATTGAAACTAAACAGCCCGGTATCAAGGTCTGTCATCCAGGCACCCAACGAAAGCAGGCAGTCCGATTCTTCAACTTGTTTTCGAATAGCTTCCTTGCTCCAACTCCCCTGGTAAATGCCAATAAATTGCGGATGTAGTTCGGGCAAAACCGATTTACTGCTAAGCATGGTAGAAAAAGGTATCTCGGTGCTTTCGACCAACCTAAGCGCTTCTTTCCCCAGTCCGTAGCGGTAAACTTCTATTCCGGCCAAAATAACCGGATGCTCGGCTGCATATCCGGCATTCAGTTCATTGCAGTTTCCAACCCTTTGTATTGGACTCTGAAGCACATTATCGAGAAAATCGAGATTGTAATCGCCCGGCACACCAAAAAGATGGTTAACTCCAGTCTCCTTTAACCGATCGATAAAGTAATTGGAAATGGTATAATCGTTGTTCATTCGTTATTAGGTTAGCCCGGATTATTCACAAATAATCCCTATCTCCGATAGCGACTAAGATTCAGTAAAACTTTTTTATAAAGTTTAACTTCATCTAAGTCTGGGTTAACCTGAACTTTATTCATATTTTTAAAATTTATGAATAGTTCAGGTTAAATTCATTGACGAATAAAGTTAGGCACATTTAGCCAGATATCCCATTCTAAAAAATTGTTTTTTAATAAATCAGATCGTCTTCAAACGTGGTAGTATACGTTTATTAACAAGGAATACATCAGTATTTATCCAAACCCGTCAAACGAATATTTCTCGGTATCGGGATTTGACAACAGTGCATTTGTACGCCTCACAAACCAAAATGGCAGCACTGTATTATCGAAAAAAGTAAATAAAAACGAACACATCAATTTATGCAATTTTCCACCTGGCATCTACCTTGTTTCCATTGAAACTGGAGATAACCTCGTTTTGCACAAACTTATCAAAACTAATTAGCTGAATTAGTGATCCTTCCAGAATGAAGACTTTTTTCTAACAATTACCCGCCCATAAAAAGGCTTTTGCTTGAATAATTCGGGTCGCATGTAAGGTTGACCTGTAATTTGCGCAAGCCGGCCTCGTCTCCAGGTGTAGGGATATGTGTAAGGTGCACTTCGCAATCGCGGAGTTTTTTCAGGTTCTCGAGCGCCATTTGAGCAGCGGGGTTTGTCAGGGCACTTATGGATAATACAATCAGCGTTTCATCCACATCAAGGCTTGTCATTTTCCCGTTCAGGATATTTTTTTTCAGCAGGGTAACCGAATCGATAATATTTTCGGGTAAAAGGTACATGCTGTCGGGCAATCCGGCCAGGTGCTTGGTCGCGTTCAAAATCAGGCTCGACGCAGCATGCAATAACGGGGAATTTTTCCCGGTAACAATTGTTCCATCGGGCAATTCAAGGGCTGCACCGCAATAAAACCCGGCATTGCCTTTACCGCATTTTTCAGCATCGCTTGCTGCTTCTCTGGCAGGTAATACCACATTCCGGTCTTCTTCCCCTGCCCCCACTTTTTCCATTATTTTTTCCATTTGGCGAAGGGTATCTTTATCGACCAAACCCGTGGCATATTCCACGGCACACCGGAAATAACGGCGAATAATCTCCTGGTGCGATGCCTCGGTAATTATGCTGTCGTCAACAATACCCGAGCTGGCCCGGTTTACGCCCATATCGGTTGGCGATTGGTACATCGATTCGCTTCCGGTTATCTTTTCAAGTATTCTTTTTAGCAAATGGAAAGCTTCAATGTCACGGTTATAATTTACCACCTCAACATTATATGCCTCCAGGTGGTGGGTATCAATCAAAACTTCGTCTTTCAGATCAACGGTTGCCGCTTCGTACGCTACATTTACTTTATGGTTAATAGGAAGATCCCATATTGGGAAGGTTTCAAACTTTGCGTATCCGGCTTTAACACCCCTTTTGTATTCGTGGTAGAGATTACAAAGGCAGGTGGCCAGTTTGCCGCTGCCCGGGCCGGGCCCGGTAACCACTACAATGGGTTTGGTTGTTTCAATGTATTCGTTTACCCCGTATCCTTCATCGCTTACAATCAGGTCAACATCGGTGGGGTAGCCTTTTGTGGAGTAATGCACGTATACTTTTATACCCCTCATTTCGAGCTTATTTTTGAAAGCCCTTGCAGGAGGTTGATCCTGGTAACGGGTAATTACCACAGCCGTTACATCAATTCCCCATTCCCTGAAATCGTCGATGGTTTTCAGGGCATCGGCATCGTATGAAATGCCAAAATCGGCCCGGATTTTTTTTCTTTCAATGTCGCCGGCATGAATACACAATATTACATCGGTTTGATCCTTTAACTGCTGCAACAACCGCATTTTCACATTGGGGTCGAAACCCGGCAATACCCTTGCCGCGTGAAAATCGTACAGTATTTTCCCGCCAAACTCAAGGTATAGCTTATCGTTAAACCGGTTTACCCGTTCAAGAATTGAAGCCGTTTGTTTCCGAAGGTATTTATCATTGTCAAAACCAATGCGATGGACGTTTCCCATAATTGCCAAAAGTTATCGTGTGAGTGTGAAAAAAAATAAACGTCAATATTAACGAAAATTAAATTGCTAAAAAACTACAAATTTACAGCTACACCCATGCTGAAATAGCTTAAACCGAAACCGGCTTCTACAAAACCGTTCAATTTTTCAGAAAAAGGGTAACGCATCCCTAAAAACATTGCAGGAACCAAATGGACTTTGTTGTTAAACTCGAACCACATGTGATACCCAATTCCCAGCCCAACACCGACGTAAGTGTCGAACTTTTCAAAAAAAGGGTAATGAATTGAAGCCCGTGCGCCCAACGAAACGATGGACCTTGAACTGGTAAACCCCCCGGCAAGGAAAGGCCCTACACCAACACTCCCTACTTCGAGAAACGCATCGGTAACACAATAGTCAAGCGCTAACGAACCCATCGGATAGTAATCGTAACCAATTCCGATATTCAATATTTTATCTCCTTTGTGAAAATGTGGCTTTTGCGAAAAAGCCAGCTGGGTGAAAAAAACGGCCAATATTACAACAAGTATTTTTTTCATATCGGGTGAGGTTTAAGATGAAAACATGCTATCAAAATTACAATTTTTAAATGAATGTCTCAACCAGGGAAAAAAGGGACAGACTTGTTGTAAAAAATGGGTCAATAAATTTTATCTTTTCACCAGTAGGTGTAAATTTGATTCTTCTTTTTACATAAAAATTGTTCGTTTTAACAAAACCATAAGCCACTTACATGATGTATAAATTCGTGCTTGCTTTAATATTAACTGCAATGTTTGGATGGTTGCAAAGCCGGGCTGAAGAAAAAACCGGGCCGGAACAAAAAAATGCCAATACCGAAAATTTTAAAATGTCTTATTTCACACCTTCGGTGAGTTTCAACATCATGAATTTTACCGATTTTGCCACGTCGCCGCTTTCTTATTTGGGTGGCGGTTTTAACGGAGGTGTAGGCTGGTTGTGGGACCGGAAAAAAAGCGAGCACGTTCTCGATTTCGATTTCATTATGAGCACCGCGTTAGCCAACGTTCCCCAAAGTAACTATTTTCAAACTTCAGCATCGTCGAACGTTATGGGACTAACCGTTTACGATCACTTTCTTGTACAGGTTTTTAAGCCGTCGTTGCCCGGGTTTATCAACCTGAAAGTTGGTGGAGCACTCATGTCAACAACGTATATCCGTTCAAATTCTGTTTTATCCAACAGCAACACGGGTGTGGAAAGCATTCTTAACCTGATGGCCGTGGCAAAAGGCACTTTCGACATTTCGCGAAAAAGTCCCATAACCCTTGACCTTTTCCTTTTCAAAAAAACATTAAAACCGGTAAAACGCAACATCTCATTCCAGTTTAATGCCGGTTTGCTGAACATGAATTACCGGCCCGGCTACATTTACAACCCCGGCATGGGACTAAACGGAACCAAAACAAACATAATGGAGTTTATCCTGAACAAACACAGTTGGTCGGTAAACGGTTGCAGGTTCGTTACAAAGTTGGAATACGCCCGCTACAAGCCAAGCGGGAACGGGCACAAATGGGCATACATTTGGGATACTGCCGTTGTGCCGGGCAAATTCGAACAGTTTCAAATTGCCACGCACCGGCTGCAATACACGTTCATTATTAACTGCAATTAATTTGATTGGTGATGAAAAAGAAAAAACATAAAAACAGGATTGGGGCCGTTTTGGTTATCGTGCTTATTTCGTTCACGGCCTGCGAAATGTTCTTTTTTGAAAAAAACATTTCGAGCCGCGACCCGTTTGTCAATTTCGATTACCTCTGGAGCGAGATTGACCGTAAATACAGCTACTTCGAGCTGAAAAATATTGACTGGGACCAGGTAAAAACCACCTACAGGCCCATGCTTTCCGACAGCATGGGCGAAGAAGCTCTTTTCGATGTAATGGCCGCAATGATGTTGGAATTGAGGGATGACCATTCAAACCTGAAAGCCCCCTTTAATGTTGCGAGGTATAATCTGGCATTGAAAAAGCCCGCCAATTATCATGTCCGTACCATCCAGGAATATTACCTCCCCGGGGGTATGTCAACCGGGCCTTTTTTTCACGGTTTTATTGCCGACAGCCTTGTTGCTTATATCCGTTACAGCAGTTTTTCTTCCAATTTTTCATCGCAGCAGTTGAATTACCTTTTAACACGGTATGAAAAAACCCGGGGGTTAATTTTCGATTTAAGGGAAAACGGCGGCGGCGATTTGTTAAACGTGCCGCTTTTGCTTGAGCGCTTTTCGGAAGAAAAAGTGCAGGTTGGTTACGTTATGTCGCGTAATGGGGTGGCACACGACGATTTTGGCGAAATGAAGCCTTTTAACATCGGCACACACGACAGCATAAAGTATACAAAACAGGTAGCAGTGCTTACCGACCGTGGATCATACAGCGCAACCACCATGTTTGCCGTGGCAACGAAAGCCATTCCAAATATAACACTTATGGGCGACACAACCGGCGGCGGTGGCGGTATGCCCAATGGCGGTCAGTTGCCCAACGGCTGGACTTACCGTTTTACCATTAACCAGTTTCTCGATATGGACGGAAAAAATTATGCCGAAAATGGGGTACCCCCCGATGTTGTTGCACAATTCAACTGGTCCGACCTCTCGAAAGATGAAATTCTGGAAAAAGCTGTTGATTTTCTCCTGGAATAATTTCTCAGGGAAAAAGGCTGCTTAAAGGTTTTCAAGTATCTGTACCAGGTATTTTTTTCTGCGGGAAGAGACCGGTATTTCCGAACCGTCTTTCAGAATAAGGTAGCCGCCGTCCGATTTATCGAGCTTGCTGATGTGTTGTATGTTTACAAGGTATGAATGATGAGGCCTGAAAAATCCGTAATCGGAGAGCAACTCTTCATACTCTTTCATGCCCCTTGATATCATTACTTTTTCGCCATTTTTAAAAAAGAACGTTGTGTAGTTGCTGTCGCTTTTGCAGTAAACAATATCGGAAATATCAACAATGTTGATGGCTTCGGCTGTTTTCAGTACAATTTTCCGGCTTTGGGTTTTCCGTTCGTAAATGTTGAAAAATGTTTCAATTTGCTCTTGCAGTTTTGAATTGTTGATGTTTAAAACAGCTCTTTCAACGGCTTCACAAAATTCATTTTCATCAATGGGCTTCAGTAAATAATCAATGGCGCTGAACTTGATGGCTTTTATGGCAAATTCATTATACGCCGTTACAAAAATGACCGAAAAATTATAGGGCTGGATTTTTTGCAGGATATTAAACCCGGTCCCATCGGTTAGCCGAATGTCCAAAATGATCAGTTGTGGTTTATGTATATCGATCAGTTCAATGGCATCTTTCACGGTACCACACGTCCCAATAAGTTCAATTTCATCAAAATTCCTGTTTAGGATCGACTTGTTCAACTCCCTCAGTTCAGGCTCATCATCTACAATTATTGCTTTAATCATTCGGCTCCAATATTGGGAATTCAAGGGTTACCTGAGTTCCGGTTAATTTTTGGTTTATATCATTTAAATCGACAATATCGAATTTTACGGTTTTTCTGAATTTTTTGCGGATCAACCTGACCCTTTCTTTAAAAATGCCAATGCCCATTGATTTATGTCCGTCCTTACCTTGCCCGTTTACCGATGCATTAATGCCGCACCCATTGTCGGTAATTACAATTTGAACTTCCTGCCCGTGGGGTTTAACCTCAACACTTAACTGCCCGTTTTGGTTGTCCAAATCACAAAACCCATGATGAATAGCGTTTTCAACAAAAGGTTGCAGCACCATGGGCGGCACAAAAACAAAGTCGGGTTCAATTTCACCATCCACAGAAATTTCGTACGAAAACCCGTTTCGTTTGCGCATTTGCTCAATTTCGATATAGTTTTTTAACATGGAAAGTTCTTCATCGAGCGATATCAGGTTTTTTGTTGAATTTTTGAGTGTCGCCCGCGTGAGTTTTGAAAAATGCCCCAGGTAAATGGCCGCTTTTCCCGAATCGTTATGGTATAAAAAACTTTGGATTGAAGCCAGCGCGTTGAAAATAAAATGGGGGTTCATCATCGATCGGAAAAGCTTCATTTCAAGGTCGGTACGTTGCTTTTCCGATTGCCGTTTAAGTACAAAGTACACCCCAACTCCAATAAAAAACAACAGAAGGATCATTAAAAGTGATACAAACGATTGTTGGCTTTTAAGCTGGTTTTCCTTTGTTAGTAACTCAATTTGCTGTTGTTTCTTTTCGGCTTCGTAAAGGGTTTGTAACTCGGAAAGGTAACGGGCATTCCGCTCGTTAATAATGCTGTCATTAAAAACTACCGACGTTTTGTAAGCCTCAAAAGCTTTTTTATAATCCCCGGTATTCTCGAAATATTCCGATAATAATTTATACGATTGTTTCAACAAATAACCCGAACGTGTTTTGTGGGCAATTGCGTTAAATTTTTGAATTTCGGAGTAGGCTTTTTCGGGTTGCCCCAGCTTAAGGTATGTTCTTCCCAGGTTGGCATGTGTTTCCGAAATGTGGTAATCGTCTCTAATTTTGCCGGAATATTCAAGGGCATTATTAAAATATTCAAGGGCTGTTTCAAGTTGGCCATTAATGAAAAAAATGTTGCCAATGCTGTTGTAACAAATTGACCGCCCAAGGTCCGATCCGATTTTTTCATTGTGATGCAACGATTTTTTATAATACACAAGGGCGGTATCGGTTTCGCCCAATTGTTCGTATGCCAGCCCGATGTTTTGGTAGTTGATGGCCATGCCCAGGTCGTTGTTTTGCTGTTTTTCAAGCTTTAACGACTGTTTAAAAACCTCGAGGGCTTTTTGTGGTTGCCCCAGCGACAGGTTTATATTTCCGATGCTGTTAAGGGCAATGTTAATGCTTCGCCTTGAAACATCTTTTGCCCGGGTATATTGTTCGGCTATTTGCAGTGCCTGCATGTGGTAATCGATGGCCTGCCGGGGTTTGTCGAGCCTGCGGTAAACCACGCCAAGATTATTAAGGGCATATATGATAATGGTTGTATCGGTTCCGGCTAACAAAAGGGCATGTTCGTGAAAATCAATAGCTTTAGCGTATTCCGAACGGTCGCGGTAAATAACCCCAAGCAGGTTGTTCCCCAGCGCAATACCCCTTTGGTAATCGAGCTTTTCCGACTGGTTAATCAGCCAGGTTATTCGCTCCTCTTGCGGGTTTTGAGAACGTATATAATCATCAGAATTGAAATAACCGAACTCTTTTATTAGTTGTGGAAGGGTGAGTAAACTATCGGGCGAAACGGGAACAGAATCAGCTGAACACAATGGCAATGAATGCAAAACAGCCAAAAGAATAGTAACCGAAAGCGTTCTGATAATACCCATGTTCCCTGATTAATGAATTATTTTGACATAATTACAGAAAAAAAACCGTATCGCAAAGCAAAAAAAAACACAAAAAAACCCCGGATGAGCATTTTGTATGTCCGCATCCGGGGCTTATTTGTCAGCAAAAAATATGCTTACAATTTAAAAGAAACACCAACGGTGAAATATCCCAGCCCGTAACCGGCTTCACCAAAAAGGGCCAGCGACTCGGACATGTAATAACGGGCACCAACAAAGGCTCCGTATGACAATCCAAAATAATTCGAACTGTATGTCCAGATTGAATACCGTCCGCCCAGCGCCAGACCGGCATAGGTATCAAGTTTGTCGATAAACGGGTAGTGGAATGCACCACGTGCACCAACAAGAATACGGCTGGAATTTGAGTAATAACTGCTGATGGCAAAACCGTAACCGGCAAAAGCACCCACTCCTATCGAGCCTAATTCAGCAATCCCGTCGGCAATGCAATATTCACCCGATGCCGATATGGTTGTGTACCAATCGGCACTTAAACCAAGGTTAACTACTTTATCGCCTTTAACAAAAACAGGTTCAACCGCTTTAACCGAAAAAGCAAAAATCAATAAGAAAGAAAGAGTAAGTAATTTTTTCATGTTTCTGAATTTTTAAAAGGTTTAAATTAAACATGTTTTGGATTTTGCATTTTGTAAATCCATAACCATTTTCAAAAGTATTAAAAATATTTAACAGCCATCAAGACTATGTTAAAAAATATTTAATGCTTTTTGTTAAAAAAGAATGGTGCCGGTTTGGTAAATCAGAAACCCGTTTATTCCAAAACGAAGAATTCTGAAAAGGCTGAAATAGGTAAATTTACGGTATTTGTAGCCAATTACGCCCATAATCATGGTAATGGTAGCCCAGGGCAGCGGGGTTAATGCCGAGATGATAATAATTACACTGCCAAACCGGTTTACAACAGGCAAATACTTTGTAATAAACCTTTCGTTTCTTACCCGCTTTCCAAATACTTTTGCCAGGTATTTTCCTATCCAAAAAGTAAGGTGACCGGCCCCGAGTGAAACCGCGGCAAAAAAGCCCAGGTTCAGGATGTAGTTCAATGTGTCGCCGGCATGTATGGCCCAAAACATAAACAGTTCAGGGGGAATAATACCGAAAAAAACCTCCGAAGCAACATAAATAAGGTGAATGACCAGGCTGTTCCCGTAAAATTTGTCAATCCAGTACTCGGGATTGTGGTCGAAATAGAATTTTTTAAAAACGAGCCATACAACAAAAACCAGCGCGAGGGAAAGCAATCCCCGCAACACGTATTTAATAACGAACCGCTGCTTTTCGCTCAGCTTATTGAATTGCATAAGGTTATGTTTTATTCGTACTCCCGTTCTTCCCGAATGGCAGTACGAAGGTAGGGAAATGAAGGAAATTAAAAGAAATGAAAGAATACTAATTTTTTTCTTCAGCAAATACCATTTCGGAAAACAGGTGCAGAAATAATTCATCACTGGCAGGAGCATCAATTTCAACTGGTGCGCTAAAAGTAAGATTTGCATTACTGTAGCGATTCAGATAATCTAGAAATTCTGCCGAAACGGTGCTTTTATAGGATGCAGGTTCTTCGAAGAAAACATTCTCTTCGTCAACAGCATGAATTGTCTTTAACTTTTTAAATGTGTATTCAATATTTCTCAGCGATGTTTTTAGAAGCTGATAGCTTTCATCGTTAAAGAAATGCTTCATTTCTAATGAAAGTTTTGCCGATGAATAGGCAAACCAGTTTTGTTTTCCATTGGTTAAAATCAAACCAACAGATAACCGTTCTGTAATTATAGAGTTAATTGATGCAAATATGACTGAATAATGGGTTTTCATATTATTTCAATATAATAAAAATGAATTTATTGAACCCCAAGCCGGGGTTCTTTCTTGGTTATTCCAATTCATCAACCACCGGGTTACCCCCGGAGCTATTGTTGTTTAATTCCTTCGGAATAATATACCTCAACTTTTGAAAGTGATCCGAGATCAGGAAATTTTGAAATACTTTTTGGATGGGTTCTATGGAGTGGAGGTGGTTCATTTCTTATAAGTACTTTCGTCCATAAGTTTGGTTTCAATAATTCTTCATAAAGCTACAAAATAACTTTGAATTCTGATTTACACCCAACTCCACGTTTTTAACATCCTTATAACATAATTATTCTATTAAATATTTTACTTTTAACCTCTCCGTGGAATAAATACGATAAAACCAAAATGTATGAAGTATTTCAATCTATTCTTGTTTCTTTCAATTGTTATCCTTTCGGGATGCACCAGTAAAACACAAACCGTTGCCCAATGGCGGGGCGAAAACCGTGATGGAATTTACGTTGAAAAAGACCTGCTTAAAGCCTGGCCCGACGACGGACCGGAATTAGTATGGGAAACCGATACTTTAGGACATGGATACAGTTCTCCTGTAATTTGGAAGGATAAGCTTTTTATCAACGGTGAAACCGATAGCATCAGCCAGCTTTTTGCTTTTGACCTTGAGGGCAATCTTTTGTGGAAAGCTCCTAACGGTCCCGCGTTCATGGGCGAAGGTTTTTCGGCCGGTTTTCCCGGTGCGCGTTCAACACCTACTGTATACAACGGTCTGGTTTATATAAGCTCTGGCTTAGGGCGCATTGCCTGCATCGATGCCGAAACCGGTGAAGAACTTTGGGCAAAACACATGGTAGATGATTTGGGTGGGCGTTTAAACTATTTTGGGTATTGTGAATCGCTGCTGGCCGATGGCAATTCACTCTTTTGCTTTCCCGGTGGACTCGATTCAAATATCGTTTGCCTGAACCGGCTTACCGGGGAAACAACGTGGGTATCGAAAGCACTTTCCGACTATGTGGCTTTTACTTCGCCAATGATGATTAAACTTTCTGAAAAAAATATTTTCGTAACAATATCAAAAAATTATCTGATGGGACTGGATGCCTCAAACGGGGAATTGCTTTGGTCGTTCCACGAAGATTCAGTGAAACTGGAAGGCGCTTATACCAATACACCGGTTTATAAAGACGGTTTTATTTATGGGGTTTCGGGCGTTAAAGAGGGTACGGGCGCTTATAAACTGAAACTGGCTGAAGATGGAAAAAGCATCTCGGAAGTATGGCGCAACGGCGATGTTAAAAACGAAACCGGTGGCTTTATTGTAAAAGACAACCGGCTTTATGTAACATCAAAAGATAAAAAGTTGCGGGCCCTTGATACGGAAACCGGCCTTGTGGCTGATTCGTTGCGGGGGCCCCGTGGCAGCCTGATTTATGCCGATAACAGCCTTTATTGCTACTCCGACAATGGAAATGTTGAGTTAATAAGCTTTCAAGATGAAAAACCTGAAAGCACCAGTCGGTTTAGAATGAAAAAAGGGAGCAAAGAACACCTGGCACACCCGGTCATTCATGATGGTGTATTGTACATCCGACATGGAAATGTGATGCAGGCATACCGCGTAAAATAGTTAACTCGACCGTATCTCCTTCCGCATAAAGGCCACGTAAGCCAGTGCAAAAAGCAGGATGGTAACGGCAATCAATCCCGTAACCTGGGGCCAAACTACAAGCAAACTTTGCCCAAGTGGCAGCGGACTTGGAATAGCACCGGCAACCTGCTCCATGGTAAGCGGCCCGGTACTTCGTACCGAAGGCATAAGTAATGTTGTGGTCGCTTCGCTGTAAAGTTGTGCCGGGCTGATACGCATCAGGTTCAGTATCATTTTTTGAAATTTTACAATAACGTATTCCGGTGCGAACGAAGAAGGTGCCAGGCCTTTTGCTATTAAATCAACAATCATATTGAAAAAGATGCTGAAAAAAAGCCAGACAGAAATGCCGGCAAGCGCCGAAGTAGCTGCCTGCCTTATGCGAACTGAAAACAAAATGGAAAGGTTTAACCAAAGTGCCACGTAAAAAATGCTCAGCACAATGAAGAAGATCACCCGTAAAAATTCTTCGGCAGTTGGCGGAATTCCAACGGCAATTAAACCAAGTCCCATCACCAGGAAACCAAGTGCAAAAAACAATACGCTAATCACGATCATCGATGCCGTAAATTTTGCATTCAGAATGTAATCGCGGTAAATGGGTTGCGCCATAACCCGGCTCAGTGTGCCCCGGTTTTGTTCCGAGTTGATGGTATCGAAACCCAGGCTGATACCGAGTAAAGGCCCCAGGAAACTGATGAACACGAAAAACGGTGGCAGGGTATTGTCCGACACGGTAAACAGTTTCAGGAAAAAAAACAGTTCGCCGGTTTTCGACGATTTGAGTGCATCGCCCATGTTGTTGAGCGCCGTGTACATCGATCCCAGGCAGGTTAGGGCTATTAACGCCACCAAAATAATAAACCGCCAGCTACGCACATGGTCCGATACTTCCTTGTTTACAATGACCCAAAACGGATGTTTGGGTTTTTCTTTGGCAGGGCGTTTTACTTTTTTTTGATTCCCGGTTGTATCTTCTGAAACTTTCTTCTTAACCATGTTGTATCCCTCCTTCAAAATAGCGGTTATAAATTTCGTCGAGCCCGTATTCTTTTTTATTCAGGAAGTTAAGGCCATATCCGGCATTAACGATGGTTTGGGCAATTGTTGCTGAAAGGTCGCTGGTGCATTCAATTTCGAAAACCCCTTTTTTGTGTTCAATTTTAGCAATCCCGTTTATCGGTTCAAGCAATTTTCTAACGGGTTTTGTATCGGTATTTTCAGCCGGAAATTCATGAATACCGGCTTCAATCAAACACAGGCTTTCGGTAAAGAGCTGCTTCGATAAACTTTCAATATCGCCAACCGACTGTAACTTGCCTTTCACAAAAATGCCAACCCGGTCGCAAACCTGTTGTACCTGGTGCAGGTTGTGCGACGAGAAAAGAATGGTTAGTCCCTGTTCTTGCTTGAGGCTTACAATAAGCTGAAGAAAATCGCGCACTCCCTGCGGGTCAATGCCCGAAGTGGGCTCATCGAGGATAATCACTTCAGGCTTTTTAATGAGTACATCGGCCAGTCCCAGCCGCTGGCGCATTCCGCGTGAATATTTACCTGTTTTTTTGTGTTTTGCTTCGGCCATGCCAACACGTTCAATCAGTTCTTCCGCTCGTTTTTTGGCCTCGCTTTCGGGTATGCTGTTCAGGCGTGCCGTATACAGCAGGTTTTCCATGCCTGTAGGGTTGTCGTAAAAGCCCACTTCCTCGGGCAGGTAACCTACTTTGCGTTTTACCTCAATCGGGTTGCGGGTCGAATTGATGCCGCAAACAGAAACCATTCCTGAAGTTGGTTCCGTAAGTCCCAGCATCATAAGTATGGCCGTTGATTTCCCGGCTCCGTTCGGGCCCAAAAGGCCGAATATTTCCCCTTTGCCTACCGTGAGGTTCAGGCAATCGACAGCAGTGAACGACCTGTACTTTTTTGTCAGGTCAACCATTTCAATTACAGGATTAAGCACGGCTTACCTCCTTCCGTATTTTCTGAAAAGAATAAAAACGCTACCCAATGCAACGGCAATAACCCCTACGCCAATCCAGCCCCAAAGCATCGATGTACGTACCGATACCCTGAACGAAGCTTTTGAAGACGCCTCGGGGGTTTGGGCGTTGAAACCGACAACGTAATCGCCCGGTATGGCTTTTTTATCGGCTTTAAGGGTAGCCATAACCGTGGCCCTTTCGCGGGGTTGTATCACGTCAATTTTGGTGGTGTCGAATTCCACGTTCCAGTTGGCCGGTTTCGATGCCGTTAATTTTACGTCGTTAAGCGGTGATGTACCGGTATTTTTCACCAATAGTTCAATCACTTTTTCATCGCCGGCTGTGATTTTTGTGCTTAACAAGCCGGTGGGTGTTGTTAAGTCAACATCGAACGTGCCTGATATAACCGCTTCGAGCTTAATGTCTGCCGAAGTGCTTTTCGATGTGGCATGAACCGGTATTTCGTACGTGCCGGCATCAACCTGTGAAGGGGGTTTTATTTCAATGTAAACATCTTTCGAACTGTTAGGCTCCAGCTCAACCGAAGTGACTTGTTTGCCCGAAACCTTAAAGGATACATTCCAGCCCCTGGGGTATTCGGCCGTGATAGCATACAATTGCTTTTCGGCCGTTCGGTTGTTCAATTTGGCCCGGTAGTTAAACGTCGAGTTCGAATTGCCTTTCATGTTTGGCTGGTCGGCCGAGAATGCCGTTTCGTAGGAACCTTTTTCGGTAACACGCACGGTTAGCGGCAACGATATGGTGTCGGCAGCCACAATTTTAAAATTGTAGTTTCCCCGGTTTACTTTGAAGGGTATTTCCACGCGCAGCGTGAAGCTTTTCTTCTCACCGGGCAATACCGACAACTCGTTTATTACCCATCCGCCCGATTTAAGCGAATGATCCCACTTGTAGGGAATCCCGCTAACATCAAGGTCGATCGTTTGAATTTTTTCACTTTTATTGATCAGGTCTACCGAATAGTCGATCGATTCGCCCGGTGGAACAGCAATTTTTGTGTAGGCCGTGTAAAGGGTCACGTCATTATTAGCAGAAACAACGCGACGGCTTGAGGGTGTTATCCCCAATGTGACGGATAACAACAGGATTAACCATTCTTTCCGTACAGTCATGTAATATTCCTCCTAAATTTTTATTAGAACAAAAAGGTTAATTAATCCGGATTTCAGGATTAATGTTCATTTTCGGAATGCAATTATAAAAAATGAAGAAAAAAATGAGTGTTAAAATTTCTAAAAAAACGGGGTGCGATTTATTAGAAAATGTGAAAAAACGAACTTGTTTTAAAATGCTATATTTATAAAAAATTCCGTTTAAAATTATTTGTTTTCTCATGAAGCTTAAAGAAAAATACGGTCAAACAGCGCTTGTAGCAGGGGCTTCCGAAGGTTTGGGCGCTGCTTTCTCGAGATACCTTGCTGCTGCCGGGTTCAACCTGGTGCTTGTTGCCCGCAGGCCCGGCCCCCTGCAAAAACTGGCCGATGAACTGGCCGTAAACCATCACATTGAAATAACCTGCATTCCCTGCGATCTTGCTGCAAACGATGCCGTACAAATAATTGAAAATGCCTTAAAAGGCAGGCAGGTTGATGTGTTGGTTTACAACGCTGCATTAACATTTATCGGCCCATTTTTGAACGATACAGAAGAACATACAAGCCAAATTGCAGAAGTAAATGTGCTCACAACATCAAAACTGGTCCGCCGGTTTGGTGAAAAAATGGTTTCAAGGGGTAAGGGTGCCATTGTGCTAATGGCATCACTGGCCGGTTTCCAGGGCAGTGGTTATTTGTCGATGTACGCGGCCACCAAAGCCTTTAACCGGGTGTTTGCCGAAAGTCTCTGGTACGAATGGAAAGATAAAGGCGTGTATGTAATGGCCTGTTGTGCCGGGGCAACGTCAACACCCAATTACCTGGATACAAAACCCGGGAAAACCGGCATTTTTGCCCCGCCGTTGCAAAAACCCGAACAAGTGGTCAAAGAATGTTTCAAAAAACTGGGCAAAAAACCTTCCCATTTAACCGGACGGGCAAACCGTTTGGTTTCCTTTTTAATGCACCAGGTAATGACCCGTAAAATGGCAGTAAAAATTATGGGCAACAGCACACGGAATATTTATGGGATATAATGGATTATGTGTATTTGAGAAAATTTGAAGGCGATGGAAAGCAATAGAATGCAATTGAAAAAAAATGTTTCCATATGGTGATCCAAGCCCCTGCCTACGCGTTGCCGGGAATCGTATCTTAGACGAAGGCAAAAAAGGAATTGAGAAACAGAAATGATTTTAACAAGATAAAACCCAAAAAATGAAGAACCTATCAATACTGTTCCTATTTCTTATAATACTGACAGGATGTAAAGAAGTACCCGAAGAGACCAAGCCTCCAACCCTGGACGATTACCTGGGGACATGGGCAAATACTGTAACATTGAAAGACACGCTTAAATGGTATGAGGAAGAAATTGAGAGATATGATACGATAACAGAACAATTCATATTTGCTTATACTTATTCATTATTTAAAGATTCAATCAGAATTAAAAAAATAAGGGGTTATTATATTGAAGTTATTGAAAAGGATTTCAAAATTGGTTTAAATGAAGATAAAACAGTTCTAACCATTGAAGATTTTGATCAATATTATCCTCGCTATTCTGGTTATGTTTACAATAGAGTTAATCCTTAAGACGCTATAGAAATCACAAAGGACGCAATGTACTCACGAAAAAGCAAAAAGTGTTTTTTTCTCCGTGTCGTTGTGGCACTGTGTTTAATCTACCCGCCAGCCGCTGCACACTTTATTAGCGGGGCAATAATATAACGTCTCAAATTACTAACAGGGGCCTTTTTTTAGATTCGAAGAAATTATATAGATTTGTATCCGAATGAAGACACAGGTAAATATACTTTATTGAGAAAACAGTTGAGTTTGATAAATGGCTACGGAAATTGAATGATTTAAGAGCCAGTGCTAAAATATTATTCAGGATTCAAAAAATTAAAAAAGTAGAGATGTGAGAGCTTCAAAATTAGATATTGCAGATTATTTGGACAGTAACGAAATGATTGCAGAATATCTTAACACTGTTTTAGAAGAAGGAGAAAATTCGGATGTAATTACAGCAATTGGTCATATTGCAAAAGCAATTGGAATGACAAAAATTGCGGAGCAAACCGGACTTAGCAGACCAAGTTTATATAAAGCTTTATCCGATGGAGCAAAACCTCAATTTGAAACAATTATGAAAGTTTTAAAAGCTATTGGAGGTCAAATAAAAATAAATCCTATAGGTGAAGTTGCATAAAGTTTATGTATCCTCCTCCACTCTTCCGGAATTTCCCGAAAATGTCGCAAACGCTAGTGCCCCCGATTGCTTTCGGGGTTGCAAACCGCGCTTCTCAAAACCGGGATTTAAAATACCGTACCAGTAAGACGGGGATTACCAAATCCCCGCCAGCACTAATGGTATAGAAACAACATAGAACAAAAAGTACTCACCAAACACAAAGTGATTTTTTCTTCACTATTTTTCTCCGTGCCGTTATGGCACTGTGTTAAATCAATTATTTAACGCTGAAGGACAAATTCTCTGCTAACCCAATTAATAGATGTAAGGAATAATCCTGTAGGGTACCTTCCCGGTATATTCCTGCCATAGCGGGCCGTATTTTTCGGCGCAGCGTTTGTCATCGTAATACTGGCGTGTAAACAGCAAAACCACGTAATACAGCGGGTATAGCCAGGGCCATATCAGGCCGGGGTAGCCGGCACAAAGTACAATGCCCGTGCTCATTAATATTTCGCCCAGGTAGTTGATGTGGCGGCTGGCACCCCAGAATCCGTTCACAAGTAATCGTTTATTACCATCGGAAATGGTTTGCGGAACAATGCCCAGGAACGGTTTTTCAGGATCGTTTTTGAAAAAATATTTCTGCATGTTTGCCCCGCGTGCCAGCATCCACCCGCACAGGAATAATACCACGTACAGCACCAAAAGCCATGCAGGCGTTTGCGGGTTTGGCCGGTTAACCGTTGGCCACAGTGATATGGCATAAAAATAGGAGTAAAACACAATGCACCCCCAGCCCAGCTTAAAACCAACCCGCTCGGCAAAAAGGTCGTAAGTGTATAAGTGTACTTTCTCGAAGGTAAGGTAATCGATTACGAAAAACGTTAAAAGGGCAGCGGTGAGCAAAATCCCGGGAGATGCTTCGTTACCGAAAACCATCAAATGGTGGGCAGTAAAGCTCAACACGTTTAATTCGAGCATGATGGCACCAAAAAGGTAAAGCCACATTTTCAAGTCGATTTTCCCGTCGAAGAATTGAATGTTCTCTTTTCTGCCGAGGTAAATATCGGCCAGGATGTTTTTTCTGATGGGTTCGTGGGGCAATACAACGGCCAGGCTAATTACCACCCCGGCCAAAATTGCACCGGCAAGTCCGTACCAGCGGTATTGGTAAAGCCAGTCGAACGGAACTAAATTAAATTTTCCGGCAAATACCCAGAGCAAAACAATGACCAGAAATACGGAAAAACCGTTAAGCCGGTAAACCATTTTTTCGTCGGTGCCTGGTTTGTTGATGTACCCTTTAACCCAGCGTCCGGGAAGCAGTACGTTTAATAAAATCACAACAATGGCAACAAAAATGGGGGCTAAGAATCCTAAAATTTCGTCCATAACCAAATTATTTTTTAGGTTTTATTTTTTCATAAACTTCTGACAGCATTTCACGGTACGAAGACTTGATGGCTTGCTCTTGTTTGCTTAAAAAGCTGTTGTGGATTAACCCGGTAACTTCCGTTACTTTTTCATCACTGTTAAACATCAGGTTAACCGAAGCTTCAACGGTTTTTTCAAGCACATCGGATATTTCGTGGGGCGTAAGCCCGATGCCTGTTGCGACCGATACCAATTCTTCCCATTGCAACAAAAAATAACAGGGTAAAAAGCCTGATATCAACACATAAGGCTCAATAAGGTTTTCATTTACCTCGAGGGTTTTGCCAAAGTGCGAAAACATGCCAAGCAGGTCGAATTTTTCATACGGGGGAAATCCTTCTTTGAAAACAACCGGCACAAAACCCTGGTTTATGTATGAAGTAAGCGGAGGAATGACCCGCACAATGCGCCTCGTTTTTAGAAAAGAAGATATTTTTGAAATGGTAATTTTCGGTACCAGTGAAACAATGGTGGTCTCAGGGGTAATATCCGTTTCAATTTCTGCCAGCACCTTTTCAACCTCATCGGGGTCAACGGCTATAAAAACGACCGGCCTTTGAGCTGCATCGTGCACCGATTCTGCAATCTTAATATCGGTGAAAACTTCTTTTATTTTTTCGGTTGCTGCATTGTTTTTGTCGTACACCCAAACCGATTGAAATTCGCGTTGGTGGTTGGCAAATGCCTGCAAAATTACGCGGGTTAAACTTTCGCCGCCAATAAAACCTATTGATTTCATGTTCATGACTTTATGGTTTTCAATTCTCTCGTCTGGCCGGCATTTTAATGCTGATATCTGTATAAAGATAGAAATTTTCTTTTTGAAGCTACTTATGACATACTCTTTACAGCGATCTGCGCATAATACCCAAAAAATTGTGTAGGAACTACTCATGTCAGCTCTTAAAGTTCAACTAACTGAAAATGGAGCTTTTTTAAGATAAATCCGACATCGGTTAAAAAAAAAGCGATATATTGAACGTTAAACTTTTCAGATTTCTATGGCTTTTTCCAAACATCTTAAAAATACAATCGGTTTTGTTACAGGCCTGGCTGGTTTTCTTTTAATCATTCTCCTATTTAAACCGGAACCCTCAAAGCCCGAATTAACCTACATGCTTGCAATAGCCGTATTAATGGCCATATGGTGGATAACCGAATCAATTCCGCTGGCTGTTACAGCCCTGGTTCCTGTAGCCCTTTTCCCATTATTTGGGATCATGAACGGCACCCACGTTTCAGCAACCTATTTCAATCATGTAATATTTCTTTTTATTGGTGGATTTATGATTGCCCTGGCCATGCAAAAGTGGAATTTACATAAACGGATTGCATTGAAGTTGCTTCTTTTTACAGGTGCCAGCCCGGGACGTATTTTGTTGGGCTTCATGCTTTCAACCGCCTTTTTGTCAATGTGGATATCGAACACGGCCACGGCTATGATGATGATCCCGATCGTGGTTTCGGTTATTGAACAATTGGAGGAAAATATCGGAAAGAAAAACATTTCCAATTATTCAACCGGATTGCTTCTGGGCATTGCCTACTCGGCTTCAGTAGGAGGCGTTGCAACATTGGTAGGTACCCCTCCCAATCTGTCGTTTGCACGAATTTTTAGCATTTATTTCCCCAATGCTCCGGAGGTTTCTTTTTCTTTATGGTTCTTTTTTGCGTTGCCCATCAGCATTATTTTGCTTGTTGTTATTTGGCTTTATTTAAAACTGATCTTCAAACCTTCCAAAGGCTTTAAAACCGACGTCATCCACCAGCATTTCAACGGACAGTACCGGCAACTTGGAAAATTGAGTTTTGAGGAAAAAGTTGTTTTGTGGGATTTTATTGGGGTAGCCTTTCTTTGGATTTTCAGGGCCGATATTAATGTTGGTTTTTTAACCATTCCCGGCTGGGAAAATCTTTTTAATAATCCCGATTATCTGAATGACGGCACTGTTGCCATTTTCATGGCCATCATCCTTTTCCTGATACCCTCAAAAACAAAGACAGGCGAACGCCTTTTAGATTGGCCTACTGCCCGAAAATTGCCCTGGGGCATTGTGTTGCTGTTTGGCGGGGGTTTTGCACTGGCAGCGGGGTTTAAAGAATCGGGGCTTTCCATTTGGTTTGGCGAACAACTGAGCTTCACAAGCAATTTTCATCCCATATTGGTCATTGCCTCAATATGTTTCCTGGTTACGTTCCTTACCGAACTTACTTCGAATACCGCTACTACCGAAATGCTGTTGCCTGTTTTGGCCGGCCTGTCAATTGCAACTGAAGTAAACCCGTTATTGTTTATGATACCGGCAACCATTTCGGCATCCATGGCCTTTATGCTTCCTGTAGCAACGCCACCCAACGCCATTATTTTTGGTACCGGCCGCATACATGTATTTCAAATGGCACGGACTGGTATTCTTCTAAACCTGATCGGGATAATGATAGTTACACTAATAACCTACTATTGGGGCCGGTTTGTGTTTGACATTGCTCCAGATATATTTCCTGATTGGGCGAATGGTCTACCCTGATAAGGTTTAGATTAAGATTTAGGTTAAGAAAACCAAATGTTGTTTAATGTGATCTCAGCCTTAACCATTTAAATATTTGCAATCTCCTTGATTTCCGTTATGATTTTCTGAGCAAGGTTTTCAGCTTCTTCAGCCGTTTTTGCTTCGGTATAAATGCGGATAATCGGTTCGGTATTTGATTTTCGCAAGTGCACCCAGCTTTGGGTAAAGTCGATTTTTACACCGTCAATGTCGTTTACTTTTTCTGCTGAATATTTTTCTTTCATTTGCAGAAGAATGGAGTCGACATCAATATCCGGAGTTAGTTCAATTTTGTTTTTCGACATGAAATAATCGGGATAGGTAGCCCGCAATTCCGAACATTTTATTTTCTTTTCGGCCATTAGGGTAAGGAAAAGGGCAATGCCAACGAGCGAGTCGCGCCCGTAATGGCTTGCCGGATAAATTACCCCGCCATTGCCTTCACCGCCAATAACGGCGCTGGTTTCTTTCATCTTCTCAACCACGTTTACTTCGCCCACGGCAGCAGCAGCATAGCTTTGCCCGTATTTTTCGGTTACTTCGCGCAATGCCCGTGTCGAAGATAGATTAGAAACCGTGTTGCCGGGCGTTTTGGAAAGCACATAATCGGAAACGGCAACCAGGGTATATTCTTCGTTAAACATGGTTCCATCTTCGTTCAGGATCACCAGTCGATCAACATCGGGGTCGACTACGAAACATACATCTACTTTTTCGGCTTTAACACGGGCGGCAACATCTTTCAGGTTTTCGGTTATGGGTTCGGGCTTGTGGGCAAAATGCCCGGATGGTTCGCAATTAATCTCAACAATTTTTTTCACGCCCAGTGCCCGTAAAAGCTGGGGAACAATTATCCCGCCAACCGAATTAACAGCATCGACAGCTACCTTAAAACGGGCAGCTTTGATTTTGGACTGATCGACCAGCACGAGTTTCAATACTTCGGCAATATGAAACTGAGTATAATCTTTTTTGATTACACGGCCCAGGTTTTCAACATCGGCAAAAGTGAAGTTTTCCCTTTCGGCAATATCAAGAATTTCTTTCCCTTCGACAGCATTCAGGAATTCCCCTTTTTCGTTCAGCAATTTCAGGGCATTCCACTGTTTTGGGTTATGGCTTGCCGTGAGGATAATACCCCCATCGGCCTTCTCTTCGGGAACGGCAATTTCGGTTGTGGGCGTGGTGGCCATGCCAATATCGACCACATTGCAACCCATGGCCGAAAGCGTTGATACCACCAGCGAAGAAACCATTTTACCCGAAATGCGGGCATCGCGGCCAACCACGATTTTCACATGCTCTTTGCCCGATTTTTCCCGAATAAACATGGCGTAAGCTGTAGTGAATTTTACAACATCCAAGGGTGAAAGCCCATCCCCGGGTTTGCCGCCAATTGTACCTCGTATCCCCGATATCGATTTGATAAGTGTCATGCGTCTCTTTTTAGAAAATAATGATTGGTTCAAAAGTAAGGTTTTTTGGTGAAGGGGGGAAAACGGATCAAGTGAACTTTCTGGTGGGATGTGTTATTTCTATATAGTGATTTGAGGCTAAGGCTAAGGTTGAGATGGAATGTTGAGGAATTTATAAAACAGATTGTTGTTAAGCCAGTTATTTCCGTTAGCTTTTGAAATTTAATGAAAGGCAGGAGATTGAACAGCCCCGGTATTTACAGGTTGTGTGAAAATGGAATAATGGAAAAATGAGGATGAAATATTCGTTCCACCAGAAAGATGAATTGTAATTTCGTAATTTTGAGGTGCAAAATAGAGTGGGCTGATATTATTATTTTTCCTTTACCAAAGACTCAATTCCATAGAAAGGCAATGATAGAATGTGCTTTTTATCATCAAAAATTGCTTGTGATATTTTTATACCTTCTTCAATTTTATATTTATCAAGAAACATAAACATACTTTTCATGTGTGCTATTGAGCCCGATTTTACCTCAATTGGCATTATTTTGTTGCCCTGTTCAAATAAATAATCAACTTCGGCAGTGCTGTTTTTGGCTTTTCTTGCCCAATAGTACAATTCGGCTTTACGATAAGGCGACATGCAGGCAATAATCTCTTGTCCAACAAACTGTTCTGCAACTGCTCCTTTAAAAATAGCTGTCAAATCTTTTTCAATGGCCGTTTCGGCATATATGCCACTTATTGCATGGAAAAGCCCAACATCGAGAAAGATTACCTTGAAAAATAAATCATCGGCATTTGACGATAAAGGTAAACCCGAGCCGTTACTCATCCTTACCCTTGTTATTACCCCTGCCGTTTCGAGCAGTTCGAGGGCTTCTTTTAACTCCCTCGATTTTAGTTGACGATCAATATTGGCATAAACATACTTTTGCCCTAATACTGATGGGATTGTGCTAAATACCTTACGCATTATTTCATGCTTTGTCCTTTTAGCATATTTCCCAAAGTCATCAATATATGTATCGATTATTGATTGCTGTATTCTTTGGCATTTCAGCACATCTTGCGTATTGACATATTCTTTTACAACTGCCGGCATTCCACCTATGTAAAAGTATTTACGAACAAGGCCGATGATCTTCTCGTGCAGATTTGCCGGTATTTTTTCCAGATTTTCAAATTGACCGATATGGTTTCGTAATTCGTTTTCGCCCAATGCATCAAGAAATTCACCAAAAGAAAGCGGATAAAGATAAAGGTACTGGATGCGGCCAACAGGCATTTTAAAATTTTCCGATTTGAGAGCAAATTCCAATAACGAACCTGCTCCTATTACATGTAAACCGGGCATTTCCTCGTAAAAATAACGTAATGAAACAATTGCGTTGGGGCAATCCTGAATCTCATCTAAAAATAACAAGGTACTGCCTGCTTCAACTTTCTGTGCCGTAAACAATGCAATCTTTTCGGTTATTTCAGAAGGAACAAGTGTGTTGAATATTTCTTTGTACTCCGGGTTTCTTTCAAAATTAATATAGATGGTTTGTTTAAACTCATTCTTTCCCAACATGCTCACTATATGCGTTTTACCTGTTTGGCGAGCACCCCTTATCAGTAATGGTCTTTTATCCGGGTATGACTTCCACTCCAATAATTGTTTGTAAATGTCACGTTTCATTCTGATTTTCGTAATTTAGTTTTCCTTTTTGGTCAAAATCCAAGGTAAAATTAAATATATTTTGGTCAATATCCAAGGTATAATTCAAATAAAATTGGTCAATATCCAAGGTTGTAAAAGTTAATTTTTCTCATGCATTACTATCTCATTAATTCTGATATTAATTTTTAATTTTGACCAAATTGCTATTATTACTTCGTGATACAGGAATTATATCAACACCTTATTCATGATTTAA
>JAIOZY010000026.1 GCA_021740385.1 Prolixibacteraceae bacterium | reverse complement strand
AAACCGTTCGATCCACCCAGGTGGTTAAAGGGTATAACCTTGTATCGAACGGAACAGTAGCCCGTTGTATTCTTCATCCGGTTCAGATCAACCTACCGCACTTCATGAATTCTTTGAGCCCTTCCGTTTCCCTGTCATCCTCCGCTACCGCGCGAATTTTTCGCGTGGTTTGTAGTTAATGAACTTGAAGCAGCGGCTCATAAAGCATTTTAAGAATTCTTAGCCTGTGGCTAAACCACACGATGCCCCCGAATTATCGGGGGTGCGGCAGCGGGGGGTGATTGATTCAAAAAAAAAGCGGGAACCTCCCGCTTTTATTGAGCAATCAAAATGAAATCGTACCCGCTGTCTTATGGGAACATCGGGCAATCTAAATAACAAATTCCTGTTTTCCTATGATGTCTTTGATGTTATAACCTGTTCGATTTGGTCGGCCTGGATAACGCCAACGCCCTGCCACTTAACCTGGCCGTTTTGGAAAAGCATCAATGTTGGAATGCTGCGAATACCGTATTTCGTTGCTGCTTCGCGGTTTTTATCCACATTCACTTTCAGTATTTTTACTTTCCCGTCCATGTTTCCGGCCACCTGTTCGAGAATGGGGGCCATCATGCGGCATGGTGCGCACCAATCGGCATAAAAATCGACCAAAACCGGTTGGCTTCCTTTTATTATTTCGTTAAATGAACTCATGGTCTCGGCATGTATTATTGTTTTATTATTCTCTTTTTCCGAAGATGCTGAATTGCTTTTTTCTTTGTTTGAACCAGTGCATCCGGCTATTCCTGCAATAAGAATAAATACAGTCAATATATTCAGAATCTTCTTCATTCGTTTCATCCGTTTTATTTAATTATTTTTCTCAGAATGTTTGTTTTCTATTTCCTCTTCTTTTTGATTGTCTGTCGTTGCTTGCCGGGAGTTTTGCGGAGTCTTTTTGCGCGGCGTATTGGCAAGCAACGCACCAAAAATCATCCCGTACAGCGTGGCATTGTACCACTTCGATGTAATGGGACATGTACCTGAATTGCAACCTACAAAACGCCAGTACAGAAACCCGGCCAGCGCTCCAAGCGGTATGGCAATAAAGTAATACTTGTATTTGATTATAAAATTTCGCATTGTAATTATTGTTTACATATTCATAAACAAAGTATTATTTTTCTCCGTATTCCCCCTCCTTTGGAGGGGTTAGGGGAGGCTTTTACAATGCAAAGAAAAGAGGAGATGAAATGAGAATTGGTAACTATTGTCACACAAGGGACGAAAAATCGATCTTGTTCCTGCCGGTTTTAATTTTACCGGCTTTTTCAAGTTGCTTTAACAGTCTAGAAATCACTTCGCGCGAAGTGGTTAAGCTATTGGCAATATCCTGGTGTGTACCGTTGTAAACGGTATTGCCGGTAGCTTTTTGGCGGTCGATAAAAAATTTCACCAGCCGTTCGTCCATTTTTTTGAAAGCGATGTTATCGATGGTATTCAGCAACTCCTCGAAACGGTTCCGGTAGGCATACATCACGAACTCTTTCCATGTGGTGTAGCTCACCATCCATTTATCGAGACATTCAACCGGTATGCGGATTATTTCGGTGTCTTCTTCGGCATAGGCACCAATGGTGCTTTGCATGCGCCCCATGCAACAGGTTAAAGCCATGGCACAAACCTGCCCGGGGTTCAGGTAATAAAGCAACACTTCGCGTCCCTCTTCATCGTTGCGGCACACTTTTATAAGCCCTTCGAGTACAATGGGAAAACTGCGGATGTATTTACCCTCCGACATCAGCTTGTCGCCGGTTTCAACGGTTATCCACTCCCCTTTTTCAGCAATTTCATCAATGAGACCTTTTTCAAAAAACGGGAAGCGCTTTCGCAAAATATCGACCGATACGGGTATGTCGTGAATTTCCATGGTTGTTTATTTTCGACAAAAATAGGAAAAAGCAGGGAATGAAACGCAGGCTACGTGAATGATTCTGTTTATCGCACCATGAGCTTTTAAATTGGCGGCAACCCCAACTCTTTCAAGAATTCATTGTGTTTATCCGTATTGGTTTTAATCCTTTCATTTATTGAAGTCAGGTCTGCATTAACTTTAATCAGGTCTATTTGTACTTCATCTTCTGCTGTGCTCACATACCTCGAAATGTTCAGGTTGTAACCGTTCTTTTCAATTTCTTCCATCGAGACTTTTCGGGAAAAGCGTTCGGTTTCCTGCCTGTATTTGTAGGTCTCTGCAATGTTTTTAATGTGTTTTTTGCCCAGACTGTTCTGGCGTTTTCCATTCTCATACTGCTCACTGGCATTGATAAATAAAACATCGTCTTCCTTTTTACACTTTTTCAAAACAAGAATACAAACAGGAATTCCTGTTGAATAGAATAATTTTGATGGCAACCCGATAACCGTATCAATGTTATTGTCTTTTAAAAGTTTGGTGCGGATTCGTTCTTCCGCACCGCCACGGAATAAAACTCCGTGAGGCAGTATGATTGCCATTGTACCCTCTCCACTTAAAAAATGGAAACCGTGTAACAGGAAAGCAAAATCGGCTGCTGATTTGGGTGCAAGACCGTAACTCTTGAAACGGAAATCATCGGCTAAGGTATCGTTAGGTTCCCAACGCAAACTGAACGGAGGATTGGCAACAATTGCATCAAACTCCATTTTTTTTGCCGGGTTCATTTCGTTGAGTAGTTCCCATTGGTTAAGCAGTGTGTCTCCATGAAATATGTCAAACTCGGTATCTTTCATGCCGTGCAAAAGCATGTTCATACGGGCAAGGTTGTAAGTAGTTATATTGTTTTCCTGACCGTATATTTTCCCAACAGTGCCACCATTCTCCTTAATTCGTTTTCTCACATTCAGCAATAACGAACCCGAACCACAGGCAAAATCCAACACGTTATCCAGTTTACTTCTCTTGCCGGTACTGGGGTCCTGACTGTCGAGGGTTACAATTTCGGAAAGGATGGTAGATATTTGTTGAGGAGTATAAAATTCCCCTGCCTTTTTTCCCGAACCCGCGGCAAACTGACCAATCAAATATTCATACGCATCACCGAGTGTATCGGTGTCGGTAGAGAAATCAGCTATTCCCTCTGCAATCTTATGGATTATGACACAAAGTTTTTTATTTCGTTCGGTGGGTGTTCTGCCCAATTTTTCGGAGTTTAGGTTTATCTCCGAGAACAAACCCTGGAAAGAGTTGGCAAACGATTCATTTTCAATGTAATTAAACCCTTTCTCCAGCGTACTAAGCAAATCACCATCCTGGGTGCGGGCAAGCTCGGTGATGTTATTCCACAAAAACTCCGGTTTAATCACATAATGCACTTTTCTGCGCATTTGCTTTTCAAAATCCACCACATCATTCGGGTTTTCTTTATACCAAAGCTCCAAGGGTGGTTTTACCCTGAGTTTCGACATCTCATCGGGAGGCGTGTCGCTCGGGTAATCCCGTCCCAATTCCTTTTTTGCCGACTCTTCGTAATTGGTCGATAAATATTTTAGAAAAAGGAACGAAAGCATGTAATCGCGAAAATCATCTGCATTCATTGCACCACGCAGTTGGTCTGCTATATTCCAAAGGGTTTTACCCAGTTGTTGTTGCTCTGTTTGTGTCATTTGTCTGAACTATTATTTATTCGATTCTTCTACGTTGTCATTGACTGTATTTGTCATTCAAGTCATTGCGGGCTTGACCCGCAATCTCCTTATAATGATCTCTAACCGCATTTATTAACTCTTCATCCACACCTATAACCTCGCTCAAATCCTCCCAAGCCGCATTCTGCTCGTTCACTAACTCATCTTTCCATTCTCTTTTCCAATTTTTCAATTGCTTTTCCCTTCTGAGGGCATCTGTAATGGATGAGAAAGACTCGAAATACACCAGCTTATCGCAGTTGTATTTGTAGGTAAAGCCTTTATTGATTTTTGCTTTATGCTCTGCTATTCTGCGGACAATGTTATTGGTCACTCCAGTGTATAACACATTTTTGTGTTGGTTTGCCATAAAATAAATGTACGCTTCGTTGTTCATTTCTTTTGATTTTTTAAGGGATTGCGGATCAAGTCCGCAATGACTGCGTTTTAGGAAACAAACCCTGCATCAACCCTTTTTTATGCTGCTGTAATTGTTCTATCTTTTTCGCCTGTGCTGTGATTAATTCATCCAAAGCCGACAGACAGGAAGCGATTTTTTGTTGTTCTAAATCATTCTCAGGAAAGCAAATTGATACATTCTTTAAATCAGAATTATAGAGCCTTTTGATGACTCCACCATCTGATGTTTGCCAATTCACCATTAAATAGCAGTAGAATAGAAATTCGTTTGTTACCAGACTTTCATCATGCCCCAACCAAACAATATTAGAGTCTTGGTAGTAGGCAGGGGAACCTTCATAAATAACCAGTCTTCCAATCGTTCCTGATGCGGAAATCAGGATGTCACCCTTATTGGGATAGTTGTACTTGTTCATGTACTCAATGTATAAGTCTTCAGGAATATACGCATCTGCTTCCTTGCCAAAGGTTCCTATCTTGTAGAATGGTATGCCATTTTCAGGATTAGGTGTAGTTTGGTCTTTGAAAATCCGCTTGCACATCAGAGGCTCCCCAATTTCACCCAGTTTCTTCTTCTCCCACTCCCCATCACCTTCAAACTCCGGAAAACGATAATTCGGCACTTTGGCTTCGACAGGCTCAGCCACCGTTCCGCTTCCTGAGCTTGCCGAAGGGTGCGGGAAAAGGTTTTGCATCAAGCCTTTTTTATGGTCTTTGAGGGCGTCCAGCTTATCGTTGTGGGCGGTTATCAGCTCATCTAAGGAAGAAAGGCAGGAGGCGATTTTTTGTTGTTCTTGAGTTTTTTGGGGGAATGAGATTTGCACATTCGCAATCCGACCTGTTGATATCCCTAACACTTTCGCTCCTTGGGCTTCTTTTTGAATTTGTTTTCGAACCCAATTTGATTTAAATAAGTAACCACCAAAACCTATAGTTAATTTTTTCTCACGCTGTCTTGCCAACAAGGTATGCAACCCTGATACTAATTTTTCATTATTTAAATTAACTATTTCAATACTCTTACCTACATCATTTAGGTCTTCTGAAGCATCAGCTAAAATTATATCGCCTTCTATACAATAGCTCTCTTTTTTGATATTTTCTATAGAAACATCCAGATTAATGAAAGGTACTTCCTCATTCGTAATATCAAAAAGGGTGTTAAACTTTGTATGAATATCGCCATAGTGAATATTTTTCACCTTGCCTTTTTCATAATTCAAATATTCTCTTGATAAAGAATTGGTAACCTTAAAATTATAGACTTGTCCAACAGTTTTGCCTTCCCATTCTCCATCTTTCACGAACTCAGGAAAACGCAACTCCGGTATTAAAATCTTTTCTTTACTCATTTGTCTGAACTGCTATTTCTTTTATTTGTGTGATGATGTGATTTCTTTCCTTTACCTTAATCATAGTTTATCATTTAATCATCCGAATCATAGTTCAGACTATTTTTTCAATTGCCTTTAAAATATTTTCCACAGAGTTTTTATCCAGCTTAGAAAAAGCAAACCATTTTTTGCCCAAATCTTTCAGCGAAGCGCCCAAATGATAGACTTCGGTATGATCAATGATTAAAAAACGGTCGTGGCTTTTGTTAAAGGCTTTAATTTCGAAGTTGCCGTATTGCCCGTTGGCTTTTTTTACATCCAAAGCCAGTTGCCTGCTAATTGCTTTGGTAAACAGCAGTACTTTTACCGCTTTGTTTTTTTTGCTCAAATGGGTAAGTGTATTTTCATCAATGTAGTTATCAATCAGTACAATGCTTTTCTTAGCTGAGTGAATAATTTCGGAAGCCAGTTTGTAGGCATCAAATATTTGCCCGTCAAAAAATACACCCTGACTGGGGATTAAGTTTTTACTTTCAAGAGCTTTAAATATGCGCTCAAACTTTTGGTCGGTTTTTATTTGTTTTCTTTCTACCCCTTCCATCCTTTGTAATAAGCCCAAGTTTTCGTTAATGATTTTTCGCATCCGCACAAATGCATTGATTATTTGAATGCTTACTTTAATTGCAATATCGCTTCTTAAAACAGAAGAAAGCATGGCTACTCCTTGTTCGGTAAATGCGTAAGGATTAACTGAAGAGTGTTTTAGTGAATCAAACCGGTCGCAATTTGCGACCAGTTCTTTTTTTTCGGTTTCATTCAATTGAAATCTAAAAGAACTTGGAAATCGCTCAATGTTTCTTTTCACTTGTTCATTCAAGCGCTTTACTTCAACCTGATACATTTCTGCTAAATCGCGATCAATCATTACCTGTGCATTCCGAATATTAAAAATTCGACTTTCAATATACTGATGTGATAAGGATACTTCTTTACTCATGCGCCTTAAGTTTATCAAAGTTTCCATCCGACACAAGGATTTTCATTTGGTGAATGGCAATTTGGTTGAGTTTTTTTAATCGTTTGGGTTGCGGATGCCCTTCATTTCTAAACCCCTCGAATTCGAGGGGTTTAAAATCCGGATTGTATAGCGATTCCCAAATTCCTAAGAATTCAATTGTATTTCTGTTTCGCATCCAATTTCCAATAACAGCACTGGGGTCATCCGATTTGTGTTTCGCAATGTCTGTAAGGGAAATGAAATCCTGTTTTTTCATACTGAGAACAGTTATTTCCTTACCCTTCACTTCAATTTGTGTGTTTTTCTTCATTTGTCTGAATTTGGATTTTTAGGATTTGCAGATTTTTGGATTGTAAGAAGATTTAATCCTATCATCCTTTAATCTGTTTAATCCTAATTCTGACGTTTTTTTGTATTCTTTATTTTCCACGTGGTTAACGTTATAAACCCTTTTAAATTCCAAACTTTTCGCACCAAAATTGATTAAAAGTCCAATTGGTAAATTATAGGCCTGGCAGTAATTCATGGCTTGAGCGAGATGAACTTCTTCTAGTTTTATCAGTGCTTTCAGCTCAACCATAATGTTATCTTGTACAAAAAAGTCTACTCGCCTTGTGCCAATGTCATAGCCTTCATAATAAATGGTCATTTCCATTTCCCGCTGAAAGTCCAACCCTTGCTTTTGCATTTCAATAGCAAGCGCACGTTGATAAATTACTTCCTGAAATCCATTACCAAGAGTTGAATGAACTTTCATGGCACACCCAATAATTTTATGTGTCAGTTGTTCGTGTTTCATAATCCTATTATCATTAAATCCTGCTAATCATAATTCAGACAATTATTCATAAGCAGCCAGCCCACTAATCTCTCTCCCCTGTGCCAACTTCTTAAGCTGTGGCACCAGGTCTTCCATTAATGCCAGTTCCTTTTTCCGGCGTTCTTTCCAGCTTAGTTCCAAAGGTTCTAAAAGGTCGGTGAGTTTTTCACCGTCGAAAATCATCCGGCTCAATATTTTCTCAACAAAGTTTTTTAATGCTGTTGCCTGCACCCCGTGTTTATTGGCAATTGCAGAGATTTCCTTGTCGTATTTTTCTACTTTAAAGGTTTCAAAATTTTGCTTTAGCTCCTCAGCGGTTTGCCCTTTGTTCCAGTCCACCTGGTCAATATAGTCCGTTAAATCTTCCTCTTCATCCATCAGGTTCGCGTTCGATTTCAGCAAGCTTATCACCTGTGCCTTGGTCATTTTCTGCTTGGACGGTTTCTTCTGTGTACTGTCGGCAATCAGGTTCATAATGTAATCGTAATCAATTACCGCAGAGGCAAACAACACAAATTCAAAATCGAGCTGCTGGATATCTTCCGGGGCATCGTCCCCCTCTTTCTCTTGCCTACTCTTGAATTCTTTTGCTGTTTCCAAATAGGAGCTTTTAAATTCCAGATAGGTATCTTTAGGCAAAATGGATTCAATCTTTTCTTGCTGCCCTTCATCCAAATCGGTGTACTGGTCGAGCTGTGTTTTAAGTCGTTGTACTTCTTTAAAGTTTTTCACAAATGCAATTTTTGCAGCATCCCCCCGCAGGTTATACACTTCCTGAGGTTCGTTTACCAGGTTATGTTCCTGCATAAAATCGCCTAATGCTGCTACCGCTTTTTGATATTGGTCAATCACTACCGGAGCCGGGTCAACCATCCAGATTTCTCTGGCTTTACCGCTATCCTCACCTGAGAATAGTGCAATAGCCTGGTTTACGGCTTCCTGTTGCGAACGAAAATCTAAAATGTTCCCATAGGGTTTCGTATCATTCAGTACCCGGTTGGTGCGTGAAAGCGCTTGTATCAAACCATGATGTTTCAGATTTTTATCCACATACAGTGTATTAAGAAATTTGGAGTCAAAACCCGTGAGCAACATATCAACAACAATGGTAAGGTCAATCTTATTTTTATGCGGATAATCTTTGTTGCTGTATTTCTGTTCTTTGATGCGCCTTTGAACATCCTGATAGTAAATATCGAAGTTATTTATATCATGATTGGTACCATACTGTTTATTATAGTCAGCAATAATCTCCATTAACGCCGCTTTTTTCTCTTCAGGGTTTTGTTTGTTATCTTCCAGTTCCTGGGGTAAATCTTCCTGAAGTTGCTTGATGTCTGCTGCATTTTTGTGGCTCTGCTGGTCACCGTTCTTTGCTATCAATTGGGCTGGTGGTGAAAACACGCAAGCAATATTGAGTGGTTCAAATTCAGGGTTTTCTGCCAATTTTTTCTCTTGTATTGCTTTGAACAGCCGATAATATTCAATGGCATTGTTAATAGAAGCGGTTGCTAACAAAGCATTGAATTTTCGTTGGTTTGTTGCTGCATTATGCTTGTCAATAATTGCCTCAACTACAGCTTGCTCTGCAATTGCTTCACCCGGTTTGGCATCCACCGAACCTTCACCCTTGAAATAGTCGATATGAAATTTCAGTACATTTCTATCCTCTATGGCGTGGGTAATGGTATAGGCATGTAATTCCTTCTCAAAAACCGATTCTGTGGTTTGATATTTTTCAAATTGGTCTTCCCTGATTTTATTTACCGCATTTTCCTCAAAAATGGGTGTTCCGGTAAAACCAAAAAGCTGGGCATTGGGAAAGAACTCTTTAATTGCTTTATGATTTTCGCCAAACTGCGAACGGTGGCACTCATCAAAAATGAAAACCACCCGTTTGTCACTCAATGGCTCCAGCCGTTCTTTAAAGCTTGCCCTGATCGAAGCCGAAGGATTCTTTTTGTACGTGCCATCCAAAGCCAGTCCCAATTTTTGAATGGTGGTAACAATAACTTTGTCGGCATAATCGGTAGAAAGTAAACGCCTTACCAGGGTTTCAGTATTGGTGTTTTCTTCCACGCTGCCTTCCTGGAATTTATTGAATTCCTCGCGGGTTTGCCGGTCAAGGTCTTTACGGTCAACTACAAATAAACATTTTTCAATATCAGGATTGTCTTTCAGTAGTGTAGATGCTTTGAAGGAAGTTAATGTTTTACCGCTCCCGGTAGTGTGCCAGATGTAGCCATTTCCCCGGTTTTGGTGAATGCAGTCCACAATCGCCTTAACTGCGTAAATCTGGTAGGGGCGCATCACAAGTATCTTTTGCTCGCTTTCTACCAGCACCATATACTTGCTAATCATTTCACCCAAGGTGCATTTCGACAAGAATCTTTTGGTGAATGGTACAAGGTGTGTTATTTTATTGTTTTGCTCGTCTGCGAATTTGTAAATCGGCAGGAACTGTTCATCAGCATTGAATTGAAAATGTTGATTTTTGTTGTTTGAAAAATAGAACGTGTTACTGCGGTTACTGACTATGAATAATTGCATGAAACACATCAATGTATTCCCATAGCCATTGCCGGGTTCATTTTTATAGTCAACAATCTGCTGCATGGCTTTGCGGGGTGAAATGTCCAGTTTCTTCAACTCAATCTGAACAACAGGCAAGCCGTTAATCAGCAAAATAATGTCATAGCGTTGATTGCTGTTTTCGGTATTGATGCGTAACTGATTAATAACCTCATACTCATTTTTACACCAATCTTTGATATTCACAAGGGTGTAATGTAAAGGAGTGCCATCTTCACGTTGGAAAAATTGTCTTTCCCGCAACATTTTTGATGCTGCAAAAACATCAGGATTGATTATTTCCTCGCGCAAACGTAAAAACTCACTATCCGAGAGCTGTACACGGTTTAACGCTTCAAACCTGGCTTTGAAGTTCTGTTCAAGCGTTTTTCTGTCGGTTATGTCAGGTCGATGCGTATATTTCAACTCTTTTAGTTGCTCAATCAGGTTTTCTTCTATTTGGTGTTCTTTAGTCATTCAGATATTCTTTTTTTAGTAAATATGTTGGATTGAAAATCCAATATTTATGCTATCTCATAAAGCACTTCCTTAATTTGATTCATTTTCATCAAATTATTTTCAACTAAAATACAAATATATCTCAAAAAATAAGACATAAGACCTGGATGCATTGGTAAAATGATCCTTCCGATTTTTTATATACAAAATACTTCAAAAAAGACAGAATATTCTATAAAAGCCTCTTTTTCAGACGATATTGATAAGAGTTTGTTATCTTGAAATTATAAACGATTGAGAAAACACATTACATTCATTCGTATACCTGATGATGTATAAACCCTGCTCCAGGCCCGAAATATCAATTTCTTTTTCGCCTCTGATTAATGTTTTGCGCAAACATACATTTCCCAGGGGGCTCACTATTTCAACAACAGCATTCGCTGCATCTGCTTTATTCAAATACAGTTTGTTTTTGGCCGGATTGGGATAAAAATAATTGTTTGATATCCGCAAAGGCATTGTTGCCGACACTTCTTTTTCATCGTAATCAAAAGCAATGTCAACCCACGAAAAGGGATCGGCAAAATATTTACCCGAATAACCCAGTTTGAATTCAGGGCTTCGCCTGAGGCTGCTTCCCAGCCGGGCCCGGTAATCCACCCGGTCATCGGCCGGATCGTCGGAATCGCCCACTACAAAGTCGAACCGTATTTTATTTCCATCACGGGCAACGTAACCCGGTAACAGTTGTTCAAACGGGAAGCGAACTTCAACAACCCAACCGTTGCTTCTTTCCTTCGTTGCACACTCAACCCTGCTCGCTATTTCCGTGGAATTTCGGCCCGGATAATCTAAAACAGTAATTTCGTTACCGGTTCGTTTTACTTGAAAATGGTAATCATTTTCATCGAAAAAATAAGTTGTTTCGTCAAAGGAATTTACGCCCATATCCATGTCGATCAGTATATTCACATGATCGTTTGCTTCAATGCCTCCCGGGGCTGTTGTCACAGCAACAGCATCGCCAATCCCGGCATAAACATACAGGTTTGTAGTATCCCACATTAAATGAACATTTCCGAAAAAATTATCATCGGGCATGCCTGTAAATGCCCAATCCAAATCAAGCCGGTTGTCGTTATTCCAGGCTGCACCTTTTTCACCGTCAATTATCGGTGCATTGTGCGCAAATTCGGCAACGGGATCAAAGAAAGAGATGCCGTTTTTATTGTGCCCCATGAGTGATAACGTGCCGTAATTTTCTGTTGAAGTTGTATTGCCGGCATCGCCGCACCAGAATACCGAATTACCCGTTTCATCAACAATTTCGAGGTCGAAGCCAAGGGTGTAGCCCCGGGTAAGGCCATCGGTCATGTCGTGTGAAGCAAAATCGGTCAAATCCAGCTGCACTTCAAGCAAATACCCCGCCGGTGTTTCAATCCACTGATGTTTACTATTGTCTGCACTGTTGTTCAGTCCATCAACCTGATTACTGTTTAGCGTAAAAGCATATTTCCTGTCTGATGAATCAAAGCCATCTGCGCTGTAATCGGTATCGATGTATACGTTTACGCCATCGGTCCCGTTCACTAAATTATCATCGTTTACCTGAACGGCGATGTAAAGTTTTTCATCTTCGTTCCAAACCAGGTCGAAATTTGCAACAACCGCTCCATCCTTTTCGATGGAATACGGAAACGCCCATTCAGATTCGTTTGAATTACCCTCCATTTTCAGGTTTTCGCCAAATTCCCGTGCAGTTATCACCGAAGCCATTTTGTAGGGTTCTCCCCTTTCCTGAGCAAACAACCAATCCCACACTTTATGATTGTTGTACGACACGCTCCATGAATCATGGCCATATTCAGGATAAATGGTCAGTACCGGGTTTCCCCCGGCATATAAAACCGAATCGGCTATACGGTAACTGTTTTCTACCCCAACAATGTTATCCTCTTTGTTATGCAATGCCCAAACCTTGATACCGGGTACGGGATTTCTGATGATTCCGGCAGAAGCGGTTGTAACAGCCGCTGCAACTTTATCGCCAAAAGTGTCGATGGATATTGTGGTCCCGTCGCCACCCATGCTCAGTCCGGTAAGGTAAACACGTTTTGGGTCGTAATCGAATTTTTCTTCAATGAAATTAAAAGTTTGTTGCATATTAGCGCTCTCCCACCAGGTAGTGTGGCACTGTGGTATAAACAACAGATGTTCGTAAGGTATATTAAAAATTCCTTCGGGTACGGCCGGTTTTAGCCGGTACATTAATTCATTATAACTTCCATCGGATATTTCACCTAACCCGTGATAAAAGATCACCAGCGGAAGTTTTTCCTCCGGGTATAAATAATAATTTTCGGGAATGTATTGCAGGAAGCCGTGGGCTGCATCGGATGTGCCACGCGGCACAACCGTTTCGAAAGCATGTGTTTCGAACACTTTTTCGTTTACAGTTGAAAAAGCCCGGTTTTCACCATCGCCGGTTTCGGCAATAAAATAAGCGTAATATTCCGTGTTCCGGTCAAACATCTCTTCGAATAGCCGATCATATATTTCACCGGGCGAAGCAATTGAAAAAGTGCCCGCAGCGATGTTTGACCCGGGATTCTCCGAGGTTGCAAACTGCAAAATTTCTGTTGCTGAATATTCCCGGCTGCTTGCTGAAATTAGATAATAAACCGTACCGGTTGTATTTAATGCAACTTTTATCCGGGCTGATGTAAACCCGCCTAAAGCCCGGGGATATCCGGCAATCCAGTTCGATGCAACTACCTCAACGGTGTATTCGGAAGTTATACCTGCACCATTTTCAACCACATAAACTACAGGATTTGTGAAGTTGTTTGGCGTAGCGCCATTTTCTTGTAAAACCCCATCAACCTCAACTACAGCACCTTCCGATGTTGTAAAATCGGCAATCAGCCCGGTTAAATCGTCCACGGCACCAAGGTCAACCAGAATCGTGTTGCCATCAATGGAGCCTTCGACACCATTAATTGAAAAGGAAAGGATTTTCGGGGAAATTATAATCTCCTCCTGAACAAAAGTGATTTCGCCAACGTCATCCATGGTATTTGTATTTTCGCCGGTGTTTCCATCTTCACCGTAATCGGCAATTCCGTCGTTTGCCCAAACAATCCGGCTTCGCCCTGCATTCGTCGGTGTATTATCATTTATGTTCACATCAAACCCGATGGTGTTTCTTTCAAACGGGTTCAACGGTTGGCTGTCAATATCCCAAAGGGATTCAAACAAAATTTTATATTCAAAAACGCTGTAACCTTCTTCATTGTATGTGTTTGCATATTCAACCGGCCGGCCAAAAAGGTTGAAAGACATGGTCTCTCCTTCATGCAATTGTGAATAGTTGGTACTAACTTCTAAATGGCCAAAAACGCCCGAACCGGCCCCTTCGCCATTGTGAAGTTCTTCATTAACATCGAAATAAAGCTCGGGCTTGTCCGACTGCCAGTCCTGCAAGCCGGTAATCCACGAAGGGGCCCATTCGTCATCGTTTATTTCGATTAGTACATATAGGGCCTCATCGTCCCAAACAGCTTTCCACAGAGGATTTGAAATAAATGATGGTGATTCATTAAGAAAAGGTTTATTTACACTATGAGCCGCTACTTCGTTCCAAAAGTCATCAATTTCCCCGTCGAGGTTTATTTCCATCCCTTCAGGAAGGCGGTAAATGTTGGCTGTAGGCCGTGAGATGAAATTGACTTGATGGGAAACATTCTTGGTACGTTCCCTCGAATTAACGGTGAGTGTTACCGTGTAATAGCCTGAATCGTTGTATTGATGCACCGGATTTTCTTCCGATGAACTGTTCCCGTCACCAAAGTCCCAATACCAGCTTAACACTTCGTTGGTTAGTTGCCACGTGGTATTTTCAAAAGTGAACATGCCGGTTTCGGCTTCACTTTCTTCCGCCACAAAACCGGGTACAAATTCGTGTCCCCGGGGCATTACACCCGTCACGATATCACCACCTTCGGAATAACCGTTTGGATTGTCAATATCATAATATCCATCGCCACGGCCACCCCATCCCATAATGAAATGAAATTCATCATCGGCATTGTAACCGTCGCAAATAAACCAGTGCCCACCTCCTTCGGGAGTTCCTCCAGATACAATCATAGGCCTGCCATTCGACAATTCGTGCTTAAAAAGAGTAATCCATTCATTTCTTGTAAAGTCTTCCCGGTACAATTTTTGGATGGAATCGGCATACAGGAAATATTCAGGCAGTGAATAAGCAAGATCGAAGTAGCCGGTAACCTGTTCATCCAGGGCACTCGTCCCTACATGATAAACCAATTCAGCCACGGGGCCGTAAACCGACTCGTCATCGTCGGGATGCAACGCATTGGGCATTTCATCCCACCGGTAAGTTGTTGCACCAAAATTGGCACTGTATGTGCACCCGTAACGATCGGTAAATGTAGCACTGCTGTTCCCGGTAACCGGGTATTCCCAATAATGTATTACTCTGGAAACCGCGGTAGGCCCGCAACTTGCAGCTACCCTGCCATTCACAACACCATGCCGATGATCGGGATCATCTGTTTCAGGATAGTAAGCATTGTAAGGCCAGGCACCTACACTCCAGTTATCTTTAATCAGCGGGGCTACTGCATCTAACAGTTCTGTAACATAAAAATGGATGTAAACTTCATACGTGGCAACTTCCTCACCTTCTTTCATTAATACATAATCTAATGGTTCGGAAAAATCATTAACGGTAACACCACTTTGCTGTGCTGTTCCATTCACCTCCAAAACGGTTCCTTCGGGAATCTCAAATGTGGCGGTTAATGACGACAAATCGGCACCTTTGGGAAAAGGTACAATTATTTCATTATTATTGATATTGCCTTCAATTCCATCTAATTGAAAAGCAATAATTTCAACATCGGCCGGTGGCTCTTCGGCATGAAAAACAAGTTCGCCAACATCGTCCATATTGAACCAGCTTTCACTGGTGTTGCCATCGCCATCATAATCAACCGCACCGTTGTTCGACCAAACGATCCGGTGCCTGCCGCTGTTCAACGGGTCGTTATCCAGCATAACCACATCGAAACCGATGGTTGTTCTTTCGACCGGATTCAACGGATTCCCGCCATCATCAATGAGTGATGAAAAGGGTATTTTGTATTCAAACAAACTGTATCCCTCACCATTATAAGTATTGGCATATTCATAACGGTACCCCTGGCCAAAATAACCCGTTAACAACTGGCCGGCATTCGTTTCGGAAAAATTTGGTGCGATTTGATAATGGCCATTACCGTTTACATTTGCCCCTTCGCCGTTGTGTAAAACGGCATTTACATCGAAATAAATTTCGATTTTATCCGAAAGCCAGTCTGCGTTTCCAGTGATCCACGAAGGGGCCCATTCATCATCGTCAATTTCTACAATGATGTATAGGGCATCGTCCGTCCAGCCTGCTTTCCAAACCGGGTTGTTGATAAAGGAAGGGGATTCACCCACAAAATTCACATTGCATACAAAGGCTTCTCTTGTTTCCCACAAAGCATCGGGTTGCCCGTCAATTACAGGAATTTCACCATCAGAAAATTTTTCGATTGTTGCAACAGGACGCTGGCTGAAAACATAAAGACTGATAAAAACAAAACCAATAAAAAAAAGACTTCTCTTCATAAAAATGTTGTAAAATAAATGACCACCTAACTATGAATCCTTAAAATTAACAGCAATTATTGTCAATAACAAAACAGATATTCATTTACTGTGACAGTCTTCGCAGCTTACAAAATGAATGTTGTTGACACTGTTGGGGTTATTGTAGGTTGTATTCATCTGACTTACATCCAGTCCGCAATTATTGATTGCCGGGTGGCAGTTCTCACATGAGTTTGTTGCATCGTTTGAATGTACTTCGTGACAGGCAGTGCAAGAAATACCCTCGTGCACACCTGTTGGTGTGCGATCATCCTCGGTATTTACAATCCGTTTAAAATTAGGCGAATGGCATTGCAGGCATAACTTATGGGCAGGGTAGTTGCTCACTTCTATTGTATCTCCTTGTTCGTTTACCATCGGGATTTGCAACAACCTGTCGGCCCGTTGATAACGTTTATCGGCGCGTATATACAAATGAACAGCGGGATTGCGCTTTGCAACCAATTCACCCGCCATTTTTCCTACGGGTTCATTTTCGGTATGTATCTGGTGGCAAGCCAGGCAGGGAATGGTCGGGAGATTTGCCTGTTTCCTGTTTTTTAAAGCCCATCCACCAGGCATTTCAGGATCATAGCGAACAAGTGTTTTGATGTTTCCATCGTAAAACATACCGTGACAGCGTAAACAATCCCAATAAGGGGTTTCCATGGCGTTATGGGCGCTGTCTTCAAAAACTTCGTGGTAGTTTATGGCATGCCCCCCTGCATTCCACCGGGCATATTCCGACTGATGGCAATTTGAGCAACGTTCCATGGTTTCAAGCACCTGCATTTCATTCAAACGGATATCTTCGTGCGCTACTTTTCTTGTAGTATGCTGAAATAACATACCGGCCTTTTCTTTCAGGCTGTGAATGCCGTTGCTTAATGCCGTGCCGTGGCATTCGACACAACGTATGTCGCGGTGTGCCGAGGCATACCATGCTTCCGCCGAAGGAACAATCTCGTGGCATTGCATGCACGTTTTTTCAGGTACAGCGTTATTCCACCAGATATAGCCGCCACCGGGAACAACAACCAGCAAAATTACAACCGGAGCAACAATCAGCACTATTTTTCGAAAAGCTTTTGAAGCCATATCTGTTCAAGTTTATTAACCCGCACGAAATTTCGTACTACTAAAATTAGTTGCAATATAATCGCCTACCCAATACCCAAGGGCCATTATGGTAAGCGCCGGATTAAAACCGCCATTGTTAACCATTAAGCTTCCATCGGCAATAAAGAGGTTGTCAATTTCATGCACCTGCCCAAAACGGTTAACCACCGATGTTTTTTTATCGTTGCCCATACGGGCCGTTCCTGCCTGGTGCTGTCCCCCACTCAAGCCTTTTCCACCAACACTTTGCCAGGTATGATACGCGCCGGCTTCTTTCAAAATTTTTTCTGCTTTTGCAGAAAGGAATTTGCAATTTTCGTAATCGAGCGGGTGGCGCGAACCGGAAAGGCGCGCGACGGGTAATCCCCAGTAATCTTTCACGTTTTCATCAACCGTTACGCGCGAGTCAAAAGCGGGCATTTCCTGTATTGGCCCCACAACCTGCGAAGTGCGGCGGTACATTTCATACTGGAATTTTTTGTGATCGATACCCCATCGTGCCGACCCGGGCGGTCTGATGTTGGAATATAAATAAGGCAAGCGGTTGAATTCATTGGCCAGCAAACCGCCACCCACCATGCCTGGATTGTGGTGGTTAAAGTCGCATAGTGCAACAGTTGCACCGGGACCAGCCAAATCAAGAATATCGTAATCGAACAAGCCAAAAGCACCGGTATAGGCATGTCCCTGCAAATTTCGGCCAACCCAGTCGTAGTTGTTGCCTGCACCACGGGGAAACAATTTCGATTTGGAATTAAGCAGAAGCCTTGCGGTTTCAATGGCTCCGCCCGAAACAACAACAATATCGGCCGGTTGAAAATGCCCGTTGTTTTTGCTGTCGAAATAATTTACCCCTGCAGCCTGTCCCTTGTCATCAACCACTATTTCGGCAATCATGCATTGAGTCCGTACTTCACAATTACCCGTACTCATTGCAGTGGGGATTACCGTATTGTGGGTTCCGTTTTTGGCATCAACCGGACAGGCAAAGCCACAGCATGTGCGGTTACGGATACAGGCAGGCCTGTTGTTGTACCGCACCGAATTTCGCAACATGGGAATTGGAAAAGGGTGTAATCCAAGCCGTTTTGCAGCGTTGTAGATTAGTTCACCTTCTGGATTGTATTCAAACGACGGCATGGGCTGTTTGTTGCGGCGTGGCGGTGCAAAAAGATTCAGGCCATCATCGCCCGACACGCCTATCTCCCACTCGGCTTTTTCATAGCAGGGTTCCAGGTTGTTGTAAGAAATTGGCCAATCTTCCAGGGTAGATCCTTCAACGTGCCCGTAAACCGTTTTAAGCTGAAAATCTTCTTCCATAAAACGCCAGGCCATAGCGCCATAGCTCACTGTACCCGAACCTACACAAGCCGCATTGTTGCTGTATCCACCGCTGATGGGCGTAACAATACGGCGCCTGCCATCCGCTTCAACAACAACCCGTGGATTTTTTATATGATCGGGGCCAAAAGGCGAGTCCAGTACTTCGGTCCGCTGCGATATCAACTCATCGGTTGGGTGTTCATCGTAAACCGGCCATTTGCCCCGTTCGAACAAAACAACACTCAGCCCGCTAACAGCAAGTTCTTTTGCCACAATGCCCCCTCCGGCACCGGCACCTATTACAACTGCATTTACCCGTTTGTTCTTCATTTCCTGACTTAAGTATTGTAACGGTTTTGCCCGATTACCAGCGGGTAATCAATCTGCAACATTTCAAAACTCACATAATCCTTGTTGCCACCGTGAATTGGCGAGCCGTAAAATGCCTGCATGGTATGCTTCATAACAAGGTTAAAGAACGACGATAAATTACCCCCGGGCCAATTGTAGCTGTTCAAATTTCCAGCTTCCATTTCTTCCATCATCTTTATCTGGACAGGCACTTGCAAATCCTGGAAAAGCCTCTTATATTTTTCATTACAAGCCTTTTGCATAGATCGAATTCCATTGCGATAAGTTTGTTGATCGTAATGAAATACGGACGACAATTGACGGTCGATATAATAAATCACACCGGCATCAGTAGCACCCGGATAATTGTCGCGGGGAATGATCTGTTCGGTAAGGGCAATAATACAGTCGGCTTCTTCGGTACTAAGGAAACGATAAGGTTGTTCGGGGTACCGGCAACACGGCATAAACATCAAACCACCGGCAACCATACCGGTAGTTTTTAAAAAATCACGACGATTAAACGTATCCATTCAATTCAATTAATGATTTTCATACGATTTAATTGTTTGTCTTAAAGGTCCGCCAGCTGGCGGATGGAACTTCTCCCGCCAGGGCGGGATCGTTTCAATCTGCTTTTTCAACCATCCGGGCCTGTTGGTAGTGACGGTTGTTACCCCTAAATCATTAAGCCTTTTAACAACCTTTGGGTTATCAACCGTCCATGCCAGCACTTCAAGGCCCTGTCCGGAAGCCTCTTCGACAACCCTTTTTGTAATGATTTTATGGTAAAGGTTTAGCCCTGTCAACCCTTTTTCTGCGGCAGCCTTTATTTTTGCCTTTAACCCAAAAGGGAACATCTTCAGGTAGTAGCATTCGTTTTCCGGAAACATTTCATGCGCCATTAACACGGCATCCCAGTTGAAACTGATAAAAACGAGTTGCCCGATTTTTCCCGATTCGTCAATGGAATTTTTAAGCGCCGGAAAAACCTCTGTCCCGCATTTAATTTCGACAACCAGCTTTTTCCCGGGTGGTACTGTTTTCAGCACCTCTTCAATAAACGGGATTTTCTCACCTGCATATTCGTCAGATTTAAACGACCCCACATCAACCGTACGGAGCTTTTCAGATGAAGTTTCTGCAATTTTATAATAATTTACACCAGAAGAAACGCGCTTTGTATTATCATCATGAATGACCATAACCCGTTTGTCGGCACTTAAATGAACATCGATTTCAACGGCATCGGCGCCAAGTTCCCACGCAAGTTTTGCACTTGCAAGGGTATTTTCAGGCGCAATATACGATGCCCCGCGATGAGCAATATACTTGTTTTGGCTAAAACCAACTTCGAAAATACAAAAACAAAAAAACGCGATCAGATAGTAATGTCTCATGTTTTTACCCATAAAACTAACAATTTAATGTTTTTAAAACACCGGAATTTTCAATTCAACAAAAAAACAGCTGATTTTTTTAAATGTATTATTGACTTGTATTTCATTTTATAACTATATTGGTAAACTTAAATGTAAATATACCAACAATGAGAAAACCTGAAAAAATCCTGCACAAAGGAAAAGAAATCACCTTCCTTGATTATTCAAATTTAAAAACAAAAGATGAGATTACCCAACTTCTAAAAGATGGTTCGGCATACATCCGTTCGAAACCAAAGGGTTCGGTTTTATCGCTTGTTAATGTCGAAAACATGTTTTTCAACAACGATATCCGGGTCATGATGACTGAAAATGTAAAATACAACAGTCCGCACATTAAGAAAAGTGCCGTGTTTGGCCTCACCGGGCTGATTACAATCATGTTCAAGAGTTTTTTGATGATATCGGGCCGGAACATGAAAGCTTTTAACACGAAAGAGGCTGCCATGGACTACCTTGTTTCTGATTAATTTCCACCCAAAAATAACACAAAAAAAAACCGCTTATCGTTGCTTCGATAAGCGGTTTTTTAGAATGTTTTAAACATACATTACTTTTTCAGCACTTTTTTCAACACCTGATCTTTGTCGAGTTTCTTGGTGCAGAAGAACCAGTCTTTACATTCGAGGCCTTCTTCTTTGCCGTCCATGCGGCTTTGTGCTGTACCGCACGAACCGGCAGGCGAAATAATTACATCGTCGCCCGGACGCCAATCGGCCGGAGTTGCAACATTAAACTCGTCAGCGGTTTTGAGGGCAATCAATGCACGGTACAGTTCATCGAAATTACGTCCCAGGCTAAGCGGGTAATAAATGATGGTACGGATTACCCCGTGTGGATCGATAAAGAACACAGCCCTAACGGCTTTGGTATTGCTTTCTCCCGGTTGGATCATACCATATTTTGTGGCAACATCCATTGTAATGTCTTCAATAAGCGGGAACTTCACTTCCACATTTTTCATTCCTTTGTACTCGATTTTTTCCTTGATGGTACGCAGCCAGGCAATGTGGCTGTACAAACCGTCAACAGAGAGGCCAACCAGTTTACAATTGGCTTCTGCAAACTTTTCTTCCATGCTGGCAAAGGTCATAAATTCCGAAGTACAAACGGGTGTAAAATCGGCCGGGTGGCTAAAAAGTATCACCCAGCTACCCTTATAATCCGAAGGGAAACTAATATCACCTTGCGTTGTTACTGCTTTAAATTCAGGCGCTTTTTCACCGATGCGTGGCATCGACACTTGTTTTTCAACGTTTTCTTCCATGTTAATCACTTTTATAATTATTATTCGTATTTATTTAATCTCATTTTAATCAAGAGTTAAACAAACGGCATTTTCTTTTGTTCAATACAGCATGTTTTTTTACACAACAATTTCTTTTGCCGTATGGTTGTAAAAAACCTTAGAATTGCATCCCTTTTTCAGTTCCACAAATTGATCGATACCGGTACAATGGCAGGTAAAAATTTCTTCAATACCGACAGTATTAAAATGGTGAACAATGTGGTCAACAACTTTTTTTTCTGAATTTTTTATATGAAATCCACCAACAACCCTTTTAACAGGCAGGTTAAAATGCAAACGGGCCGTTTCAACCATGTTTGTAATGCCGGTATGCGAGCAACTGCTGATAATGGTAAGCGCGTTTCCGGAAACAATAACCAAAAACAATTCATCGGAAAAATCATCGGGTTTAAGCGCCCCGTTTTCTTCAATATAAAAACCATCGAAGTGCCGGTCGATGGGGAAATAATTTTCCACAAACGGAAAAACAAATACATTTTTGGCCAACTCCGAAACGCCATCAATAAAGCGAAAACGCTTGTTTCCCGAGTTAATTACCGGGCTAATGCCGTTATACTTATCAATACTTGTTTTAAGGTTAAAAGCCTCTTTTTTGATATAAACCGGGGCCGTTTCGTTTGTTTCGATAAAATGGGCCAGGCCGCCTGTATGGTCGTAATGGCCATGGCTAATAACAGCCATATCGACCGATGAAATTTCATATCCAAGTTTTTGGGCATTTTGGGCAAATAAGCGGGTTTGTCCGGTATCGAATAAAATTTTTGCCTGCCCGGTATCGATCATGAACGAAAGGCCGTGTTCGGCTACCAGCCCCGATTTTACAACCATATTTTCAATAAGGGTAACAATCTTCATTTTAGTTCTGATTTATGCAGTTGCCATTACTGCAAGTTAAAAAGTGCCATCGACGGGTTAAACCCTCGTATGGCACTTTAAATAAAACAACAATCTCAACGTTAACCATTAACCATTAACGTTCTCTTTTATAGTACCAGGCCATCAGGCCTCCCTCAAGCACTTTAACATTTTTATAGCCATGTGCCTTCAGTAAAACAGCTGCTTCGTAACCCCGCAACGATATTTTACAATAGGTAATAATTTCCTTGTTTTTATCTTCGGGAAGTTCATTTAGCCTGTTTCGCAACTGGCCCAGCGGAACGAGTGTTTCACCTTTTCCAAGCCGCATGGCTTCGTATTCGTCGAAACCACGTACATCGAGCAGGAAGATATCTTCCTTGTTATCGATTTTCTTTTTGAGTTGTTTTGCATTAATGCCGGTAAAACGCCCTTTGCGCTTGTTTTGCATAATATGTGCGGTTGCAATGGAGTGATCAATGGCCAGCGAGAATGGTGGTGCATAGGGAAAGTCGGCATTAACCATATCTTCAACGCACATTTTTGCCCTTACAGCCATGGCCCATATTGCAATTTGTTTCGACACATCGCCGGGGCCAACACACTGTGCTCCCAGTACCTGGCAAGTATCTTTATCAACAATCAGTTTCGAGATTAACAGTTTGCCGCTCATGAAACCCGGTTTATCGGGACTGGCATTTATCACCGTATCAACCTCAATTCCAAGTTTGTTGGCCATTGTTTCCGACAAACCGGTTGATCCGACGTGGTAATCGAACACTTTACAAATGCCGGTTTGAATGGTTCCCGGAAAAGTTACGCTGTTTCCCATCATGGCATTTTCACCGGCTACCCTGCCCTCGAGGTTGGCCAGGTCACCATAAGGTGCCAGCACGTTTTTACCGGTAATTATGTTGGGTATTTCAACACAGTCGCCGGCAGCATAAATATCTTCAACCGATGTTTGCATGTATTCATCGACAACAATGCCGCCCAATTCGCCAATTTTTATTCCCGCATCGGCTGCAAGTTTCACGTTGGGTTTTACACCAATGGCAACCACGGCCAGTTCGCAAGGTATTTCGGTACCGTTTTGCAGTTTTACCGCACACAGTTTTCCATCGCTTCCCAGGAATTTTGCCACACCGTTTCCGGTAATTACATTGGTTTTCGGCCTGAGGTAATTTTCAACCAGTTTGGCCATATCCATATCTAGGAATGTAAGCAACTGCGGAAGCAGCTCAATAACCGTAATCTCAATTCCGGCAAGGTTCAATGCTTCGGCTGTTTCGATACCAATAAGTCCACCGCCTATCACCACTGCTTTTTTAATCTTGCCTTCATCACGTACTTTCCGCAAAAAATCTGCATCACGCATCGACTGTAGCGTTGTAATCCCGTCAAGTTCTACACCTTCAATGGGGGGCATATTGGGTTTTGCTCCTGTTGTTAAAATTAGTTTATCGTAAGGCACAGTAGTTTTTTCCCCTGTTAACAGGTTTTCGGCTTCAACAACCTTATTCTGAACATCGATGCGCTTGGCTTCGGTATTAACGATGGCCTTAATGCCTTTTGCATTGAGGTAGAATTTCGGATCGCGCACAACACCTGTGGGCGTACTTAATAGCTGGTTCCGATTATCGAAAAAACCACCCACAAAGTAGGGGAAACCACACGATGCCATCGACAAATCGGCATCTTTCTGAATAAGGGTAATTTCGGCAAATTCATTCAGCCTCCGTGCTTTCGATGCTGCTTTGGGCCCGGCAGCCGAACCGCCAATAACTACAATACGTTTTTGTTTATCCATAATATTACTTTTTAATATGTTCTTTATTGGGAAAAATTAACTTTAACAGTTGTTTCAACTGTTTCATTCTCCCGGTTATAATTATTAATTGCATTTTTTTTTCGGTAGCCAGTTGCTGTACCTTTAAGCCCAGTTCAAAAGCGATTATTTTATTCACCCGGTATTCGTTTATTAAAAAATCGATCAGCTTTACCCCCACTCCTTTGGGAATACCTGCAAACGGATTTTCAACCATTTCGTGTTTTCCTGTTTCATTATCTATTATTGCAAAATGCGTACTCCGTGCAAAATGCTTCGATATTCCTGCCGTATCATCGGTGCCGTCAACCGGTATTACAAATTTCATATTGTCTCGTTAATGTGTTGGATGTTTGAACAATGACACAAAGGACACGCCTTTACAACCTCATTTTCAGGATTATTAAAATGGCTTTCGCAACGCTCACACATATACCATTCGCCATCGAAAAATGCCCTGCCGCCTTCAATAACCAATTGCCGGGCTTCGGTAACTGCCTGTGCAATTTTTTTTCTTGCCCGCTCGTAAATACGGGTTATTGTTGGCCTCGAAACCTTCATTATCAATGCTGCTTCGGCCTGTGTTAACCCCTCGTAATCGAGCAGCCTGAATACTTCATATTCTTCATAATTTAACCGAACCGGATAATCCGGATCGCGGTAATATCCTACCGGGATAAAACTCTTTGCCCGCGGGGGCAACTGTATCCTGCTTAAATGACGAGGCCTTGACATTTTTATCTTCTAAATTCCTGTAAATTTATAGAACATATGTTCAAATTACAAATTTGTCGGCCATTAAATAATTAAACACAGAAACACATCTTTTAATAATGATATATGTCATGCAAACACTTGTTTTTACTGATATAAACTGAATTTTAGGTTTATCTAACCTTACACTAAAACAATAATTAAAAAAGTGGAATTAATTTGTTTTGTGAGAATATTCTCATTATTTTTACGTTTTGTTTATTTATGCCACGAAACAGGACATTACGAAAAATAAATGCACCGCCCCGTTTTGGGGGTTACAAACCATACGGGTGCCCGTTGGTTAACAACGAACCGGTAAATTTGCTTTACGAAGAGTATGAGGCCATAAAACTTGCCGATTATAAATTGATGAACCATAACGATGCCGCAATTTTAATGGGCATTTCACGCGCCACCTTTGCACGTATCTATGAAAAAGCACGGCGTAAAATTGCCCTGGCCCTGGTTGAGACACGCGAAATAAGCACAAAATGTGGAAGCAGTTTTACTGAAAAAGAGTGGTTTGAATGCAAATTATGCCATGCCCGCTTTACCATGCCATCAAACATTGAAAAAGAAAAGTGCCCGCTTTGTAAATCAACAGAAATAAAACGGGTTATTTAAAACGAAAAATGAACAAACAGGTCTTGGGCCTAATAAAAACAAAACAATATGAAGATTGTCATAACATCGAAGGGAAACACGCCCGATTCAATAATGGACACCCGTTTTGGACGCGCACAATGGTTTTGCCTTTTTAACACCGAAAACGGCGAAACCGTATTCCATCAAAACCCCAACATTGAAGCTATGGGCGGGGCCGGAACCAAAACCGCTGAAATGATGGTTGAACTGGGTGCTGAAAAAATCATTTCGGGCCACTTTGGGCCAAAAGCCAAATCGCTGCTCGAAAAATTTAACATCCAGCTTATTGAAGTCGACAAGGAAGAAGCCATCCAAACGGTAATCGATAAGTTGAATTAACTTTTGCCATTACAGGAATTCCGATAAAAAACTTTCATTCGGGAATTGCTTGTCAATGAGTAACTTTGAAAATGAATTTGTAATGAAAACAGAGTATAAACATTTAAAAATTTGAAATAAAAGTCATGATACAAAAAGTAGCAATCCCCGTAAGTAACGGGATGTTGGATGCGCATTTTGGCCATTGCCGGGCATTTGCCATCTTCAAAGTTGAAAACAAACAAGTGGTAAACGAAACCATGATTGATGCCCCGCCACATGAACCCGGTTTGCTGCCACGGTTTTTAGCCGACAAAGGGGTAACCGACATCATTGCCGGTGGCATGGGACAACGGGCTATACAACTATTTAAGCACGAAGGTGTTAATGTATTTGTGGGGGCACCAAAAATGGATGCCAAAAATTTAATCGACGGGTTCATTAATCAAAAAATCAATTTTACCGCGAATTATTGCGACCATTAATTATGAGGGAAGAATGTTATAAATGTCATTTAAAAACCGTTGAGAAACTAATTGAAAAATTTGCAGTTCCCCGGCAAATAGCCGATGGTATATGGGATGAAGTAAAATCGTTTTTGGTGCAAAACCGCGAAATGACCAACCCGTTGCTGGCCACGCATATTCAACGCATCGCGCGCAGGCACCTCAAAATGGACGATTTATACATACAGGAAAAACAAGCCACCAATGCACTGTTACTAAAAACCTACGAATGGTGGAAAGATTTGATTAGCAAAAGCCCGTCGCCGGTACAAACAGCTGCCAAACTGGCCGTTATCGGCAACATCATCGATTATGGTGCGCATTCGGTACCCGAGGAACTTGAGTCGTTCATTGAAGAAAAGCTGCACCACCCTTTTCATATCGACGAAAGCGAAAACCTTGAAAACGACATTAAAAAGGCCAAAAACGTGCTTTACCTTGGCGACAATGCCGGTGAAATTGTTTTCGATAAATTGTTAATTGAAACCCTGAAACACCCCGGTATTACTTTTGTTGTTCGTGGCCGTCCCGTGTTAAACGACATTACCCTTGCAGATGCAGAACAGGTCGGGATCGACAAACTGTGCAAGGTTATTACCAACGGCTATGATGCACCGTCGACCCTTGTGCCTTATTGTTCCGATGAATTCAAACAGGCATGGGATTCAGCCGACCTGGTCATTTCGAAGGGCCAGGGAAATTTTGAAGGACTGATGGACGAGAAAAAGAACATCTATTTTTTGCTCATGGCCAAATGCAATCCAATTGCCGAACTTATTGGAACCGAAAAGGGAGCGATGATTATTAAAAAAGTCTTTGGTTAGTAGTTTGTAGACGGAAGGTTGAGGTTGAGGCTGAGGTTGAGGTTGAGGCTGAGGTTGAGGCTGAGGTTGAGGCTGAGGTTGAGGTTGAGGTTGAGGCTGAGGTTGAGGTTGAGATATAAGCCATTAACAATAAAACCAACAACTGATGAATTTGGCCCCGAAACTTCAGGGTGGAATTTGTTTTATCCTCCGAAGTTTAAGCGAAGCAGGGGGATTTGGTCCCGATGTACATCGGGATTGGAATTTGGAATTTTTTATTTATGCCATACAAAATTGCCATAGCGAGCGGAAAAGGCGGAACCGGAAAAACAACGGTTTCGGTAAACCTGTACAAATACCTTTCTGAAAAGCTCAGCAACAACATATATTTAACCGATTGCGATGTGGAAGAACCCAACAGCCTGCTTTTTTTAAACAACGCTGTAAAAGTTTCCGAAAGTACCGCCACGCAACTCATCCCGGAAATTGACCCGGAAAAGTGCACGTATTGCGGCAAGTGCGCCGATTGGTGCGAATTCAACGCCCTTTCGATTATCAAAAAAGCGAAATTTGCCGAGGTTAACGCCACCCTTTGCCATTCGTGCGGGGCATGCAGTGCAGCATGTAATTTCGATGCCATTACCGAACACCCCGAGCCCATTGGTAAAATTGCAGAATACGAAACCGGTTTTGGCGGCGGTTTAACGGTTGGCCGGCTAAACATCGGGTCGCCCATGCAAACCATGATGATTGAGAAAACAAAAGAAAGCATACCGGGCAATCACAAGGTATTGTTGTTCGATTCCCCGCCGGGAACAAGCTGCCCCGTAGTTGAAACCGTTTCAGATGTCAACTATGTTGTGCTGGTTACCGAACCAACGCCCTTTGGTTTTCACGACCTGAAATTGATGATCGGTTTGGTTACCGAAATGAAACTTCCCTTTGGCATTGTAATTAACAAAGCAGGCCTGGGCAACAACGAAGTATACGATTACATATCGGCCAACAATTTCGAGTTACTTGGCGAAATACCCTTTTCGAAAGAATATGCTTCGCGCTATTCAACGGGAAATTTACTTGAAGATATCCCGTTGGTAGTTGATACGGTTTTCAGGGGAATTTCAGAAAGACTTATGCAAAAAATGGAACACGATGAAAGAAATCACCATACTGAGCGGTAAAGGGGGAACGGGCAAAACCAGCATAACGGCAGCCCTGGCTTCACTTGCCAAAAATGCCGTGTTGTGCGACAACGATGTTGACGCGGCCGACCTGCACCTTATACTGAAACCTGAAATACTGGAAGAACATGTTTTTGCCGGAGCATGGGTTGCACGTATTAACCAGGATGCCTGTACCCGCTGTGGCATTTGCATCGACCATTGCCGTTACGGAGCTATTCATCGCAACGAGGGTGTGTTTACCATTAACCCGTTTAAATGCGAGGGTTGCCGCCTTTGTGAGCGATTATGCCCGGCCGGTGCAATCAAATCAGAACGCAGCGACAAAAATTCATGGTATATATCAAACACACGCTTCGGAACAATGGTACATGCCCGTATGGCACCGGGCGAGGAAAACTCGGGCAAACTGGTTTCACTTGTCCGCTCCGAAGCAAAAAATATTGCACGCGCTAACAGCCTCGACTACATCATTAACGACGGCCCCCCGGGTATAGGATGCTCGGCCATATCGTCCATCACGGGCAGCGATTTTGTACTTCTTGTAATCGAACCATCAAAATCGGGACTGCACGATGCCAAAAGGGTAGCCGAACTGGTTGGTAACTTTAACATCCCCATGGCAGCAATCATTAACAAATGCGACCTGAATGATGATATTACAAAAGATACTGAAACATTCCTTGAAGAACATAACATTCAGTTACTGGCAAAAATCCCTTTCGATAAGAAGTTTGTTGAAGCCATGATTAACGAGAAGACCATTGTAGAATTTGATGATGAATCACGTCCGTCAATTTTAGTTAAAACGGTTTGGGAACAAATGGTTAATTTACTTGCAAATACCAACTAATTCATTTTACCCGCTTTTTCAGTATTTTTGCCACACAAATAAATAACATTACACTATTACCATGAAAATTTTGCTAACCGTGTTGGTAATGCTCTTTTTAACGGGAGTAGTAAGATCAAAAGACCAAAATGTTAACCCCGACTCGTCGGATTACTACCTATTTATTGGAACCTATACCTTTAATGAGAGCAAAGGGATTTACCTGTCAAAATTCAATCCCATCTCAGGTACGATCGCCGAACCCGAACTTATAGCCGAACTCAGCAATCCCTCTTTTCAGTGCATATCGGATGATGGAGCAATGCTGTGGTCGGTCAGTGAATCTGCCGGGAAAGGTTTAGTACGCGGATATGCCATCAATCATGAAAACGGGCAAATCAAACCAAAAACCACGTACAATTCACTGGGCAACGGCCCATGCTATGTCGATTGCCATGATGGTACCGGACACGTGGTTGCTGCAAATTACGGAAGCGGAAATGTTGCACTTATCCCGGTTTCAAGCGATGGCTCTACAAACGGCGAACCCTTTTCGCATCAGCACGAGGGAAGCGGCCCCAATGCTTCGCGACAGGAAGGTCCCCATGCCCATTGTGCCATTTTTGACCCCGCCGGTAAATACATGTATTCATGCGACCTGGGCGCAGACAAAATTTACGTATACACAATAAACGGTGACAAACTGGAAGTTTACAAAGAAATTACAACCCGACCGGGCGCAGGGCCACGCCACCTGGCATTTCACCCTTCAGGTAAATTTATGGCCGTTGTGTGCGAACTGAACGGTACCGTTGAAACATACCTTCCTGACGAAAGCGGATGTTTTTCGGTGTTTAAAAATGAGGCATCTACCCTTCCCGATTCGTTTGATGGATTCAACAAATGCGCCGACATCCACTTTACCCCCAGCGGGCAATACCTTTATGCCTCGAACAGGGGACACAACAGCATTGCAATATTCAGGGTCGATAATGAACCTGGGATTATTGACCGTGTTGGCTGGCAAACCTCCGGTTGCGATTTTACCCGGAATTTTTGCATCGATCCGGAAGGAAAATTTTTGCTGGCAGCAAACAGGAACACCAACAACGTTGTTGTATTTAGTATAGACAATGAAACAGGACTGTTAACAAACACAGGGAACAGCATATCTGTTTCGTTGCCGGTTTGTTTAACACTACTTAAGGCCTCCCCCAACCCTCAGGTTGACCGGGAAGGGGAATAAAGGATGAAAAATTAAAGAACATTTTAAAACGAATGGTTATGAAAAAAATATTGGTACACCTCGCAAACGGTTTTGAAGAAATGGAAGCCATTATCCCGATTGATGTATGGCGGCGTGCAGGATACGCGGTTCACACGGTATCGCTTGAAGAAGGGCTTGCCGTGAACGGTGCGCACAATATATCGATCATAGCCGACTGGCTTTTCTGTGAAGCCGTGTACGACGATGCCGATATGATATTCCTGCCCGGTGGCATGCCCGGCGCTGCAAACCTGAATGCCCACAAGGGATTGAAAGAAAAGATCAATCAGTTTTACATGCAGGGCAAATACCTTTCGGCCATTTGCGCTGCGCCACTTGTTTTAGGCCACAGCGGGCTCCTTGAAGGGAAAAAAGCTACCTGCTACCCGGGATTTGAAAAAGAACTTTTTGGCGCAAAAGTAACCGGCAACCCAGTTGAACAAGATGGAAAAATTGTAACCGGCAAAGGGCCGGGAGCCGCTTTTGAGCTTGCGCTAAAAGTAGTTACGGTTTTCTCGGGAGAAGAAAAAGCCAGCGAACTGGCAGCAAAAATGCAGCTTTCCTGAAACTACCTGAAAACAGAAAACCGGTATACCACGCTTTCTGTTTTCAGTCTTTTTTGCTTTCCATATTTTTAAGGTGCAAATCGAGTGCTTTAACCGAAATTTGTATTTCCCATGCCGAAATGCCCAACGAAGCAATCAACAACAGCAAGCCCATACCGAACACCCACCAGGCTACCCCCATATAATCGATATAGATCAGAAACATGGCCGCAACACAAAAAAAGAGGCTCAACACACCAAGTATTTGCATCGCCCTGATTAAGTGCAGCCTTTTACGCAGGTTTTCAATCTGTGCCCGCAATACCGAATCGGGATTGGCCATGAATTTATCGTACAAATTACGGATAACCTGTGCATACGAAAGGAACCGGTTTGTATAGGCCAGCAATATTAACGACACGGCCGAAAACAATAATGCAGGTGTTGTGAGTGTAAGTTTTTCCATTTTTTCAGGTTTCGTTAACAAATTTCAAATGATTATGGCTAAATTGTAAACATCAACTAAAATTAACATTTAATGCTACCGGGCTGCAAATTATCAAATTATTTTTGCCGCCGTTTTATAAATTACAAAATTAATGAAACACACAAAAATAGTAGCCACCATTTCCGACTGGATGAGCGACCCTGAATACATTAAAGCACTTTACAACAATGGGTTAAATATTGTACGCATGAACACCGCCCACATTGACCGTGCCGGAGCAACTAAAATTATGAACAACGTACGTTCAGTATCCGATAAAATTGCATTGCTACTTGACACAAAAGGACCGGAAGTTCGTACAACCAAAGTGGATTCAGACCTTGAGGTAACTTTTGGCGACAAAGTAAAAGTAACCGGCGACCTTTCTCAAACCAATTGCCTGCATGTAAATTACCCTGGTTTTTTAAACGATATACAGGTCGGTACAAAACTTTTAATTGACGACGGTGAAATTGAACTTGAAGTAAAATCGAAGGACGATGTTTTTTTGCATACCGAAGTAACCAACAACGGCATTATTAAAAACAGGAAAAGCGTGAACATTCCCGGTGTTAGCATAAAATTGCCCTCGCTTACCGACAAGGATATCGATTTTATACACTTTGCCATTGAAAACCACATTGAATTCATAGCCCATTCGTTTGTGCGGAACAAACAGGATATTCTCGATATACAGAAAATATTGGACGAAAACGGCAGTCCAATCCGCATTATTGCCAAAATTGAAAACCAGCAGGGAGTCGATAATATTGATGAAATACTGGACCATGCTTACGGTGTAATGATTGCCCGTGGCGACCTGGGTATTGAAATACCTTCGGAACGCATACCTTCGGTTGCCCGAATGTTGATCAAAAAATGCATCGAACGGAAACGGCCGGTTATTATGGCCACCCAAATGCTGCATACCATGATTGAACACCCCCGCCCCACCCGCGCCGAGGTAAGCGATATTGCCAATGCCGTATACAACCGTTGCGATGCCATGATGTTAAGCGGTGAAACAGCGTATGGAAAATACGGGGTTGAAGCGGTAAAGCTAATGAATAAAGTTGCCCAAGAGGTAGAACAAAACAAAGACCGCCGGAACGATATTCTTCCTCCAATAGATTCCCAAACATCAACACTGTTGGCTTCAATGGCTTTTGAAGCTGCCGGCGAAATGGGTGCCAATGCCATAGTTACCGATACGCTTTCGGGCAATAATGCCCGTCACCTTGCAGCTTTCAAGGGTGAATTCCCTGTTTTTGCAAAATGCTACCGCCCACGGGTTATGCGCGAACTGGCACTATCATACGGTATTTTTCCTTCGCTTACCAAACCCCGTAAAAACCGCGATAAAACCATTGCCGCCTCCCTTAAAAGCCTTGTTAAGGACGGATGCTTAACTGAAACCGATAAAGTAGTTTACGTTGGCAGTAGTTATGGAATAAGAGGCATGGCCTCTTTCCTCGAAATCATTGATGTAAAAACCGGCCTGTCTCCCCGAAAGGAAGACGACCTTTTTGGCTTGGTTGGCCCCATGGATGACTAAATTGCCTCGATGGTTGATGGCGGTTTGCAGGTTATGTTGTATGTTACGCTAACCACACCCGGCACTTCGTCAACCATTTCTTTTGCCATTTTTTCAAGTGTTTCAAAAGGCAAACTGGTAGGCGTTGCGGTTCTCGCGTCGATACTGTCCCAGCAACGTATTTCAATTTGCTGCCCGAAATCGCGTTTCCCGTTGCGCATGCCTGTTACACGATCGTTATGCAAAATGGCCATGTACTGAAAAGCCTTAACATCTTTCAAATTACGCTCGACAACAACCGTGGCTTTACGCACCGTCTCGAGTTTTTCGGCGGTTATTTCACCAATAATCCGGGCTGCCAGCGCAGGCCCCGGAAACGGGATGCGGTTGAACATTTCGCCGGGAAGCCCTAAAGCACGCCCTATTTACCTCACACCGTCCTTTCTGAGCTGGATCAGCGGCTCAATGATTTGGTAGCCAAATGCTTCCTGCGGGTCGATGCCCAGTTGTTCAAAAACGTTGTGTTGCCGTTTTACACCTGCAACGGTTTCATCCACATCGGTAAGGATGGTACCCTGTAATAGAAATTTTGCACCGCTCTCCTTAACAATCCGTCCAAACACCTTGCTGTAAAAGGTCTGGGTAATGGCCTCGCGTTTTTCTTCGGGATCGGTAATCCCTTTAAGTGCTTCAAGAAATTCAGCACGGGCATCGATAACGTCAACCTTAACACCCAAATCGTTAAAAAACCCCGCTACCTCCCGGGGTTCACCTTCGCGCATCAGGCCATTATCAACAAATACTGTTTTGAGCCTGCTGCCCAATGCTTTGTGCCCAAGCATGGTAACAACCGATGAATCGACCCCGCCCGAAAGGGCATTAATGGCAACACCGGCTCCAACTGCTTTTTGAATTTTATCGACCTGCCCCGAAATGAAACCGGCAGGATTAAGTTCCTTTAAGGTAATTTCTTTAATCATAATATTAGGTTTAAATTTTGACAGAAAGGTAAAAAATTTAATCCAGATTTCCAGTTAGATACAAAATTGTCCGGTAAATCAATTTTCTGTAGGATGGATGATAAAAAACTCTGTCGTCCTTCCCGTTTTGAATATAATCAATTGATTGAAATAAATTATAGAAACTTTTTGAAGGAGGTTTCCGTTCACTTGTAATCAACATTACTTTAATGGGTTCATTTGCCATCGGCATGAGTGGGATCAGAAAAAATATGAAAATTGTATAAATTACCTTCATTATAATTCTTTCTGTATTTTTAAGACGATATTGAATGCTGCATATTCCATGATGAATAATAAACAAAATTCTATCTTTAAAGCTAAAAATACAACAACAAACCAATATTAGAATGAATGAATCCTAAAATCCGAAAAATTCAACAACCTGAAATTCCGTTCCTCGACGAGATAATGTACAACGCCATTTTTATCCCTGAAGGCAAAGAAAAACCGCCCAGGGATATCATCAAACTACCTGAACTGGCCCGGTACATCAAAGACTTTGGCCGTAAGGGAGACATTTGCCTTGTGGCTGAATACAATGGTTCGCTTATCGGTGCAATCTGGACAAGGCTCTTTACCGAAGTAGAAAAAGGCTACGGCTTTGTCGATGCAGAAACACCCGAAGTGAGCATGGCCGTTCTTGAACCTTTCAGGAGCAAAGGAATTGGCCGCTTGTTAATGAATACCATGCTTGATGAATTGAAGAAACAAAGCTATCCGAAAGTATCACTCAGTGTCGACAGGGAAAATTACGCCTTTGAATTTTATTTGAAATGCGGCTTTAAAAAAGTGGCAGAACCACCCGGTGAATCAGTTACAATGATTAAGCATTTACAATAAGAACTACAACGAATGATCAGAAAAGAAAACCTGAAACTGCTGGCCATGACCCCCTGCTGTGTCGATTTCTATCCGCAACTCGTAAAATCGTTCCTGGGCGGCAATTCACTCAATGTTGCTTCAATGTGGAAAAAACTCGAGCCAAAGGCAAACGTATCAGTTATAACCGGTTTAGGCAACGATGAAAACGGCAAACACATTGTCCGATTCTTAAAACAAAAAAACATTGATACATCAAGGATTTACATCAGCGAAGGCACAACGGCCTGCAACCAGTTGCGTGTCGATGATCAGGCAGAACGCTACGGCATAGAAGGGACCTGGAACGGAGGGGTTTATGAAAGCTTCCGTTTGTCGGACGATGACTGGAAACATGTAAATCAGCAAGACATTGTGGCCATACCCGCCAACAATCCCAACTTTCAATCCATGCTTGAAAGGAAGAATCCAAAACAATTTCTATCTGTCGATTACCTTGACATTGAAAACAACATCCCCCTCGCCGACACTGTAAGCTTTACTGATATTGCATTCATCACAGCCCGAAGGGAACTTTTGCCACAATACTGCGAACTCGCCACTGCAAAGAAAAAGCTTATTGTTGTCACCCTTGGGGCGCATGGCAGCTATGCTTTCTTTAACGGGCAATCGTATCATCAGCCCGCGCTTCCAGTACCGAAGAAAGTCGACAGTACCGGCTGTGGAGACGCATACCAGGCAGCTTTTGCACTATGCTTTTTAAAATCGAAAAACATTCAGAGATCGATGGAAGAAGGGGCAAAAGCAGCTTCTGTTGTTTTACAGGCCTGGGGCGGCGTAGGTGAAATATAAAATAAACACCCGCTTTAATTACGGAACAATTCATCTTTATCAGGCAACGGCATTTCCTGTTTTCTTCAGTTATTTTTCTATATTTATAACCAAAAGAAACAATGGAATGGGACAAACAAAATCAAGCCGTATTGTTAATTATCTTATTCCCTTTTTTCTGAAACAATTACAGAAACTTAACTAAATTATTTCAAAAATGGATCGTAAAAAGAACAAAACAATTCTTGTCATCGTCATTGCAGCCATTGCATCTACAGGCGGTTTACTGTTTGGCTTTGACACCGGCGTGATATCAGGTGCGCTGCCGTTTTTAAAACAATCGTGGGGAGGAATGTCATCCGGACAACAGGAGCTGATTACTGCAGCCGTTTTAATTGGTGCTGTGCTGGGCGCTTTTAGTGCCGGGCGCATTACCGATATCATTGGCCGGAAAAAAGTGATTATTATTACCTCATTAATTTTTGCCGCTGGTTCAATACTTACCGGTTTGGCCCCCAATGTAACGTTTTTAATTGTTAGCCGCATTATTCTGGGAATCGCCATTGGTATTTCGTCGTTTACTGTGCCGCTGTACATTTCCGAAATATCGCCAACAAAAATTCGCGGGGCGCTGGTTTCATCCTTCCAACTCATGATCACCATTGGTATCCTGGTTTCCTACTTCAGCGATCTGGCTTTTGCCGATGAAGCCAATCCATACTCGTGGCGCTGGATGTTTTATGTAGGCGTTTTCCCGGCTATCATTTTATTTGTTGGTATGATTTTCCTGCCTGAAACACCGCGTTTCCTCATTGGTAAAGGAAGAGAAAAGGAAGGAATGAAAGTATTGAAACGCATTGAAGATAAAGAACGCGTTGAAACTGCTTTTAACGAAATAAAAATGGAAATTGAAAAAGACAGAAAATCGGTAGGTTATGCCGAACTGTTCAAAAAAACATGGCGAATACCACTGCTCATTGCCGTAGGGATCATGTTTGTGCAACAATTTGTGGGCATAAACACCGTAATATACTATGCACCCACCATTTTCATCATTGCCGGTTTTGGAGGCGCTAAGGCAGCCATTACTGCAACAGTAAGCGTTGGTGTGGTTAATGTATTGTCCACCGTTGTTTCCATGTCGGTTATCGACCGAATTGGCAGGCGGAAACTCTATTTTATCGGGCTAATTGGCATGGCCGTTGCCCTTTCGGCCCTCGGCACATTCTTCTTGTTAAAAGACAACCTGGGTGATTCGCTTAAATGGGTAACCGTTGGCACCGTGCTGGTATACATCTTTTTCTTTGCCATAAGCCTGGGACCTCTTGGCTGGCTTATCATTTCCGAAGTTTTCCCAACCCGTGTACGCGGCGTGGGTATGAGCATAGGGGCATTGTCCAACTGGTTTTTCAATGCCATTGTTGCCTACACATTCCTGAAACTGGCCTGGTTATTTACCGCGCCCGGAATGGAAATTGTTAACAACAATGCAGCCATACCCGATCCCAACCCGGCCGGGGCATTTTTCGTATATTCAGGTGTTGCCATACTTGGCCTTATTTGGGGCTTACGTTACATTCCCGAAACCAAAGGGGTATCGCTCGAAAAAATTGAAGAGCACTGGCGGGCAGGTAAGAAACCGAATGAATTAAAGCAATAAACATTAATCGATAATATTTAAGGGGTTGTTTCAATAGGGCAACCCCTTTTTTATTGCCGTATAAAGGCAAACACCTCCATTAAAAAGGCAATACCACCGTGAAGGAAAACGCCTCCCCAAATGTTGCGGCTGTAAAGGGCTATAACGCCCAAAATGTAACCACCAAATACCGAACTGATGGTTTCTCCCATAGGCTTACCAAAATGAAGCACCGCGTAGGTGGCGGCCATGGGCAACACTACGTTTTTGCCCAATATTTTCGAGAGGCCTATCACCAAAAAACCCCTGAAAAAAACTTCGGTGTTTAGAAAATCAACCAGGTAAACCGACTCGTAAAATAACTTGCTAACCCATTCGCCCACACCGTAAAACGAGGCAAAAAAAGCACCACCTGTACGCTTGTATGTTGGATAATAGTCGAGGAAATCGGGTAAAAAGGTGGCCGAAAAAACAACGGGCACCATAATGAGCAGCATGATGAAATATGCACCGAAATCGACCCGTTTAAAGTGCAAACCGTAAATGCCAAAATCTTCCTTCCGGTCGAAAACCTGTTTCAGTATAACCATGGAAAACAAAATGGTAACCAGGCCATAGGTGTTAAAAAATATTTTAAACCAAAAACGGTATGTTTTAACGTGAACATCGGCCAGTACCCATTTTACAAGAAACGGGAACACCGAACGGTCGATGCTTAATACCAGCAACCCGGCAAGGCTTTTAATCCAGAACAAACGGTTGAAAGTTATTTTCGACTTATCCGTCAGCCAAATAATTAACAACACCCCGTAATAGGCAAAAGCGTGATACCCAAGATAAAGCAGGGTACGTACCCATTTCCCGTAAAAGCTGTCGATAAACGAATCCTCAATATCGTAAATGTAGTTTACCGCAATGAGCGAAGCTACAAACAACAGGAAAAATCCATAAAGCCTTGCATTAAAATATCCTTTGTGGAAGTCCTTAAAATAGTTTATGAATTTTCTCATTTGCCAGCCCGATTTTTCGGTCGAAAGATAAATAAAAAATGGTATTTTGGTGTTTTAAACAAACTTGTAAAAAAAAAACAGAACAAAGTGTAACATTAAAAACAGGCCAACGTCATTAAACCGGATTGAAAAACAAATGGAAGACCAGTTGCTATATCATATTATTGAAAGGTGCAAAAAAGGCGACCAGAAGGCTCAAACCGAGCTATACAGGAGGTACTACCGCGGCATGTACAACGTAAGCCTGCGCATACTGAAACACACGGCCGAAGCCGAAGATGCAATGCAGGAAGCTTTTATTGCAGCATTCAGGCAATTGGAAACGTTCAGGGGAGATGTACCTTTTGGCGGTTGGCTTAAACGTATTGTCATCAACCGGTCGATTGACCAGCTCAGGAAAAGGAAAGATACCAATACCGACCTTTCGCGGCTGGCCAATTTACCCGATGAACAACCGGCCAAACAACATGATGAAACAAAATTTAGTGGTATTTCGCCCGAAATGGTGAAAGAAGCAATAAACAGCCTGCAGGATAATTACCGTATAATTTTGTCACTCTTTTTACTCGAAGGTTACGACCACGATGAAATTGCAGAAATAATGAAAATCAGCAACGGGTCTTCACGCGTTATTTACCACAGGGCCAAGGAGAAACTAAAAGAAATCCTCTCAAAAATGAAAGCAGAACTTAATGAGGTTAATTATGGATGAGTTAGAAAAAATAATAATCAGGAACAGGGATCATATTCAAAACGACGAACCGGCACCGGGACATTTCGAACGTTTTGAAATGAAACTGACGAACAGACAGCGCAAAAGACCAAATTACTGGATAGGTTTTATCTCAGGTGTAGCTGCTGTGCTTTTGATCGGAATCATCTTTTTTGTTCCAAACAACAATAACCGGCCCGAAAAAATCACACTGGCCGAAGTTTCGGAACAATACGCCAATGTTGAATTTTATTATACACGAACAATTAAAGAGCAAACCAACAAACTGTACGGATATTCAAAACACCTGAACGGCGACAGCACCAATTTTAATATGATGATCAGGGAGCTGGAAGAATACGACCAAATGTATAACCAGCTATGCACCGAACTGGGAACTGCCCCGAACGATGAGCGGGTAATAAACGCCATGCTTGTATATTACCAAACCAAACTCGAAATCATTAACCGGATAATCAACGAAATTGAAAACAAACAATTAAAAACAAATAGCAATGAAAACATCAGCATTTAAAACAATAATGGCACTGGCACTTTTACTGGCCATAGCCCTGCCATCGAAAGGCGAATACGAGAAAAAACTACGCCGTGCATGGCCTGCCAAGGGTGTAACCACACTCGATATTGAAAACAAATTTGGCGACATAAACCTGGTTTATACCCGCGACGACTCCGTTGTGATCGATGTGCTTGTTACCATCCCAAACCTGTCGGGCCGCAAAGCCGAACACATAGCCGATATGATCAACTTCGAATTTTCATCATCGAACGGAAAGGTTCGTGCCGAAACGGTATTCAGCAATGATTTTAAAACCAACCAGGATTTTAAAATCCTTTACACAGTTAACATACCCAACGACCGTGACCTTGAAATCGAAAACCAGTTTGGAAATGTTACTTTCGGTGACCTGAATGCCAGCGGAACATTTGATATTGACTACGGAAACATTCACGGGAAAACATGCAAGGCAATCAACCTTGAATTGAAATACGGCTCAGGATCCTTTGCTGACATTGAACGACTGAAAGGCGACATTCATTACTCAAAATTCAGTGCCGGCAACATCAACACCGCCCAATTCGACACACGGTATTCCGTAATTTCATTCGATAATACCAAGAACCTTATTGCCGATTCGCGATACGACAACTACCGCTTCGATGAATTGGAAACAGGTGAAATCGAATCTAAATTTACCAACTGGAAAATTGAACAGTTAAATCAGAATATTGCCATCGACAACGAATACGGCGATATCGACATCGACCATGTCTCAGCAGATTTCAAATCGATTTATCTCGAAAACCGTTACGGGAACATAAAATTTGGCATTGACGATGAAGCTGTTTACGATTTGATTAGTGAAGCCCGCTATTGCAAGGTTCATTACCCAAAAAATGCTGACACCAAACGGTATATCGAAGACAACAACACCATTACCGTTGAAGCCGTTGTAGGAAACGGAGCACCACGATCAACAGTTGTTATTGAAACACGTTACGGAAAAGTTGATCTGATGGAATAATATTTGCATTTTTGTGGCGAATTTGTTCGTCAGCAAATATGAAAAAACATACAATTTTTACATTCATCTTACTGTCGATAGCCTTCTCGCTTAAAGCGGAAGGTTATCGCATTTCTATAGAATGGGGCGGCCTGCCCGACTCTACCGTGTACCTGGCCCATTATTTCGATTCACGCATTTACGTTAACGACTCAATCAAACTGGACAACTCGGCAAAAGGCACATTTACCGGCGATGAAAAACTCGATGAAGGCCTGTATGTTTTATACTACAACGATAAAGTCTATTTTGATGTACTGATTGGAAACGACCAGGAATTTAAAATCACAACAAGCAACCCCAATGTTTATGGCAACCTGCAGGTAATGGGTGCCGAAGAAACGGAAAGATTTTATTATTATCAGAATTTCCTGAAATTAAAAGGGGCAGAAAAATCGGAATTGATGAAAAAATTCAGACAAGCCGGTGAAATAGAAAAAGCAAGCTTGCGCCCCAAAATTGAAGCTGTCGACAACGAAATGACCAACTTCATTGATGCCGAACGGAAAAGAATACCCGGAAGCATGTACAGCGTTTTCATGAACGGGGTATATCAGCCACCGGTTCCAAAACCCGATGTGCCCGAAACACATCCTCAATACGATTCGATAAGCTGGTTTCACAATTACGCATACAACCGCGACCACTTCCTCGATTACATCGACTTTAGCGACAACCGCATACTGAACACCCCCCTGTTGCGGCCGAAACTTGAAACATACTTCAACAAAATATTGTTGCAGGCAGCCGACTCCGTCATCCCCTATGCCATGAAGGTGATACACCGGGCCGAGCCAAACGATGACATGTTCCAGTACGTCTCACAATTTTTACTCAACAACGCCATCCAATCGAATATTATGGGCATGGATGCGGTTTTTGTCACCATTGCCGATTCGGTATACCTTAACGGAAAAGCAACCTGGGCCGACTCCACAACCCTGATGAAAATTGCTGAAGAGGCCTACCTTTCAAGGTATAACCTGATTGGCAACAAAGCCCCCGAAATGAAAATGACCTCGATTGAGGGAATGCCCGAAAGCCTGCACGAATTGGTTGCCGATTATACGGTTATTGTTTTTTGGGAACCCGATTGCGGCCATTGTAAAAAAGAGATACCCGAATTGTACAAGCGGATTTATTCCGAATTCCCCGCGTTAAACATCGAAGTTTTTGCCGTTTTTACCGGCGATGACGAAAATGAATGGAAAGAATTTGTCGAAAATAAGGAGCTGGTAGGCTGGCACCATGTTTGGGATCCCAAACACTTTTCAAAATACCGTTTTAAATACAATGTTAAAACAACACCATTAATTTATTTACTCGATAAAGACAAAAAAATAGTAGCAAAAAGAATCGATTACAGTAATTTAATAAAACTAATCAATACGTTACTCAAATAATTTGCACCATTCATCAAAAAAACCGGTTCAGGTGTTGATTTATTGTTAAATTAATTATTTTTTTAAGGCTGCATTCAGCTAATATGGATATGGGTCAAAATCAATTATTTCAAAATTTACCAATTGCTGCACTGATTATCAACATCTATAAAAAATCAGTGTCAGCCAACAAACAATTCGTGCAACTTGCAGGAACTGATGTCCAAAACATTGGCGAACTGAAAAAAATCTTTCTAAAGGGTGGGCAATTTGAAAAAATGCCCAGCGGTGTTGTTACAGAAAATGCATGCATTGCAAATCCCGCCGAAAACAGCATACCCATAACTCTTTCATACAGTCCCCTAAACAATGAAGAAATCATTGTTACCATTGAAAAATTCCGGTTTAACATCGACAGTTTGTTTAAAAACCCCGATTTCAGAAGCATATTTAACGATGCACCCGTTGGCTTTATACTGAAAAACACCGATAGCGGTGAAAACCTTTGGATTTCGCCCTACCTCGTTGCCAAAACCGGGTATAGTTGTGAAGAAATTGCAGCCCTTTCGTGGGAAGAACTGACATACGATAAAGATATACCAAAACAAAAATCACTGCTTGAAAAACTTCAAAGCAAAAACCTTGACTCATACTTCCTTGAAAAGCGGTTGCTTTCAAAAAACGGTAAAATTTACTGGTTTTCGGAATTTGTACGCAGGTTCAACCTAAACAATGTAAACTACCAGCTAATTATTTTACGCGATATTTCTTCCGAAAAAGAGGTTGAAACAGAACTACAGCGGGCAAAACACAAAACAGAAGAAGCCGAAAGGTTAAAATCGGCCTTTCTCGACAACCTTCCACATGAAATACGTACACCGCTACATGCCATAACCGGTTTCACATCGTTGCTGAGCGATGCCAACCTCAGTGTTGAAGAGCGCCTTGAATACGTTCAGTTTATCCAGGACAGCAGCAACGATATACTGAACCTGATGGACAACATCATTGAAATTGCGAAACTTGAAACCAACCAGGTTAAACCAAAAAAAGAAAAGTGTTACATCAACAGCATTTTCGATAAATTGCTTTCCGATATTGAATCGAAACAGGAAATTCTTGAAAAAACCGACATAGAGATTAAGGTTAACCGTGGAAACCCCGACCCGCTATACATGATATTTTCCGATCCCGAACGCATATATCAAATTATTTCGCACCTGTTAAACAACGCCCTTAAGTTCACAGAAAAAGGCTACATCGAATTTGGCTTTCATCCGGCAAACAACAACCGCATTGCCTTTTACGTAAAAGATACAGGTATTGGTATTCCCTTCGATCAGCAGGATATAATTTTCCGCAAGTTTGGAAAGTCAGGAAACATCAATACCAACAAAAACCGGGGTACCGGCCTTGGATTAACGCTTTCGAAAAAACTTGTGGAACTGCTCAACGGTGAAATACATGTTGAATCGAGTGAAGGACAAGGCAGCGCGTTTACTTTCTTCCTGCCGCTGGAAAAAGAACAAAAAATAACCATCACAAAACCATCGGTTTACGGTGACATAAATTGGTCGTCGAAAACGATACTCGTGGCAGAAGATACCGAGTCGAACTACTTTTTCATTGAAGCTTTTCTCGAACGGACCAAAGTGAACCTGTTGTGGGCTAAAGACGGCAATGAAGCCATCGAAATGTACAAAAACAATAGCGTGAACCTGATTTTAATGGACATCATGATGCCTGAAAAAGACGGTTACGACACCACACGTGAGATAAAAGAGATAAACCCCAATGTACCGGTTATTGCGCAAACAGCCCTTGCGTTACCCGACGATGAAGAAAAGTGCTATTCTGCGGGCTGCGATTATGTTTTGGTTAAACCCATTAACAGCGACGATTTAATAGCCACCATCAAACGCTTTATTATTTAATCGGGAATAACCATTATACGCTTCGTATCGCTCAAATCTTCACCAATAACTTTTACTACATAAATGCCCGGGGTATAATCCGAAGTGTTTATTTCGGCATACATCCGGTTTTCAACACATTCATCGAATAAAATCTTCCCTGCCATATCGAAAACCTTAACCTCGTATTCAGCAGCACGTTGTTTAAACTCAACAACCACATACTTTTTTGCCGGGTTTGGATAAGCCTTGAATAAATGTTCGAATTTTGTGATGGTATCATTATTCTGTGCATATTCGGCACCACACAAAACAACCTGCATTAATAGCGATGCACCCAACTGTTCGTTGTTATAAAAATCAGAAGCCTGTTTCCATACCCCCTCGTGTTTAATCAACATGGAATTATTGGCAATTAGTGGCCGGGGTGCCGACTGGTAAAAGATAATGGAATCGGACACCGGGATTACCACACTCACAAAGAAGTTTCCCTCAACCGTAACCGGCTCTTCAAACGGGAAAAAATTCATGGCCTCGCCGGTAAGCGATGAAAATGGGTATTTGTATTGTTTTTCGGCAAAGCCCGGGAAACGATCCCCGCTGTATACCCGAAATGTAATTTCAGCATCGTCGCTAATATTTTTGAACGATGATATACCAAGTAACACCCCGTGTAATTCAACACGCTTAAAACCGGTAAAACACTCGGCAACTTCTTCAATGGCAAAAGCGTTGTTTCCTGTAAAAAAATCGCCGGTACTGTCGGGGGTTAAAATGGTTGCCAGGGTATCGTCTACAATAAAATTACACGAAACCGTACAACCGGTATCAACATCTGCATACGGATCCATGCCATCAAGCACGCGGGTGCCCGAATTAACGGGATCGAGCCAGGGTTGCACACGCTTATCGGTTTCTTTACGGTAATTCCATAGTTTATCCATGCGCGTAAAAAGATCGTACGATTTTATCTCGCAGGAAGCATTCCCGCCCGAAAGGGTGCCCGTTACATGCTTATTTTCATCAAACAACCCGCCTCCCGACGAACCCCCTTCGGTTGTGCCGCTTTCCCAGTTGTGAACTTTCCAGTGGCCGTAATTCACAAAATTGCGGTTGTAACGTGCCGAATCGCAAACATCGTCGTCGTGGCTTATTTTTTTTGTATCGCCGTTTGGGTGATGGATGGTATAACAATTTGAAGGCCTTGTGTTTGTTGCATCCCATCCGGCAAGGTAAGGGCGGTATGTGGGAGGTGGCAATTCACTCAGCTCGGCAAGAACAAAATCGAGGCTGTCGAAGGCAGCAAGCGCCGTAGCTCCGCTTACGGTTTGAACATCCGATCCGTCGAGCCCGGTACAAAACGGGCTTTCGTAGTTGAAATCAAAAATGGCCACTTCGGGGTTTTTTATTCCCTTAAAAACATGGTATGCCGAAATTACAAGCGGTTTTTTATCAAGTGCCGTGTTGTTGAGCAAGGTACCTGTTCCCAACTCTCCGGCAGCAATAATGCGGCATACAGCCCGTTGCTCGTTTTCAAGCCCTGTACCGAAAGCACAATTGATGTCAACATTACATTCTCCCGAAGTGCGGCGTGGGTTTATGCGGTTTTTCAAACCAAAAAAACCTTTGTAATCATGATAAACCCGACCGATTTCAAGTTCACCTTTTATTGCCGCACTCATGGGCTCTTCATACTGAATAACAACACGTTCGCCCGGAACGGGATAGGTGGCCAGTCTTTCAAACGATTTATTATTGGCTTCGGTAAATGCTCCTAAAACAAAGCTTTTATCCCTGGTGAAAAGAAACAGGCGTGCCCCGGCCGGCAATTTGAACTTCGAAAAAATGACCTGCAACGAATAAGCCCCTTCAGATTCAATTTCGAGCTGCCACACCCTGAAGCCATCCTGCACTAACCATTCACCGGTGTTTGCGGTTGAGACATTAACGGGAAAGGGGTGTGCGTAACGCAATAATTTTTGCCCGGGAAACAGTGCCGGTGTTTCTTTTATCATCGATTGCTTAAAAGCAGGCAGTTTTATGTTTTGACGGGTGGCGTTTACCGATTTAAGCCCGGCAATTTCCAGTGGCTGCCCCCCATCCGAAATTTGTGCCGAAACAAAAAACGGGGCAATCAACCCAAAAAATACAAAAATTAAAAGTGGATATTTCATTCGTTTATATCTTTTATATTACTGACTCACTGTTGGTTTGCCCTAATTGTTTATCATAACGAACAGTACCTCCCTCATGGAACTCGTCCCGATATACATCGGGATGGTTCGGGAACGAATCCCCGACTTGTCGGGGCTCGATTCTTCAAATACTTCTATTTTCAACAACTAATGACCAGTTCCCAATAACCAGTACCCAGTACCCAGCACCCAGCACCCAGCACACTACTTCTTCTTCAACAACTCCTGCAGTCGGAACATTTCATCGCGGTACTGTGCAGCCTGGATAAAATCCAGTTCTTTGGCACATTTTTCCATCTCTTTCCGGGCCTTTGTAATGGCCTTTTCCAATTCCGGTTTGCTCATCATTTGCACAACCGGATCGGCAGCAACATCGGGCTTTTTATCGCCCGTATACGCCTGATATTTTCGTTTTGCTTCAGCAGCCTTACGTTTCCCCTCGGCGCCAATAATTTCCCTGCTGGCTTTAATTATTGGCGTAGGTGTAATGTTGTTTTCCTGGTTGTATTTAAGTTGCTTTTCGCGCCGGTAATTGGTTGAATCGATTGTTTTCTGCATCGAATCGGTCATTTTATCGGCATACATTATTACTAAACCGTTTAAGTTACGGGCAGCCCTACCCGCTGTTTGTATTAACGAACGTTCGGAACGCAGAAAGCCCTCCTTATCGGCATCCAGAATAGCAACCAGCGATACCTCAGGCAAATCGAGACCTTCGCGCAAAAGGTTAATGCCCACCAGCACATCGAAATCGCCTTTCCTCAATCCCTCCAAAATATCAATCCGCTCAAGAGTATCAATATCGGAATGGATATAGCGTGTTTTCACGCCCATACGCGAGAGGTATTTCGACAGCTCTTCAGCCATGCGTTTTGTAAGGGTAGTAACAAGTGTACGCTCGCCGCGTTCGCTCCGTACCGATATTTCATGCAGCAGGTCATCAATCTGATTCCCGCTGGGACGCACGTCAATAAGTGGGTCGAGCAGGCCGGTTGGACGTATAACCTGCTCAACAATAACCCCTTCCGATTTTTCCAGCTCATAATCGGCCGGCGTGGCACTAATGAATAACACCTGGTTTAGCATGCCCTCCCACTCTTCAAATTTCAGCGGGCGATTATCGACTGCTGCCGGCAGCCTGAAACCGTAATCGACCAGGGTGTTTTTCCGTGAACGGTCGCCGCCATACATGGCACGTATTTGCGGTATAGTTACATGGCTTTCGTCAACCACCATCAGGTAATCATTGGGAAAATAATCGAGCAGGCAAAAGGGGCGTGTACCGGGCGGGCGGCCATCGAAATAGCGCGAATAATTTTCAATCCCGGAGCAATAGCCCAGCTCCTTCATCATTTCCATATCGTACTCAACACGCTCTTCAATGCGCTTTGCCTCAAGAGGTTTGCCAATCGACTTGAAATAATCGACCTGCTTAACCAGGTCGTTTTGTATTTCACGCATGGCGCTGTTCATGCGGGCCTGCGTAGTAATGAAAATACTGGCCGGGTAAATCACAACTTGCTCTTTTTCGTCAAAAACGCGCCCTGTTTCGGGATCAATCCCTTTGATTTCTTCAATCAAATCGCCCCAGAAAACAATGCGTAACGCAGAATCGGCATAGGCCGGGAATACATCAACGGTATCGCCCTTAACCCTGAAATTGCCACGGTTGAATTCCACTTCACTCCTTGAATACAATCCACTGACCAGCTTTCGCAATAAAGCATTGCGTGCAATGGTTTGCCCCACTTTAAGTTCAACCATGTTGGCATGAAAATCCTCGGGATTGCCAATACCATACAGGCACGACACCGATGAAACAACAATTACATCGCGCCTGCCCGAAAGCAAAGCCGATGTTGTGCTGAGCCGTAGTTTTTCAATTTCATCGTTTATCGAAAGGTCTTTTTCAATGTAGGTATCGGTAATGGGTAAATAGGCCTCGGGTTGGTAATAATCGTAATACGATACGAAATATTCAACGGCATTATCGGGGAAAAACGCTTTCAACTCGCTGTATAGCTGGGCTGCCAGTGTTTTGTTATGACTAAGCACCAACGTGGGGCGCCCGGTATGCTCAATTACATTGGCCACCGTGAATGTTTTCCCCGAACCGGTTACCCCGAGAAGGGTCTGGGCAAAAACTTCCTGTTCAACACCCTTCACAAGCTGGTCGATTGCCTCGGGCTGGTCGCCCGTAGGCCGGTAATCCGATACTATTTTAAATTTTGCCATTTTCTATATCACGTTAACCTCTAATGAAAGCTCAACCCCAAATTTGTCATAAACCGATTTCTGAATCTTTTCTGAAAGATGCAAAATATCTTTTCCGCTTGCGTTTCCGTAATTAACCAATACGAGCGCCTGTTTGGGGTGCACACCGGCATCACCTTCGCGGTAGCCTTTCCAGCCGCATTGTTCAATTAGCCAGCCTGCTGCCAGTTTTACGCGTTTTTCACCGGGCACTTCAAACAACGGGATGGATGAAAACTCCATCTGCAATGTTTTTGCCTTCCGGGCATCTACAAAAGGGTTTTTAAAAAAACTTCCGGCATTACCTGTCAACTTGAAATCGGGGAGTTTCGATCCCCTAATTGACAAAACAACATCCCGAACATTTTGCAAGTTAACTTCCCCGGTTTTTTCAACATCCGACTTCAGTGTTCCGTAACCAAGGTTATACGTATAGAATTTTTCCAGTTTCAGCACAACCGAAGTAACAACAACCCGGTTTCTCAATTCGTTTTTAAAAATTGAGTCGCGGTACCCAAACCGGCAATCGGCATTCGAAAATTCAACGGTTTTGCCTTCGTCCAGATCGATGCCATTCACTTTAAAAATAACATCTTTAACTTCAACCCCATAAGCACCAATATTTTGTACTGCCGAAGCCCCGGCTTTTCCCGGAATGCCCGACAAATTCTCTATGCCACCCCAGCCAAACTTCACTGCATATTCAACCACATCGTCCCAGTTTTCGCCGGCACCCGCTTCAAGATAAACCGATCCGGCATCTTCATCCACAACGGTTATACCCGGAATATTCGGATAAAGCACCAACCCGTTAAAATGCCGGGTAAACAACAAATTGCTGCCCCCGCCTATTATTAAATAATTGTCATTAAGCGTATTAACCGAAAGGTATTCCAGCAATTCAGCCTTCTCGGTAAATTCAAAAAATGAATCAGCTTTAACGTCAATCCCAAAAGTATTGTATTGGACCAAAGCAGCATTTTCAATAATTCTTACCATTTCAAAAATAATTATTACAAATTTTGCGTGGTGTGTCTTTGTTTACCGATAAAATAAAGTGGTAGCCCGATTTTAAACGCACATTGTTGCTGAAAACACCTACATTCATTAAAAATTCAAATATCGAAAAAATCCTTTAGTTTTGTTCACCATAAAATGGATTTATGAGTTTACCGGCACAAAATAACAAATCGCAAAAAAAGCGGGTTTTACTTGCAGTTACCAACGATTTGGAAACTGACAAACGGGTACATAAAATTGCAATGACCCTTGTTGATATGGGCTTTGATGTTACCCTGGCAGGCCGTTTGCTTCCTCACAGCAAGCGTACTTTGAACAGGCCTTACTCTACTGTCCGTTTTTCACTTTGGCACAACCAGGGACCCGTGTTTTATGCCTTTTACAACATCCGTTTGTTTTTCCATCTCATTATAAAATTTTACGACATTGTAGTTGCCAACGATCTTGATACGCTGCTGGGAAGTTACGTGGCCACAAAAATAATGAAAAAGGCCCTCGTATACGACAGTCATGAATATTTTACCGAAGTGCCCGAGTTGGTTTCACGCCCATGGGTTAAACAGCGATGGGAAAAAATTGAGCGTGCCATTGTTCCCGAATTGCCGGTTTGCTATACCGTGTGCGACAGCATTGCCCGCGAATACAATGCAAAATACGGGACAAATTTTCAGGTTGTCAGAAATCTCCCCCATAAAAGGGCCAACAATAAAAATCATGATAATTATACCCCCCCTTTCCCTTTAAAAATGCCCGTTATCATCTACCAGGGCTCCGTAAATTTGGGACGGGGCATTGAAGAAGCAATCATGGCCATGCACCAAATAAACCACGCGTTGTTGGTTATTGTTGGCAGCGGCGATAAGCTTAGTGAATGCAAAGACCTGGTATACCGTGAAAAACTTGAAGAAAAAGTACTTTTCACGGGGCGTATTTCCTTCGAAGAACTTTCGAAAATTACACCTTTTGCCACAATCGGGTTAAGCATTGAAAAAGACATGGGGCTGAATTACCGCTATGCATTGCCCAACAAGTTGTTTGACTATATTCAGGCTGGCGTGCCGGTTTTGGCAACCAACCTGCCCGAGGTTAAAAAGGTTGTGGAAGGGTACAATGTTGGAAAAATAATTCAGGAACCCACACCCGACCTGATAGCCAAAGGGCTTATTGGCATGCTTGCCGATAAAACGGCCATGGAAAACTGGAAAAACAACTGTTTGGAAGCAGCCAGGAAATTATGCTGGGAAGAAGAAGAGAAAAAAATTCGTGATATTTACCAGCCGTTTCTTTAACCCGAATAATTAACTTCGTTGTACATTGTAAAATGAATAGTTCAGGTTAATTATCCGTACCATTTTGTTTTACATTTAATAACTTATTATGCGCATCATTTTAATACTTCTGACGGGACTTTTCCTATTCCAAAACTGCAAAAACGACAACTCTAAATCGTTAACAATAAACAACCGGGGCTATTTCGAAATGCCGGGTTTAAACGTAACCGTTTTTGCCGATATTTACCCCGAGGGGCATCAAACGGGTGTAACCATCATACAGCATGGTGAAAGGGTTGCAGCAAACGGCGATGTGCGGCTCGAAATATCACCCGGGCAATGGTCGCCCATTCCCAAAGCAGGCAAAAAAGTAGTCGATTCGCTGAACAATTCCATCAGCCAGCATTTATGGTTCCCCGATTCGAGTAGGCACAACAAAGGCTTTAACCCGATAAACTACCCCGACCTGGTACTCACCTACAATGTTGAAGTCACTCCGTTAGCGGGTAGCGCTTTTAAAATATTGGTAAATCTTGATGAACCGTTACCCGAAGAATGGGTTGGAAAAGTGGGCTTTAACATGGAACTTTTCCCCGGCCATCTTTTTGGAAAACCGTTTTTAATGGACAACAAACCGGGTATTTTCCCCTTACAGGCCAACGGTCCCCTCGAAACCGACCAGGATCACTTTATTACCCAAAAACTGGCTTCGGGGAAAGAACTGGTGGTAGCGCCCGAAAGCAACCTCCAGCGTATTGTTTTTGAAACCAACGGCAAACTGGAATTGTACGATGGCCGCGGCAACCACAACAACGGCTGGTACATTGTACGGGAACAGCTAATAGCAGGAAAAACCAGGGGTGCTATTGAATGGACTGTTACGCCCAACGTGGATGAAAACTGGGTTTACGAACCCGTTATTCACGTTTCGCAGGTAGGATATCACCCAAACCAACCTAAAAAAGCGCTGATCGAAACCGACCCCGTGTTAAAAAACATTGGCAATGTTGAAATAATAAAAATAACCCATGAAGGAGAAGAAATTGCCCAAAAGGTAAAAGCGGTAAAATGGGGCAAATTCCTGCGCTATAATTATTTTATGGCCGATTTTTCAGATATTAAAAGTGAAGGGCTTTACCGTATCCGCTGGAACGATCAAACCAGTAATCCGTTTACTATTGGGAAAAACATTTACAAAAACCACGTTTGGCAGCCGGTTATCGATTATTTTTTGCCGGTGCAAATGTGCCACATGCGCGTGTCGGACCATTACCGGGTATGGCACGGAGCATGCCACATGGATGATGCACTGATGGCCCCAACCGATTTAAACCATTTCGACGGATACAGGCAGGGCAATTCAACCCTTACTTCTTACAATCCTTACGATCAGGTACCCGGGCTTAACGAAGGGGGCTGGCACGATGCCGGCGATTTCGACCTGCGCGTTGAATCGCAAATGGGTACAATTGCCCTTCTGGCAATGATGATTGAAGAATTTGGCCTGGAATACGATGCCACCTCAATAGACCCCGAAAACCACCTGGTTGAAATTCACAAGGCCGATGGCAAAAACGACCTGGTACAACAAATAGAGCACGGTTTAAGATCGGTTTTAGGCGGCTATCGTTCGCTCGGGAGGCTCTACCGCGGGATCATCTGCCCCACCCTCGATCAATACGTGCTGCTTGGTGATGCAGCGGCATCGACCGACAATGAAAAATGGCACCCCGGCATGTCCATTGAAAAACGCGACGACCGCATGGTATTTACTGAAGAAAACAGCAGGCATGAATGCCAAACCGGTGCAGGACTGGCCATTGCGTCACGCGCTTTGGAAAAATACAATCGGTCACTGGCACGGGAATGCCTCGAAACAGCCGAAGCCCTTTGGGAAAACTCGGGCACAAAGGCAAGACCCGGTTCGCAAAAAGCTCAATTTGCTGCCGAGCTGCTGTTAACAACCGGCGACAAAAAATACCTTAACGAGTTGATGGCCATGAAAGAAGAGATTATCAACCAGGCCGGGCGTGTTGCCTGGACCGTGGGCAAAGTATTGCACCTCATTCCCGATGAGGCATTTAAAAATGATCTGGCCGAAGCCGTTAAGCAAAATGCAGCGAACACGATTGAACAAGCACAAAACTCGCCTTTTGGTGTTCCGTACAGGCCGCATATATGGGGGGCCGGCTGGGGCATACAGCGCTTTGGCGTTGAACAATATTTTTTGCATAAAGCCTGGCCCGAAACCATCCCGCCCGACTTTTTCATGGATGCACTAAATTTCATGCTGGGTGTACACCCCGGCCACAACACGGCCTCGTTTGCTTCTGGGGTTGGTTCAAACTCGGTAACCACGGCTTATGGCCTCAACCGTGCCGACTGGTCGCACATTCCGGGAGGTGTAGTATCGGGCACAGCGCTCATCAGGCCCGATTTACCGGAACTAAAAGAGTGGCCTTTCTTTTGGCAACAAACCGAATATGTAATGGGTGGTGGTTCTACCAATTTTATGTTCCTGGTGCTTGCCGTTGACAAGTACCTAAATAGCAATTAGTAAAAAGCATTATTTTACGGTGTAAATGAATTACTTTTACATTTAAATTGAATGATGAAAAAGGTAATTATCATTGGTGGTGGAATAGCCGGCTTATCTGCAGGATGTTACGCACAAATGAGCGGCTTCAGTACCGAAATCTTCGAAATGCATTCAATTCCCGGGGGTGTTTGCACTTCGTGGAAACGGGGAAAATACCTTTTCGACCATTGCCTGCATTGGGTGCTTGGTTCAAATAAAAGCACTACGCTTTACCCTGTTTTTAAAGAACTTGGGGTAGCCGATAAGGTTGATTTCCATTATTCTGAAATATTCCGGACAATTGAAACCGATAGAAGGACTTTTCATGCCTACACGAATATTGATCGGTTTGAAGCCGAACTCCTCAAACATTTCCCGGATGAGACATCCAACATAAAAGGCTATATCAAACTAGTCAAAAAATACGTCAGGTTTAATCCGCCAATGGATTCCGATTTTGGCAAAATTGGGCTGAAAGATATTCTGAAAATTCTTCCTTTCATTCCTTCATTTTTAAAACTGAAAAGAATTTCCATTAAAAAATACCTGACTAAGCGATTTTACAACAAGGAACTGATCGAAATTCTGTTCAGGCTGTTTCCGGTTACTGAACTTCCAGCAATCATGACCATTTTGCCATTAAGTTACATGCACCGAAAAGAAGGGGGTTACCCCATAGGCGGTTCGCTCAATTTTGCACGTGCAATTGAAAAAAAATACAATAACCTTGGAGGAAAAATAAAGTACAACAGCAAAGTCAGAAAAATCAGGGTTGAAAAAAATAAAGCAACAGGTGTTGAACTTGAAAACGGTTCATACATACCAGCCGACATAATTATCCCGGCTTGCGATGGACACGCTACACTTTTTGAAATGCTCGAAGGCAAATACCTTACCCAAAGAATCAGGAATTTTTATAAGCACCCAAAATTGTGGAAGCCGCTCATTTCAATTAGCCTGGGTGTAAAGCGGGATTTTTCTGCCCACGCCCTCATTACCGATTTCAAATTAAAGAACCCGATACAGGTTTGCGGTGAAACAATTGAATGGTCAGGTTTTTTTCATTTCTGCATCGATCCCAATTTTGCACCTAAAGGACATAGTGTAATTAAATCTCAAATCGAAACCGATTATTTCTACTGGAAAAAACTTTATGACACTGACAAGAGGGCTTATCGGGAAGAAAAAGAGAGAATTCTGAATTTATATATCGATATACTCGACAAGAAATATCCGGGTCTAAAAAACGATATTGAAGAGCGTGATATTGCCACACCGGTAACATGGGAACGATACACCGGCAATTGGCAGGCATCGTACCAGGGATGGTTGCCTACCGTGAGTAATTTTGGGGTAACACTTTCTAAAAAGCTCCCAGGATTAAAAAACGTTTACATGGCCGGACAATGGATATTCCCGGGCGGAGGCGTGCCCATGTGTATGGTTCAGGCACGAAACCTTATACGTGTTGTAAGTTCTGAACAAAGATAACCACCTTTTTTGTGTACTCATCCTCAAGGTGTATATAGTCTAAACATTTGTCCAAAAAAGTTTTTCACATTAAGCTGTAAATAAGTTTTCAAAAACCTTTCTCATTTATTGGTTATATTTGTGGCCTGAAAATGAATTAAAAACTCTTAATCAACATATTCAATGGAACGGGACAAGCTTGTTTTTGATATCATCGCGAAAGAGCGCGAACGCCAGTTAAACGGCATTGAACTTATTGCATCGGAAAACTTTGTGAGCGAACAGGTTATGGAAGCCATGGGCTCGGTAATGACCAATAAATACGCCGAAGGGTATCCCGGGCACCGCTACTACGGAGGTTGTCAATTTGTTGACCAGACCGAACAACTGGCCATCGACCGCGTTAAAAAGCTATTCGATGCCGAATATGCCAACGTTCAGCCCCACTCCGGGGCACAGGCCAACGCGGCTGTTCTCAGCGTGATACTGAAACCGGGCGATAAATTTCTCGGGCTTGACCTTTCGCACGGCGGGCATCTTTCGCACGGATCGCCGGTAAACTCGTCGGGGATACTTTATCAACCCATTGCCTATAAAGTGAAAGCCGAAGACGGCCGGGTAGATTACGACGAAATGGAAACCCTGGCCATGCAGGAAAAACCAAAACTGATCATTGGTGGTGCTTCGGCCTATTCGCGCGACTGGGACTATGCCCGCATGCGTGCCATTGCCGACAAGGTTGGTGCAATGCTTATGATCGACATGGCGCACCCGGCCGGGCTAATTGCTGCCGGACTGTTGGAAAACCCCGTGAAATATGCACACGTTGTAACATCAACAACCCATAAAACCCTGCGTGGCCCGCGTGGCGGCATTATATTGATGGGCAAAGATTTTGAAAACCCCTGGGGCATAACCACCAAAAAAGGCGTGGTGCGGAAAATGTCATCACTGTTCAATTCGTCGGTTTTCCCCGGACAACAGGGCGGTCCGCTCGAACACGTTATTGCCTCAAAGGCCGTGGCTTTTGGCGAAGCGCTCGATCCGTCGTTCAAAGTATACCAGCAACAGGTTCAGAAAAATGCTGCCGTTATGGCACAGGCATTTGTAGAAAAGGGTTACAAGGTTATATCGAACGGTACCGACAACCACTCCATGCTGATTGACCTTCGGACAAAATACCCCGACTTAAACGGGAAACAGGCCGAAAATGCCCTGGTTGCCGCCGACATTACCATTAATAAAAACATGGTTCCGTTCGACAGCCGTACACCCTTCACTACTTCGGGCTTACGGGTAGGTACACCTGCCATTACAACACGCGGCGTTAAAGAAGATCTGATGCCGGTTATTGTGGAACTGATCGACACCGTGCTGGCCGATTTCGAAAATGAAGAAACGATCAAATCGGTCAGGGAAAAAGTGAATAAGCTGATGAAGGATTACCTGCTGTTTGCGTGGTAAAAAGTTTGGAAACAATAGAAAGCGATTGAAAGCTATAGAAAACAGTTGAAGACAATTGTTTTCTATTGATTTTGATAGCTTTTAACATTATAACCAGGCACTTATTTTACCACCAGTTTCCCGCTTAGCACCTCTTCCCCGTATTTTACACGTACAATGTAAAGGCCTTCTTTCCAGCCCGAAGTTTGGATGGTGTATTTATTACCCTTGAGCCCGGTTTTCTTTTCTTTCAAAACAAGGGTTTCGGAGTATATTTCCAAATCCCATTCCGTTGTCTCATCCAGTGTTGCTTCCTTTGAACCACTTTCGATGGATAAAACGGTTTCGCCCGAGGTCGGGTTTGGTGTAAATACAATGGAAGCCACGGCAGGTACGCCGCCCCCGCAATCGTCAACCCAAAGGTATTCCGAGTATTCCGATGACGAGCCGCAACTGTTGGTACCCTTCACGTACACGTAAGTACCATAAGGGAGCGGACCATCGGACGTGGTAAAATGCACCTCCTTGTAGTCGGAAGAATGGTACGTAAAATTGGAAATGTTACGCCACTCGTAGGTAGTAGCGCTAAGCGCAGTGTTATTAGCCCTGGCCTGTGCAATGACCGTTTGGTCTAAACAGGGAGTTGATGGGGTAAACCAGATATCGTACGGCTGGAGAGGCCTACCTGCCCAAACATCTTTTTGCAGGAGGGTAAAACTTGTCCCACAACCACTGGTAAAACTTGCACTAATCCATCCTGATCCATTAGAATCTTTACTGAAGATACATGGATTGGAACCTTGTACCGATTCGCGCGTTAGGTTATTACTTTCCCCCCACGTTATCTCTCCACCTGGTGTATTAGACAAACTGTATTGCCCTGTATTACAAAATATTGAATATCCGGTAATTTGAAAATTGAGTTTGTAATATTTTAGATTGGAATATATGTACGGGCAATCATCATACCTGTGTTTAGCTAAAACTTTATCACCCCATTTTGAGATAAACCATTCAGAGTCATTGGTTGTAATAGCGGAATGGTCGTCTGAAGCATAAGATACTTTCCCTGGATAAGGGATTGTCCCTGTAACTTCAATATAACTTCCATCCTCCCAGTAAGTATCATCATTTGGAGTATTGATCCAAACCTCAGTCCCCCCATTTGAGACATGCCAGGCGTAACTATGGCAATTAAACTTTCTAGTTGTGCTATAAGTACCATTTGTTGGAAGTATTTCTATATTTGGATATAAATTTGCGTAACAACTATCATAATAATTTTTTAAACTATCTGAAAAATCAGTCCTAGTAAAACCAAAAACGCAACCTCCTTTAGGGGTACATGCATCTTGTCCGTATGCAACTATATAAATAAATTGCATAGCAAAAAATAAAGCTATTGTGTTTTTCATAATACTGGTTCATATTTATAAATTAAATCATCGTCTGAAAGAGAATTATAAATTTCCAGATTAGTAATGTTTATACTATCCCCAGAACAATTATATGTTGGATACATATATGAAGATAAAAAAAATTCAATAATAATTATATCTTCGCCTTCATACTCTTTTATCCAGACATTAGCGATACCATCAGTATTTGACATATCTTGTCCATTCTTAATTTTTAAGTTAAGCCACTCCAACTGATTTAACGGGTCAGCACATCCACAGGCACTGATATCGTTAAATGGTTCGATGTAATTATTGTCATCTTTTTCATTGCACGAAAAAGTGAAAAAGATGATAAATAGCAGCAATATTACTTTAGTTTTCATAACTAATTTCTTTCTATGTATTTGTTTGCAGCTTTATCGATTTGCTCTGTAATATCAGCTTCGGCTAAAATCCCGGAATAGATATAAGCTGATACTTTTGAAACGTCAAAATCCGGTTTGAATTTCTTCGGTTCGCTCTGAACCAGATTTACAATAGCAAAATATGAAGTTTGCATTCCTGTCGTTTGATACCATGAAGGGCGGTTACCTTTTTTCTCTTTCTTTAATAAAAGGTCTTTCACAATCTCTTTCTTCTCTTCAAAATTAATCTTTTTTATTATCGAAGGATGTGAAATATAAAGCTCTAAAAAGGAAGTCCTTAATACATAATTTCCTTTTTCCAAAATTGTCCCATTTTGAGGGATTGCCGCAGGGTCGATGGATTTATATTCCTTTACTAATTCTTCTAAGGCATCATCACGTCGTAGCAGTTCCCCGAACCCGTTAAAATCGTTTTCAAACTTATTGAAACCATCCTGTAAGTTATTAAAGGCAAATATATCAGGGAGCAGGGGGTAATTTAAACATATTTGCACTAATTCCCCTGTTGGAATGGAAGATAAGGTTGTTGCAGGAACTTGGCATGCTTGTACTTTTTCAGCATTATTAAGGAATGTTTTCCATTCAACTGCACCCGGTTTCACAGGAAAATCCCATATCCCATCTTCCTGAGCAAAAGAAAATATTGGAATTAATAAGAATAATATCAATACTTCCTTTAATGTTGATTGGTTCAAAATTTTTTTCTCCATGTTTTATAAATTTAAGGTTAATTTTTTCAATTTTGTAAAAACGGTTTCGATTGTACCGTCTTCAATCATGTCGTTTATTTTGCCAAGGGTAAAATTCTGATCTGGTTTATTAAGCCCATCATAGTAATAAAATTCGGTAAAAGGATCCTTATCTGTTATACGCGGTAACAATAAACTATCGGGCCAACATGGCTCCCCGTTTTGGGCATTCCATTCAACATATTCCCTAAAAGTTATGTCCGTAAATACTCTATTTATGTATGATTCCTTATCAACGATATATCCACTTTTTAAACGCCAACGCGTATTCACAGAAACATTGCCATCATCATCAACCGTTATTCTTGAATCTGTAAGTGTATAACCTGGTGAAAAAATAAGTTTTCCTTCATCTGTAAGCCCGAGGGTTATTTTATCAAAATAATCCTTATTGGTTTTATAAACAGATATCCCGGGATCTTGCTGGATTGCGATGTCTTCATCAGCATACTCAACACACGCTGTCCCTAACAAAGTAAGGAACAGTAAAAAAATGCTTGTTTTTAAAATTATTGATTTCATTTTTTTTGTTTTAAAATTTGAAATAGTTAACTAAATAATACCAGTGCCTTTCTAAAAGGCCTGTTGAATTAAACCGGCAGGCGGAGGGCGTTCCATCGCATAATCGTTTTGGCTAATAATTAATTTTCTCCCCCGTATTTTACACGGGAGTGTCATTAAACTTTAACCTTTTCACAAACGCAACTATTAAGAAGATGAGTAAAATACAAAAAGGTTGCGTGAAAACTCAAAAAATTAAAAAAAAATAATCATACCGCGTAGAAGATGAAAAAGAAACTGAAGACGTTGCGTGGAGAATGGATATATAATTTCGGGTGGTGGGTGTATGCTAAACGCCGCCAAATTCTTTAAAAACGCCGGCGGGTTGAGTCGCTTTTGAAAGCTACTTTTTCACCATCAACTTCCCGGTTATCACTTCTTCACCGTATTTCACACGTACAAGGTAAATGCCTTCTTTCCAGCCTGAAGTTTGTATAACGTAATCCCTGCCCTTGAGCCCGGTTTTATTCTCCTTCAAAACAAGGGTTTCGGAGTAGATTTCCAAATCCCATTCAGTGGTTTCATCCAGTGTCCCTTCCTTTGAACCACTTTCGATGGATAAAACGGTTTCGCCCGAGGTCGGGTTTGGTGTAAATACAATGGAAGCCGCGGCAGGTACGCCGCCCCCGCAATCGTCAACCCAGAGGTATTCCGAGTATTCCGATGACGAGCCGCAACTGTTGGTACCCTTCACGTACACGTAAGTACCAAAAGGGAGCGGACCATCGGACGTGGTAAAATGCACCTCTTTGTAGTCGGCTGAATGGTACGTAAAATTGGAAATGTTACGCCACTCGTAGGTAGTAGCGCTAAGCGCAGTGTTATTAGCCCTGGCCTGGGCAATGACCGTTTGGTCTAAACAGGGGGTGGATGGGGTAAACCAGATATCGTACGGCTGGAGAGGTTTACCGGCCCAAACAATTTTACGGGGCAGGTGAAGGGTATCGCAGCCGGGCACGGGTACATGGGCCTCGATCCAGCCCTCGCCATTGCCCGTTGCACGCAGGGCAATCCAGTTATTGCCGCCATAATACGATTCAATGTTGTTGCTGTATTCCCAGCGGACATAAACCCCGGAGGGGGCATTGACCACGCTGTATGTTGAGCCGGAAGAGCAAAGGAGTCCGGAACCAGAAATATACGGGGAAACAGCATCTACTGCGGCGTAAGCATTTACACAACCATATCCTGTCTGATTATTCCATGTTCCATTGTTTCTACCGGCTACTGTCGAATAATTGTAACTACCTATTTTTGTACAGGTTGATTCGATAATATCACGGACTTCATCCTGCGTTAAATCCGGGTTAACGGATAAAATTAAGGCAGCAACCCCGGCAACATGAGGTGTCGCTGCAGACGTGCCGTAAAAAGTTAAATAATAATCACCATCTGTTCCTGGATCATCATTATATCCTGCAGTATTTTGAATATCAGTTGTCGGTATAAAAACTCCGGGAGCAACTAGTGTTAAGTTAATTATGATATGACGGTTATTTTGTGTAGCTTTACCAAAAAAACATGGTACTGTACACAATTAAACTAAACGAGTTTGAAGTTGAGGAACTCAACAAAGTTGTCAGCAAAGGTAGTCATACC
>JAIOZY010000082.1 GCA_021740385.1 Prolixibacteraceae bacterium | reverse complement strand
CATTCTTTCGGGATACATCCTCCGGCTTTTATACCGGGGTATGCCCAGGTATTTGTAAAAAACACAATCGGCCCCCAGGTATTTATCAAGGGCAATGCCAACCGCAGCCCCTGTAGTAAAAACCGATTCGTTAAACCCCGAGACACAGGTATAAATACCGGGTATTGGCTTATACGGAAAATAGTATTTGTAATGCCTGAAACCATCAACAAGCCGTTTATAGTAGGGGTCAAAATCGTTATAAAAAGCAAGTACCGAATCGGCTACCTGCGTAATCACCGTATCGGTAAGGAAATACCCAAGGTATTCTTCGAAGCCCGAAGAATCGGCCGTTCCGATTTTGAGTACATATTGTGTATATATATCAAAAAACGGCCGGTGTTTGTCCAAAACAAGTTCCATGTTTGATTGAAAGATGCCGGGATCTTTTTCAAACATGAGTTTTTCAAGCCTTGTAATTTTTACATCGGCTTCAATATCCGAAACATCAACGTTTAACCTGTTTTTACTGCACCCGAAAAAAAGGGGCACCATTAAAACCACAAAGATTATCTTTTTCATTCGTCTAAACCTTTTATTTTCAATAGCAGAACATAGCTGATGGCTTGTTTGTGCTGCAAATCTTCTCCGTTTTTATTGTTCATTCTGCACACAAATGTAACGTATAATCGATAAATGAATTATACAGCAAAAACAGAACATTCAAATTTATGAACAGTCGGGGGGCATTTCTTAAAATTCATCCTATTTTTGTAGTGAAACAAATTTGCCAGGTAAAAAAACAGGAACTGATGAAAAGAACCTTTATCATATTAACCCTTCTGCTGGCTATGATAACAACGAGGGCGCAAATGTTTAAACTGGGGTTTCAGGCCAGCCCCCACCTTACATGGATGAAATCATCGGATACAAACATCAATAACCGGGACAGCCGCCTGGGCATAAAATACGGGCTCGATGCCGATATTTACCTCGCCGGGTTGCCGCGCTATTGTTTAAATACCGGGCTGTTTGTTGCCAACCACTCTTTTAAAGCCAGGTATTCGCCCGCATCGCCTTTTCATCTCGGCGATGCCATTTTTTCAAACCCCGTTGAAATCAGGTACAATTTTAATTACATTGAAATTCCGTTTAACATTAAACTCCGGTCGGACCAGTTTTTCAGAATGACCTATTACGGGCAGTTTGGTTTAACAAGCCAAATAAACATATCGGCAACAGCCGTTTCGTCCGACGGGCAAATAAACGGCGAATCGATGAGCAAAGATATCAGCCTTTTTAACCTGGGCATGTTGGTTGGCGGTGGCGCCGAATACGATGTAGGCGGGAATACAGCCCTGAACTTTGGCATTCAGTATTCAAACGGCCTGGTTGACATAACAACCATTGAAAACCTCGATGAAAAAACCTGGTTTAATGCCATACGAATTGTTATCGGGGTTATGTTTTAGAATGAAATGAAAGGTAAATGAAATAATTACACATGAGGATAGCCCTGGCACAATTGAATTTTCACATTGGCAATTTTCACAGTAACCGTGAAAAAATAATTGCACACATTGAAAGAGCAAAACAGGAAGGCGCTCAACTAATTGTTTTTCCTGAACTATCGGTATGCGGATACCACCCCTGCGATTTGCTCGAACGAGAAGAATTCATCGAGTGGACATACGAATCGATTGAAATTATTGAAAAAGCGTGCAAAGGTATTGCTGCCATTGTAGGCACACCCACCATAAACGAAAGCCAAAAAGGGAAAAAACTGCACAACTCAGCACTATTCATAAACAACGGAAAGGTGCAGCACCTTGTTCATAAAACCCTGCTGCCTACCTATGACATTTTTGACGAATACCGCCACTTTGAGCCCAATACCGATTTCAACATTGTTGAATTCATGGGCAGGAAACTGGCCATTACAATATGTGAAGACCTGTGGGACAACCAACCTACCAACAACAGTTTTGGCCGTAATAAGTTATACGGCAAATCGCCCCTAAAGGAACTCAGCAAATTGAATCCCGACCTGGTAATAAACATTGCAGCATCGCCTTTTTCATCCGATCAGGAGAAAAAACGCAAAGATGTTTTGACCATGAAAGCCACGGAATACAAAATTCCCCTGCTTTACGTCAACCAGGTTGGCGCCCAAACCGAACTGATTTTCGATGGCGGATCAATGTTTATCAATTCAAAAGGTGAAGTTGTACAGGAACTGGCCTGTTTTGAAGAAGATTTCAGAATTATTGACCTTGATGCCCCCCGGGAAAAATGCATCCAACCCGCCGTTTCACGCATAGAAAAAATTCATCATGCCCTTATTCTCGGTATTCGCGATTATTTTACGAAATCGGGGTTTTCGAAGGCTACACTGGGTCTTTCGGGAGGTATCGATTCGGCTGTGGTTGCTGCCCTTGCCGCGCGGGCACTTGGCCCCGAAAATGTAAGGGTGTTACTTATGCCTTCAAAATACTCGTCGGGGCACAGCATTGCCGATGCTGAAAAGCTGGCCGTAAATTTGGGCATTCAATACGAATTGATTGAAATACAGCCCATGGTTGATGCTTTTGAAAAAGGGTTGGAGAAAAGTTTTTCCGGCCTCGAACCCAATGTTACCGAAGAAAACATACAAGCCCGCACCCGCGGTATTTTGGTGATGGCCATTTCAAATAAATTTGGGAACATTCTTTTAAATACCTCAAACAAAAGCGAGTGCGCGGTTGGCTACGGCACCTTGTACGGCGACATGAACGGTGGTTTGTCGGTATTGGGCGATGTGTACAAAACCGATGTGTACCAACTGGCACGTTTTATAAACAGCGAGCAAGAAATCATACCCGAAAATACAATTGTGAAACCCCCTTCGGCCGAGCTTAAACCCGGGCAAAAAGATACCGACTCCCTTCCCGACTATGAAACACTTGACCAGATACTTTTCCGTTACATTGAGCTAAACCAGTCGCCCAACGAGATTATTGCCCAGGGTTTCGATAAAGAAGTTGTTAAACGTACAGCCCGCATGGTAAATAATAACGAGTACAAACGATACCAGGCCCCACCCATTTTACGGGTATCGCCAAAAGCTTTTGGTTTTGGACGCCGAATGCCCCTTGTTGCCCGCTACGAAGGATGATAAGCTCTTTGGGTTAACAGTTTAAAAAACCTTTCAGTCGTTTCAGAAACCATAAAAAAGATTAACTTTGGAACTGTGTAACATAAAATATGGAAAACCATGCTTGATTCCAGGCCGGGTAAAGAAAACCCGATACAGGAACTTGAAAAGTCGATTTACAAATACCTTACTGCCGAGGAAAAACTTGATTTGGAGGATCACCTGACACGTGCCTCAATCAGGAAAAACCATTTCATTTTTAAGGAAGGGGAACTGCCCTCGGGTTTTATTAGCCTTGAAGAAGGGAAAGTAAAAATCATAAAGGAGGGCGTGGGCAAAAGGGAACAAATTCTCCGTTTGGTAAAACCGGGTGGCATTGTTGGCTACAGGGCGTTATTTGCCAACGAAAAACACATCTCATCGGCTGTTGCACTCGAAGATTCGGTAATAAACATCATTGATACCGGCTATTTTTTAAACCACCTTTTAAAAAACAACGAATTTGCCCTGTACCTTTTTAAAAAAATGGCCAGGGAACTGGGTTTTTCAAATTTACGTACAGTAACCCTCACGCAAAAACACATCAGGGGGCGTTTGGCCGAATCGATCATATTGTTGAAAAACAAGTACGGAACAGAACCCGATGGCACAACACTTAAAGCCAACCTTTCGCGGGAAGATTTGGCCAACCTCTCGAATATGACCAGTCCGAATGCCATCCGTACCCTTTCGAACTTTGTGCTCGAAAGGGTAATCGACATAAAAGGCCGAAAGCTCAAAATCATCGATTTAAATAAACTGGAGCAAATAAGCAAAATGGGGTAACCGGGGAAGATTATATAAGTTGTATCGATTGCAACTGTCTTCCTGCACGGTGAATAACATTTTCGATTTTTAAACCAAAATTATTCCTGAAAATATACCCTTTTAACCCGTTGCGATACCGAAGTAAAAACCTCGTAGGGAATGGTATCGAGCAACCGGGCCATCTCAACCGGCGAATGTTCTTTGCCAAATATTACCACCCTGTCGCCTTCCTTAACATCAATTCCGGAAATATCAACCATGCACATGTCCATGCAAATGTTGCCAATAACGGGCGCCAATACCCCGTTTATCCACACTTTTCCAACACCGTTCCCCAGTTTGCGGTTAAACCCGTCGGCATAACCAATGGGAAGTGTGGCAACTTTAATATCGGTTTTGGCAACACCTTTACGCCCGTAACCAATGGTATTCCCTTTTTTAACGGTCCGAATCTGCGAAACGGTGGTTTTCAGGGTGCTAACATTCTGAAGCTCTTTTGAACCTACCGCGCTGAGCCCGTACAAACCAATGCCCAGCCGTACCATTTCGAGTTGGTAATTGGGGAAACGCTCAATTCCTGCCGAATTGAGAATGTGCCTCATTACGGGATGGTCGCAGCGGTCCTGCAGGTATTTGGCCAGGTAATGAAAACGGTTAAACTGCTCGTGTGAAAACTTATCGTGTTTCGTTTCGTCGCTTGCGGCCAGATGCGAAAACACCGAACTAATGAACAGCTCGTTACCTTTTTTTATCCGGCTTATCAACCGGTCAATTTCTTCGGTAGTCTCCAGTCCCAGCCGGTTCATGCCTGTGTCGAGTTTAATGTGAATGGGGAAATTATTCATCGCATTGCGGTGGGCTGCCGGTATAAACTGGTCGAGTACCCTCAGGGAATAAATAACGGGTTCAAGCTGGTGTTCCAGCATCAGGTCGAAGCTGTGTTCCTCGGGGTTCATCACGATAATGGGCATTTTTATGCCTGCTTTTCGCAGGGCAACACCTTCATCGGCAATGGCAACGGCAAGGTAGTCGGCATGGTGAAATTCGAGTACGCGGGCAATTTCGGCAAATCCGCTCCCGTACGAAAAGGCTTTCACCATAACCATGATTTTCACATCGGGGTGCAGCTTGCTTTTAAAATGGTTGTAGTTGTTTACCAAGGCCGAAAGGTCTATCTCGAGCACGGTTTCGTGTGCTTTATGCTGAAGCACCGTTGCAATTAAATCGAACTGGAATTCACGTGACCCTTTCAATAATACAGCTTCCTGTTTAAACTCAATAAGCGGCAAATCGTTGAGGAATTCGAGGGTCGATTCGTAAAAGGTGGCATTATCACCAAACAGCTGTGCCTGTTTTGAAATGTTGGGGCCAATCCCGATAAAGCGCTCTATCATGCGCAAGCGCACAAGCTCAGCAACTTCGGCATACAATTTTTCATCGGGTTTTGGCGAATAAAAAATATCGGAAAGGATGAGTGTTTTGCTCAGAAAATCTTCACTGGCCTGCTGGTCAAGCGTGTCGAGGGCAATGGTAAGGGAATTAAGGTCAGAGTTGTACGAATCGTTAATGACAATACACCCGTTGTTCCCTTCTTTTATTTCGAGCCGCATGGCCACGGGCTGCAGCCTGCTAAAACGGTTCAGCACATGGTCCTGGTCTTTTCCAATGGCAATAAGGGCAACCAAGCAGGTACAGGCATTTTCAACCGAGGCATCGTCGGAAAACGGGATCGAAATGGCGTATTGCTTTTCGTTTGCCTGGGCAATAATTCCACAACCCTCGGGCACTTTTTGTACGAAAAACACGAAGAGGTCGGCTGTTTCGTCCATCATCGACCAGGTAATCGAAACCAAAGGTTTTTGTTCCTGAAGCTGTTCCATAGCGGTGGTAATGCCCTCGTAATCTTTGTGGTAAATGATTACATCGGTTCCCTTAAAGAGTTGCAGTTTTTCCCATATTTTTTGCTCGGGCGATTCGAAATTCGACTGGTGTGCTTCGCCAATGTTTGTAAAAATGCCAATGTCGGGTTTAATGATCCGCTGCAACAACGCCATTTCGCCCGGTTTCGAAATACCGGCTTCAAAAATGGCAATTTCGGCCTCATCGTCGAGCAGCCATACCGAAAGCGGTACGCCAACCTGTGAGTTGTAACTTTTTGGGCTTCGGATAACGGTGTACTCGTCGGCCAGCAATTCGCTCAACCACTCTTTTACGATGGTCTTCCCGTTGCTTCCGGTAATGCCAATTACTTTTCCTTTAAACTTTTTCCGCTTTAATATGGCTGTTTCCTGAAGGGCTTCAAGGGTGTCGTCGGTATAAATAAATGTGGCACCGGGGAATTTGTGTACCGAGAATTTGGCATTCGAAATTACAAAATTCCTTACGCCTTTATCGTAAGCGTGCCGGATAAAAAAATGGCCATCGTTACGGTTGGTTTTCAGGGCAAAGAAAAGGGTCCCGGCTCCCGAAACAATGGTACGGGAATCGGTCGAGATATATGCAATGGGCGTTTCGTCTCCTTTTTGAAGTAAACGGGCACCAATTTGCCCTGCAATGTAAAAGTTAGTAAGTGAAATCATTGTTTCCTGTTTTTGAGTTTATTAAAACACTCCCTGCATAAAGGTTCATATTCATCTTTTTGGCCAAGAACCACCAATTTTTCATTAACGGTAAGGCGGTGTGAAAAATTGGCCAGGTTTCCACATTTCATACAAATGGCATGAACTTTCGTAACAAATTCGGCAATGGCCATTAAGCCGGGCATGGGGCCAAAAGGGTTGCCTTTAAAGTCCATATCGAGGCCGGCCACTATTACCCGTATACCCATGTTGGCCAGCTTTTGGCAAACTTCAACCAGGGCATTGTCGAAAAATTGTGCCTCGTCAATCCCGATTACATCAACATTGCCGGTTAGTAATAAAATATTCGAAGCCATATCGACCGGTGTACAACGAATGCTGTTTTCATCGTGCGAAACAACATCTTCGTCCGAATATCTTTTATCAACCCCGGGCTTGAATATCTCAACCCGCTGTTTTGCAATGCGTGCACGATTAAGCCTTCTGATCAACTCTTCGGTTTTGCCTGAAAACATCGAACCGCAAATCACTTCAATCCATCCTTTTTGCCTTTTACCGCCTAAATCTTTTTCAAGAAACATCGAATACTGTTAATCAAAAAAAGTAATTTTACAACTTAATGAGCATTGAACCGTTCCTTTTATGAGAACTAAAAAAATTCAAATTTTGAATATACTACATTTCATTCAAATAATAATAATTCATTTAGTAATTACTCAAAACAAATTATATTAAAACGAATATGAGACACAACGTTATTCTCGATTTAATTAAAAGCAACCTTGATGAGATGATGATGCTGGCAAAATCGTTTGAGAAGCCGGAAAACTGCAGTCCCATGCTTGTTGAAATTTTACAGACCAAGGCCCGGGAATTGCAACAGGAACTTGATCTTTTAAAGACAACCCTTGAAATTAATGTTGAAATTGAAAAACCGGTTCAGGAAATAATTGACCCGCCAACGGTTGCCGAAATCAAAAAAGAAGAAACAGAAACAGAAATTAAAGAGCCACCGAAAAAAAACGAACCCGAAAAACACAAAGAGCCGGTGAAAACAGATACCGACATGAAAACAGATATCAAAAGTTCACAACCGCTTTCTGAAGAAAAAAAACCGGAAAAGAAACCGGCTGAAATCAAACCGGAAAAGGAAAACGATGAAACGAAAGAAGAGGAAACCATTGCCGAAACCAAAAAAGAAGAACCGCCATGTGCCCCCAAAAGCGAGAAAAAGATAGTGGGCGAAAGGTTCAGGAAAGAACCATCGCTAAACGAACGTTTTACCGAAATAACCCAAAAAGGCGCAAGGGTGAAAGGTAAGCCTGTTACCTCGATTAAAGCAGCAATTGGGCTTAACGACCGCTTTCAGTACATACGCGAACTTTTCAGCAACAACCAGGAAAAATTTCTCACAACGGTAAACACGCTCGACCAGTTCAGCTCTTTTATAGATGCCATTGAGTACCTCGAGGAGCATTTTAAATGGCCCAAAAACGAAACCAGCCTGAAATTCATGGAACTGGTAAAACGCCGGTTCGAAAACGAGAACGGAAAAGAAACAACAGAATAGAAATTTATGGGTAAGTTATACCTTGTGCCAACACCCGTTGGGAACCTTGAAGACATAACGCTTAGGGCTATAAGGATATTGAAAGAAGCAGATACCGTTTTGGCCGAGGACACGCGCACATCGATGAAACTGCTGCACCATTTCGATATAAAAGCCAGGCTGCAATCGCATCATCAATTCAACGAGCATAAAAAGGTTGAACAAATTGCAAACCGGATTTTGGAGGGTGAAACCATCGCCCTGATTTCAGATGCCGGCACCCCGGGCATCTCCGACCCCGGTTTTTTACTGGTGCGCACCTGCATCGAAAAAGGTGTTGATGTTGAAACACTTCCCGGTGCAACCGCTTTTGTCCCTGCACTTGTAAATTCAGGCCTGCCCTGCGATAAATTCTGTTTCGAGGGATTCCTGCCCCAGAAAAAGGGACGGCAGAAAAGGCTGAAGGAACTGGCTGCGGAAGAACGGACAATGGTTTTTTACGAATCGCCCTACCGGCTGCTGAAATGCATCGAGCAGTTTATTGAGCACTTTGGCCCCGAAAGGAAGGCCTGTGTTTCGAGGGAACTGACGAAACTGCACGAAGAAAATGCCCGGGGAACACTCGCCGAATTGCTTGAACATTTCAGCAAAAAAGAGGTAAAAGGCGAAATTGTGATTGTTGTTGAGGGGTTTAACCCAAAAACACATACGGAATAATTTTCATCCGTTCCATATCAACCATTTTTGTACTGTTAGTGGTTGGCAATCTATTCTTTGTTCAATTTTAGAATTTCCTCTGCAATCTCTGGTGTTGTAAGCAATTCACCATACACTTTTTGCAAAAGATTAAACTCTTCAATCTTGTGAAAAAGTATCAAAGTACTCGTATCAGAAATATCAATCTGTAATTTGTAACGGTGTTTTTTGCTTGCCACTAACTTGCAGTTTATACTAACTTCGAATTCATGTTAATTAATCCCCCAGGGATATTTCTTCCTTACCGAGCAAAAGGCACCTTCCTTTTTGCTTTCAAGGTTTACATTGAAAACGATTTCTTCTTCCTCATGGTTATAGGGTTCAATAAGCTGTATAACATATTCATCGGGCACAACACCCGCTACCTCAATTTCCAGGTCGAAAAGGCACAGGCAGTCGCATAAACCGTCGGTTTCATGCTCTTCGATCAGTATGGTGTCTTCATGACAGGAAACCGCGCAGTACAAGTTTTCGGGGCAACAGTTAAAGCCGGCATTTATATGGCTGATTGAAAGGAGATTTTCGGCTTCATCATACGAATATTCTAAGCAACTCAGCGTGTCGGGGGTTTCGCCCTCGAGGGAAGCCGATTTGCCGAAAGTTTTACAACCGGTATCCGAAACAAGTTTGCCGGTTATTGCTGTTGGCTGCTTTTCCTGTGGCTCTTTATCGCACGCGGTAAGGAAAAGCAAAAAGGAAAGGTTCAGAATTACGAGAATTTTTATCGGTTTCATCGCATCAGGTTTTTGTTATTAATAAAAGGATGATGATGCCGCTTGAAAAAAGGTTGCGTAACCGGCAATAAAATATTCACCCTGCAATGGCAATGTAATTTTCAAAACTTGGGCATAGTCCTTTTTAAAAGTATATGATGAAATCTTTTTGAGGTGTAAAATTTTCTTTGTGCCATAAATATAGATTGTTGTTATCGATCTGAATTTTCTTATCTGGTTTAATCGAAAAACCTGTTATTTGAAAATCTAAATCAGTAACTAGTTTATAATCTACTTGTTCAAGTGGCCTTTGCCATCGGTTTGTTGATAGTAATATATATTTTGCAGTATTTGATTTTAATTGTTGTTGGTACGATACATGTATTGGTTGTTGGATATCTGCAATAATTCTAAATACTATTGAAGAAGAATCACTTGCAATTTTAAAATCTATTGGCTGGTTTGAGTTGATATAACTAACCTTTATTTTAAAAGGATTGCTGTAAATACTATCAGTAGGGAATGGGTATAAAATTGAATATTTTTTCTCTGATGATGAATTGAAATAATAAATTCCCTGAACAATTAATACACTATCCTTTATCTCAAATGTAATATCCTCTTTCTCGAAAAATAAATTATTTCGAGCAAAACAAGTAATACCAAATGATAGCAAACAAAAGAATATAGCAGTTTTAATCATTTTATTATCTGGAATTTGTTTGTTCCGATTACTTTGTTTCCGGAACTCAAAGTATATATATATGTACCTTGAGACAAATTACCACACCCCCATTGATGTTGCCCCGATGTTAAAATAAATGAGTTGAATTTTTTACCAACAGTGTTATAAATGGTAATGGTCAAAGGCGTATCAAATTCATTTTCTGTTGAAGTTATGAAATAGATAGTTTCTTTAGCCGGGTTAGGGTAACTACTCAATATGATATTGTTTTGACGAATTGCATTTATTGATGTCAAAATTCTTGTGAAATTGATATTTATGCTGTCACTTTCGTTTAATTCAAAATTAACAGTTTGGAATTGCATTGTTTCTGTTTCCGGTTCAGAATTAACTTTTGGAGTATAAATCAATCGCTCACTTATTGAATAACTTCTTGACGTTATTTCCGCACAATAAAATCCGTTTTCATCAATTATTATATCACCATCACTATATCCTGTCTCTTGAAGTATCGTTGTAGCATATCCTTCATCAATAAAGAAATATTTATTTGCAATAGCTTCTTCATTTACGTCATAAAAATAGCCATATATTTTTCCTGTAGAACCATCTAAATCATTTTCGAATCCAATTGTTGGTGTGTTATCTTTATAAAATGGGCCATAACCCCATAACCTTGAGATTGATTGTCCACTTTCGATGTTTTTTACATAAGAACCTGTAATTTCACCAACGCATATACTGTCAATTACATATTCTCCATACGAATATGAATACAGCTTTATGCAATCTTCTTCTTTGTTTAAAGAAATAATATTGTTCAGATTTTCTTTTGTTATGACAATATAGTCGGTAGTGTCAAATTCTGTTATTTTAGCCGAACCTGAATTACATTCAATGAATAAGCTGTCAATGAATTCAACAGATGTGATATTTACATTGTCAATTTCTAAAGTCCATTCTCCGGATTCATCAAAATAAATCTCGGAAATATTTACCCCAAGCCAAATAGGATTAGCATTGACTATTGCAGGGATAAATGTCAATAAAAAAATTATTTTTTTCATGATTAAACAAATTAAATAATTAGAAATAAGAAAAGAGCCATACACCCATAGCAATTGCAATTCTTGACTCTTGCCTGTTCATAATAGCCGATTAAGTTGGTGTTTATCATAACTTCATTCTTTTAAACAAATGGTTGTTTAACTATCAGTCAAATATTTCGGGGATGTAATTATGCTTTGTAATGGTAACAATATAATTAGCCGGGACACTGTAAAAAGTAGCCTGAGACATTCCTGTATAAACCATTTGATAGCTCGCCCCGTAGTCATTACCACTGATAATACTGATGGTACAATTGTTTACCCCTCCGGTATTTACATAAACCGATGAGCCACCGTCGGTAATATACGCGCTTGAAAACTGTGAAGGCGTTGCCGACCAGATCTCAATTTCGGGGCATCCAATAAGATTTTGCGACAGGCTTAAATAATGATTACTATACGATACTTTAGAATTGGCCATTGCCGTACCAAGTCTGTAAGTACCATCTTCCAACAACTCGGTAAAATCCTGCTGCAAACACCACGAAGGTGAAACCCTACCATCTCTAGTATTCCCAATATAAACCACGCCACACCTTCCCTGTTGGTTAGTAAAACGTGCGCCAAGGTTGTCGGTTGGCGAAACAGCATTATAAGTGTCGTAAGGAGTAGTTACACAGGCAAGTGTATATAAAACAAACGGGAAACTACTGCAATAAATATCCTCCATCCCGTTATCGGTTTCAATGTAGCCACAATAGCTTTGAACGTTATCGAAATTGGTTACTTTCTTTTTATCGTTACTTCCACATTCGTTATGCAGTTTTGTCCCTACTGCAACATTATTAGGTGAACCATGATTAAACCAGCTTACAAAACCGTAACCATCACATATTTCGGACACAACATCGTTGCCTGTTGGGAATTGAGGGCTTTCAGCGCTATAATGATTGGGCACCCCGTTATATTCTTCTTCAAATACCGTATTTGTAGTAAAAAAACCATTAAAACGATTTATGATATCATTTGCCTGATCATCTCTCTGCATTTGGTCTGCTTGTGTATAAAAAGCTTTACGCAAATACGAAGTACTGCCATTCCCGGGATTCTTTTCGTACCATTCAACTTTATCCGTCCAGTTGGTTATGTGGACTCCTGCATCGCAAAGCAACCTTCCGACCAATATTTCAGCGCCATAATCGACATCGTCATCCGTTGGTTCACCATATCGGAAATCAGGATCAACTTTCCAATCCCCCTCAAAATCCGAGAAATAAAGGTCAGTGGGTATTTCATAATCAGGATCAGCAGATAAATTACTGCCCCAACCATACCTAAACGGGACAGTACTACCATCGCCCCCCAGCAAAGCAAACTCTAACCCGTTCTTGTAAGCTTCACAAAGAAACTGCCTTATTTTTCCTGCTTCATCATAAATGTCCGATATAGTATCTTTTGTGTAAGCCGAGGAAATGGCCTGGGTGGTTATCAGTTCAATATCGATCCCCTTTTGCCGTTTCCATTGGATGAAGTCGTTAAAATAGGAAGAAAGGGAAGAAGGAGTAATAATAACATAGTCACAATTAATGGATATACCCGAGGTCAATTTTGTACTTTTCATATCAATTACCTCACCCGAAGCCTGTTTTTGCTCAATAACGCTGTATTTTTCAACATCCTCGTCGTTATCGACCAACGATTTAAGATAACCGTTGAATTGTTCTTTGCATCTTACGGGAGCAGTTAAAGGCTTCATATCAGAATTCTTAAGGTACAGTGTAATATCAATGTCAGTCACAAATTCAACCTGCCCTTTTACCGGGTTGTAACAAATTGGCGAAACTGCAAGGGATACTATTTTATTGCCCCTGACGCAGTCAGTCCGCAAATATCTTACCCGTTCACCAGGGTAAAAAGAATCAGAATTATAAATTTCCTTATCAGGCCCGACAAACTCATTCCCGGTAAATTCTGTTGAAGTAGGGATCGGCTTTTGTACAGGAATGATAAATTCCTTTATAAGCTCTGTTTCACCTTTGCCTTTTGAATATTCCAAATAATCGGGTTCTTCACCGGCTGGTATAATCAGTTTTATATACTTAACCGGGAGTTGTGGAGCTCCCTCGGTTAAATCCATTTTGTATCCGGCTAAAGAAACCGTTGAATACAAGTTGCCATCATCGGCTGTTTGAGAAGCGATTTTTAAATCAGGTTCGAAACGCACATGATGTGTGATAACAGTAGCCCTGGAAATCAAA
>JAIOZY010000081.1 GCA_021740385.1 Prolixibacteraceae bacterium | reverse complement strand
ATTAAATATCGGCTGTCCGCTAAAATTTGTACTTTTACCCATGGCAAACTTTTTTGTGTCGTAACTCAAAAGTAGCCATTCCGGGTGGTACTATAAAATGTGCTGCCCGGTTTTAAAATTTTTTACCGGACACTAATGTCATAAATTATAAAAATATGAATAAAGTTCATTCGCAACTGGCGAACCGACTTAGATAGCTTGTCCCAAACTTGATTCGGGAAAGTTTAACTTTTTTAAAAAGTTTTACTGAATCTTAGTCATCCCGATAGCCATCGGGAGAGATAGGGATTATTCGTGAATAATCCGGGTTAAATCTGATGATGATAAAAAAGACATTGCAAAAAAATGGCTTCTTGTTTAAGAAACCAATTTTTGAAAATAAGAGATAGTAGAAGGAGAATACAAACAATACTGCTTATTGTTGAAAGGATGGAGAATATGTTATGCTCAGAATGTATTTTTTCAGATCAATTGCAAGCTCGTCCGGATTATTTTCAAACCAATTGTAAACCATGTTGTAATTTTCGGCCTGCATATTAAAATCGAGGATGTTTGGTGTTGTTCTTGGTTGGGGGATGCACATGTATATTTCGCGTGCAACTTTCCCTTTCGAATTCATGTTTTGAAGTTTGATCAGGAATTTGAGAAAAGCATTCAGCGAAACGTTTTCCATAAAATCGTTGAATTCAATTTTTTCTTCAATGTTCATTAACGACAGGTTGTGAGTTGGCTTATTTTTGTTGTTGTTATCGCGGGCCGGACTGATAATGTACAATTCGTCGAAAGGGCCATTTGTTTCCAAAATTTTTTTCATGTGCTTTTTAAATTTGTTGCCAATGCCGTTGGTGGCACCTTCAACATAAGCTCCGTCGGGAATAAACGAAGGCATATCGTTAAGCATGTTTATTTGTTGTGGGGGGAAAAGTACGGGAATGGCCATTGTTGCCATCAATAAATCGGAAAGATTGATGTAGGCATGTTTCAACGATTTACTGTTTATCCATTGTGTTTTTGAATGGTATTGAAGCGATGTTGCAATACTCGTGTTGAACGGGAGGTCGGAAAGTTTCTGCAACCCGGTGACTTTCAGAAAGCTGTTGAGGTTTTTTCGTAAGGGATGGGTGTTCCAGTTTACCGGGTGTACTTTAAGAAATACTTCTTCGTCTTTGATGTTTTTCACAAATAACGCTTTATAAAAATTGTTCCATGAGCAAGGGTTTTCGCTTCTGAAGCAGGCATTTATGGCAATTGCATTTAATGCGCCGCTTCCAAATCCGGCAATAAACGTATCTTCGGGTTGGGGAGAGAGCCTGTTGTTTTTGATCAATTGGTCGATAATGGCTGTTTCTTGTGAAAGAGAACCGGCCGATCCGGTAAAAATAATTGCTTTTTTCATCATCAAAATTTCTGTTAGTAGTTTAAGGCCAATATACGGGGTTGGTTGGCAAAGATGCATTTCCGAATGTTTAACTGTTTCTGAAATAATTTGCCCGGTTGTTCGGTCAGTAAACGAAAAATTAATAAAAATTTATTTTCCCGAAGGAAGGATGCAGATGTTTGGTAGTCAGGATTTATGTGATCAATTGGCAACAAAAAATAAACATACAGTTCCGAAAAGAAATGTTTATTTAACGTAGAATTACGGAATTATTTATTTTTTTACATTTGAGTGAGTTGCCATTTGTACCCGGAGTGTAAATGTTTTTAAGTAATCTTTTGAGATGAGACGATATTTTTTGTTGCTTTTAATTGCTTGTTCCGTTTTTTCGCTAAAGGCAAACGATCCAGTCATTTTTAAGCCAGTGGGTAAGCCCATACTACGCATATTTGGAAATTTTCATGCCGGTTTAACAGAAGCCGACGACAACTCGGTGTTCGAAATTGAGCGTGCTTACCTTGGCTATCAGTATGCATTCAGCCCCGGGTTATCTGCATCAATCATTGTCGATATTGGCAGCCCCGAAGATGAATCGGTTTATGCCATTGTAAAAAGGTATGCTTATTTTAAAAATGCCTATGTGAAATATGCCCGCGGAAAATTGGCTGTTAGTGCCGGTATTGTAGGGATGAACCATTTTAAAATACAGGAAAAATTTTGGGGCTACCGGTACATCATGAAATCGTTTGCCGACCAGTACAAATTTGGGAAAAGCGCCGATCTTGGCATACTTGCAAGCTACAAATTTACATCCTGGCTAAGCGCCGATGCTGCCATTGTGAACGGTGAAGGCTATAGCCAGTTGCAGGACGACAGCAATTTTGAATATACTATTGGTACTACCTTGAATATACCCCGGGGCCTTACCGGACGCGTTTTTGTGAATTACGGCCCGTCAACAACTTCGGCAAAAATGGTTTATGCTGCTTTCCTGGGTTGGAATGTTACCCCGGCATTTTCGCTTGCAGCCGAATATAACCTTTTAACCAATTATAAATATGATGAAGGAAGGAACCAAAGGGGGTATTCTTTTTATTCAACTTACAGATTTAAAGACAACTGGAAAATATTTGCCCGATATGATATACTGAATTCAAACATTTTTGATGAAAATACAATGCCATGGAACCTGGCAAAAGATGGGTCGGCATTTGTTGCTGGTGTGGAGAAAGAACTATACGGGCATTTAAAGCTATCGCTCAATTACCAGGACTGGTACCCGCTTGCAGCCAACATGCCAAACAGTTCTTACATTTTTGTAAACCTTGAATTCAAACTTTAAATGCACCGGATAATGAATAAAATTTGGTACACCCATATTGCAATTGTATGTTTTTCGCTCATCTTCCTTTTTGGTGGATGCCGAAAAAGTGATTTTATTCTTGAACCGGGCAACGTGGTAATAAACGACAATGGGCAAGGAACAGGCACAACAACCTGGACCAGCGATAAAGAATACATTCTTGCAGGAAAAGTATTTGTGAACGACGGACAGGTGCTGACCATTGAGCCCGGAACGGTTATTCGTGCCCGCCAGGGAATGGGAACGGCTTCGTCGGCTTTGATTGTTGCCCGCGGTGGAAAAATTATTGCAGAGGGAACCGCTGTTGAACCGATTGTTTTTACCTGCGAAGGTGACGATCTTGAAGGTTCGGTTGGCCTTGAGGAGAGAGGACTATGGGGCGGGCTGGCCATTCTGGGCAGCGCTTCAATAAACACAATGAACGGTGAGGCCCATGTTGAAGGTATTTCAATTTCGGAACCCCGTGGCGTTTTTGGTGGTTTTAACGATGAAGATAATTCGGGCGTACTGCGCTATGTTTCAATAAGACACGGTGGCACCGACCTTGGTCAGGACAACGAAATTAACGGGCTAACCCTTGGTGGTGTTGGCAATAAAACAATTATCGAAAATGTTGAGGTTATTTCAAATGCTGACGATGGTATAGAAATATTTGGCGGTACGGTAAACCTTAAAAACATTGTGGTTGCTCTTTGCTCCGACGATGCAGTTGACATTGACCTGGGTTACCGCGGAAACGGCCAGTTTTGGTGCTTGATGCAAAATGAACTTTACGGAGATAAACTGTTGGAAATTGATGGCGGCGAAGATGTTAAAACGGCCAGGCCATACACGGTTCCGGTATTGTACAATATTACCGGAAAAGGCCGGGGTGAAGATTTCCTGAACGGGATCATTTCGTTTAACGACAATGCCGGTGGCATTATTGCCAACTCGGTTTTTTGCCGGCAAGACCACGGCATTGAACTGGAATACAGTCAGGCCCGGCAAAACAGTTACTCAAGATGGGAGGCCGGAGACCTGCAAATAATGAATTGCCTTTTTTGGGACGTGAATGCCAATAGCCCTGCCGGAATGTTTTCGGTTGTTCCGCTTAACGATGAAGACGTTGCCGGACAGCAACAAGCTTTAAATGCCTATTTTTTTGATGCGGCAAACCGAATAGCCGACCCGGGATTTGTATACAACGAAACGGGGGTTTCTTTTATTTCTGAAAATGATGCACTAACCTCGAGTTATTCACCATTGCCCAACAATCCGTTTTTTGAACAGGCCAATTATATTGGCGCTTTTGGATCGTACAACTGGGTTGGCGAATGGACCCTGGCATACCGGGAAGGTTTGGTTTGGTAGGTGGTGTTATAGGGATGTAAACTATTATTCCGTGTTATATTGCAACCTTTTACCGCGTCCGGTTCCACCGCCCTCTTTTCTTCTTTTGCCCATGCCTTTTCCAAGCTTTTCGAGCAATTCTTCACTTTTGTGTTCTTTACATTTTCCAAGGCCTCGGCCGGTTGCCGTTCCTTTTCCCTCGGGGCCTGTTCCGTTCATTTTAGGCATAATCATTCGTTTTTTAAGTTAATATTTTCCTTTTGAAATGCGTTGAAGTTTGCTTTTCAGTAGTTTCCGGCGCAGGGCACTCAACCTGTCAACAAACAATACTCCCTGCAGGTGGTCGTATTCGTGCTGAAAAATACGGGCTTCAATGCCTTCAAGCATTTCTTCCTTTATATCGAAGTTTATATCGCGGTAACGCACTTCGATGCTCAATGGCCTGTTTATATTTTCAAAAATGCCGGGAATGCTCAGGCAACCCTCTTCATAAGGGCCGGTTTTATCGTCAAAATTCAGTATATCGGGATTAAAAACCGCTTTTTCAATTTTTGGTATTTCCGGCTCGTTAAAAGGGGTTGTATCAATAATGAACGCATTTTTAAGCAGGTTTACCTGTGGCGCAGCCAGCCCAATCCCGTTGGCTTGTTTCAGGGTTTCAAACATGTTTGCAGCAAGTTGTTGAAAATTGTCGCCTTTGTCAATTTCAACTGCCTTGTTCCGCAAAACCGATGCACCGTATTTTATAATGGGTAATATCATAGTTGTTTACAATATATAATTTCTCACGTAATAATCGTGCCCGTTAAAATGGCTCTTTTTAATTGATCGTTGGCTTATTAGTGATTCAATAACTTCCATGCCTGCATGCTCTTTCTCAAGCAATTCGGCAAGCGTATCATCACGTAACGGGTGAACGGCAGTAATGTTCAAAATATCATCATGGGCATTGCCCGTAAACCCGGTGTTGGTGCCTTCAAAGCCGGTTAATGTTTCGGTGTCGATACCTTTTTCCCAGAAATATTGCCAGGTTTTTGTAATATTTTCAGCACTAATGGCTTTTAATCCTTTTTCAGCCGGTGGCCTTGTGGGAATGGATAAATAGGCCGTTTCTACATTCAGTTTTGCAATGAAATCAGCCGTTGCTTCAATGCTCGATTTGTGATCGTTTAATCCTTCAACCAACATGGTTTCGGTATGAAGCCTGCCGTTGTATTCTGCTGCAAATTTTTGAATTCCGTCTAAAATTTTATCAATCTGTAAATCAGGGTGCGGCCTGTTTATTTTTTGCCAGGTGCCGGGTTCAACCGAATCAACTTTCAGTGAAACCCAGTCGGCATGCATCAAATCCTTGCGGACTTCTTCCATGTAAATGAGTGAACTGTTCGAAATGATGGCCACTGGAATGTGAAATTCTTTTTTCAGAGACCTGATCTCTTCGCCCAGGTTAATGTCAAGCGTGGGTTCGCCATTTGCCACAAAAGTTAGGTAATCGGGGATATGTTCCCGTTTAAGTTTTTCAATGTGGTTCCTTACGCTTTCTAAAAGATAAGCGGGTTCGTAAAAAATTTCCCGTTTATTCGTAGGTTTTTTTGTTCGGCCAATCTGGCAATAAACACAACTGTACGAACAAATTTTGCGCGATACAATGTTGTTGATGCCAAGGCTGAGCCCGAGGCGTCGTGATGGTACCGGTCCAAATGCAATCATACAGATTTAATTTTTTAAATTACAAAAACAAACCGGTGCTTAACGGGCAGGTGCCCAGTTTAAACACCGGAATCGTTAATCAAAGGGTATTTTAATTTTTTTATTCCTCTTTGCCCAATTCTTTCAACCGGCGTTCAATATCATTTTGGGTTTGTTTCAACGATTCGGCCTGGGCTTTCAGATTTCTGATTTCATCATCGCGGCTATAGGTTGGGTTTATTCCCTGGTTGGGGTAATTGCCCCATCCCATGTTGCCGAAAAACCGGCCACGGCCCATGCCTCCACCGCGTCCTATTCCACCGCCAAAACCCCGGCCTCGTCCCATTCCGCCGCCAAAACCTTTGGTGTAGCCGGGACTATCGTATCCTGCACAATATCCTAATCCTCTTCCGGTCATGGGACCTTGTCCCATTGGTCCGCTTTTATCTCCTCTTGCCATAATTTCAATTTTTTAATGTGTTTAACATGTTTTCGTGTACAAAGATAAAAAACAAAATGAACAAATGTTCACATTAGAAGAATTTTTTTTCATTTTTGGGTTTATAATCTTTCTGTTTCCTGGTATTGTTCCTTTTGTGAAAAGATTGTAAAATTGAAAGGGAGTAATTTTTCGATAAAAAAGCGGCAAAAGCTTTTTTATGAACGTTTGTTCATTTAATTTTGGCCATTAAAAAATTAAACGATCCCGCCCTGGCGGGAGAAATTTCATCCGCCAGCTGGCAGACCAATTGAATTTAAAAATTTAATCGTATGAAAATGCTACATCATATTGCTTTAACGGTTAATTACAGGGATGAAATTGATGATTTTTACAAAGAAGTTCTTCAAATGGATGTTCGTTATTCTTTTACAATAGACAAGGATTTATCAATTTCAATTTTCGGGATCGAACGAGAAACGGATGTTTTTTATATGCAAGGAAACAATACCGCTTTTGAATTGTTTGTGTCGCCCGAAAAAGAAAAACCAGCATATTCACATGTTTGCTTAGCCTACAGTTGTTCTGAAAAGATTTTTGAAAAGGCTGAAAAAGCAGGATACAAAACGTTTATTAAAAAGCGAAGCGGTCACGACACTTATTTTATATGGGACAAAAGCGGAAACATGTTTGAAATTAAGGAGATCGAAGATGAGAAGAGGGAATAACCAACAGCGCCGGCGGGGTAACTTAAGGCAACAGCGTTTTTCAACATTTTTTTTGTATCTGCACAGCTTGCGGTTATACCCTGCAACATGAGCAGGGTGTGCCTTGTCGTGATAAAAATTGTCCGGTTTGCGGAAAGCCGTTAATAAGGAGTGAGAACAGAAAACCTGGTGCTGAAAAGGTTAAAGAAAAAACAACATATTCCGGAAGCAGAACCCAAACACGTAACGAAACACAAAACTCAAATAAAGCAGAAAACGTGTACCCGTTAGTCGATACCGAAAAATGCACCGGGTGTGGAATTTGTGTTGAGCTTTGCCCAAGCGATGCCATTGAGCTGCAAAATGGTGTAGCCCGCATACTGGTTGAAAATTATATCAACTGCCGTTTGTGCGAACGTAAATGCCCCGAAGGTGCAATTCATTAACTAAAAATAGTATGGCCAACCGGATAAAATGTCAATCGAAGCTGAACCTGATAATTGATGCTGTAATGTTTGTTGCATTGGCTTTGATGGCGGGTTTGGGGTTCCTGATAAAATGGGTTTTGGTGCCCGGATTTAAGAGAAATGAAATATATGGCAGCAATGTTGAGCTCGGGTTTTTTGGGTCTCGACCGTCATGAATGGGGCAGCGTGCACTTGTGGGTCAGTATCTCGTTTTTGGTATTAATTTTATTGCATATTGTTTTGCATTGGCAAATGATTGGTTGCATTTTTCGGAAGATGGTTTCGGGAAAAGCGGCAAGGTTGGTAATTGCCCTTGTTATTGGTTTATTGGTTTTGTTTTTTGCTGTTGGGCCCTTGCTCGTTTCTCCCGAGGTAGTCCCCTATAACGGGAACCACGATCATCATAAAACGGGCATTCAGAAAAAAGTGCCTGCTTATACTAATCCCCCTGAAGATGATATAATTGCAGATATTAACCCCGAACAAGAACCGAATACAAAAAAGGCATTGCCCGTTGAAAAAGAAATTTCAGAGCATGAAGGCCATGCCCACGATTTGGACATTGCCGGCTACATGACGTTGACGGAAGTAGCAAACAAAAACGAAATACCCGTTGGCAAACTGGCAGGAGAATTGAACATTCCACCGGGGCAATATAACGAAAATGTTGGCCGTTTAAAACGGCAATACGATTTTAGCATGGATGAGTTGCGGGGTGCCGTTGTGGATTTAAAATCAATAAATATAAAATGAAATCAGACGAATGAAACTTACTGAGAACTTTAAGAAGGAGTGGGAAAACAGGAACCCGGCCATTGTATTAACAACCGTGTCGGAAAAAGGTATCCCCAATTCAATTTATGCTACCTGCAATGCTTTGTACAACGACGAAGCCATTTTGGTGGCAAAAAATTTTTTCGATAAAACATTAAAAAATATTGAAGCGGGAGGGAAGGCTTCGGTTTTGTTCATTACTAAAGACGATAAAGCGTACCAGGTAAAAGGGGCTGTGAAACATTATACGTCGGGTCCCGAGTTTGACAACATGAAAAGCTGGAACCCCGAACGCTTGCCGGGACATGGTGTGGCTGTTATTGCTATTGAAGAAGTATACAGCGGCGCTGAAAAACTTCTTTAACACAGAGCTTAAGGCATTGGTTGACTGTTGCTTGCAAAGGTTATTCTGAATAATTAAAATATTAAAACGAAAAAAATATACTGTTCCAATTGTAATACGCTTTTGTACAAGTATCATAAAGCGAAAGAGGGGCATTTGGTTAAGTGTTTTAAGTATCAAATAAAGGATGATTATACAAATGGAGACCTGAGATGCCCGAAATGCGGAATTCTTTTTGCCCGGGAGCAAATGTATAATGGGCGTCCGGCAAATAAAATTATACAGGGAAAAGTGTTTATGAAATGAAAAAGCCCTTTTTGAAAAAGGAATGTAAATGGCACCAGGTTTGCCCCATTAAATCTTATTATGAACAGGGCAAACTCGATAAGAAATGGATTGAGCAATACTGCAAAGGCGACTGGAAAAGTTGTGTGCGTTTTCAAATGGAAGAACGCGGGCAATACCATCCCGACAATATGCTTCCCGACGGGAGTATTGATGAAAGTTTGATGGGGTGATTAATTATTTGTAGCCGGAAGTTTTCAGCAATGCGATGAATAGTGATCAGGGTCAACCAACTCACGGTACTTATATACAATTTTCTTAAAATCTTCCCAGGTTGGCCGTTTTAAATCGGGATTGCGTAAAAGGGCTGCCGGGTGGAAAACGGGCATGGCAAGCCTGTATTGCACGTTTAGCCAGTTGCCACGTTCGCGGGTAATGCGGTGTTCGGGGCCGGCCATGTATTTTAATGCGGTTGCCCCAAGTAGAATCATGATTTTTGGGTTAATTAACTCGATTTGCTGTAAAAGCCAGGGCATGCACACAGCGGCTTCTTCTTTTGTGGGCACACGGTTTCCGGGTGGCCTGCATTTTACAATGTTGCTGATGAAAATGTGGTCTTCGCGGGTAAAACCACACGCTGCAAATATTTTGTCGAGCAGTTGCCCCGATTTTCCAACAAAAGGTCTGCCGATCATGTCTTCATCGTGACCGGGGCCTTCACCAATAACCATGATCGGTGCTTTGAGGTTACCCTCACCAAAAATTACATGGTTGCGTGTTTTTGACAGATCACATTTGGTGCAATTCAGAATTTTACTTTTCAGGGACTCAATATCGGTATCCATATTTCGTGGATTTTTAAGAGTTATAAATTTTAAAAATTTACTCAAACCAGGGATCCATGTCGAGGTTTGTGGAGGCAAAAATATCGCGGTGCAGGTATTCAAGGATTTTTTTCAGGTGGGAGATAAGCCTTTCAATCTCAATTTCCTCACTGTTTTCTTCGAGCTTCTTTTGCAAATAGTTTAAGGCTTTGCCGTATTCCCCTTTACCTATGAGGTTTGAGGCTGTTTGCTCAATAGTTGATATTTTTGATTTCCTGACCATGTTAATTTATAAATTGGCATTACCGGTAAGCAGACAATTTCGTTTTGTTGCTATTTCAGTGGCTTTCCCCTAAAAAAAAGTTAGTCACTTTTAGTGATGGACGTCTTCATTACCCCGTTTTTAATAATGAAAAGTTTATGCTCCGACGGATTATTATCAATTTCATCGGTTATCCATTTCATCTGTTTCGACAGGATGGGCAACACTTCTTCCGGTGTATTTGTATAAATTATTACCGGTATAAAATGGCGGTTGACCATTTTGATATTCCTCCCAAATTGTCGCGATACCAAAACATTGACACCTTTGCTTTTTAGGAAGTCAATAATTGCATTCCCCTTTTTTGCCGATCCGTGTTCTTGTTCTTCATCGAGATTTTTAAACTTGTTAATTTCTGAACGAACGAATTTCATACCATCGGTATTTTTTTCATAAATCATGTACTTATCGGCATCGCCAAAATGTTTTTGTTGGAATTGGCCTGAATTGTTTACGGCCATTGCCAGTCGTATATTGTTTTTTTCCATCTTATGTAGTTTACTGTTTTCGGTACACTAATTATCATTCGAAGGGGCCTTTTTAATATATTAAAATTCGATCCCTTTTCGTGCCTCAATCCCCTTTTGATAGTAGTGTTTTACTTCCTTCATTTCGGTTACCAAATCGGCAGCATCAATCAGTTCCTGCGGGGCATAGCGACCTGTGACCACCACTTCGGTATCGGGATTCCTCGCGTTAAGAATGTCAAGAAGTTCGTTAACGGTGAACAGGTTATAATAAATGGCAATGTTGGCCTCGTCGAGAATAACCAGGTCATATTTTTCCCACTGAAGTATTCTTTTTATTTCGGCAAGTCCTTTCCGGGCTTCGTCAATATCGGCCTGTTTCGGTTTGTTTACAATGAAGCAACCCCGCCCGAATTGTTTGATGGTGATGGATGGCAGCCATTTGTCCACCGCCTCAATTTCGGCATAGGTTTTACCTTTTACAAACTGGGCAAAAAATACTTTTTTACCGGCTCCTGCTGCCCTGAGTGCTAATCCAAAAGCTGCGGTTGTTTTTCCTTTCCCGTTGCCAGTGTACACGTGGATATAACTGTTCATATTCGGCTTTTTATTTTTCTTCCTTGTTTAGTAGTGTAAGGTTATCTGAATCGCAATTGCGGCAATTTTTTATTGGTTTTATACTGGTTATGGTTTCTTTGCAGTCACCGCATTTGTACCAGTAGTCTTCGGTAATATAGTTACCTCCCTTGATAATGATCGCTTTCCCTTCAACAAATGCTTTCGAGATGCTTTTGCGGGCTTTGTCGTACAATCGGGTAAATGTTGGCCGCGAAATGTTCATTTTTGCCGCGGCTTCTTCCTGGGTGAGGTTTTCATAATCGGCCAGACGTATGGCTTCAAATTCCTCGAAAAGCAGAATTACCGATTCAAGTTGGCGCATGGGCACGCCAAATGGCTTGAAACCCTCCATGGGAGGGAGCATCGAAATTCGTCGGTGACGGATACGGTTGGGCATGGTAAATCATTTTAATAACCTTGAGTGCAAAGTTAGTTAAAATGAACAAATGTTTGTTTGACGGTTGGGATTTTTGTGTTGGCAGGAAATTCCTGTGTTGAGGATTTGTTTAGGTATGTATAAGGAAAAACAGCGATAATGGGTAATGTAGTACAATAAAAAAGCTGAAAATATGTAATAGATTACAAAAAAAATTAAAAGAATATGTAACGCATTACAAAAAAAATAGTAATTTTGTAATTAAATTTTTATCTGTAAAGTTTTATGGAACAGTTGTATGAAATTAGTAACAGGTTAATTAGGGATGTAGATACTACGTTTAAGCGAGGTTTAATTGATGTAATAAACTGGGATCTGAAATTAATTGAGATAAAGGGTTCCCGGGGCGTAGGAAAAACAACAATGATGCTTCAAAAGGCAAAAGAGCTTCTGGCTGAAGGAAATAATGTGTTGTATGTTTCGGCCGATATGCCTTATTTTTTTAAGAAAAGCCTGGTCGATACGGCAGAAATTTTTTTTAAATATGGAGGTGAATATTTATTTGTTGATGAAGTTCACAAATACCCCCGGAAACATCAAAAAGCAGATTGGTCGTTAGAATTAAAAAACATTAGTGATTCGATCCCCGCTTTGAAAGTTATATATTCCGGTTCGTCAATTCTTCAGCTTTATTCTGGTTTAGGCGATTTAAGCCGTCGGAAAGCCAGTTATTTTCTGAAAGGCTTGTCTTTAAGAGAGTATCTTGATATGAACGGGGTATACAAAAGTGTTTTTTTCAAGCTTCAGGATATTCTGAAAGAGCATAATGAAATCTCAGGAAAAATTGCAGCAAGTATTAAAATATTACCTCATTTTAAAACATATCTTAAAACAGGGTATTATCCATTTTTTCGTGATGGGGGCGATGTTTTTTATAGTCGTTTGTCCGAGATTGTTAATGTAATTATCGATACAGATATTCCATACGTCTCGGATATTCAGTATGAATCGTTGTATAAAATGAAACAACTATTGATGGCAATTAGTACAACTGTACCTTATACACCAAATTTAAGCAACCTTAAAAGTGATCTTTACATTACTGACCAAAGAACATTAATCAAGTATATAAATTTACTGGAAAAGGCAGAATTGATAAATACGCTTGGTGCTAAGGCTGTTGGGAATAAAATATTGGGAAAGCCTTCGAAAATATACCTAAACAACACGAACCTGATGTATGTGTTGACGAATGAGCGGGTTAATGAAGGAACCGTTCGTGAGACATTCTTCTTAAATCAGTTAATTCATATCAATAAAGTTGATTACCCCAACGTGGGTGATTTTTTTGTCGATGATAAATACCTTTTTGAAATTGGCGGGAAAAATAAAACATCAAAGCAAATAAAAGATATTAATGAATCATACGTGGTTTCTGATGATATTGAAATTGGTTTTGCTAACCATATTCCGCTTTGGTTGTTTGGGTTTCTGTATTGATCCGGGTTTAAAAATCTTTTCATCCCTGACCATTATCCATTTTGTATAAGGGTTAAGACCTTGGTGCAACCGAAATTAATTTTCGATAACGTTACCCGATGATTTCCAGATTCTTTAACCCGGATTATTCACAAATAATCCCTATCTCCGATAGCGACTAAGATTCAGTAAAACTTTTTAAAAAAGTTTAACTTCATCTAAGTCGGGATTAACCTGAACTTTATTCATATTTTTAAAATTTATGAATAGTTCAGGTTAACAAAGCTAAATTATTTTTTTCCCGCAATTTGAAAAAAAATCATTTTTACTGGTAACCTTTTTGCTGTTTTGGGAATAAAGGGGTAGAAACGCCTCTTTTCGAATTTCCGTCTCAATTATTCAAAATATAATTTACTACATTTTAAAAAGAAATCGGCCATAAAGTTTGGTGGTATTCTTTTTTTTTATAAGTTTGTGGTATTAACCCATAAAATTAAATGCGCGTGGAATTAAAAAAAATACCAGAATGCCCTTTTTACCCGTGATGATTTGTGAAGTTGGAATTTTGTGAAAGGATATCACTAACCCCGTCCCGAAATTTCGGGATTAACCCGGGGGCTAAAAAAGGAAATTGTTTAAACAACCGGCCTAGGTAGCCC
>JAIOZY010000025.1 GCA_021740385.1 Prolixibacteraceae bacterium | reverse complement strand
GGGGTCAATATAGTCCGAAATCCGTGTGGGCTGGCCCTCAGGGGGTCAACATCCGCCGAAATGTCAGGAAAAAATCAATATAAAATGACCGTTAAAAAGCCCCGAAATGGGGGGTCAGCTTAGTCCGAAATATCCAATCCGGGAAAATTCACGAACTCTAAACCCACTTTTAAAGTTCTCTGAATGTTTTTAGAGAAATTCTCTTAAAACACAAAACACGAAATTTTAAAAAACAAGACGGAGTTTAGCGAATGCTTACAATGTAATGGAAAACTTATTGGCTTTGACAGATAAAATATCGAGCAGATCATTAAAAAAATATATTAACCGGATTATTATTGAAAGCCTGTGCAGGCAACTTAAAAAAAGAAACAGTATATGCCCAAAATTCATAGGTCAAAGTTTAAGAAAAAAATGAAAGTTGATTCATTAAAATATTTTTTGAAGGGCAACAAATGTTTGGGGTAAATCGTCTGATTCTTCAAATAAAAGAATCTTGAATTTTTGTTTTTCGCATGCTTTTATTAAATATTTTTCTGATATTATAGTCTCTCCATAGTAATCTGAAGGACGAGAAGAATCTCCACCACCAAATGGGACAAATAAAAAGTTGCCTTTTTTCATTTGTTTTTCCCATTTTTTATAGTTGAATCCAACTTTTTTTAATATTGAGCCATAGCCAACAGAGTTTATTCTTGATTCCCAAACTTTGAGATGAGCTGACTTAAGAGTAGTAAATATAAGAAAACCGTTTTTTTTCAAAATTCTAGAAAATTCTTTAAACATACTTAAGAATCCAGATTCGCTCAGATGGGATAATACAGAGTAAAGATAAACTATGTCAAAAGATGATTCTTTAAGGTTTTTGTAGGGAGGTGTTTTACTGATTAGACTAAATCTACCATTTGGCATTGTATTTTGACAGATATCAATTGCCTTTTCATCAATGTCAATACCAAGGATCGAACTATGATTAAAGTAACGCAGCATTGATCTATATAAGCGTCCCCATCCAACGCCACAATCAAGAATATTCATATTTTTATTTAATTCAAGCCCATGATCTGAAATAGTATTCATCATTTTTTCAATAAAAATATTTGCTTCCAAAAAAGAATTATAACCATCGGACCCTACATACATTGATTGGATATCGGAAGGTGGTAAAGGCGGTAATATTTCATTGTTTGGGCCCTTACTATAAGCAAGGGATTTTGCCCATTCATAAATATTAAGCGATTTTGCCCACAGGAAATCTGGATTTAAATAATCCTTAGTTTCATTCGTTTTTTTAATAGATACAGATGGGATTTTCTTTGCTTCTTGTAATAAGTTTTGATGTATCATGTTATAAAGTTTTATATCAGATTGATTAAATTCTTCAAATTTTTTCCAGACTGTACTATTTGCAAAATCTGAATAATTGTAATGAGAATTAATTTTATTTTCTGAATTAATATTAAAAAATACATTTTTCAGATTAAGATCAAATTTGCGATTCAATAAAAATATTGATTCAGAAAACATTTCAACTAATCCAATAAAACTAAATTCTTCAATTTTTAATCCACAAAGAGCATTTGTTTGATAATTTCTAGTATAATTAAGTGAAATGTATTCTTCAAAAGATCTGCTTTCACCAAAATATTTTTTAGAGAAAAGATAAAGAGAACAAATATGATCTTTAGGATTTCGAAAAAAAGTGATTGATTTTGCATTTGGGAATATTGATAACAAATTATCAAATCCAAATTGTTCTGGAAATCCAAAATGACCTATTATTAAATATATAGGTCTTTCAATAATAATATTAATAATGTCAATATCGGAAATTGTTTGGTTTTGAGCAAATTTCCATTTCCATATCTCAGGAGAACAAGCACCAATACTGTTATAATGGTATAGTATGTTTTGTTTAGCAAATGAATCATTAAATGTTGTACGCAGGCTTGTTCCAGCAGTTTTCGGGATGTGGTTAACAATAAATAAGTCGGAAAGATTTGAGGCTTTTATTTTCAGATCAATAGGAACTTTGTTAATATTAATATTTCTATTATTATGTTTATATGTATTATGAATAAATTTCAAGGTTTTATTAGAGTCAATTGGAAGTATCTTAACATTAGTTAATTCATTGGTGTTTAGCTTTTTTGGAAATTTAAAGTAAAAGCCACATTGATTGTCTTCATATCCAAGGTTTTTCAATTTTTCAATTTCAATGTTAGCTAAAGTATATCCAATGATTTGTTCTCCAATTAATATTTTCAAATAGATTTTTCTATTAGGTTCTGTAGTATCTATTAAAAATCCATTAATATAATCTTGGGTCAGTACTTCTATTCCTCCAAAGTAATTGTCTTTTTTCATTTTGTTGTTTGTTATAAAGCGATCTGTATGTCTTCAGATTTCGTTATTATCTGGATACTTACCATTTCTCTCATAGGAAATTCTTCGTATGGTTTTCCCATTCTCCATGCATTATGTGATTCAGCTGACAAATAGTAAGTATTAATATCATTATTAATGCATTTTAGTTTTTTTATTGCTGTTTCATTTGAAATACCGGAGAGTTTTGAAATATTTTTAATCATTTCGGTAAAATCATTTTCGCCATTGCCTCTATGAACATGGTCAATACAATGTATTGAGAACCCTTTGGTAGTTAAATGCTTTTTCATTCCCTTAAATATGTCCATAATATTTTGGTGGGATAAATGTTCAATTACTGATATTGAATAGATTGCATCAAAGCTATTTTCTTCGTTTTTAAGTGTTTCTATATCGTGGGAAAATGATTCACGTATTATACGAAGTTCAGGGAATTCCTTTGTAAATTTAATATAGTCGGTTGGACCTAATCCACTTCCATTATAAGGATCGACAACGGTAACTTTATAGCCAATTTTATTTAAAATTGCCGCGATAATTGGTTCGCCAGCACCTATCTCTAAAATTTTTCCACCTATTGGAATTGTTGCTAATATAGCTTTTAGTGCCCATGGGCGTTGAACATTTTTCAAATCACCATGTTTGGATATTGGATTTAAGTTATCCCAACTATCGCAATAATCTTTAACTGTTGCATATGATATTCCTTCTTGTACAAGATTGTTCTTTGAATAGAGTCTTATTATCTTTTCAACAAATTCTTCATCACAAAATGGAATATTTGGATTAATGTTCATATTCTTTTTTATTTAATATCTTTAAAGATAGGTTTAAAATCATGAATGGCTTCACATGTCGCTTCGAGATATTTTCTACCATATTTTTTATCAGGTTCAAGATAAGCTCCTTCTGCCCATTCATTCCATGCATTAATAAAAATTATTGGTTGACCTTTTGGGGCAGAAAAGGAATAATCAACAAGAAAACTTAGCCATTCTTTATATAATTCGGGCGTTGAACCTTTGTAAACATGACTTTTAAGCCCCCTTCTTGCTGTATTATCCCATGATGGAAATAATGTTCTATACCAAATATTATCGGAAGGTTCTCTCGAAATGAAATTTATAGAAGCTTGTTTATAATCTTCAATATAACCATCAAAATTATCATCTAATCCTTCAATATTATCAGTCTTCAAGAAGGCTCTATCATTTATATGCATATGGGGAGGAAATTCAACAGAAGCATCAGCGCCATAACTTATTGGTGCTTCAGGAGTCATACCAATATATTGTATTCCTGCTATATGTAATTCATTTAATCCGTTATTTTTTGCCATTACTTTCCATTCTCCAATAATTCTCTTACTATCAGGTATACAGTCAATCCTGTAAATAAGTAATAATGGCTTATTGTCAATTTTAATATATCTGTAATCCTTCAATATCGGTAAAATTTCATTGAAGAAATTAATATGCCATCCTTCTTCATATTTTTGTTCAATTAAAATCTCCTGATCAAGTCCATCCCAGCGTCTTGTCCAGTTTTCGTTTGCCCAGCATATACAAAATGGTGAAGCTGGTTTCTTTGTATTAAGAATATTATTTAAAGGTTTTTCAAGAAGTTTCTTACCGCTAAACCAATAGTAATAATAGCAAAAACCAAATATTCCATAATATGAAGCCAGTTCAGATTGTTTTTCTATTATGTCAATATAGCTTAAATTATAATAACCAAGTTCAGAAGGAGTTTTTGGTTGGTAATGGTCTTTGAAAACAGGAAAAGCCTTTTTAACATTAATCCATTCAGTAAAACCCTTTCCCCACCATTTGTCGTTTTCTGGAATTGTGTGAAATTGAGGAAGATAAAAAGCTATGAGTCTAATGTCATCTGTGTTAGTTTGGATGTTCGTTTGTAAAGAGATATTTTTTTGAGATTGGTTGATAAGTTTCGGAATCCAATTAATAATTAATTTTACATTTTTTTTCCATGATAAATATTTAATTGCGAATTTTTTTCCGGCAAGACCAATTTTCTTTGCTTTTTCGGGATTGTTAAATACCCATTCTACTTTGTCAGCAATTTCCCTATAGTGTCCTTTGAATAATAAAATACCGTTTTTGAAATCTTTAATGTGGAGACCAATATTTGTATTTGGCAAAATTACTGGTTTGCCTGTTGCAAAAAATTCAGGAAGTTTTGATGGGAATCTATAATCGTTGAAATCATCTGAGCAGCCTGGTTGAATAAGTACACTAGCAAAATGAACAATATTTGGTAAATCTTCTCTTTCAACAAAGGATAGATTGATTACATGCTGGGATACTTCATTGGAAATTCTTTTTAGTATATCATTTGAGTCGTTTCCTGTTTTTATTAATTTCACATTGTGCCCTCTTCTATTTAGCTCATATACAGAAAATAAAAAACTTTTGAATTCTTCAACGTTTATATCGTGAACTGATCCTGTATATACTAGAAATTTACAATTTTTTGGTAATTTGTATTTAGAAGCAATGTTATTGTTTTTAGGATTCAAATATTCATTTTCAAAACCTGGCCAAAATTCTAAAAAGGGTTTATTGCCAAAGTTGAAATCTGATAACTTTTTTATCAATCCAGTAATGCCAATTGCGTTTTTTAAAAATGATTTATAATATCGTGGAGATATTCTCCATGCAACTACGTGACTTTTTATTATTTCTAAAGGCACATTTTCAAAATTTTCAAGAGTTCTAATATTTAATTCTTTTTTTAAAATTATTTCTTCATTGTCTTCAAGATGAACAACATATGGTGACTGGAAAAAACGAGAAAGACGTTCAGTTTCTTTTCTTACATGTTCTCTCGGAGTGAACGCATGTATGATATCTGCTTTTAAATTATTTTTAAATATTTCTTTTACATTCTCGGTACCAAATTCAATAAGTTTAAATGGGACTTCATTGTCCTTGGTTTCTTTATATATATTTGGCACAAATACAACGCAATCAAAATGGTTTTTAATTAGCTCAATTGCAATATTTTTAATATGTATTCCACTATTTGAGCTTAAATCGCAATGGCTTATAAGTATATAGTTCATTTTTTAATCGTATAATCAATTTCAGAATCGTTGAAATTTATATTGTAATATATATCAGATTCAGATAGAGAAGCAAATCTTAGATTTTTCCATAAATCAACTTCTAATCTATTCAAATTTATATTAAAACCAGGTATATCTTTTATTTTAATAAATATCTGCGGTATCAATAAATTTGATTGGCCATTTAAAGTTGCATTATAAAGTATGTCAATAATGTTTAAATAAATACCAAGCTCTGGATATAAAATAATATTTTCGGGAATTATTTCTTTATCAATTAATACACAATGGGGGGAAATTGCTGAAACTTCACGTATACAATTTAAATTACCTGCATAACCATCTGAGTCAATATTAAAATGGGACATTGAATTACTTATTCCTGTTCTTGAGCAGGTTAAGCCTGCGGACACAACTTTTTTATTTTTAATTATAACTGGACCCGTTGCTCCTATATTATTAATTACATTAAAACTTAATAGTTTTGAAATCCATTTTTTGTTACAGGGTATCATTGCTTCATTAGTCAAAAGCAAAAAATCAAAACTTGATTTTGAAATAATATTATTAAATTCATTTACATTATTATTGCTTAATATGGATAACGCCACCCATTCAATATTTTTATAAGAGGTATAATTATTGAATTTTCTAATTATTTCTTTGGAATAACGTGCGGATGATATATTATTTAAAATAATAATTGCCAAAACCTTTTTTGAATTATATTTAAATTTTGAGTCAAGTATCAATCGATGTGGATGATTGTTGTTCTTGTGGGCTTTAATCGGTAAGCATAACCTTTTAAAATGGTTGTTTACAGCTTTTTCTTGTAGTGATTCAAAATTGATGCTTTTTTTACCACCTCCTGCAACACTCTCAGAACATTGTCTCCAATAATACAAAGCTTTGTTGATGTGAATAATTTTTTGTGATTTTTCTGATATTCTAAGCATAAACTCAAAATCTTGGACGAAATCGAATTCAGAAGAAAAACCTTCAACTGATTGTGCCAATTTTGTTTTTACGACCAATAAATGACAAATGTACATTACTCCTCGAAACATCCAAGGAGACCAGTCGGGTTTATAAAAATGTTTGGTAATTTCATTTTTTTCATTAATATATACTTGATCAGTATAAAAAATGTCAGCTTCCTGGTTATTGTTTATTGAAAAAACAACTTCTAATAAGCAATTGGGTGTAATTAAATCGTCATGATCAATAAATGCAATAAAAGAACCTTTGGCATATTTTATTGCCGTATTTGTAGCTTTAGATATTCCACTATTTTTTTTCAAATATTTTACATGAACCCGATTATCCTTTTTTGCAATATTTTTAAGAAATTTTATTGTATCTATAGAAGTTGAACCATCATCGATGATTATTAGTTCCCATTTTTGATAAATTTGATTTAAGATTGAATCAATCGTTTGAGATAAGTATTTTGAGGGCGAGTTATAAACTGGGATAATAATAGTTATGAAAGGGGAATAAGTGATATTATTCAATTTTTTTTCAGCAATTCTTTTATTTTGAAAAGCACCTTTTAATATGCCTTCTTTTCCAAAATGATCAATTAAAGAATCATCATTTGGCACAAAATGATGTTGATATTTATAAAATAATGGGTCAAATATATTTGTCAATTGCCAAATACTTTTTTTTGTGTTGTCAGGTTTTGGTAATCTACCTTCTTTGATACCATACTCAATATAGTGGTACAATGGATTCATCCCGGAAGATGAGACATCCGGATATTTTTTTAAATAAAATTTTGTATCAAAATTTTCAGATGGATTTCGATTTTCTTTCCATCCATTGTAATAGTAATGAGTTAATGCATCAACATGTGCATTATATACGTCTTTATAGACCTTGTAATAGTAGTTTTTATCGAATAATCCACTTTTTTGGATTTTCTTTATTGAGTTTTCGTGAAAATGATTTTTATTACAAACATTTGATGCTTGTATCTGTTTTATTCCTCTTCCTTCTTTTTGGCCAAATTTTAAGTAGTGCAGCAACGGATTCATTTTGGCTTTTATTACATCCGGGTAATTTTTAAGGTAAAATTTTGTGTCAAATTTTGAAGATGGATTTCTGCCCTCAAAACCGCCATGAATCAAATAATGGTTGGCCGGGTCCATTCCCGATTTTGCCACATCGGGGTAATTATCAAGGTAATATTGTTTGTCAAATAAGTCGCTTCCAGCAATAAGTTGTCTGTTCGTTTTTTTTGGTGAAGATTTTAATTCCATTGATTTTGCTTCTCCTGTTTTACTATTATTTGCATCTGAAATCGGTTTTATTTTTCTTCCCTCTTTCTTGCCATGCAAAAGGTAATGAAGTAAAGGGTTGATTTTGGCTTTCTGAACATCGGGGTTATTTCGAAGGTAATATTCTGATTCGAATTTTACCGAAGGATTTCTTCCTTCAAAACCTCCATGAAGTAAGTAATGAAAAGCAGGATTCATTCTTGATTTTGCAACATCGGGATTATCTCTCAGGTAGTATTTACGGTTAAAAAAACGGCTGTACTTTATTGTCGACAGGTTTTTCCAGGAATAGTATTTATTACTGAAAAAATACAGGATTGAAATTACCTTAACTTTTTTTAATAGCTTATGAATAGGGTTCAGTAATTTATATGAAATACTTTCTTTGTAGGCTTTGATTTCTTTTTTTAACTCATCTGAATGTTTTTTTATTGAATTTACTTCCCTTGTCAGACTCTCTTTGTCATGATTATGTTTTTCAATGTCTGAAGTAAGTTTGTCTATTTCACTTTTTAATTTTTCAATAATGCCGGATTGTTTCGAATTGTTTTCAGAGAGTTCTTCAACTTTTTGAGTTAAGTCTTTGATTTCAGATTTTTGTTGATTAATATCTTTAGATTTTTCAACGATTTCTGATGCCAGGTTTTCTGCTTTTAAGCAAAAATCATTTATTGTTTTCTGCTGATTTTTTATAGTTGAATCTTTCGTTTGAATTGTTTTAGTTATCTTTTCAATCTGTTTCTTTTGTTCATTTATTAACAGGTCCTTTATAATGTTTGATTGTTCAATATCTTCAACTTTAATATTTAATTCATCAATCTTATTATAATTGTTTGATTGAATTGATTTTAATCTCTTAATAAATGGAATAGTTGTTTTAAATTCATTCGAAAGAAATATTTTGTATAACTCAAAAGCTTCACCTTTTGAAATTCCTTTTTCTATTTCATCTTTTATTAAAACGCCGATTTCTACTAACCTTGCTTTTATAGCAGCTATTGTTGATTCTTCTTTAACTTTATCTGGTACTTTTAAACTATCATTTTGTTTTGATAAAAGAAGAACCTTTTCTTCTTTTGTGAATTCAATATTGAAAGATTGCATCTTCTTTTTACTGTCCCACTTCACAGCATGCAAAGCGAGATGTCTGTTAGAAAGAATTTGTAATCGTTCCCATTCTATTTCAGTTAAGTTTTCAAAAATCTTTGGTTGTTTTTGAAATTGCATTCTTGATTCGTGTGGAATATGATATAAGGTTTTAGAAGAGAAATATTTTCTTTCAAGCCCTGATTCTGATAAACGTGTATAAAGATCAGAATCATCCCAACCGTATGTTGTTATGTACTCATTATAACCGTTAACCTTGAAAAAGTCATTACGGAATAAAAAGACATCTCCATTCAGATGGGTTTCATTTTCATCTTTTGCTGTTCGCCAGTTACCTGTAATGAATGTGCCTGGTTTTAGTATATTTTTATCAAAAAAATCTTCAGTAATCTCAATGTCTGCATCCAGCTTCAGAATTTTATTATGAGTTGTTAAACGTGCAGCCAGATTATATGCTTCAGATAAAACCCATGATTTCTGATCTTTAACCGTTGCCAACAAAATTCGCCCATCTTGATATTTGTCAATTATTTCATATAATGAATCATCGGAAGACCAATCAACAATAATGATTTCATTAATTAAATTGTTTTTTGTCCATGTTTTAAGTGCCCGGTCAAGAAAGTCAGATCTGTTTTTAACGGCAGTGAAAACTGATATTCCCTCTTTAATCTCTTTTAAAAACGGATTAAGCATTAAACCTTTTAAAAAATGATAATGTTTAATTATTTCTTTTAGGGGGCTATATTCATTTATATTTTCAGAAATGAAAGGGTCGACAGAGAAAGTTTCAAAAACAAATTCAGCAAACTCTTCATATTGAATTTTTTCATCAACCGTTGAAGATTTGCCTCCTGAATAAAAATTGGAAATAATTTTGTTAGTATAGATAAATTCATTTTGTTTCCAGCATTTCAGATTGTATCGCCAATCAGATGTAATTGGATACTCAAGGCTAAAATAACCTATCTTTTGAATTATTTCCCGTGGATAAAAAATTGCCTGCTGACATATGTTTTTTTTAAGCAGTTTTTTGAGATCAAACCGGCCATTATAAACAGAACCATTTTTTGCCCATTTTGTATCTCCAACAATTTTTACATTACCATAAAAAATTTGGTTTTGATCAAATAAACCACTTTCATGAAGTTCGGAAAGGATATTTAAATTATAAAATTCATCGTCAGCCCCAAGGAAATAGAGCCAGTTTCCAGTTGTCCGGTCTATTCCCTTATTCATTGCATCGTATATGCCCTTGTCTTTTTCACTCCTTAAAATAATGTGATTATATTTTTTCTGATATTTTTTAATAATTTCGACTGATCCATCGGTGGATAGTCCATCAATGAAAATGTGTTCTATGTTTTGATATGTTTGATTTGCAACGCTTAATATGCACTTTTCGAGAGTGGCAGAAGTGTTGAGAACAGGGGTTATAATTGATATTTTATATTTATTATTTGTACTCATATTTATGAATATTGTTAATCTTCAATTGTTGAGTTGTATTATTGATGTCTTTTCTCAAAAATAGTATTAAGTTATTTATTTAAAAATTGCTTTTTAAGTTGTGAAGTTTTCTTAAAGATATTCTTTATTTTACCTTTCTTTATTTGATATGATTTTTTTGGGGAATAGAAAATTGTGAGTAGTAATGTAATAGTTGATTTTGAAATGTTTAAATAGATTTCCTTTAACGAATTATTCTTAAAGTCTTTAAAAGTAAAAGGATAAGAGAAAATGTTTTGACAATATTTACGTGGATCAATAATTTTTTTTCTAAATTCTTTTTTAAACCAATTTCCTTGAATTTCGAAAAAAGGTTGATTAGTATATTCCCTATGACAATCGTTAGTGACTTGAATATGATTAAACTGAATAAAATATTTTTTATATAGATTGAACAATAGAAGTTGTTGTGTGGATGATGTACACCACCAACTAATTGAGTCAAATTGAGTTTGAAGTGGTACAACTATCTTGTCAAAAATCAAATCTTTATGTAGAGCAATGAATTGAGCATCTGCATGGCAGCATATTTGTGATTGAAAAAGTGGTTCTTTTTTTTTATTCTTAAAGATTATTGTATTATATGTTTTTGGTACAAAGACTGGGACTCCAACGGCTGGTTTCTTTTTTATTAAAGCTTTTTCAAATTTCACAAAATCTCCTTTCAAAAAGGAAACATCATCATCTATAAAAATAAAATAATAATATGAATTATTCATTTCAATTGCTTTTTCTAATAAGTAATTTCTTCCTTCAGCCCAAGTTGAATCGGGCAAAAAAAATGCACCATCTATTTTTTTATCATAAGATAAAAAAAGTGTATCAACTTCATTTCTTTTTTTTAATGGGAAGAAAGATTTTAATCTATTTGCTTCCCCCTGAAAAAGGTATATGATATTAGAGTTTTTCATTTGAATTGATAATCAAATAATTCTATGTCTTTTTTGTAAATTTTTCTAATAATTTTTTTTGTCTTAAAAGTATATTGTTTTTTATAGTCATATTCATTAGGAGTTGCTTTTTGTAGGTTTAATATGCCAATTTCTTTAATTTTTAAAATATCAGATATTTTTTTTAAACCAATTTCTCGATTTTCAAATTTTACAAACTCGTTAATCAGAAAGGAATTATTTTCATCTAATAAATATTCAGCAGCTCCAAAACGAAAACCATGATACTCAAAAAAGGGTGTTTCTTCATTTGCCCTTTCAAGTTTTCTTAAGTATTCAGAAAAACTCATTTTAGTTGGTATATTCTTTTTCTTCTTACGGTAGCAAAAAATTGAATATGTTCTATCCCATGGATTTCTAACAATTGAAAAAGTGAAAAGCTTTTTCCATTCATTGACACCAATCATCTTGCTCATTTGTAGAGCAGTTAAATGATCCATAAATACTTGTTCACTTGAAGAAAAATATTGATCCAATAAATTCATTTTTCCAAACGGAAATCCATATTGTTTATATAGTTCAATACGAATGCTGCTTGAAGAAGTTCTCGGAATATCAACAAACCAGAATCCAATTTCTTTAATTTTTTCTATACCATCAGATATTTTGTTTGACTCATGTTTTTCCTTCATTGGCTAATAATTTGCTAGTGTACAGAGTTTCTTGTATAAAAGAAGCGTATAATCTCTTGTAACTTCAATTGGCTTGGAACGATTTAGTTCTTTTGAAATAAAATCTTTTAAAAGTATTACCTGAAGTAGATCTGAAATTTCTTCAATTTTTTTCCCATTAAGTAGTTGTTCGTAATGAACAAATATATATTTTTTTGATGTTTTCCCTATGGCATTTAACAAGTGGGTGTAGCTATTTGACCATAAGAGTTCTGCGAGTTGTTGATCTATGTAAAATTCGGCCAGGTATTTACTCCTTTTACATTCAGTGATTATACTGTTTATAGTTGTACCTGGATCTCTGAAAATGCAAATTATTACAGTATCTTGTGGTAATAATTGATCCCAAATTGGAATAGTGAAATTAAACCTTGGATCTTTATACGCAAATTTTTTGTATGACACGGCTTTTTCAATATCTTCAAATACTTCTGTATTAATATTTTCAATTTTTACTAAAGGCGAAATATATGATAGCCATCTGTGACCAATCCCAGGTTTAAAGGGAGAATAAATTTTATTAAAAGATGGGTATGACTTATTGATATTGCAATAATCAAATTTTTGTAATATTTTTTCATTTATACTATTTATAAAATCGTTTTCAAAGAATCCTTTAGGATTAGTATCTCTTGCCGTATATAAGTTATCCCCCATATAATATCCACTATTATACAGAATTCCTCCCATTAGACTTGTACCACTTCTACCAAAACCAGAAATAAGACAATTTTTCATACATTTTCAATATTACTTTTTATTTGAAAATTTATTTTTGGTAATTAGTTTTGATAATATATTGCATATAGGTGTCCAATTATATTCATTTTTAAGTAACATTTCTAATAGATTACTTCAATTTTTAGAATAATCAATTAGAGATTCATTGTGTTGTTGATATCGATTAATATATATAGCTTCAGTCCTTTTGGGGTATCCCTGCCATAAATATACTTTCTCATTTTTGTTGAATTTGAGTCGAAGTGATTGACCAAAGACTTAATCCAAATACTTTTTTTTTTATAGTTAATATAAATTTGCTATTTGAGTATTCTTTGCCTAATAATATTGAATAAAATTGACTAAGGATTATCTCAAAGGCAACATGTTTATTTGATATATTAAAAATTGAGTTATAATCTTCTTTGATTAAACTTAATAGTAAATCTTCTCTTGAATCAACAACAGAATATCCTAAATGCCATAAAGTATGATTTAAAGACGTTATGCCTGTTTTATGAAAACCAATACCGAAAATTTTCATTATCTAAGATATATTGAAAGTGGAATAAATTTTATTTCTATATTCATTTATCTCATTAATTTTCATAACCTCTTGTAAAAGGTTTAACTCATACTTATTTAATAATTTTGATCTATTAAGTAGATTAAAATTATTATTTGAGATATTATTAAACGAACTACCACCACCCAAAGTGGATATCCTACTATAGTTGATGTCATCAAAAGTTATTCCAAGTTTTTGACTTGTCTCTTCCCTATATGCTTTATTTATATACCATTCATCAAATAAAATGCAAACTTTATTAACAAGAAAGTTTGTTTCATTAAAGAATTCTTTTACATACTGTAGCCATAAGTCTATAGCTCTTTGCATATTGTTATTAAAAACTAAAGGGTATGCAGGATTATTTACTTTTGAAGCTTTTCTTATTCTGCTTGCAAATAAATTTTCAGGCGTTCTAAGAATTAAAATATTTTTTACAATACTATCTGGATCATAAATAAAAGGTTTGATTTCTAAAAAATGATCTTCAAGACTAACTACATAGCAAGTTTTATTTTTTATAGATTTTTTTTTAAAAGAAGTCAGATTCTGTGTTTCTATCCAGTTATTGAAGTGAATAATATCTGGTATTTTTTTTTCTCCTTTAAGTATAGGTGCAATGGGAATAATATTATTATAAAATTCAAATTCAAATTGTCCAGAAAGCCAATTAATAATCGCATGGTTTCCACTTCGTTTTAAACCATAAATATTAAAGATTTCTTTCATCTGTTTAGTCTTCTAAAAAAATTATAACTTTTTTTTTCCCTCAGAGTATAATATTTTTTGTTTAGTAGGATTCCAACCGCGATGGCATTCAACTTTATTTATTACTTTTTCGAGAATTGAATAGTTATCTGTTCTTCCATGTAAAATTTTTATTTTTCCATCGATAATTCCATTATAATAATTGAATCTGAAATTATATATATTTGGAAAGGTATATATTTTTAGGTTGCAATGTAAGAATGCTTCCATTAATGCAGGTTGATCACCCCAATACAAATTAAATTTGTATTGAAATATTTCAAGCCATTTTTTAAAAAGCTTATTAGTTTTTTCGTTTTTGTTATATACAATAACTCCAGAATTATAAGGATAGTAACCATTAATATTTTTCCCATCTATATTAACCAATCTTTTATCAGCAGGTGCTTGTGCAAACATAATGTCATAATAGTCAAGTAAAAGAAAAAGTTCTGAACATGGATCACAAAAATATGTATCTGTATCGACAAATATAGTCTTTCTATAAGGAGAATGTAAAAGCCCTTTTATTTTTAAATTTTTAGCTTCAATGTTTTTATCTTCAAAATTATCATCCAAGATTATAATGTTATCGAAATTTGAGGATTGGTAAGGTTTATTAGTTATTAATGTAACATCAGAGATTTTATAAACCTTTTTTAAACTCTGTAATGAATTTTCGGCTTCTTTAATATACCTTTCTCCTCTTGCAATGTATAAGTAACCTTCATTGTTTTTCATTTGAACTTATTATAACCAAATTCATAAAAATAAAAAAGACAGTTTTTTAAACTGTCTTTTTTTAGAACGGTATTTATTTCAATTTTTTAATTTATCTACTTCTTTTTGTAATTCAATGACATATAAAGTCAATTCCTCGACTTTTTCCATTAAGAGTTTATTCATTTCACCAAGCGATAATCCTTCTTCAACTATTTGTTTTTCTGAAGGAATTCCAGGTAAATGTTTATGTTCTTTTACAAATTTCTCAACTTCACTCAAAGGCCTTAAAGAATAATCCTCATCAAACACATAATCAGACCAGGCATCTAAAGTCACTTCAACTTCAGTAGAAGTTATTTTTCCATCAACGGCAAGTTTTGTTCCAGTTGGAACGCTTGTATTACCAATAACAACTCCGCCTCCATTATTGAAGATGATGTCGCCTGAATTTAAAAAGCTTGCATTTGCGATGCCATTCCGCATTTCATAATCAGCTGTTGCTAAATTTAAATAGCAATATTCTAACCATAAGCCTAAACTACTACTATACGCTGACTGGATCATTTCATGTTGTCCACTTGTTCCACGCAAACTTGCATTAAATAAATCGCCAGTAGTTGTGTGTTCTAAGTGCAAACTTGCATAAAGCCCATCTCCTTCTCTTCCGCCACTTACTTTTGCTATCGATTTATTTCCACCATATATTGTAAGATCCCTATCTGGTGTACTCGTCCCAATCCCCACATTTCCACTGTTTGTATTATAGATATCATCACCACTTGTAGTCCACTGCGCACTCACACTCATCCCAGCCATTACCAATACGGCTGCTATTATTAATTTTATTGTTTTCATTTGATTTTATTTTAAATTGTTTATTGTATCAAATGGAACTTACCACATTTGCTTACCACTTAATATTTTGGATTGTATTGTGGCTCGTTTCATCTCACTAATATTTAATTATTTATAATGTGTTCGATGGAACTCGCTATGGCACGTTTTTCCAATTGATGGGAATTCTTACCGTAGCTCGTTTCATCATTTTAGAAATTTAGATTTTAGACTTGAGACATAAGACTCAAGACTCAAGAAAAAATGTTAATATTTAAATTTTATGTTTTAAATAATCAACTTTTAAAACCAAATAGAATACAATGTTTTTCACATAAGCATACAAAAAGGTTTTACTGAAAAAGCTGCTTACCCGGGAAGTATTCCCTGTGGATGAGAAGGGTATTCAACACCGCATCACCTTTACGGTTTCGGCTTTGTCGCCCCACATGCGGGTGGGGGTGTAGGTGTATGATGCCGAAATGCCGGTGTTGTATATGTTTTGAATGTTTTTGTTGTTGTGAATGTCGCTTACGGGAACTTTCAACGTGGGGGTTGTGGTTGGTGCTATTGCAGCTACATGAAGGCTTTGCTGTCCAAGTGTGCTTTTAGTTGCCGGTGCTTCGCCTTTGGTGCAAACGGTCCGTGTTTTGGTGTCTATGTGTGGAAGCAGGTTGTTTTCCTGTTTTTTGGTAACACGCGCCAGCATGGTTTCTTCACGTTCGCGGGCTGCTGCTTTGGCCACGGCTTCCTGGCAATCTTTGTCGGCTATGTTAATGGCCAGTTGTTTGCCGTTTTTTATATGGGTGCCGGGCAGAAGTTTTATACTGTTTCCCGGTGTAGCTGTTATCTTTCCTTCGGTTATGGTGAGGGAATTTTCAGCAGTGACTGTAAAAACAACGTTGCCATTTTCGGCGGTGTATGTTTTTTCGGTTGCTTGCCCGGAAGCGAAGCTGCCGGAAACCATGAAAAAGAAAAACAATGCAAGGCACAGGCTGCCGGTGTTTTTCAGCAGGCCGATGCGCAAGGTTACGGTATGTTTTTCTTTTCGGTTCATATATGTTGGGCTAAAGCCCGGTTGTTATCAATCCGCTTTATAATCCCCGGTTTAAAAGCCGGGGTAAGTGATATAAGCTCTTTAGCTCATAAGGTGTGTTATTGAACTTTCTCAAAAAGAAAGTTTCAGCACTAACAAAGTAACGTTATTTTTTTGTTTTTTCCAATACGTGAAATCACGGATTTTTATGTACGTGATTTCACTGTAGGCCGGTCATTCTTGTCCGGCTTTAAGTCGGGTACGAAAACCCGACTTACGGTAACAGTCGGGTAAGAAAACCGGATCAGTTCAAAATTGGGGTGGATATATATATATTTCCAACTGTTGATCTTTTTATGTTCTGCCATGTCTTGCCAGACAGGCCTTCATCCCGACGTACGTCGGGACGAAGCAAAAAGATCATCCCGATGTACATCAGGAAAAAAACTTTTGCTGACGGGTGCCCGTAATTTATGCCCTCCCCCGGAAAGGAACTCGTTCGCAGACGTAGGTATATCATTTTAAAGAAGCAAACCACCCTGCTCACTCAAACAGCCTTTCCGTTCGCTCAAAAACCTTCGCACGGCCTAAATCACGACCCGACTTGCAAAAGTTTTAAGGCCAATCGGTATTCAAATATCAGGGACAATTAAAGAACATCCTATCCTATAAAATTTTGCTCAATAAATTCAATCCACCCCAATCTTAAAGTGAGCCCTTACTTGTTCTGTCCTGTACATTGTAAGTTGGACATTCCTGTCCGACATTTCCATTGGTCGGGTAAGAATACCCGACTTACGGTAACAGTCGGGTACGAAAACCCGACTTACCTGTCCTTGTTCTGCACATTGTAAGTCGGACATTCCTGTCTGGCCTGCTAAAATTGGAGAACGTGTTTAATGAAGATCTAGTTCCAAACACGCTATTTTTCTATAGTCTTCATTATCAATAAAACTGCAAATAATATCCTTTTTCTTTTTAAATAAGTGAACTAATTCAGATGTTGTTAAATTACCCGTTCTTATCCATATTATCTTTGGGGGATGACCGTCAATAATACTAATATCATAGAAATCCGAATCAAAAGTAACGATCACAAAATCATTTATTTTAGCATATTCCCATATGTCAGGGTCATTGCAATCCATTAATCCACAGTCTGAAACATGTTTGCAGTCGGGAAACAGGTCAATGATTTTTTTTGTAATCCGAAAGGAAATGTTCTGATCAAATAATAATCTCATGATGCATGTTGCAATTTGTGTTCCCTGTCAGCAGCATAAGACAAGCATGCTTTAATATCATCTTCAGTTAACTCCGGAAAGTCATAAATAATTTCTTTAAATGTCATGCCAGCAGCGAGCCATCCAAGAACATCATAAACGGTAATCCGGGTATCCCTTACACAGGGTTTTCCAAATCTCTTATCTGGATTTCTTTTTATTATTGATTTATATTCAATCATTTAATATTATTTTATACAAAAATAACCAATCTTGCTATTATCTCCATCCAATATCGTTTCTTTTTAAAACATTCTTGTATGTTTCCCAATAGTCGGGTAAGAATACCCGACTTACCTGTTCTTGTTCTGCACATTGTAAGTTGGACATTCCTGTCCGACATTTTCTTATGGATTTGCGGTTTCCTGACTTTTAATTTTTTTAGCATACTTTATTCTAATCTCAGCTAACCGATCTTCTCTTAATTGAGGATTTGATTCGTATATAACATGATGTTTGTCACGAATCTCTCGCATCATTTTAACCGAATCAAAGTCAAGGTCTTTTGTATATTGCTTGATCTTTTGTGCTGACTGGAACATATCGTCCAGTAGTAATATTATATCCCGTTTAGACATAAATTAAATCTGAACCGATTGATTTTAAATATTTTTCTTTAATCCCTTTTTTAGCCCGGATTATTCACGAATAATCCCTATCTCTGATAGCGACTAAGATTCAGTAAAACTTTTTTAAAAAAGTTAAACTTCATCTAAGTCGGGATTAACCTGAACTTTATTCATATTTTTATAATTTATGAATAGTTCAGGTTAGAAACCAGATCAACATTTCTACCTAATATAGTTTCCAGATCATCTGCCAAATCAATGAACCTGATTCCAATTCTGTCTGAAAACTCGACAAGAATATCAATATCGCTTGTATTATTTTGTTCTTTTCTTGAATAAGAGCCAAAAATTGCCATTGATTTTATTGGATAGTCGTTAAACAACTTGTTTTTATGACTACTTAGCGTATCTTTTATTTCTTGTAAGGTTCTCATGTCCCAAAATTATAAAAAAAATCAGTAGTGTCCGGTAAAAATTACAACAATTGGGCTAAAGCCCACGTCATTAGGGGTTTTCAATAGCCCCGGGCTTGCGCCACCGCTAAAGCTTTAGGCGGCACGCGGTAAGCCCGGGGTTACTGAATCGTTTTATCAAAAAGGGGCTTTAGCCCAACATGATAATCAGGATGTTACCCCAATTTTTTAGTCTATTTATATGTTTCAGAATTTTTATCGGACAACAATAAAAAAAAATCATCTTGTCTGTATTTAAAAAAGTTGCCTTGTTCAAATTGCTGGTGTTCAATTGATTGGACTATGATTCATAGCGATATAAAATAGTCGGGTAAGAAAACCCGACTTACGTTTGTACCCAATGCAAAAATACTTTTTTCGTGTGAATGTACGTATGTGGCCGCTGAAAGAAAATGGATATTGAACAGCACCAATTAGAAAAGAGGCTGTCCAAAAAGTGTCATTTCGACCATAAGGGAGAAATCCGCTCTCTTATAAGATGTTGATATTTATATCAAATAGATTTCTCATTACATTCGAAATGACACCTTTTATCACTTTTTGGACTGCCTCTTTTTTGGGATGTTATATCCGTTTCACGTTTTTTATTTGTGCCGGGTTGCTATTCAACCATTAATTTGCTGATTTTTCTGAAGTTGCTGTTTTCAATGTTTACAATATAGAGCCCTTTTCGCAAATGGTTTAGGTGGAGGGTAAGGGTTGAGTTGCCAACCTGTTTAACCTCTTCAACCAGTGCGCCGGTGCTGTTAAACAGCCTTACATTGACCGGTTCTTCGAAACGTTTCAGTTCAAACCGGGTTTCGCCCCGGGTAGGATTTGGGTAGACTTTTACCAGTGGTTCGGCACCGAAATCACTTCCCATGCTTTTTTCCTGTTCGATGTTTTTACTTTTATACGTGTCGGGCAGGGTGTTTTCCACGATGGGCGCCCCTCCTGGTGGTTCCGAATTACAGAATATACCCGTTTCGGTGATGTGGGCATCCATGTAGCTGCCGCTGTGGGCATGGAATCCGGGCAGAAAGCGGACGGAATAACCGGCAATGAAGGTAGCCGATGAACCGTTTTGCAGAATTACATCGGTGCCGTCGCCGGCCACGGTTATGATGTTGTACGCATCGAAGCAATCCGATTCGCCATCGGAATAGGTCATGTCCGACACTTGCCGGTCAACGGGTATTGTTGGCCCAAAGTATAGTACCGTGTCGGAATAGAGTGTAAGATTGGGGTAGTCGGTATTATTTACCCTTGCCCGGTATTCACCAACTCCTTCGGCGGCTATGGTGCGGGTGTCGGCGGTCAGCAGCACATTGTCTTTGTACCAGCGGTAGGTATTGTTGGTGGCATTGCCATCGACTACCGTGAGGTTGGAGCCTTCTATTTCGATGGCCAGCAAGGTGTCCTGGTGATTATAAACGAAATTTTCGCTCAGGTCATCGGGCAATATCCCTGATGCTTCTATGTTGGCAAAGGTGAAATAGTTATAGTTGATATTTAAGTAGCGTTCAACAACAAACCCATCTACCTGTTGGCCTGTTGGTTTTGTGCCGGATGATTTAGGTTCATTACCATCTGATTGGCTTGTTTCTTCTTTTTGTTTTGATGCATTTCTTTCAACCATTTCGGTAAGCGACGAAGGCAGGTCGCCACGGAGTTGGTTATAGTCAAACCTGCAATAATTCAGGTTATCAAGGTTTTCGAACGATTGCGGTATTTCACCGGTAAGCTGGTTGTTGTTTAAATATAAGCTTTCAAGCAGGGTGCAATTTCCGAGTTCAGGTGGTATTTCCCCTGAAAGTTGGTTTTCCTGAATATGTAATCTTCTTAACCTGCCTGTTAAATTTCCAATTTCAGCCGGGATTTCACCGCTCAGGTTATTATTGTAAAGCGATAAGCTGTATAGTCTTGTGCAGCTTCCAATTTCAGGAGGAATTTCGCCCGACAAATTGTTGGTATGTATGTTAAATGTACTCAGGGAAGTGAGGTTCCCGATTTCGGCCGGGATGCTACCCGATATTTGGTTTTGTTCCATTACCAGGTTTACAAGATGGGTGCACTGCCCAATTTCGGGTGGCAAAGGGCTTGAGATTTGGTTGCGCTGTAAATACAGATTTGCCAGGTTTGTGCAATTCCCAATTTCGGAGGGGATACTTGTTAACTGGTTTTCATTTAAAAAGCAGTATTCCAATTTTGTGAGGTTGCCAATTTCAGGCGGAATATCACCTGACAGCAGGTTGCCTCCAAAATTCAGGTTTTCGAGGTCGGTTAATAAACCAATTTGCGGGGGTATATCACCCGATAGTTCGTTTCCGGCCAATGATAATTTTTTGATTTTTGTTAAGTACCCGATCTGGGCAGGCATGGTGTCGGAGAATGAGTTGTTATAAAGGTAGAGAACCTGCATTTCCGTCAAATTCCACAGTTCAACGGGAAGTGTAAAGTTTATATCGTTATTGCCAAGGTTTAACGAGTCGAGCGCGGTAAGGTCCCCGATTTCGGTTGGCAACTGGCCGGTTACGTTGTTTCGTTCCATCCATATTTTTGTGACCCTGCCGCCCCTGACCGTTACACCATACCAGGTACTAAGGGGGCCGGTAAGCCAGTTGGTATTATCGTCCCAACTTGCCCCGTTGGTTGAATGGTAAAGGGCAACCAGGGCAAGGGAGTCTATTGCAAATTGAGTAATGTCGACCTGAATGCTATCCGGGTTATCCTTTTTATTGGCTGGGTTTTCAGAGGCCATCGTGTTTGTTAGTCCGGCTCTTGCTGTATTTGAATTTATTGCAAGACAGGATATTGCAGCTAAAGTAAAAAGTGTGAAAAGGAAAGTAAATTTTTTCATAACAATTGTTTTTTGTTTATGTAAGGTTTTCGAATTCAAAGGAAGGGGATATTGGCAGGCACATCAATCCGTGAAAACGCCTATTTGGGAGTAGGTGATTTCCACATATTTTACGATAATGGGAAAGTTGCTGGTTGAAAAAGGGTGTAATGCCCGATATCCTCACGAAAATAAGGGTAAAAAGAGGAGATGAAAGTTGTTAAAAAAGAGTGTCATTCCGACGCAAGGAGGAATCCCTGGCTTCATGTGGAGAGACCCTTCGACAAGCTCAGGGTGACACGCGTTTATTCTACTTTCATCTTTGCATTGTGCCCAAAATTTTTTGAGTTCAGCTCTCGGATTAACATGTTGGTCGAAAATCTGTCATTGGCAACGAATGTAAAGGTTTTCGAAAACTTTATCCGGCTCATTGACCATTGAGAGTAATCGCTTTTCAATTTTATCCCAGTTAAACACCTGGTTGCCAGTTAGATTTATAGGAACATTAAAATCAATATCGTCAAAATAAACCAAAGCCTTCAGTGGAATTACCGGGTTACTATTGTATTTTTGTTTATAGCATGCTAACATTTCGTTGAGTGAAAGTTTTGACGATAAAAATGCAATGTCAGTAAAATCTTTTAAACGTGTTCCATCTCCTGAAATGGCATTCAGCTTCATAGCTGCTATATCAGAAAGTCTAGCCAACCTAATTCCATTCACCTCTTCAGCACTTTCATTCCAGGGATATTGATGCGCAAGAATGTCAACAGCAACACCATCAATTTCACCCTTGAGTGTATTTTCTGCCATAAAATCAATTTGCATATTAAATTGCAAGCGCATCAAGTTGGCCATTTGGCTGGAATTAAAAGGTTTAGTGGTAAATAAATCAATGTCGATGCTAATGCGGTGGCCGAGCCTTAATGCCAAAGCAGTACCCCCAACCAGAATAAAACTGTTTAGCCGGTTATTGCCCATCAGTTTTGTTAGGAGCTCCAATGTTGATTTTGCAACCGTTTCGAAGTGGTACATTTTAGTTCATTCTTGTCTATGTGGAAAATTGTGCAAACAAATGACAAATCCCTGGGGTTCAAATATGGTATTCTTTTAATGGATTCCCGTACATCCTGTAATGAGTATTTATTCAGGATGGCATAAAAGTCATCCGGCCTGCCTCTTTCAACGACCCTTTGTACGATGATATCCCGCATTCCCTTCCAGTCGATTTTGGAACCATCAACCTCCCAGAGTAATGATTTTCGCAGTTTTGCTTCTTTATGTAAATGATAGTCTCCAAAAAACATAGTCATTCATTTAATGCAAATATACTTATTTTGAAGCATCTGCCCGAATTATGAATTCGAATATATTTTTCAGCTTGCTGACTTAACCATTGAAAATGGTCTACACTGTTTCATTCATAAACTTTGTGTTTCCTTTGTTTTTTTGTCAGGCTTGTCACTTTCGGGGTTTTCATCAATAATTTTATATCCATCAACGATGGGGTATTTTACACCCTTTTTAAAAACATAAAACTCGGCCAGCAAAAAATTTACAATGCCCGATATTAACAGGGCTGCAAGGTTACAGTAAACAACGTCCCAGCGGAACAGCCGCTCGAACAAGATCAGAAAGGCCATTTTTACAGCGAAGCCAATTAATGTTGAAGCATTGTATTTTATAAAACGCAAAGAGAAATCACGTAAATTTTTGGTTGAAATGTGTTTATGCCAAATCCACACGTACGAAACAACGTAATTGAAAAAAGTGGCAATTTCGAACGAAATGACCGGAGATATGATATATATTCCTACATACGAATTGAAAATGAAACGCGACAACATCCATATTGCCAGCGTGTCAACCAGTGTCCCAAACAATCTGCTTACAAAAAATTTGAAAAAACGTGAGCGCATTATTTGTCCTCCATGAATAATTCACTTTTTGCATCATTAGCGTGGCGGATCAATTTTTCGATATTTTTTTAAACCGACAACAAAAGAGATAAAATATATCAGTAAAAGCCCGATGCCCACAATTAATGCTATGAAATCGAACAACCTGATTGAAATCATGGGGAAGTGCAGCACCGGGTTTGTATCAGGCAGGAAGAAGAACAGCGTGTTTACAATGATAACGGCAATTCGGAATTCGGTAGGGCCAAAGCCGTTGTACGTAATTTTAAACGTGTCGTCAAGGTAGGTGTTGATGTAGGTTAATATGGACATCATAAAATAGCCGCCCATAACAAGCAGCGATACATCGAGTGACACATAGGGCGAAATTCCGGCTCCAACAGCAATTATAAATGTTGTAATGGAATCGACATTGTGATCGAGAAAAAAGCCGTAAACCGGCCGTTGTTTTTTACGTACGCGTGCCAGGGTGCCGTCCAAACTATCGCCAAACCAATTTAACAGAAACCCAAACGAAGCCAGCCATAAAAATCCTTTTCCGTAATTGGAAAGTACATAACCCGCTCCGGCAAGCAGTGAACCAAACAGCCCGAGTGCAGTTAAATGATCGGGTTTTACCGATTCGGGGATCCTTTGCGCCATCCATATAAGCAATCGTTTTTCTGCACGGCTTAAAAGTGATTTTTGTATTCTTAATGCTGATTTTTCTTGTTTTGCCATTGGTGTTGATTATACATATTATCTTCTTATTTAACTCAATCCTGTTAACAAATACAGGAAAAATGAAGTAGTAAATGTAATCAAAATGAAATTTAATTATAATTTTATTGTAACAAATTAAGCCCGCAAACGAAAAGAATGCAAACCCTATGTTTCTTCGTCCCGATAATCGGCTTCTTTTTTCAGCGTTTCACGGAAAAAAAGCAGTTTGTTTTTTAATGCTCAGCAAAAAAGATAAAACTGATTCGGTAAAACATTATATCCATAATTCAAACAGATTTTTTAACTTGTTACCCGTTTGTCCGGCACACTTTATGGTCGGGTTTTGGTTCGTTTCCAATGCAATGAATGATATTTTTGCCTGTTATGTTTGTAAAAAAGGTTTTTGATTTTTATGTCGACGGGTTTAAGCGGATGACCTGGGGCAAAACGGTTTGGATAATAATATTGGTAAAGCTGTTCATCATGTTTTTTATACTGAAGCTTTTCTTTTTTCCCGATATCTTGAAAAAAAATTTTTCATCCGATGAAGAGCGTAGTAACCATGTACTCGAAAATTTAACGAATACCAACTAATCTGTGAATTATGTTTGAATCGATTGATTTATCGTTGGTGAACTGGTCGCGTGCACAATTTGCGCTTACGGCAATGTACCATTGGCTATTTGTTCCCTTAACGCTGGGAACAACATTTATAATAGCCATAATGGAAACCATTTACGTTAAGACCGGTAAACCTGAATGGAAAAAAATGACCAAATTCTGGATGACCCTGTTCGGGATAAACTTCGCCATTGGCGTGGCCACGGGACTTATTCTTGAATTTGAGTTTGGTACAAACTGGTCGAATTACTCGTGGTTCGTGGGCGATATTTTTGGTGCGCCCCTCGCCATCGAAGGCATTATGGCTTTCTTTCTTGAATCGACCTTTATTGCCGTAATGTTTTTCGGGTGGAATAAGGTGAGCAAAAAATTCCACCTGCTTTCATCGTGGCTGGTGGCCATTGGGGCCAATCTTTCGGCCTTATGGATACTGGTGGCAAATGCCTGGATGCAATCGCCCGTGGGCACAACGTTTAATCCCGAAACAGCACGAAACGAGATGACGAGTTTCTGGGAAGTGCTTTTTTCTCCCGTAGCTATCAATAAATTTCTGCACACCATCACATCGGGATTTGTGCTTTCATCGGTATTTGTAATTGGTGTTTCGGCCTGGTTCCTGATGAAAAAACGTAACGTTGTGATGGCCCGGAAAAGCATTCTGATAGCGGCTATTTTTGGTATTGTCTCGTCGCTTGCCCTTATTGGTACCGGCGACGGATCGGCTAAGCAGGTAGCCAAAGTGCAGCCCATGAAACTGGCTGCCATGGAGGGCTTGTACAACGGCTATGAAGGCGTTGACCTGATTGCCGTGGGTGCCTTCAAATCAACCTCGGAAGAAGACAACGATGCCATGAAGGACTTTCTGTTCAAAATTGAAATTCCCAATTTTTTATCGTTCCTGGCTTTTGGCGACTGGAATGCCTTTGTGCCCGGGGTAAACGACCTTATAAACGGAAATCCCGAAAAAGGCATTATGTCGGTTCATGAAAAAATGGATCGGGGGAAAATGGCCATTGAGAAACTTTCGGCTTACAAAGAAGCAAAAAAGAACGGCGATGAAGCCTTAAATGCCTCTTTGGTTGATGAACTCACGAGCAACGATTTTCAGCAAAACTACTTCCGGTACCTCGGTTACGGCCACATTAACGACACCAACTTTCTGATTCCGAACATACCCCTGGTTTTTTACAGCTTTCACATTATGGTAATGCTGGGGTTCTTGTTTTTGCTCATGTTTGTGTTGGCCCTTTGGTGGGTGGTTCGCAATAAACTCGATTCGAAAAAGTGGTTTCTGATCGTTGCCATTTTTATGATTCCGCTGGCTTATCTGGCAACCGAACTGGGTTGGGTTGTTGCCGAGTTAGGCCGCCAACCATGGGTTATTCAGGACCTGATGCCTACAACAACGGCGGTATCGCAAATCAGTACCGCTTCGGTTCAGATAACGTTTGCACTTTTCGCAGTAATATTTACCACGTTGTTAATTGCCGAGGTGGGAATTATTCTCAAGCAAATAAAAATCGGACCTAAAGAAGAAGGAGGGACCAAATCATGATAGCTGCAATATCTTATTCGTTATTACAGGAATACTGGTGGATTATTATCTCGTTGTTAGGGGCTTTGCTGGTGTTTCTTATGTTTGTGCAGGGCGGGCAATCGTTGTTGTATACCATTGGCAAAACCGAATTGCAGCGTACCATGCTGGTGAACACGCTTGGGCGTAAATGGGAGTTTACCTTTACAACCCTCGTTACGTTCGGGGGAGCATTTTTTGCATCGTTCCCGCTGTTTTATGCTACCAGTTTTGGCGGCGCTTACTGGGTGTGGATTACCATTTTATTCTCGTTCATTATACAGGCCGTTTCGTACGAATACCGCACAAAACCCGCCAATTTTCTGGGAACAAAAGTGTACGAGGCTTTTTTAGTCGTTAACGGCTTAATGGGTACCATTTTGATTGGCATTGCCGTTGGGACGTTTTTTAACGGGGCACAGTTTTCGCTTAACGATTACAACCAGGTAACCTGGCAAACCGGGGCACGCGGTCTCGAGGCAGCACTGAATGTCCATAACTTGTCGCTCGGATTAACCGTGTTTTTCCTCACACGTGTACTGGCACTGCTTTACTTCAACAATTCAATTGAAGATGAAGAAATATCAGCAAAAACAAAAAAGCATTTATTGATTAACTCGGTTCCGTTTGTTATTTTCTTCCTGTTTTTTGTGACTGTTTTGTTGCTGAAAAGCGGTTTCGCTTTTAATCCCGAGAATATGGAGGTATCGCTCGAAAAATACAAGTACCTGCATAACCTGCTCGAAATGCCGGTGGTGTTTATCTTCTTTTTGGCCGGAACGCTTATGGTGTTGTATGGTATTTTTAACGACTTTTTGCGGAAAGCCGGAAAAGGAATATGGTATTCGGGACCGGGTACGGTTTTGGTTGTTTTTTCCCTCTTTCTTACAGCCGGGTTTAACAGTACCTGCTACTATCCTTCGGCATTCGATTTGCAGTCGTCTCTGAATATCAGGAACAGTTCGTCGAGCGAATTTACCCTCACGGTCATGTCGTGGGTGTCGTTATTGGTGCCTTTTGTAATTGCATATATTTGGTATGCCTGGAAATCGATCAACAACAAAAAGATTGACAAAGAAGAAATGGGGGAAGAGGGACATAAATATTAACCTTAAAAAATGCAATCATGATAATATCCGGAATATTGGGATTTCTTACCTGGCCGTTACTGATTATTGTAACGTACGTGCTTGTAAGGCTGGCGTTGAAACGTTATGAGTCGAAACTTGAAGAGGGCGAAGAATAATGATTTTTACTGAATAATCGGGGTTTTTCCCCCGACGATGGTCTTAACCTTCAAATGGTATAAAAAAAAATTAAATCGAATGAAACGAGCCTTGAATTTTCGGGGCTTGTTCTCCCGATGTACATCGGGATTATTTTTAAAAAACAATATAAAGTATATGAAAAGAGTAATACTTGTCCAGTTATTGGTTTTTGCTGTATTCGCCTCGTTGGCACAAATTTACCAGTTTCGCGGGCCTGCCCGCGACGGGAAATTTCCCGAAAGCGGACTTCTGAAAGAATGGCCTGAAGCCGGGCCTGAATTGCTGCTTGATTATGAAGGTATTGGCGATGGCTGGTCGTCGGTTATTTCCAACGGGAATTACATTTATGCATCGGGACGTATCGACAGCATGGATTACCTTACCTGCATCGATTTTAAAGGGACAAAAAAATGGCAGGTTGCCTATGGCAAAGCATGGCAGGGCTCGTTTCCCAATACCCGCAGCACGCCAACCATTGAGGGTGACAGGATTTACATTGTGAGCGGGATGGGTGAACTGGTATGCCTCAATGCTGAAACCGGAGCTGTTAACTGGAAAATAAATGTCGACAAAGATTACGAAGCCGACTGGCATGTTTGGGGTGTTGCCGAATCGCCACTGATTGTTGATGAAAAGGTGATTTGTTCACCGGCTGGAGAACAAACAACTTTTGTTGCATTCGACAAAATCACCGGCAAAGAAATTTGGAAAAGCCCTTCGACTGACGGTCAGCGTTCCTACGTATCTCCAATTTTACACACGCTTAACGGCAAAAAATACATACTGGGAGCTTCGGCCAGCGATTTCTTCATCGTTGACCCCGAAAATGGTGAAATCAAAACCGCTTACAAGTATTTCGACCCTTCAAAGTGGACGTGGCAACCCAAGGGTATGATATGGGCCAATTCTCCAGTAGCAAAAGGCAACATGATTTTTCTGTCGATTGGATACGATTACCCGGCAAAAATGCTTCGTGTAAACGATGATGTCAGTGCTATTGAAGAAGTTTATACCGATTCGCTCATGGACAATCACCATCATGGTTTGATTGAGCATGAGGGCTACCTTTACGGATCGTACTGGATACATAATAACATGGGTAGCTGGGCCTGCCTCGATTGGAACACCGGTGAAGTGATGTATAATGAAAAATGGCATTCGAAAGGCGAAATGGTTTTTGCCGACGGGATGTTATACGTGTATATTGAGAAAACCGGTCATGTGGGGTTGGTTAAACCCGATCCCGCGGGCTTTGAAGTAGTGAGTTCATTCAAAGTGGATAAGGGAAGCGGGCCACACTGGTCGCATCCCTGTATTTTTGATGGCAAGCTTTTCATGAGGCACGGGGATGTGTTGATGGTATATGATTTGAATAACCGGGATAATTAACATAATAAGTGCGATTTGTTGTTTTGTTTTGCAGTGTCTTACTGTTATTTCGCATGTCGTTATTTTGAATAATATTTCTTCATAACAAACCAGGCTTTTTTCTTCTCGCCTTTTTCCGATAGCAATCCCTTTCTGTTGTATCCTTTCTGATATACAGGGTGCAAGCGGCCTAATGATTTATAGTCGAACAAAAGCCATGGGCAAACCCCACATAAGTTTGGTACGGTAGAAAACATTTCAATTTGATCCCTGTAAATGTTTTCCTGGTAATCTTCAGTCCAATAGGCAGCCTCGTCTTTTGGTCCATCATTATTGCCATATAGGGCTTCTCCTCCAAATTCTGAAATAAAAACGGGTTTGTCGGGGCATACTAATTTCCATTTTGTGTCGGATGGCTTGCCTTGCCACGGAACATACCAACCAATGTATTCATTCAGGGCGATTAAATCAGAATGATAATAAAGGGTGTCCCACACGTTAAAAGTGTTGTTTTGATACCCTTGTGAATTAATTACATGTGTTACTAAACGTGTGGAATCAAGTGTCTTGCATTTTTTTGTGAGGCGGATTAATTCCTTGTCCCTGTTTTTTGTGAACGACCAGGTTTCATTTGATAAGCACCATATAATAACCCCACAACGGTTTTTATCGCGATGAACCATTTCAGAAAGCATCCTTTCCATTTTAAGCGGGACAAGGCTGTCGGAAAAATCGATGTGTTGATAAACCGGTAATTCATCCCATACCATTATACCCATTTTTTCAGCTTCGCGTACCATGTTTTCGTTATGGGGGTAATGGGCTAAACGAACCAGGTTACATCCCAATTCTTTTGCTGCATTCAACAGTATTTTTGCATCTTCAGGCGAATGTGCCCTCGAACCTGAGTACGGGTTTTCTTCATGGATGTTCACCCCTTTCAGGAATACGGGCTTTTTGTTCAGCAATATTTTGTTCCCTTTTATTTCGATACTTCTGAACCCGATGTGATCAGAAATTGAATCAGTGCCGCATTTAATTTTAATGGTATAAAGTTTTGGATTATCGGGCGACCAGAGCTCAAAATCTGAAGTGAATTCAACCCGTGCAAGTCCGTTCTTATTTGTTTTTGTTTGGTATAGAATATCAAGCTCAGCTATTTCAAGGGTTATGTTTTGTTCAGGTTTATTGCCAGCCAGTTGTAAACTTCCAGAAACCGTATTAAGGCTTCCTTTTTTCAAATGAATGGAATAATCGGCGATATAGGTGTCGTTTGTTTCAATAATGCAAACATCGCGGGTTATTCCTCCGTAGTTCAGCCAATCATAGCCATTTCCCGGCAACCCGTTACTGTGGCGGCTGTTGTCAACCTTAACCACAATATTGTTTGTTCCTTGTTGTATTTTATCTGTTATTTCAAATTGAAAAGGGGTGAAGCCACCTTCGTGATTCCCAATCTTTTCTCCGTTTAAAAAAACATCGGATAGATAATTTACAGCCCCAAAATAGAGGAATAGATGTTTCCCTTTTATTCCTGAATAATTAAATTGTTTCCTATACCAGACTATTCCCTCAAAAAAAGCCAACTCGCACATTTGAGAATTAAAATCACCCGGTACCGTGAATGTTGGGCTTCCATCAAAAGAATACTCGTAAAAGTCGGTTTTCTTTTCCGGTTTTTTTTCCAACCAAACCTGTCGCCATTCACCAATTCCTGTTGGGTCAACTATAACATTCCACTTCCCGTTCAGGCTCACTGAATTTCTTGCCTGAGGATTAATCATTGCAGTTTGCCCCCATGTATAATTAACCATTAGGAGCAAAAGCATAAGGGTTACTGTCAGGATATTAACTTTCATATTATTAAAATTTTCTGTTTTCAAAGGTGAGGGCTGTTTCAAAATTTCGTGTAAAGCCATATTTGCATCAATGCCCTGCCGTCGTGATAGGGGCCTTTCCAGTTGTGCGCTTTGCGCTCTTTTATATCATAGGGGTTCATGTCGAGCCCGTTGTTGTAGTAGCCGCTGTATTCGTGATCGTACAAGTCCCGTTTGATGTAATTCCACATACCTGCAAAGGCCTTGGGATATGTTTCATTATTGGGGAAATAGCGGTTCATCAGGGCCAGGGTATGCAGCGCTTCAAATTGCGACCACCATGTTTTGCGGTTGTCAACAATTTCAATTTGCCCGTTAAACACATACCCTTTGTCGAACAACCCGTGAAAATTTTCATCAAATCCGTATTTCAGGCTGTGGGCGGTGAGTGCTTTTGCCACTTTTAACGATACTGTATCAACTTTTCCGTAAAGGGTTTCTGCGGCATCGATTATGAGGTATGCCGTTTCGATGTTGTGACCAAAGGAAATATGATCGTTGTAAATGTTTTTTTGAATATAGTGTTTCGGTTTTTTTGAATGGTTGATTGGTTCCCAGTTGCTGGTAAAATAAAGTTTCAGGCTGCTGTCGGGCTGCACCATGGTATCGCGTACCAAAACAAGCATTTCGGCAAGCCGTTCGCGTATTTTTGGCGAAGGCATAACTTTGTAAACGGCTGTGAGCGCCTCAAGCAGGTGGATGGATGTGTTTTGGCCTTTCCATTCAGGTTGGCCCCAGCCTTGCCGTTTAATGAATTTCCGGTTTTTTTGTGTGTCTTTTTTCAGTTCATCATCGAGGATTAAATTATAATATCCCCTGTTCAAATCATCATGCGCAACCGAATCAATCCAGTTAAAGGTTTTATTTATCCACGAAAAAACCTTTTCCGAAGGATTGATTTTGGCATATTCGGCCAGGGCATAAAGGGCAAAGGCATTGCCGTAAATTAATTTGTAGGAGGCATGTTCTAAGGGTTTGTCAGGCTGATAATAAAGATAAAAGCCTCCGTTTTTTTTGTCCCACATGAAGTTTACGAGGTAATTAAAACCGTGTTGAGCATATTGCCGGTATAAATTACTGTCGGGTAATAATTGTGAAGCTCTTGAAGCGGTCCACATATCGCGGGCCTGGGTTACAATCATTTTATCCTGGTCGTTGCACCCTTCCCAGTTGTATTCAAAGTTTGTGTAGTATCCCCCGTTAACGGTGTCGATTACTTTTGGGAACCAGTTGGTAAGATGCTTTGTAACGGCTGTTTCAATTTCTGATACCGGAATGCCTAGATAGGTGTTTTTTTCAGTCGGTTTCTTGCCTGACCATGCAGCTATACCGGCGATTATAAAAAGTAAAAGGATTTTTTTCATCTGTTTGTAAGTTGACTGTTTAACCAGTTTTTCAAAAGTGCCGGCCATGTTTCGGCTGCAATATTCCCGCTGCGTTTTCCGTAGCCGTGCCCGCCAAAGGGTAAAATGTGCAGTTCAACCGGGATGCCGTTGTCGCGAAGGGCCTGTGCCATAACCAGCGAACTGTTGCAGAGCTTGTCGTCGGCTGTCCCAAACAAGAACATGGGCGGAGTTTTTTCAGAAAGCGTTAGTTCGGGTGTAAGCGTGCGGTTTTCGCCCTGGTCGAGGTAGGCGGGGTAGAGCAGCGCGACAAAATCGGGCCGTGGCAAAATGGAATCTGCTGCATCGGTGTATGGGTATGTGTTTTGGTTGAAACGTGTTGCTGCCCTGGCCGAAAGGCTTCCCCCTGCAGAAAAGCCCATAACACCAACTTTTTTGCCCGGGTTTTGCTGTTTAACCAGCCGCATGGCCCGCTGTATGTCCTGCAGGGCTCCATCGGGGTTTCCGGGTACACGGTATTGAAGCACCCAGGCTGCAATGCCTAATGTGTTCAACCATGCTGCAATTTCTGTCCCTTCAATGTCAAGGGCCAGGTGGTGGTAGCCTCCCCCGGGGCACACAATCATACAGGCCTTCTCCTTCCCGTTTTCAGGTTTAAAAGCAAGGAGTAATGGGTTTGTTACTTTTGCCAGACGTGTTACGTTTCGCGAGGTATTATCGGATAAAACGGCTGCTTGTTTTGGGGCGTTTTCGCCCGGTACTTGCCCCGGCCACAGGAACAGGGTGTCGGTGTTTTGGGCTGTTGCCCCGCCAAAAAAAGCCAATAGCAGAAACAGGGAAAAAAATCGTTTCATATTTTCCTTTTTATAGAGTGACATTAGCAAATATACACCAATAGCCCCGATTTGGAAATTATTTGTTTTGGTATTTGGAAATAAAATGCCGTGTACGCAGGTGAAAAGCAGCAATACCCGATGCAATTATCATAAAACCGGCAAAAAAGATGAACCAGTAAAAATGTTGGGGCTCATAATGGGCCGATGCTTCAAGGTGCTTTTTCATCGAAAACAATTCGCCAAAAGAATGTTTGACGAAAAAATAGTTGAGGTAATCGAGTGTGAAAGAAACAATGGCAACCAGCGATCCTCCGAAGAAAAGTGCCCATTCCGTTGTGGTGAAACTTACCCGTTGCCCTCTTGCCGTTTTTTTTATAATTAACATGGACAGCAGGATCATAAGTAGCGACAATAAGACAGGTGCCAGCACGGGGCCTGTCCAGATAACGGGTATCAGGAAGAGGATATCCATGGTAAAAACCGATTCGGGCCAGTTTAGCAACAGTTTCAGAAAGATGTAGTAAAAAATGTCCCACACGGCAAAATTGTAAATGAACCAGGCAAAGCGCTCCATGCGGTTGCGGGAAATGAGGCAGGCAACCGATCCCAGCATAATCATTGAAAATACCTCCCGTAACAGTTCGGTAAGTGCAAGCGATTTAACGATGGGCTGCAAAGGGAAATCAAAACCTTCGGGATAGGCAATGTAGCGGATGTACACCACAATAGCGCTTTCGAAAAAGGCCATTGAAATGGCAAAAATGGTTGAGGCTAAATACGGTTTGTGCTGCATTTCACTGTTCTATATCTCCTGATCATTATTAAGCAGGCTGCCGGCAAACCAAATCAATGGTGCCTGCCCGTGAAAATCGCCTGTGATCCTTGGGCGTTCAAGGTAAAAGTTAATGTCGTTTTGCTGGCCGGTGCCAATACAAACTTCGGTCAGTTTGCCTTCTTCGTTCAGGTAATCGGTTAAAGCCAGCCAGGCTTTCTGGTAGGCTTCGCGGTATTTTTTATTTTTCAGCCTGCCCGATTTTACACCCATGCGCAATGCATACCCAAACATGGCCGTGCAAGAGGTCTCTTCCCATGCAAAATCTTTGTCGATAAGTTGCCGCCACATGCCGTTGGTTGCCTGGTATTTTACCAGGGCATCCATCATTTTTTTATAACCGTCGAGAATTTTGGCGTAATGTTCATTTTCAGGTGGCAGTTCCGAAATGACTTCTGCCAGTCCGGCCGCCACCCAACCGTTGCCCCGGCCCCAGAAAAAAGGGAAGCCGGGCCCGTGGTGGAACAGGCCGTTTGTTTGTTGCAGTTTGTCGAGGTAAGCGGCAATTTCGGTTGCAGCCCTTTCGATATAAACCGGATTCCCGGTAACACGGTAGGCCTGGGTTTGCAGGCTGCCAATCATCCAAATATCATCGATCCAAAAGCGCGTTTGGTACGATAACCCTTCGGGTGTGGGGTTTTCCCACTGCTGGTCGGCCAGCCACATTCCTTGTTCTTTGAATGTTTCAATGCCCGTGTGTTTGTATAATTCAAGGGGCAAAATGCCGTACACATTCCCGTCGACGTGGTTGCCGGTAATGGGAATCGAATCTTCAATTACCTTCATGTACCTTTCGGTTAGTTTTTCAATAATTTGATCGTTACCGGTAAGGTTGGCAAAACGGGCTGCACCAAAACCAGTGCAAGCTTCGGAATAATGAATCGACTGGTATTCATCGGTTGTTACCAGCCAATAATCATCACGGCTGAAGAAATCGGCTATGGCTTTTTGACCGATCAGTTCAGGTGCTTTTTCGGGCGGCCAGAAAGGTTCATCTTTTTTAGACGTGTTGCACGCAAATAAAGAGATCAGCAGGAAAAGGGTTACAATATTTTTCATCTGTTTAAAATTTTTAGTTTTTTGAAAATGAAGAAACTAAAAATTTCTTCACATTCAGGAACTCCCGATGTATTTTAATCATTTTCGTGTGTGAATATAAAATGTTAAAATTGATTAACACGATTTCGCTAAGCTCAATTCATGGTCGTTTCATGGTTTATTTTTTTATAAGTCAGAAGTTGGAAGTCCGAAGTTGCAGGTTGGTACGCCTTATTTTCGGCTTTTATCTTCTGTTCATTGTTGTATATTCTTTAGAACTTTTAGTCATTGGGGCAATAACAAACGTTCGTAGATATTTATTCATCAGCTAACAAGACATATATCTTTATTTATAATCAAAGGCTTTGATTTTTTTGAATTTCCCTTCTTATTAAATACTTCAATTAATTCTTCGATGTTAGTTTTACCTAAATTGTATTCAAAATCATTGTAATTAATCTTCTTGATTTTTTTAACTTCAAATGTTCTTAAAATCCATCCAACTTTATTTTGCGGGTAATATTTAAGCTTAATTTCACTACTATCAATTGATACTATGTCGCCTGAAATAGATAAACTATCATAAAGTATAATTTTATCTTGTGCATTCGATTTAGCAGCTAATAAGAAAATTAGCATTGATATCAATAAAGCTGTTTTAAATATTTGTCTCATAATTTATCTTTTTAGTTTTTCAACTTTATGTGTAATTATTTAATACTGCAAAATTTACTAAAACAATGGATATTAATCAACGATAATAGAGATTTTTGATAATCAATACTTAAAGTTTTCTTTTTTAATTTGTACTCGTATACTATTATCACGTGCTGTTCTCACAATTAAGCCTAACTTATTCAATAACCGTATTACTTACAAAAGCAATCCGTTTTCCGTTGGGCGACCAGTTGAATACATTCATTGAGCCCTGGCCCCCGTAAACGTAGGCAACAACGTTTACATCACCACCATCAACCGGCATGGTGCGTATGTACACGTGTTTGTAAAACGGGTGGTCGTTTGAGGCAATTTCAGGTGCGTACGAAATAAACACCAGGGTTTTTCCATCGGGCGAAACGTGCGGGAACCAGTCGTTGTATTCGTCAAATGTCAATTGCTCCTGTTCCGTGCCGTCGGGTTTCATGCGCCATATCTGCATGGTTCCGGTGCGGTCCGAATTGAAATAAATGTATTCCCCGTCGGGAGAATACTCCGAGCCGTCGTCGAGCCCTGGGGCATCGGTCAGCCGGGTTTCTTTGCGGGTTTTAAGTGCGATTTTGTAAATGTCGAGATGCCCGGCATCATTGCGCCCGGCGGTGTAAACCATGTATTCACTATCGGGCGAAAAGCCGTGCAGGTACGAAGGGGCTTCGGGTGTAACAAGTTCCGGGGTTCCTCCCGTGGCCGGCAAAACGTAAATTAACGACTGGTGCTCCTCGTCTTCGGTATGGTCGCTTATTCCTAACAATTTCCCGTCGAACGAAAGCACATGGTCGTTGTTGTTGTTTTGAGCGAAACCGGTTTTGATTTCAGTAATTTTTGCCGAATCGATTTCAAAAGAATACAGTTTTCCCTCGCAGTTGTAAATCAGTGTTTTTCCATTGGGCGACCAGTTGGGGGCCTGCAGTGACTTTGGTGAACTGTGGACGATCTTCCGTTTACCGGTTTCAATATCGAGCATTTCAACGTGGCTGCCAATGAAATCACGGTAGGGTACAAAATCACCAGGAGCCGGGATGATTAAACGTACATTGTCGAAGATAACTTCTTCAACCACGTTTTTCTCGTGCGAACAAACAAACAGGCCAACATTTGCTTCTTTTTTCAAATCCAAATAGTCAACTTCTGTTTTTGTAAAAGGTTCACCTTCGATGGCTGTTGAAAAAATAAACGTGTTTCCTTTCCGCTCGAGTTGAATAATGTTTGGAGCAACCGATGCCGATTTTTTTTCTTCGGTAACGGCACCATTATATTGCCGGTATTGCAGTGAAGTTAGCCCGTCGCCATGCACAACGCCATTAATGTGGGCCGAATTGTCGGACAGTGAATCGCGTACCATAATGCCTGCTTTACGGTGTGGGTTTTCTCCTTCACCAACAAACCTTACACGGGCCTGCAATATAAAATCGCCGGTAATTTTTTTATGCAAAAAGTGAAATTCGTCCCGCTTGTCCCAAATGTTTTCCCCGGCTCCCCGGAGCTTGTATTCTCCCGTTTTGTCATTAAAAAATGTACGTCCCACAATCCGGGGGTTGCCTATGTTGGTACTTTGGTCAAAAATACCTGTGGGTTTTTCGGTTTTGCACGATGTAATAGCTGTCATAATGAAAAAAAATATGAAAAAAGGGGGCAAAAAACAGGGTTTTATGGTTTTCGTTTTCATGGTATTCAAGTTGTAAAATTTTGCTTACTAAACTACGAAAAAATGAACAATTTTTCAGCGAGCGGACAATCATCTTTGAAAATACGTATCAATTTTGGTATCTTGAGGCGCTCATTTTTATTCAGGGGAAATGGAGAAGTATAAAGTTGGGGTTATCGGTTATGGATTGTCGGGCCGGTATTTTTTTTCGCCTTTTATTGCCACGCATCCCGGGTTTAACCTGGCAGCAGTGGTAACATCGCAACATGAACAAGTTAAGCGAGATTATCCGGGTGTGGATGTTTGCAAAAATATTGCAGACCTTTTGCATCTTAACAGGCTTGATGTTGTTGTTGTTGCTTCACCAAACAATACCCATTTTGAATATGCAAAGCAGTCGTTACTTACAGGCAGGCATGTTATTGTTGAAAAACCATTTACAATTACGTCCGAAGAGGCAGCAGAACTCATCCGTATTTCCGAAGAAAAGCAGAAGTTGCTCATCCCGTTTCAAAACCGTCGCTGGGACGGTGACTTTTTAACCGTGAAAAAAATCATTTCAGAAGGATTAATTGGTGAAGTGGTAGAATACGAGAGCCATTTTGACCGTTATCGGCCACAACGCGAAAGGGTGGAGTGGAAAAATACCCCCGGTGAAGGCACCGGTACGTTGTACGATTTAGGCCCCCATTTGATCGATCAGGCCCTCGTTCTTTTTGGTAAACCCGATTACATTTATGCTGATATTCGCCGGGTACGAAAACCTGAAAACATCGACGATTCGTTTGAAGTTCAGCTCTTGTATCCTGAACGGAAAATTATACTCAAGGCCGGTATCATGTGCCGCGAGCCCGGGCCCCGGTTTATTGTTCACGGGCGTAAAGGGTCGTTTGTTAAACACGGGCTCGACCCGCAGGAAGAAAATCTGAAACAAGGCATGAAGCCCGGTGATGAACAATTGGGTGCCGATTCAAAAACGAATTACGGCCTGTTGCATACCGAAGTAAATGGCAAAGTTGAGCGGAAGCAGGTTGAAACTTTACCCGGAAATTATGCCGGTTATTTCGAAAATGTTTACCGGGCACTTGCCGGAAACGATCAGTTGGCTGTTAAGCCCGAAGAAGCCTTTCAAACCATAAGGGTTATTGAAAAAGCATATCAAAGCAGTCGTGAAAAACGGGTTGTCCCCATGTAAAAACGGGAAATAAAATTTTTGAAAAATAAAAATAGATGATTAGTAAATGATGATTAATGAAAAAAAGTATTCGGAAATTCAATTGAGCGTTTTGGTTGTATCACGTATCCTGATTGGTTGGTATTGCCTGTACGAAGGGGTGGTTAAGTTGATGAATCCCAACTGGACATCCTACGCGTACTTGTCCGATTCGAAAGGATTGTTTGCCCCATTGTTTAAGGGCATTGCTGCAAATCCCACTTTGTTGCAGGTTGTCGATTTTTTGAATGTGTGGGGGCTGGTTGCCATCGGGCTTGGCCTTATACTGGGATTGTTTACCCATGTGGCAGCTATTGCCGGTATTGCATTGCTGGGGCTGTATTGCTTGTCACATCCCGCGCTTATCGATGCAAACTACCTGATGCAGTCGGGCGACAATACCCTGTGGATTGACAAAAACCTGATTTTTATTTTTTTATTGTTGATACTGGTGGTTTTCCCAACGGGAAGAATTATTGGAATTGACAGGTTGATATTTAAAAAGCGGAAAAGCGATGGCAAATAAAGATGATAAAACACAAAACCAAAAAAGCAAATTAACCCGGAGGGATGCCTTGAAAGGGTTGGCAACGGTTCCGGCCCTGGGTGCATTCGGATACGGGATTTACAAAAAATGGAATGCCGAAAGGCTTAAAAAATCGTCAATTACCCGTGAACTGGGGCTCGATTTTGATGAAGAGAAAGTCCCGGAAACTTCAGGAAATGGCAAAACACTGCGCCTTGGTATTATTGGCTACGGCATTCGCGGCGAGCAACTCATGCGGGCTGCCGGTTTTGCCAAACCCGGGCTGATTGACGACTGGAAAACCAGCGCCCTGAAAAATCCCGGGGATAACCGCTATGCCGATTACCTCGAACAGGAGGATTTGAACATTACCATCAACGGTGTTTGTGATCTGTTCGATAAGCGTGCCCGCGAGGCTTTGAGTGCTGCGGCAAACATAAACCGGAAGGGTACAGGCGAAAAAATGGTACAAACTGCTAAAAGGTACAAACGATATACTGAATTGCTTGCTGCCCCCGATATTGATGCTGTAATTATTGCTGCGCCCGATCACTGGCATTCACGCATGGCCATTGATGCAGCCAAAGCCGGAAAACATGTATATGTTGAGAAGGGTATGACACGAACGGTTGAAGAGGCTTTTCAGTTAAGGAAGGCTATAAAAGAAACCGGAGTCGTATTTCAGTTAGGTCATCAGGGGCGTCAAACGGCCAGTCATAACAAAGCCAAAGAGATCATCAAAAAAGATATTCTCGGAAAAATTACCCTTATTGAAGTGTGTACAAACCGCAACGACCCGAACGGGGCGTGGGTGTATGATATTGATCCCGAGGGAAGCCCCAAAACCATCGACTGGGCCCAGTTTATTGAACCAACGCGGCCGCACACCTTCAGCCTCGAACGTTTTTTTCGCTGGCGTTGCTGGTGGGATTACGGCACCGGCCTGTCGGGCGATTTGCTCACCCACGAGTACGATGCCATTAACCAGGTAATGCGTTTGGGAATTCCGCATTCGGCAGTGGCATCGGGCGGGGTTTACTTCTATAAAGACGGACGAACGGTTCCCGATGTGTTCCAGGCGGTTTACGAATACCCCGACCGCGATTTAACGTTCATGTACAGCGCATCGCTGGCCAGCGGGCGTTACCGTGGAAAAGTACTGATGGGCCACGATGCCAACATGGAGTTGGAAAGTGCCTTAACCGTTTATCCTGAAAGGAATTCAACCCGGTATAAAAAGCAGATCGAATCGGGGTTGTTGAGCCCCGATAAACCGCTGTTAACCTACATCCCCGGCAGGGAACAGGTCGATGCCGTTACCTCGGCAACCGAACAGTATTTTGCCAGCCGCGGGCTGCTTTACACTTACATTCAGGGGAAACGGGTCGACACAACCCACCTGCACATTAAAGAATGGCTCAATTGTATACGGACCGGGAAACAACCCAGTTGCAATATCGACGAAGGGTTCGACGAAGCCATTACCGCACACATGGCAACCATTGCCTACCGCGAAAACCGAAAGGTGTACTGGGATGCCGACAATGAAAAAATTGTGTAGGATAAACCGGGTAACGTATTTGACTAAAATGGATAATCATGCAAATAAATATGTGAAGGTGTTTCAAATTTTCGATTGAAAATCATAAATTTGAAAGCAACAGTACCGTAATTTAAAATTCATTCAAAATACGATCATTAATCAGTAAAACTAACTTATTGAATATGGAAAATAAAAAAAGTGAACATCCGGGAATCAGCCGGAGGAAATTTCTGGGCAATTCGGCCCTTGCTGCTGCCGGCCTTACCATTTTGCCCGGACGTGTTTTTAGCGGGCTGGGACATATTGCACCAAGTGATAAACTTAACGTAGCTGTTGTTGGAATTGGCGGTGTTGGGAATAGAAACCTGAAAAATGTGGTCTCAACCGAAAACATCGTGGCCCTTTGCGATGTCGACTGGAAATATGCAAAACATGTTTTTGATGAAAACCCGGGCGCAAAGCGTTACAAGGATTTCAGGAAAATGTACGATGAAATGGGAAAAGATATCGATGCGGTAATTGTTGCCACAGCCGACCATACCCATGCCATTGTTGCTGCCCAGGCTATGGAAATGGGCAAACACGTTTATGTGCAAAAACCGCTTACCCATACTGTATATGAATCGCGTTTGCTGACAAAACTGGCCGATAAGTACAAAGTAGCTACGCAAATGGGTAACCAGGGCGCATCGGGCGACGGGGTTCGCCAGACCTGCGCCTGGCTTTGGGACGGCGAAATTGGCGAGGTAACCAAAGTTGAGGCCTTTACCGACCGTCCGATATGGCCACAGGGGTTGCCAAGGCCCGAAAAAGGCGAATGGGTACCCGATACCCTCGACTGGGACAGCTTCATTGGCCCGGCACCCATGCGGCCTTACAATTCAATTTATACACCCTGGAATTTCCGTGGTTGGTGGGATTTTGGTACCGGTGCTCTCGGCGATATGGCCTGTCACATCCTGCATCCGGTTTTCGTAGGGCTTAAACTGAAATACCCCATCAAAGCTCAGGGCAGTTCAACCCTTTTGCTTACCGACTCGTGTCCCTCGGCCGAAGTTGTAAAGCTTGTATTTCCCGAAAGGAAACATACTGACCGTAACGTAAAAATGAAATTTCCCGAAGTGGAAGTTCATTGGTACGATGGCGGTCTGAAACCCAACTTCCCCGATAAGTGGCCTGCCGGAAAAGACATGAACGACAGCGGCGGCGGCGTGATTTTCCACGGAACAAAAGGAAAACTCATTTGCGGTTGTTACGGCGTGAACCCCTGGATTTTACGTTCCGACGGTTCGATTGAAAAACCCGAAACCCCGCCCGTTGGCCGCAAGGTTGAAACAAGTCACGAAATGGACTGGGTACGCGCCTGCAAGGAGTCGCCTGAAAACAGGATTAAAGCATCATCCGATTTCTCAGAAGCAGGGCCATTTAACGAAATGGTGGTTATGGGCGTGCTGGCCGTGAGGTTACAGACCCTGAACAAAGAGCTTGAATGGGATGGCGAAAACATGCGCTTTACCAACATCGGGCCTGAAGAAACACTTCGCATTGTTGAAAGAGACGGTTTTGCCATTCACGACGGGCATCCAACCTTCGACAAGGATTATACACCCGATATGAACGCGCAGGAATTTGCTGCTGAAATGATCAGGCATACTTATCGCCAGGGATGGCGTTTGCCCGATATGCCCGCGTAATTTATTTACTAAACCAAATAACTGAAATAATATGAAGTATTTATCAATTTTATTAATCGGAATAGCAACATTGTTTATGACGGCATGTGCTGAAAAAAGCGGCCCCAACCAGCTTACAAAAGAAGAAAAGGCCGAAGGCTGGCAGTTACTTTTCGATGGCGAAACCACCGATGGATGGCGTGGTTATGGTAAAGAAACCTTTCCTGCCGGATGGATTATCGATGACAATGCCCTGATGTGCAAAGGATCGGGCAGGGGTGAAGCCGGAGCTGTTGAAGGCGGTGACATTCTTTACGATGAAAAATTCTCGAACTTCCACCTGAAAATGGAGTGGAAGATATCGGAAGGCGGAAACTCCGGGATATTTTACCTCGGTCAGGAAACACCCGAGTACGACTTCATCTGGAAAACCGCACCCGAAATGCAGGTGCTCGATAACGACCGGCACCCCGATGCCATGCTGGGAAAAGACGGTAACCGGAAAGCCGGTTCGCTGTATGACCTCATACCGGCAAAACCCCAGAATGCAAAACCTGCCGGGGAATGGAATTCGGTTGAAATTATTTGTTTCAAAGGTACCGTTGTACACAAAATGAACGGCGAAACCGTGCTCGAATACCACCTTTGGACACCCGAGTGGAACGAACTGGTTGCCGGAAGTAAATTTCCCGAGCTCAATCCTACCTGGGCCGATGTGGCTTCAGAAGGATATATCGGACTTCAGGACCATGGAGACGATGTGTGGTTCCGTAACATAAAAATTAAAGAATTATGATCAGAAATGTATCATTAATATTCCTGGCTTTTTTACTTACGGGGTCGCTTTTCTCATGCGAAAAAGCACCGGAAAAGGAAATAGGCCTTCAACTGTGGTCAGTACGTGACGACATGAAGGCCGACCCTGAACAAACCATTGCAGCGGTTGGTGAAATGGGCTATGATTTCATCGAAGCCGCCGGTTATGGCGAGGGGAAATTTTACGGCATGGAACCCCTGACATTCAAAAAGCGGGTAAACGATAACGGGATGCAATTTCTGGCATCGCATACCGGACAGCCGGTACCCGATTCAAGTAACTACGAAGAAGTGATGGCCTGGTGGGACCGGTGCATCGATGCACATGCAGAAGCTGGTGTTGAGTACATCGTACAACCGTTTATGGACCAATACGGCTACGGCTCACTCGATGACTTGAAACGCTACTGCGATTATTTTAACGAGGTAGGTGAAAAATGCAACGCCAAAGGCATCCGTTTCGGTTACCACAACCACGACAAAGAATTTACCGAAGTTGACGGTGTGGTGCGTTACGATTACATGTTGCAAAATACCGATCCCGAAAAGGTATTCTTTCAGCTCGACCTTTATTGGATTGTTGTAGGCGAAAAAGATCCGGTTGATTATTTTAATAACTACCCGGGGCGCTTCCTGCTTTGGCATGTGAAGGACGAAAAGGAACTGGGCGAAAGCGGCATGATGGATTTCGAAAGCATGTTTGCCGAGGCCGAAATTTCGGGCATGGAGCACATTATTGTTGAAGTTGAACGTTACAATTACACGCCGCTTGAAAGTGTGAAAATGAGCTACGACTTCCTGATGGAAGCCGATTACGTAAAATAGTTTTACTGTATAGATAGTAAACCAAAAAGCCCGGCATTTTTTGCCGGGCTTTTTGTATGTCTCAATATTTAATTTAATATTTTAAAACTGACTAAAATGCTATTCCGACAGAAAGTCCCGTTCTAATATCAGGAATAATTATTGGTATTTGTAAATTCAACCTGTCAGAAAATACCTCAGTCTTAGTATTGTTTGCTATGTAAGGAACCCTTTCGTAGCCACCAACAACATCCGGTATTATGGCCTCGTAATCAAAATTTGCCTGGTCAGGGGTTACAACGTAATCACCGTTGGCAAGGAAACTTTGTGCTCCCAGACCTAAAAAGTACCAGTCAATAGTAACTACTTTAGCAATAACCCACTGGTAGCCAATCAATACGCCAAGGCCGATCCCGCTAAATGATGTGTTAATGTCAAAATAATCTTCATCTATTCTGTCCATTAACCTGAAATCCAAATTCCAGTACCTTGCATAAGGTCCCCAGTAAAAACCTTTAAGACCTTCACCGGCAGGATGAATCCGGTAGTCGAGAGAAACGTGATAACCGGTGTTTAACTCGCCAAGCCATATTGATTCATCGAGTACACGATCTTCAATGTAGAAATCTTCCGAAAATAAAAAAATCCCGTTATCGGGACTCCAGAATCCAACGGTTAAGTTGAGAGAACTTTTTTCATTAAGGGCACGTTCATAATTTAATGAATAGTCGCCATAATTAACGCCCGACAGGCTAAATTTTACGCTATTGTTCTGGCTGAAACCAGTTGCTGCCACAAACAAAAGGATTAAGTAAAGACTTTTTTTCATCATATACGTTTTTTATTAAGTAATTAGGATGTAAACAAATTAGTTGAAAAAGAGTTGAAGAGCATAGTAGATTTTTTTTTAAAATATTGAAATTTAGTTTAAGTTTAGCATGGAGTTGAGTTTATTTAATTACTATGCTCATAATCTCAATCGATTCTGAATATTTTGTTATGCTCTACGGATAATTTCTATTTGAGTTAACTGTTGTGGAATCTAAGAAAACATATTGATTTTCAGCGTTGAAATACCTGATTTCATATGTTTTGCTAATGTCAGTTTTTAATTGATAATCAGTTGAATTATTTGAGCAATTCAAAAGAGTCATTACAAAAAGTATGGGAATAATTGTTTTCCACGGCAATTCAATATAAACCTTACTTGGTGAAGAAAGATAAAAAATATGTCGGTTAGTAATTATTTTTTCAACTTTATAATGATGGCAAACAGTCTGGTTCCCGGCTTTTTCACGACAATCAATCACGGTGCCTTCCTTTAAATATTCACTGTTTAACAATTCATATTTAATATGATCTTCGGTCATCGCTTTATAATTGTCTTTTAAATCGTAAATTATGTAATTAAATACTGTTTCAACAGGTTTATTTATTTTAACGGACTTGATTAAGATTGCTGCATTTTTAATGACTTGCTTTTGATTCTTTTCCTTCATAAGGTGTATTATTGATGTCACGATTAACGCCCTCTAAATTAGAACAAAAACATAATTCTGCAAATTTTTTTTAAAATTATGATAACATTTTGCACCGGTATGCCCAAGCAAGGGGGCTATTTGCCCCAACCATAAAAATAAGCAATTTTAACACCCAGTACCTGGTGTTGCGAAGTGGAAACACCAAGCTTTTTTCCCTCAGAAAACATTTCACTGAGCCCGTGACTGAGCCGTATCTCAAATTGGATTATGCTGTTTTTTATCTTTTTACTTACACCTACCCCTAAACAATAACCAACTTCCAGCCTGTTATCAATTATAACATTGTAATACGGTTTTACCATCAATTTATCCTCAATGTTTACTGTTTCAAGTTCGCTTAACAAGTACGATACTGTTGGCCCGGCTGTTATTGTGATATCAATTTTCTTTAAATCGATATCAAAACGCGATAAAAACGGGAATTCTAAGTAGTTAAGGACACGGCTGTAAAAAATCGCTGAATCGTGTTTTTCCGTCCAGCCACGTTGTGAATAATTCAATTCCATTTGCAAACCAAGCCGCGGCTCTGAATAATAGATGAATACAATTCCCCCGTTGTAACCCAATGTAAAATTCTGTTCGGTAGATAAGTCAATAATTTGCTGAGACGACAATGAAAAATTTACCCGGGTCAGACTTACCCCGGGGCTTATTCCGAGGTAGAATTTATTTAGCTCCTGTTGTGCTGTAGCATGTATTGCAGGTAGCAGAAAAATAAGGATCACTATTCGTTTCATGGGCCTTTTTAAATTTATCATTTCGAACCCGATGAGAATAAAAATCGACATTAAACAAATTGCATCTTTAAATGAGATGCCTCATCCCGATAAATGTCGGGATTCGGCATGACACGCTCTGTTCAACTATCTTTTCATCAAGCCATATTTCAGTTCTTCAACGTATTTAACACCGAATTAATTATAAGAAAATCAGATATTAGGCTTTTTTAACAAAAAGTAATTTCAGTTCTTCCTATTAACCGGATTCTTGAAATCACAGTCTCACTGATTCAAAAAAATTATATCTTCGAAATGAATTTCTAACTAAACCTGATGCTCATTACCAAAGCATATAATTTCCGTTACATTCTCCTGACAGGAATGTTGCTCGCCTTTTTATCCACATCAGGGCAAAGCGGCAATACACGGCTCTTCAACAACATCAAGGTAAAAGACGGGCTGCCGGTCGACCAGATCTTCACCATCACACAAGATTCAACCGGGTTTATGTGGTTTGGCACCAGCAACGGCTTTTTACGGTACGACGGGTATGACATGAAGGTTTTCAGAAACGATGAAACAGGAAGGATTGCACTGCCCGACAACCAGATCACGGCCATCGCAAACGACAAAGGCAATGGTTTATGGATTTCGTGTTACGAGGGACTGATCCATTTCGACACCCACACCTGGGAAAGTGAACAGGTTGATTTGGGCGGCACACGCGAGGTAAGGTGCCTGCTGAACCAGGGCGATTCGGTGCTATGGGCCGGAACGGCAACCGGCCTCATTCAAATGAATACGGTCACAGGCAACTACCACGTGTACAACACTGAAAATTCCATGCTTGGTTCCGATATTGTACGTTCATTGTATACCGATTCCGATGGCAACATCTGGGTAGGCACGTTCGATGGGTTAAACTCAATTTCCACATCGGGCAAATGGGATTATTTCGACCTGAAAGGTGACTACAAACCCGAACTGAAAAACAACCTGGTGCTCGACATTCATCCCTACTCACCCCAAAGCGATACGCTTTTATGGATTGGTACTGAGACTGGTCTGGTGCTTTTTAACCGCGAAGCCCGGCTTTCGAAAGTCTTCAACTCCCGCAACACGGGTTTTGGCAACGAGGTGGTCAAGTGCATTTTCCCGCTCGAAAACGGCAAAACCTATTTTGGCACCGATTTTGGCTTCTATTTTTTCAATTCCGAAACAAAAGAATTCCGCGTTTCTACCCACGACCCTTTCAACAATTATTCGCTGGCCAATAACGTGGTATGGGATATTTTTCGCGACAATGCCGGTATAATATGGCTGGCCACAGCCAACGGCATTAGCCAGTTGAACAGCAACGAGGGCATGTTCCGGTTTACCCCGGTTTACAACATCGAAAACAATACAATAACGGGCAACCAGGTTAACGACGTTTACGCTGATAGCAACGGGGCATTGTGGCTGGCTACCAAAAAAGGGGTTGTTACGATGCACCCCGATGGCAGCCGCGAAGTTTTCACCGCCGACAACCCCGAAGGCAGGCGCACCGTGCTTGACAATATCAACACCATAACCGGCGATAACCTCGACCGTATCTGGATTGGCAGTGCCGGGGGCATTAACGTATGGGACACGAAAAAGCAGAAAATGCACACCATCACGGCCGATTTTGACCTGAACAAGGGACTAAGGTCGAATTATATCAGCGCATTCATCACCCCGCCCGACGGATCACTCTGGGTAAGTACCTGGGGTGGAGGCATGTATAAGGCCAAGGGTGATTTTCTTAACATTGAGGATTTACATTTTGAATACGTAGCCAATTTCAACACCAACGTTTTTTCGGCCGATGAAAAAATCTGGCTCAAGCACGGGAAAAAAGTATACAACATCGACTTATCGACCATGAAGGTATCGCAACCCCGGGAACTGAACAATGCCATTGGGCTAAAAGAGATCAGCTCGCTGCTTGTAACCGCCAACGGGAATCTGTGGGTTGGCCTCAACGGGCAATTATTGCAATACAATCCGCATACCGGCGAAACCGCACAAATTGATGTGCTTACAGGGCGGCAAAGCTTTGTAAACAACCTGGTTGAAGATTTTTCGGGAAACATTTGGGGAACATCGCTGACATCGGTGTTTCGTTACTCGGCTGAAAACAGGCAGGTTGAATCGTTTCCCATGAAAAAAGGCATACCGCTCGACGTTTTCCTTTCGCAAAGCAATGCACGTTCGCAAAACGGGTTTATCTATTTTGGCGGTAACGACGGGTTTATTTCTTTCAACCCCGCCGATATCAGCAAAGACCCGTTTAACCCCAATATTGTCATATCCGGTTTCAGGGTAAACAACAAAGAAATCACTTCAATAAACCAGCTAAAGGGAAAAAACAATACGAAAAACCTGGTCACTTATACCAACAAGGTGGTTTTAAAATACGACCAGCACTCCATCAGCATCAATTTTTCATCATTGCATTTTGGCGATCCCGAACGGAACATATATGCATATAAACTTGATGGTTACGACAAAGACTGGAACTACACCACGGGAAAACAAAACACAGCCTCGTATTCCTACCTTTCGCCCGACAAGTACCGGTTTGTGGTAAAAGGAACCAACAACGACGGTGTGTGGTCCGACAAACAAGCAGTGCTCGAAATTGTTGTAAAACCGCCAATATGGGCAAGTGCATGGGCCATTGTAATATATATCGTTCTTTTCCAGGTCATCCTTGTATCGCTGGTTATCACTTACCGCAATAAGCTGAAATGGAAAGAGAAGATACGCCTTATAACCCTTGAAAAAGAAAAAAACGAGATGCTGGCACATGCCAAACAACAGTTTTTTACCAACATATCGCATGAGTTCCGTACGCCGCTTAACCTGATAACCGGGCCGGTGCAGTCGTTAATCGACAAATATAAATCCGACAACCACGCCCTGGGACTGCTTCAACTCATATCGAAAAATTCACGCCGTTTGCTTTCCCTGGTAAACCAGTTAATGGACCTGCGCAAAATTGAGAACCGATCGCTGGAATTGCATCCCGAAAAATTTGAACTTGCTGCTTTTTGCCGCGAACAATACGAGCTGTTCAACGACTTGGCCCATAGCCGCATGATACGCTTCAGGATGGAAACCCCCGGGAATGAAATACACGTTGAAACCGACCGCGAAAAGCTGGAATCGATTGTCCAGAACCTGCTGTCAAACGCTTTCAAATTCACAAAACCCAACGGCACCATCACGTTTAAACTCGAAATACCCGAAACCAACCGCTTCAAAATAACGGTATCCGATACCGGAAAAGGCATTAACGATGATGATAAAAAACGGATTTTCAACCGTTTCTTTCAAGGCAGGAACACGACCGAAACTTTCGCCGGCTACGGAATCGGCCTCAACCTTGCAAAAGAATACTGCGATTTGATGAACGGTATAATCAAGTTTGAAAGCCAACAGGGCAAAGGATCGGACTTTTGGGTCGAAATTCCTTTCACAGCAGAAACAACACCCACCGGAAAAGCAAATTCAACAACCAACGTTTTTACCGCGGAAGAGGCCCAGACAATAACCGGGCACACGTCGCTTCCACTGCCGGGCAACAAACCCGTTGTGCTGTTGGTTGACGACAACCCCGACACACTTGAATACATCCGGATCTGCCTCTCCGAAAAATACAACATCAAGGCAGCCAACAACGGTTACGATGCATTGTTGCTACTCGAAAAAGACGATATCGACCTGATTGTAACCGACATCATGATGCCCGAAATTGATGGTATCTCGTTTTGCGAAAAAGTAAAAGCGAATCCCCGCTTTTCACAAATCCCGATCATCATGATCACAGCCATAACCATTGCTGAACAACAAGTTAAAGGATTAAAGGCCGGTGCCGATGCTTACCTGACAAAGCCCTTTAACATTGAAGTGCTCGATGCCCGCATTGAGAGCCTGCTAACCCGGAACCAAAAAACCAGCGAATACATTAAACGAAGCCTGATTATTGAAAACCAGGATGTAAAAACAGAATCGGCCAACGAAAAACTTCTAAAAGAAGCGGTGCAATTTATTAACAGCCACATCAGCGATCCGGAAATAAATATCGACAAAATGTGCCGTGAAATGGGCATCAGCCATTCGAGCCTTTACCGAAAAGTTAAAGCACAAACAGGCATGACCCTCAACGAACTTGTCAGGCACGTGAAGATGAAAAAAGCAGCCCAACTGATCAAAACAAAAAAATTTACCATTGCCGAAATCATGGACGAAACCGGCTTTTCGAACCACTCCTGGTTTGCCAAATGCTTCAAAAAGGAATTTAAGGTTTCGCCACGGGAATACGCTGAAAAAAGTTAAATATTTAAAAAACAACTCTCTTTTTACGGATTGCTTTATGCTTTATGTTCAATATATTACACACAATTGAGTTTTTTATTGAAAAATAATTGATTTTTCGTGGTAACCTTTTTGCCGTTTTCGGAATAAAAGATAAAAGGCTCCCGACAGAAACCCGGAAATTGTCCCCCGGATTTCCTGCCCGGCCGGTTGTAATCAAGATGTTTTTAATAGGAAATGTTTTACATTTTTGAAGGTGAGACAGTGGGACATTGAGACTGTGAGAGGGTGAAAGGGTGAGATTTGAGAGGGTGAGAAAAAGATTGATTAAACAAGAAGGGCATAATGCCCAATAACCCAATTATAAATTTAAAACTTTTTATCATGAAAAATTATGTTATCCCGCGCGAAAAAGCGCAACCAACCAACCAACCAACCAACTGGTAACAAACTAAAATGGATGGTACTCCTGCTAAGCATGGCGGTTATTCCTTTTGGGCTTAGGGCGCAAATCAAGGTCGACTCCAACGGGAAAGTAGGGCTGCATACCTCTTCTACGGCAGCAGGTGCCGCTGTATTGGTTAACGGGAGCATGCAGTTCGAAAACCCGTATGGAACAATTTTAAGTATTGCCAGTGATTACTCCCACCCGTTACTCACACCGGGTACTGCAACATATGGCCGTGTTGGCACCCAATCAAAACCTTTCTCGGAAGCATGGGCTTACCACATGCATGGATACATTTTGTATACTGAATACACGACCGTCCATGCATCTGACCAACGGTTAAAAGAAAACTTCAGGGGAATTGATAACCCACTGGGGAAAATCCTGTTAATGAACGGAAGAAAATACGATTATATCCCCGACAAATTCGATACTATCGGCACAGAATCGGAAAAAAAGAAAAGGTCTGCCATTAAAAAAGACAAGCTTGGGTTTGTCGCGCAGGAATTAAAGGAAGCACTGCCCGAAGCCGTTGTATATGAAGAAGAACAGGACCGTTATTATGTCGATTATAACGCTGTAATCCCTGTTCTTGTTGAGGCTATGAAAGAACAGCAAAATACCATTGAAGAGCTAACAGCGAGGATTGAAAAGCTGGAAGGTAATGCCGTAAAAGAAAAATCGGCAAGCCTTGATAAAACAACAAAAGCCTCGCTTAACCAAAACATCCCCAATCCATTCAACACCACTACAACCATAAACATGTACCTGCCCGAATCCATTTCCTCTGCAAAATTGTACATTTACAACATGCAAGGCGGGCAAGTTAAATCGTTCGATATAATAAGCCGGGGTAATACCTCTGTAACCATTGAAGGCTACACCCTTGATGCAGGGATGTATTTGTATACCTTAATTGCTGACGGCCAAGAAGTAGATACGAAAAAGATGATTTTAACCGATTAGCGTTATAAAATGAAAAAGTTTCTTTTAATAACTGTATTGACCTTGCCATTGTTTACCGTGGCCCAGGAATACCAGTATGTCCCCTTCCCCGATTCGGGGGCAATTTGGAGCGAGGTGTTTTATCCTGCTTATGACGAAGGCGAAACCATACAGAAAATTTATGAACGTTTTGCCGTGACAGGCGAAGATACCCTGATGAACGAAATGCTTTATAAAAAGCTATATATTTTTTACGATTCGGTATTCAACAAAAACAATGCTACATGCATAGGAGGAATCCGGGAGGACAGCCTGAAAAAAGTATATTATAAAGGGGAAAGAATTCATATGTTTAAACCCTTAGATAATGAGATAATATTATATGACTTTTCACTGGAAATAGGAGATACAATTTGGCTCTGGGATATGTATAATGTTTTTGACTGGTTAATTGTTGAATATATCGATACTATTCAAATTGGGAATACATTACGCAAGAAGTTCTTATTCAACTTCTGGAGATCTAAATGGATTGAAGGCATTGGATGTTTAAGCGGCCTGCTTTTTGCCGGCAGGGATGACATTACAGGGCTTGGAGATTTTGAAGACAATGAATTGATCTGTTTTTTCCAAAATGACACCCTGCTATACCATAACTATAGGTTTCATGATTGTTTCCCAAAACTTTCAAATTCTAAAGACATTCATACAAAAACCGCTCTCACTGCATATCCCAACCCAGCAAAAGGAAATACAATTTTGTTTGAATGGGGTAACGATAAAATTGAAACCATTGAAATATTCTCAATAAACGGAAAACCCATTGCCAACATGAATGTAAATGATCAATGCCGGTTAGAATATTCAACCAGTAAGCTACAAACAGGCGTTTATTTTTACAAGGCAACTACTTCTGACAAAATTTTTCAAACCGGAAAATTTGTCGTACCATAAAACCTATTTTTAAATTTTAAAGATAATGAAATGCAACCAAAAATACTTTTTCATATAGCGATAGCACTTTTACTGTTTATATCAAACAGCATGCATGGACAAATTAACCATAAAGTCTCATTCCCGAAAAATTTTTCAATCAATCCCGAGGAACTTGACGATGGGAATATATACAACCGGATTGAATTTAACGATATGTTACATGCCGATAGTATCGGATATCCGTCACTACCGGTAAAATATATCAATTTACTGGTCCCTCCGGAAAGTGAAATTACAGGGCTTACAATTAACCATGCGCAGGGTAATACCATCAATCTCGATTATTTGATTGAACCAGCGCAAAATCCGAAATTCCCGGTACTTATTAATCTTCAAGAAGATTTTATTGGCCCTAATAAGAAGAAGTATAATTCAAATACCCCTTATCCATCTGCCTCGGCAGCAATTGTTAAAGAAAACTTATTTCGTGGCAATAAAATTGTGACCCTTGCCGTGTATCCTTTCCGGTATTTTCCTGCAAGTAATCAACTGGAATTTTATGCATCGGTTGACTTTACTCTTAACTATACAGGCAGTGGTGAAAACAACAAACAAGATCGGGTTAAAATTGATGAAAACAGTTTAACAGGAAAGGTTTTGAAATATCTCATTGATAACAAGGAAGATATTGGGAAGTATGGGATACAATGCCAGAATAAAAAATCGACACATTCGGGAAACGATATATCAACTAAATCATTAAAAAGTGCCCAAACAACCAGTAGTATAACTATAGATGCCGATTATGTGATTGTAACAAGCGAGGAACTCGCCCCAAGTTTCAACGACTTTATGAATTGGAAGAAAAGAAAAGGGATAGATATAAAGCTTGTTACAATTGAGGATATTTACAATAATTATAGCGGCGATTTAATATCCGGCATTAATGATAATGCCGGAAAATTAAGGCAATTTTTATTCGATGCCTACGATAATGGAAACGGAATTGACTATGCCCTTTTAGGAGGCGATAATTCCGTTTTGCCGATAAGGCATGGATGTTCTTGGTTTTATGTTCCTATGGACAGTATGTTCATTGTACCAACTGACCTGTACTTTTCAGAATTTGACGGTGATTGGGATGATGATTCCGATGCATATTACGGTGAACCAATATCTCCTAGCGGGGGTGATGCAGTTGATTACTTTCAGGAAATTTTCATTGGCAGGATAATGGTTACTTCAGCCAGTGAAGTAAGGAATTGGACAAACAAGGTAGAAACCTATGAACTTAATCCCGGAAATGGCGATCCTTCATACGTTACAAAAGCCTTTTTTACCCAGGCCGATCAAATGCAGGTTGATAATCAGGCCAGGGATATTCTGAATAATGCTACCTGGATTACCGACACAACTATTTTTGAAGAAGAAGGAGGAGGATGTACGTATACTGTCCCTGATTTTCCAACCGGAAGCGATGTAATCGATGAATTTAACAACCACTATGGTTTTTGCAGCTTCATGACACACGGAAGACCCTGCGCCATCGGGGTAGCTTCATTATTTTTTAATTCAGCAGACTCTTGTAACGAACATGCTCTCGCGGTACAATGTGCAAATAACTCAAAATATAAGGTTACTGCATTCGACAATGGAGTTTCCGGATGTGGTACAATTTCTGAAAATGGAAACGGTTTCGATAATATGACCAATTATTACCATCCTTCAATCTACTATTCTGTTTCCTGTACCACAATGCCTTTCGATGATTATAAATATGTTTCTTCGGCAAGTGAACGAAACATGGGAGAAAGCTTTACTTGTATAAGTGAAGGTGGCGGACCCGTTTATTTGGGAAACACAAGACCCGGGCTTACTGACCATTCATTTTATTTATTTGGTAAATTTATTGATGCAATTGTTGATAGTAATTTTTTCAATGTAGGAATCACAGAATCAGCATCTAAGGACTTATTCAACTATAGTGGTATACATAATTATATAACTTTTTCTCATAATTTACTCGGTTGCCCTGAAACAGAAATATGGACAGCAGTACCTTCAACGTTTAGCAGTGCTTCGGTTACCAAAAACGGCAGCAGTGTTACGGTTAATACCGGCGGGGTTTCGGGGGCAACAATTTGTGTAATGAGCGCTTTGGATAATGGCAACAGCTATTATGATATGCATACAGGAACTTCACACACATTTACGAATGTCCCTGAACTGTATTATGCAACTATCGACAAACATAATAAAATACCGTATACCCGTAACCCAACATCGGTACTGATACAAAACGAAACATTAAACTCTTATGGCTACCTTAGTTGCCAAACAGTCTCGGCAGGGTATAGTGTCGATCCCAATAAGACGTACGGTAATGTATTAATTGAGGACGGCGCCAGTATTACATTCGATGCTACAGGCGATATACTGCTCGATAATGGCTTTGAAGTTGAGCTTGGTGCAACTTTTGAAGCAAAATAAAATATACCAAAACGTCAACCACCCTTTGCGCCCCGGGCACGGGGATGTTCCTGTACAGGTTTGTAAGCGAAGAAGGCGGGGTGCAAAGCGGGAAGGTTGTAGTGAAATGATGCCCTTTTTGTTTGTTAAACCTAAAACCTTGAAGGTTTTTCCATGTCCGCCCCCGGGCCAGGAGAATTATTTTGAAAAATAATTGATTTTTAAGGGTAACCTTTTTGTCGTTTTCGGAATAAAAGATAAAGGCTCCCGACAGAAACCCGGAAATTGTCCCCCGGATTTCCTGCAAAGCCACAATGATCCGATAGAATGAGTGAATTTTGAATGAATGAATAAAAAAGGGCATAATGCCCAATAAACCAATTATTAATTTAAAACTTTACAACCATAAACAATCAATTAATTATCTGCGCGGAAAAGCGCAACAAACAATGTAACAAACTAAAATGGATGGTACTCCTGCTAAGCATGGCTATACTGCCTTTCGGGCTTAAGGCACAAGTTAGTGTTGATGCCTCGGGGGATGTTAAACTTGTAGATGATTTAAACATCATTATTTACGGATCTTCATCAAGTATATACCCCGATGAAACAAATTCTGCATATTGCGGTGTCCCGGCATATCAGTTTTACAAAATTTACGGGCAATACCATTATGCAACAAGCACCCTTTTAACTTCTGACAAAAGGCTTAAAGAAAACTTCAGAAGTATCGACAATTCACTTGAAAAAGTACTTCAGCTTGAAGGTAAAAAATTCGATTACATCGCTGATGCCATCGATTCAACCAGCAATGAAAAAGAAAGGCAGAAAAGAGTTGAAATGAAGAAAAACCAATTGGGTTTTGTTGCCCAGGAAGTAATTGAAATATTGCCCGAGGCAGTTCATTACGAAGAAGAAGCTGACCTGTATTACATTAATTACGATGCCATTATTCCCGTTATTGTTGAAGCCATTAAAGAACTATCGTCTGAAATTGACGTACTGAAAAGCAAAAACAACCTGAAATCGGCTTCACTGAACAATGAAAGCGTTTTAGAAGAAAGTACAGAAGCCTCGCTTGCCCAAAACGTACCAAACCCGTTCAGTGCTACTACCACCATAAACATGTACCTGCCCTCAACAGTTTCAAAAGCAATGTTGTACCTTTACAACATGCAGGGCGAACAAGTTAGCAGCTACCCCGTACAAAAGCGTGGCAACACGTCTGTTACCATTGAAGGCTACACCCTTGATGCCGGAATATATTTGTATGCCCTTATCGCCGATGGCAAAGAGGTAAATACGAAAAAAATGATTTTAACGAAATAGCCGGGAGGGAATGTTATGAAACTGAAAATACTAATTTTTATAACAGGGCTGCTTTATACATTCCAACTGGCAGCCCAACCATCGGGAGACCAGAACTGGAACACGACCCCTTTTTTTTACGACCAGTTTAATCCGCCTCGCTCAAATTGGAGCAATGACCACTGGATGGATTATCCCAACGACAACAAGTGGAAAGCGCACCTTTCGGGTTGCGTAACACATGGAGAATATGAACACCAGGTATACCAAAAAGAGTACGCGGTTTTTAACTCTTCTGACAGCACCATTCAACTACAAGCAGAGTATGCGGGAGGTTTAATCGATACAAGCGATTATACAATACCTGTTGGTGGAAATAAAAATCCCGACGACAGTGTACTTTATTACTATTCAGGAGCAATTTGCATTGGTCAAACAGGCAAACAACAAATAACCTACGGTTATTTTGAAGCGAAATGCAAAATACCCGTAAATTGCGGGGCATTCCCTGCCTTCTGGCTTTGGGGGGAAACAGGTGATCCCCATAACTACAGGGAAATTGACATTTTCGAGTATTCATGGGAAACCACAACAAACCCCGAAAACTATAGGGAAGTTGGCACACCTCGTTTTTTTGGCGGTCAGATTTATTATTATAACGGCGCAAAACCAGAGCCTGTTGCCAGCCGCACTTATGGAAGATACAGATATAACATACCTTCTTACGAACCCGACTTAACCCACTGGCACGTTTATGGTTTAGAGTGGTCGCCAGGCAGGGTTAAATGGTATTTCGATAATAAATTAGTTGGAAGTTTCGTAGGCGATTCAATTCCATCGGCAGGCATGAACCTGGTTCTAAACAATGCAGTTGACAACTGGGCAATCAACAATCAGGGATTACCAATTACTGATGGCTTTCCTAATGAAATGAGTATCGACTACGTAAAGGTAAGCAAACTAAAATGTAACTGTGGTACAGATGCCGTTATCCAGAACAACACTCAACTCTCGGCATTTAACTTTAAAGTTTACAGAAACATAACCATTGGTGGATACGGTTATGGCATTGATATCCCGTCAAATTCCCATACCGTGTTCAGGGCAACGAATGGCATCACCATCAATGGTAATTTTAACCTTCCGCCGGGCAGTAGCCTGGAATTAGTTACACACCCTTGTCCACAATAAATAATAATATCATGAAAACAATAAAAATCTATTTAATATTCTTCTTCGGGGCAATGTTTATCAAACAATCATTTACCCAGAATATCACAAATGAAAATGCAATATTCTATTATGATTTTGTTCCTGATTCTCAATTGGTATCTCCTGTCGATACACTAAAAATTGATATAAATCAAGACCGTGTTTTAGACATTGCATTCTATTTAGTACAAACTTCAGGTGGAGATTATTGTTATGTCCGATCAATTAATAAAAATTGCGAATTTTCTTTTTTCCCTTCTGAATACTGTTCTGACTCTTTGACCTGTGATTCACTTAAATGGAGGATTGCTGATTTGCCCTGGATAGAATATTATAGTGGCAATAAACTTGCCCTGAGGTTTACTATTAATAATAATTTCTATTACGGATGGCTCAAGGGCTATCAGCTTTATGACAGTAATAATTCAAAAGCATTTTATATTGACAAATACGCCTTCTGCACCATCCCCGATTACCCGCTGCTGTGGGGGCAAACCACACTTACGGGCATTGAAGAACCGGGTCTGGTCAAAACGGTAAGGGCATTTGTTAACCAACCCGAAAAGCAAATTACCGTTGAGGCCGATAAAAAAATAAAACAGGTTAAACTGGTGAACATGAACGGGGCAACTGTTACCACCATTAAAAAAGTGAACACAACATCGGCCACACTTAACACCGCCGGATTACCCGGAGGAGCCTACCTTGTACAGGTCACGTTAAATAACGGGAATGTGCAAACGGTTAAAGTTTTACTGGAATAGTATACCTTAAAAGTAAAAAAGTAGTTATAAAACATTATTTCACTTGCTTTTGAATCCTGACAGGGTTCGGAACCCTGTCAGGTTTTGCAAATGCCGAAGGCAAAGAAGTGGATACAAAAAAGATGATTTTAACAAAATAAACAATAACCATGAAACTTATTATTAAATACATATTTATATTCTCGATAAGAAAAAATTTCAAAATATTAAATTTGATACTTCTTTTTAATTTCATCTTTGTGCAATTAAATGCCCAGACATTATGTGAAGGAACTGCTGCAGCATACACATATTCTTTTAATCAATGCGATAATAATCCGTGGGTTCTTGTATTTGAAGACGACTTTGAAGGAAACAGCCTCGACTTATCAAAATGGTCAATTATATCAGGCATAGCTAGGGATCCTTTCTTTGAAATTCAAAAGGCTTGGCACAAAGCTGAAAATATTTCTGTTGGAAATGGCATTCTAAAAATTATTTCAAAAAAAGAAACCTTGCTAAATCAATGTTGTGATATATGGGTTGATGGATCAACTCATACAATTTGCAGCGACTACGATTATTCCACAGGAGAAATTTGGACAAAAAAAGAATTTCCGTTCGGTAAGATTGAAGCCCGAATAAAAATACCTAAAGGAATGGGATTTTTCCCGGCATTCTGGTTATGGGGAGGCGATCCTGTATATAATGAAATTGATATTTTTGAATTTTTAGAAAATGATTTTTGTAAACACAAAATGAATGTAATTTTTGACTATGACGGAGATGGTGAGCGTTCACATTGTCCAACAAATTATAATGGCCCGGATTTTTCTCTGTCATATCATATATTTACGTTAATATGGGATTCAAATAAAATTGAATGGTATGTTGATGGAACACTAAAAAGAACAGATTATAGAAGATACACCCAATTAGGACAGGCAACAGGATGCAACATCAATGCATATACACCATATGTTTTAAACACAATTTTCCCTGTAAACACAATGGCAATTATACTAAATACTGCAATCCAAAACGGTTTATACACCCCAAATAGTACAACACCTTTCCCTTCTCAAATGGAAGTTGACTGGGTGAGATACTATAAAAGGAGCAGTTGTGATAATATTTCTATTACCAATGCTTCACAGTTCGCCTTAAGTGATGATATTTTTAACGTGATTATTGGGAATAACGTTTCAATTAACTGCAATTATACAGTTCGATCAATTCAACAACTTAAGATTATTGCAAAAAATGAAACTTATTTGGGACCGGGTTTTAATACTGAGGTTGGGGCTGTTTTCGAAGTCGAAACAGATACTAACATTTGCAACTAACAAACACTTATGAAAAAAAATTGGCTATTATTTGTCCTTTTGCTGTTTTTTTTGATAAAATGCTACCCACAACAGAATTCAATATACTTTATTGAGGCTAATACAAATTACGCTTACTATTTTTTCAACAACAGCAAATATAGCACAGATTTAAAAAACTCTTTTAACTATGGCTTTTCAGTATTAATAAACAAACAGATAAGCCGCAAGTTAAAAGTTAGTTCAGGGATTACCTACCTAACCAAAAATTACTATTATAATGTAGTTCCAACTTCTTTTAATGACTACTTTATGGGAAAAAAATACTTATTAAGCTACATTAACGTTCCTATTACCTTGTCGTACCTTTTAACCCCAAGTGATAACTTGCTATGCTATATTTCAAATAGTTTGATAATGAACAACATCGTAAATTATGACTTAACCAGGTATTATTCATATGCAGAAAAAAATGATTTCAATATTGATGAAGGTCAAAAACCAGGTTGGTCATACCGTTTAGGATTTGAAATAAAAAAAGCTTTCTCCTCAAAATTATTTTTTAATTTTTGTCCATATATGGACTATAAATTCATTCTTGATTTTGATGAGCAACCCCTGAGTTACAAAAATTTAAAAGACGACAGGTTATCATGTGGTTTCTCAATAGGTTTGATTTATTACTTATAAATTTAATTTTTACAATATGAATATACACAATGCTTTCAACTATTTAAATATGGATTAAATAACCTCAGTATTGGCGGCTATGGCTACGATATTGATATGCCTTCCAATTCGAACACAGTGTTCAGGGCAACGAATGGCATCACCATTAACGGTGGTTTTGACCTTCCGCCGGGCAGCAGCCTTGAATTGATTACACACCCTTGTCCTGAATAACATAAAACTTTAAATTATGAAACACTTACATATTTCATTAATTATCATTGCACTTATCCTCCATAATATGAATATATTCTCTCAAAACACATCAGATAATCATGAAATAATTTTTCATGATTACGATCCCGACATCATCATCATTGATGATGAATGCGAAATTGATACCTTTAAAATTGATCTTGACAAAAATGGTTACGATGATATTCAATTTTATATTGGTATTACATCCGGAGGTAATTTTCAAACCCTTTTATCCCCTAATCCAAATTCGCAATTTACCTTATTGGAAAATGAAAAAAGTGACTCACTAACAAGCAATACACTTAATTGGCAGTCCTATTATGTTTACCTAATGGGGATTAATAATTCAGAAAAATGTGGTGTGAAAATTATTTCAGACAATAATACTTATTATGGTTGGATACATGTTATCTTTTCTTTTGAAAACAATAAATGGATAATTATAATTGACAAATACGCCTTTTGCACCATCCCCGATTACCCGCTGCTGTGGGGGCAAACCACACTTACGGGCATTGAAGAACCGGGTCTGGCTAAAACGGTAAGGGCATTTGTTAACCAGCAAGAAAAGCAGGTTTCCGTTATAACGGCCAAAAGAATAAAACAGGTTAAACTGGTGAACATGAACGGAACAACTGTTACCACCATTAAAAAAGTGAACACAACATCGGCCACGCTTAACACCGCCGGATTATCCGGAGGAGCCTACCTTGTACGGGTCACGTTAAATAACGGGAATGTG
>JAIOZY010000024.1 GCA_021740385.1 Prolixibacteraceae bacterium | reverse complement strand
TTTTAATGAAAAAAAGGCAACACGGTATGAAAAACATGCTGCCTTTTGTTCAAATGTTTAATCTGAACGTGTACGGGAGCGGTAACTCCCTCGTTCGCAAATCTATTAATTATGAAAAGATTTTGCAATTTTTTACTCATTAGTTTTTTTGTGAGCTTTGGTTTGATTTCCAGGGCTACTGTTATCACACATCATGTGCGTTTCGAACCTGATTTAAAAATCGCTTCTCAAACAGCCGATGATGGCAACTTGTATTCAACGGTTTCTTTAGCCGGATACAAAATGGATTTAACCGAAGGGGCTCCACAACTCCCGGTTAAGTATATAAAACTGATTATACCAGCCGGTGAAGAACCCGATTATTTGGAATATTCAAAAGGCAAAGGTGAAACAGAGCTTCTAAAGGAATTTATCATTCCTGTACAAAAGCCGATCCCTACTTCAACAGAATTTACCGGGAATGAGTTTGTAGGGCCTGATAAGCAAATATACAACTCTGATTCTTTTTACCCCGGTGAACGGGTAAGGTTATTGCGGACTGACTGTGTCAGGGGCAATAAAATTGTATCCCTTGCAGTTTCGCCAATCTGTTACAACCCGGTAAAAGGGCAGGTTGAATTTGTGACTGACATTGATATTACACTGTACCTTAAGAATTCTGATAAGAAGCTTTTAACTGCTCCCGTAAGGTGCAAAGAACAATTCGACAATTATCTTAAATCGTTGGTTGATAACGACGAGGATGTTGAAAAATACAGCGTTATTGAGCAAAAACAGGCTTCGGGTGAGGTAATTGATATGAAAAGTACAAAATCGACCTCGGGTATATCCATTAATTGTGACTATGTTATTATTACTCCTTCTTCTCTTTCTTCCTATTTTAACGACTTCATCCAATGGAAACGGCAAAAGGGGATCGATATTGAACTGGTAACCACCCAGGCCATTTCCTCGGCTTACACGGGCGATGATATTTCGGGCATTAATGATGAAGCAGGTAAGATAAGGCAGTTTTTATACGAAGCTTATCAGAACGGATTAGAGTATGCTTTGCTGGGGGGAGATGGCAGTACTGTTCCATTCAGGTATGGTACAGGATCTAATAATGATTGGGATTGGCGGGTGGCAAATGATTATAAAATTCCTGCCGATATATATTTTTCTGACTTTGATGGGGATTGGGATGTAGATTCTGACCAATATTTGGGGGAAAGCAGCAATGACGATGTAGATTATGGCGCTGAAATATTGGTAGGAAGGTTGCTTTGCGATGGCGGGAGTGAAATAACTGATTGGATAAATAAAGTCGAGTGGTACGAAACAAATCCCGGAAATGGCAGTACTTCGTATTTGCGTAAAGCTTTTTACACCCAGGCTGATGATATGCAGGGGCTTGACCAGGCAAGCGATATTGTCAGCCGTTTTAATGGTTTTTTTACTACGAATACGGTATTTGAAGAAGAATATAACGGAGTGCCCAATCATAATAGCGCTGAAAGCCCGCAATTCCCAACAGGCAACGATGTTGTATCTGAAATATGTGATGGTTACGGCTTTGTAAGCTGGTTTAACCATGGTTCTCCTAACAATGTGGCAGTAGCAACAAAAGGACTTAACGATTGTGGAACAAATGATAAAAAGAAAGTGACCAATTATGATAATGTCCAGGGCTGGTGCGGTTATGTTGAAAGTGACAACGGGATGGAGGACATTTATACTGGCAGTTCTCCTTTTATATTGTATACTATTGCTTGTGAGACTACACCCTTTGATACGTGGAATAGTGTTTCGCCGACCGATAACCTTGGTGCCCGTTTTACCAACCAGCAGAGCAGGTGTGGTCCGGTGTATATAGGTAATACAAGGTATGGATGGGTTTCACCTTCATGGTATTTGCAGCAAGATTTTACCGAATTATTGGAAGACGGCACTTATCGGCTAGGCACGGCTATGGCCGATTCTAAAGTATCGTATAGTAATCATTATTTAAGCCTGTCGCAAAACCTTATGGGATGCCCTGAAATAGAAATATGGTCGGCAACGCCTTCACAGTTTTCAAGCGCGTATATTACCGATGGAGGTTCATCGGTTTATGTAAATACAGGTGGGGTAAACAATTGCACAATCAGTATGATTAGTAGTACTGACTTTGGCGCAAGTTATCAAACTGTATATACAGGGGTATCGCAGGCTACTTTTTACAGTGTACCGGCTAATTATATTGTTACCATTACAAAGCATAATTATATCCCCGAATTATTTGACTGATAGTTTAACAACTGTTTCATTGAACAATAGAATTATGATAAGCTCTGATTTTATCGGTTATTATGAATTAGCAATAGACAAGAGCTGTTCCAATTTTGGAGCTACTCTTGTCTTAATTCCAATCATTTAAATTTTTTAATCATGAAAAAATTATTTTTTTTACTGGCTTTTATTCCTGCAATAGTCAATGCTAATCCTATTTGGCTTGGGGTAAATATTTCCGAGATTTATTTTGATGAATCCGGAGAATGGACTTTAGAAATCGATAATGTGAATATCACATCTGTTGAATTCATAGACAGCTTATTCATTGAATGTAATTCCGGGTTGGCTAAGATAATAGAATTTGACACTACCGACTATATTGTTATAACAAAAGAAAACCTGAACAATATTATTTCTTTCAACAAAGAAGAAGATTGTATAAAACTGTATTCTTATGCATTTGGAGAATATGTAATTGACAGTGTATGCGTTGGTGAGATTACAGGTTCTTATGTAAAAAACATCGAAAATGGACAATCAATATCAAGATTGTACGGTAATGGCCATTTTTATAAAGATAATACCCCAACAATTGGATCCGAAAATGATTTAGATGGTTCTACAGGAAAAATTTACGGTTATTTTTATGATACAGACGGAGCGCCGGTTAAAAACAAATATTTCTTTATTAATGAAGGATATTGTACCCCCATTTTACAAGAACAAGGTTATGCAGGAAATATAAAAATTAACGAAACGGGATTTTATTGTGCCGAGATTACTTCACGGAGTTATTCAATAAGTGAAAGGGAAATCTATGAATCATCAACAAATTATGAATTGATGCAATTTCAGCCTGTCAACTTCGAGTTAAATGAAAATGACAGCATCCCTGTCAATTTTGTTGTACGGGGTCAGGAACATGAATACGTACCATTTCCGACAGAGAATGTTAATTGGAATGTTTTTTATGCAGGCACATGCGAGGAGGCACCACCTGATACCATATTGCTACGATACACAATTCACGGTGATACGTCGATTAATGAAATTCAGTATTCAAAACTATGCCTTGAAACCGGTGATACAATTAATCCAAAAGTCCGAACTATCGGTGGATTAAGAGAATCTGAAAAAAAGATCTATTATATTGGAGAAACAATTTACGCTGGTGGATTTGAAGATGAATACTTACTTTATGATTTCACAAAACAAATTGGAGATACAATAAAACACGATACATACGGCGGATTTTACTCGGTTGTTTTAGATATTGATTCAGTACTAATTGATGACAGTTTTAGAAAAAGATATCAGGTAGACAATCATTGGTATTATCAAAATCCTGATTACATAATCGAAGGAATTGGCAGTGTGAAAAACGGATTATTGGGACACATTTCAGACATCCCGACTTGTGGTACTCATTATTGGGAGCATATATGTTTCAGGGAAAATGGGATTGTAAAATACTTAAATCCATCTTTCACTGATTGTTTTCCAGGCAATCTATTGTCTGGAATAGTGCAATTGGATTATGAAACGGACTTTAGTATATATCCTAATCCCTTTAGCAGCGAGATACAAATCGAAAACAAGCTCAATCATCAAAACCTTATTTTCAAATTGATTGACATTAATGGAAAAACCCTGATTGAGAAAGGTATTGACAATGTAAAAGTTACATTCGACTTGAATATTAATTCAGGAATCTATAACGCACTGATTATTGACAAAAATGGAGGGATTTTGATATCTAAAAAGTTGACTAAAAAATAATTATATCAAAACCCTGTTCGCTTTATTTAATTCGCTCCGTTTCAAAAGTATAAAGAGGGTGATTACGGCAAGCAGGCTAATAATGCCGGCAATGCCATAAGCCGAATTGGTGCCCAGCGTATCGGGGTCCACTTCAATGGTGCCAATATCGTACATGTAATAAGCAATTACAGCCACGGTGTTGTTAATGAAGTGGGCAATAACCGGCAGCCACAGGTTCCCGCTTATAATAAGCATGTAACCGAACATGACACCGAGCAGGGCGCGGGGAACAAAACCGTAAAACTGAAAATGCAGGGCGCTGAACAATATCGCGGCAATCCAAACACCGAGGTGCTTGTTGCGGGTCCACTGAACCAAAACGCGTTGAATAATGCCCCTGAACAGCAGTTCCTCGCCAACAGCCGGTATGATCCCGATCATGAAAATGTTGAAAATCAGCCCGCCCGTCGATTCCGTTTTAAGGAAGAGGTTGGTCAGCTCTTCGGCATTTTGTTCGCTGTTGCGCATCCAGTTTTCAATGCCCGACATCCAATCGGGTAACGACATTTGGGAATTCAGTTCGCCGGTGAGGTTAATCAACGGGCTTGCAACAAGAACAATGCATGTGGCCAGCAATACCGAACGGAAAAAAGGTTTTCTTTCGAGTTGTAAAAACTGTCCCGATGAGTCCTTATACATGCCGGCAAGAATAATTGAGGGAACAATGAACAACCCGATTGACTGCATCAGCTGGAGGTATTTCAGAAAATGGATATCTTCCGCGCTGTAGTTGATGGTTGCCTCTGTTATTTGCGAAAACTTGTCGAAACCCCAAATGGGTATGGCCAGCACCGAGGCAACAATCATAAAAACAAGCAGCGATGCCAAAGCTACAAAGGCTACCAGGGCCAGTTGTTTTGTGGGGTGGATATCCTTATAATTGATTCTCATTTTTTATTTTTTTATTTTGTCCAATCAGTACGTTTTTGCTTTCACACGTTACACTTTTGTGTAATAATGCCTCAAAAATAACCCTTCTACTAAAAAACAGTGTTTAAATAAAAATATATTAACAATTTCGTCATTTTCGAAATTTTTCTATTTTTGTTGTTAACAAGTGAAAAAAATCAGGATAAATGAATGAAGAAGTTGATATTGTTTTAGAGATGGCCCGGGAAAATATGCAGGGGGCTATCGATCATCTCGACAAAGAACTTGTTCATATCAGGGCAGGTAAGGCGTCGCCAAAAATGCTTGACAGTGTGATGGTTGAGTATTATGGAGCAATGACACCCCTGAACCAGGTTTCGAGCGTTACAACCCCCGATGCAAAGACCATCGCGATACAACCCTGGGAAAAACAGATGATTTCGGTAATCGAAAAATCCATTTTAAATGCAAATTTGGGGCTAAATCCTGATAATAATGGAGAAATTATACGTATTTTTATACCGCCTTTAACCGAAGAACGAAGAAAAAGCCTTGTGAGAGAGGTGAATAAGGAAGGGGAAGCGGCAAAGGTCAGCGTACGGAGTTCACGAAAGGAAGCAAACGACCAGTTGAAAAAAATGCTGAAAGACGGGCTTTCGGAAGACGATGAAAAAAATGCTGTAGAAATTGTTCAGAAATATACCGATGAGTTTACAAAAAAAGTGGATGAAATGGTAGAAAAGAAGAACAAAGATATTATGACAATTTAATTTATCTTACGATAAAGTTTGTGTTTTCATGGCTATTTAATAAGAGCGACCCTTGGGTTGCTCTTATTTTTTGCGGTTAATTATGTATTTAATTAATTGCGCCATGGCCACCGAGGCTTCGTTTTGAGGAAAAACTTTCAGTTTTTCAAGTGCTTCGTTTCCATATTGGTTCATTTTTTCAATTGAATATTCAATGCCGCCTTTGCGTTTCACCAGTTCAATTAATTCAACCACTTTCTCTTTCCTGAGGTTTTTTCGCTTCACGGTATTTAAAATTTTCCGTTTTTCGCCGGCCGATGAATGGTTAAGCACATGAATCAGGGGCAGGGTTATTTTTTTCTCTTTTATGTCGTTGCCGGTAGGTTTGCCAATAAGGCCTTTGTTTTGATAATCAAATATGTCGTCGCGAATTTGAAAGGCCAGGCCGGCAAGCAGGCCAATTTCACGCATTTGGCTTACAAGTTCCGGGTCGGGGTTAACCGAATGCACTCCCACAGCAAGGCTGGTGGCAATTAGCGAAGCGGTTTTTTTGCTGATAATATCGAAATAGGTCTTTTCATCAATATCCAGTTTCCGGCTTTTATCGTATTGGAGCAGTTCGCCTTCAATCATTTCTTTAACCGTTGTGGAAATGATTTCCAGTATTTCGTACTCTTTTTCCTCGGTCGACACCAGCAACCCTTTTGCCAGCAGGAAGTCGCCCAGCAAAACCGATATTTTATTTTTCCACAACGCGTTAACCGAGAAAAAGCCACGGCGCTCGTACGATTCGTCAACCACATCGTCGTGAATTAACGAGGCCGAGTGCAACAGCTCGATGGTAGTGGCACCGAGGTAAGTTTTCTCGTTTATCTCCCCGTGCATTTTGGCAGCAAGGAAAACAAACAATGGCCTGATTTGCTTCCCCCGGGTACGGATAATGTAATTGACAACAACGTTTAAAGCCCTGATGTCGGATTTGGTAGCCTGCCTGAAATAAGTTTCAAACTTCTTTAATTCATCTGCCACCGGCGCTTTTATTTCACTAAGTGTAACCATTTGAAAAGATTGTGGTATTCAAAAGTAAAAATAGTTCATCATTTATCTTATGAAACGGGCATTATTTTTAGTTGCCGGATATGACCCGTTTAAAACCGGTTGAAATACCGGTAAAAGATTGTTTAAAAACAGTTGGCCCGAAAAAGCGGCGTTGATATGAAATTTAGTTTGGTCGATTTTTTACATTTGTGACACTAAAACAATTGGAATGGTAAAAGAAGTTTTTTCCGACGATAAGCTCGATAAAGCGGCAATGATGCTTAAAGCCATTGCACATCCGGTTCGTATTTCAATATTGTGCTTGTTAAAAAACGGGGAAAAATTAAACGTAACCGAAATTTTCACGAAGCTAAACATGGGCCAGTCGAAAGTATCACATCACCTGGGGATATTGAAAACGCACAACGTGTTATGTGCATCGCGCGAGGGAAAAAACACGTTTTACTGGATGAAACACGAATCGGTGGGAAAAATAATTGATTGTTTACGCGAATGTGCCTGCAATAATTAACACACCATTTAAAATTTGCACTAACTTTTTTTGGCTAACATTGTTATCATATTATAAAAGTTATTTGCAAAACAAATAAAAACGAATAAAGATGGCAAAAATACGGGTAACCAAATATTACGATTTTGAAATGGCCCACGCATTGTGGAACTACGATGGTATTTGCAAAAACATTCACGGGCACAGTTACAAACTTTATGTCACCGTACAGGGTGAACCCATTAATGACCCCGACAATAAAAAAAACGGGATGGTGATTGATTTTGGTGACTTAAAGCGCATTGTGAAATCGAACATTGTTGATGTTTACGACCATACACTTGTTGTAAGCAACCTTGCACCCCATGAAAAATTGCTCGGACTGGGGCAAATGTACGAAAGGCACCATGTTGTCGATTTTCAGCCTACCTGCGAAAACCTGGTATTGCACTTTGTCGGGATCATCAAACCGTTATTGCCCGAAGGCATTGTGCTGAAAAATTTAAAACTTTACGAAACTGCAAATTCAAGCGCCGAATGGGACGCTGACGATAACTAATTACCATGAATAGTGAAAATAAACCAGAAAAAAAACTCTTCTTATTAGATGCTTACGCTTTAATATACCGTTCGTATTTTGCATTTATCCGTAATCCCCGCATTAACTCGAAAGGGCTCAACACATCGGCCATATTCGGGTTTGTAAATACACTTGAGCAGGTATTAAACTCCGAAAACCCTTCACACATTGCCGTTGCTTTCGATGTTCACGGCGATACTTTCAGGCACGAAATGTTTCCTGAATACAAAGCCAACAGGGAAAAAATGCCCGAGGACATCAGGCTGGCCATCCCCTATATTCGCGACATAATTGAGGCACACAACATCCCCATTATTGAAAAAGAAGGATTTGAAGCCGACGATATAATTGGTACACTTGCCAATGTGGCTGTAGAAAAGGGTTTTACAACTTACATGATGACCCCCGATAAAGATTACGCCCAACTTGTATCGGATAAAAAATTGATGTACAAGCCGGCCAAAAGCGGTGCACAAGCCGAAATTTGGGGTGTTAATGAAGTGAAAGATAAATTTCAGATTGAAGACCCTTCGCAGGTGATCGATATTCTTGGTTTAATGGGCGACAGTTCCGATAACATTCCCGGGTGCCCCGGCATAGGGCCCAAAACGGCCATGAAATTGATTTCCGATTTTGGCAGCATTGATGGTGTTTATCAAAACCTCGACAAACTCAAAGGCAAACAGCTCGAAAACCTCAAAGCGAACAAAGAGCAGGTTTATCTTTCAAGAAAGCTTGTTATCATAAACAGTAAAGTGCCCGTTGATTTCGATTTTGAAAAAATGCGCAACAAAGAGCCAAACGTTAATAAATTGGCAGGGCTGTATAATGAACTTGAATTCAGGTCGCTGTCGAAAAAACTGTTTGAAGGGGAAGACAAGTCCCAAAATGAAAATTTTGAACAGGGGACCTTGTTTGCACCTTTGCATGGAGAAAAGCCGGTACAACAAAGCAAAATGCTTGATATTACCACGGCCGATAACAAGTACCACAAAATTGAAACAGACATGCAACGTGCATCGCTGCGTGCCGAACTTGCAGCATCGGGCGGGTTTTGTTTCGATACCGAAACAACCGGCCTTAACCCGCATTCATCACAAATCGTTTGCATCTCATTCTCGTTTAAGCCGCACGAGGCATGGTGTGTTATACTGCCGAAAGATCAAAGTGAAGCCAAAAAGGTAGTTGAAGAATTCAGGGAAATTTTCGAAGATGAATCGATCACAAAAATCGGGCAGAACATCAAATTCGACATGCTCATGCTGGCCCAATACGGAATTGATGTGAAAGGGCCCCTTTTCGATACCCTTATTGCACATTACCTTATTCAACCCGAGTTGAGGCACAACCTCGATTACCTGTGCGAAATATATTTAAACTACAAAAAAGTACCAACCGAAGAGCTGATAGGGAAAAAGGGCAAGAACCAACGTTCGATGCGTTCGGTCGATATCGACACCCTTGTAAAATATGCCTGCGAAGATGCCGATTTAACCTATCAGCTAAAGGAAAAACTTGAAAAAGAATTGTCGGATAACGGTTTAAACAATTTATTCAATGATATTGAAATACCGTTGTTGCCGGTATTGGCAACGATGGAACTAAACGGTGTTTCGATCGATAAAGGTGCTTTGGCCGAATATGCCGGTAAACTGCGCGAAGAGCTCATAAAAATTGAAAAGGAAATTTACGATTTGGCGGGTGAAGAGTTTTTGATTTCATCGCCCAAACAGTTGGGGGTAATTTTATTCGAGAAACTAAACATTGATAGTAACGCCAAAAAAACAAAAACAAAACAGTATTCAACAAGCGAAGAAGTACTTTCACGCCTTGAAAACAAGCACCCGATTGTGGCGAAAGTTTTGGATTACAGGGGGCTGAGGAAGTTATTAAATACCTATGTAGAAGCTTTGCCATCGTTAATAAACGAACGCACCGGGAAAATCCACACATCGTTTAACCAGGCCGTTACAGCCACGGGCCGCCTTAGTTCGGTAAACCCCAATTTGCAAAACATTCCGATACGCGAAGAACGTGGGCGGGAAATACGCAAAGCATTTATTCCATCGGCAAAAAAAAGGGTATACCTTTCGTCCGACTATTCGCAAATCGAGTTGCGGATAATGGCCTCGATGAGCGAAGATGAAAACATGATTGAGGCGTTCAATAAAAATACCGATATACATGCAATTACAGCTTCCCGCATTTTTGGGGTCGATGTAGCGGATGTAACACCCGAAATGCGCCGTAAAGCAAAAACCGCCAACTTTGGGATAATCTACGGAATTTCGTCATTCGGATTGTCGCAACGGTTAAACATTTCGCGTTCGGAAGCGAAAGAGATTATCGACGGCTATTTTAAGGCTTTCCCCGGTGTTAAGAAATATATGGACAGTTGCATTGAAGAAGCCAGGAAAAACGGTTTTGTGAAAACTTTGTTGGGACGAAAACGTTATTTAAGTGATATCAATTCGGCCAACTCGGTAGTACGGGGCGTGGCCGAACGGAATGCCATAAATGCACCCATACAGGGAACCGCGGCCGATATCATTAAAATTGCGATGATTGCCATTCAAAAAAGAATTAATGAAGAGCAACTTGAATCGAAAATGATTATTCAGGTGCATGATGAACTCAATTTTGACGTGAATGAAAATGAGTTGGATGAAATGTGGCAAATTGTAAAAAACGAAATGGAGAACGCGTTTAAACTAAAAGTCCCTTTAACTGTTGATATAGGAAAAGGCTCGAACTGGTTAGAAGCTCACTGATTTTTATATGACCGAGAAAATTTTTACAGAAGAAGAATATCGTAAAACCCTTATGCGGTTTTTGGAAATTTGCGATGCAGAGCCGGGCACACCCGAATTTGATGAAGCCCGGAAGCTTGCATTGTTAATGGAGGATTATGAAAACATGAGCTACTTTGAAAGGTTGAAATATAATTGAATTCAAAAAGCAAACAGCGAACAATAAAATTTTACCTTTGTGTTTCAAAACAATTGAAGTATGGTATCCAACCCAGTGCTTTTCTTTAACGAAACAGAATCTCAAAACAACCCCGGCAGGTTAAAACAGCTGCCCGATACATTACACACGATAAAAAAAACCGATTCAATATTGCTTTATTCGGATCAGGATGTACACACGGGACATACATCTGATTTACCCGTAATAGCCCGTAACTTTTACCTGCCAAACTGGTCGGTTTTCAGCATGCTTTTCATGTTTGCCCTGCTGGCCTCAATGCGGCATACTTCCGATAATTATTTGGCACAACTGTTTCAGGCACAATTTAAAAAAGGCACAATATCACGCTTGTTCCGCGAAAAAGTAAGCAACCTGTCTCACGTTACATTTCGGCTCGATATCCTTTTTTACATGGTATCCGGGTTGTTCGTGTTTCATTTTTTACAAACCCTTGATACCGGTTTTCAAAGCAAGTCATTCATTGTTTACCTGGCTTGCATAACGGTTATGGTACTTTTTCTTTCAGTAAAATTCCTGCTTTACAGGCTTTCGGGCCTTTTGTTCGATTCATATACCGAAACCCGTAAATACATTTTTTACACGAAAACAGGAAACCGTTTATTGGGTTTATTGCTGTTACCCCTTGTTATTACAGCCTTTTTTACGGGCGCTTTATTCACAAAAATACTCCTTTTTTTGGGGGGTGCAATTGCGGCCATAGTCAGTATTGTCAATGTTTTCAGAGGCATAGAAATAGTCGCAAAAAAAGTTTTTTCTATTTATTATATGATTTTATACCTTTGTAGCCTCGAAATTTTACCCTTGCTATTAGTGTGGAGGATTTTGTGGAGAATAGTTGAATAATGTCGAACCTTTAAATATTGGGTCTTGAAAATCAAGAGAATACTTGTTTCGCAACCAGAGCCAAAAACGGCCAAATCACCCTACTTTGAATTTGCAGAAAGAAATAACGTGAAAGTCGATTTCCGTCCCTTTATTCAGGTCGAAGGGGTTTCTTCGAAAGAATACAGGCAAACCAGGGTGAACATACTTGACCATACTGCTGTAATTTTTACCAGCCGCACTGCAATTGATCACTTCTTCCGTATTTGTAATGATTTAAGGATAACAGTTCCTGAATCGATGAAATATTTTTGTATTTCGGAGGCAACAGCTTTCTATCTTCAAAAATACATTGTGTACCGGAAAAGAAAGATTTTTTATGGAAACGGGAAATTTTCGGAATTGGTAGAAATCATCAAAAAGCATCTTGATGAAAGCTTCCTGGTTCCTTTGTCGCACATCCATAAACCTGAAATCCCGCTATTGCTCGATGAGGCTAAAGTAAAATACTCGAAAGCAATTCTTTACAAAACCATAAGCAGTGATTTATCTGACTTAAAGGATGTGAATTACGATATCCTCGTTTTTTACAGTCCTTCGGGCATTAAATCGTTATTGCAAAATTTCCCCGATTTTAAACAAAATGACACAAAAATTGCATCATTTGGGCCTGCAACAGCCAAGGCTGTAAAAGAGGCTGGCCTCAGGCTCGATATTCAGGCCCCCAGCCCTCAAGCCCCGTCGATGACGATGGCCCTTGAACAATTCCTAAAAAGAAATAATAAAAGCAAATAAAATGAAGAGGTTGTCTTAAAAGGCAGCCTCTTTTATTTTCTTAAAATTTTAAAGTTGGTTATAATACAAATCTTTTTTTGAGGCAGTCTTTTTTCTGTTAAGCGTGCCCTGGTATTTTGTTTAAAATACCCCCGCTGAAATTCTTCATTTATACCACTTATTGCTTATTTATCAGCCGTTTTTATTATATTTGTTTATTGGCACGATAATGTTTTACATGAAAAAACACAACTATGAAACTGCTTATCATTTTTTTAATATTCATCACTTTCCCAATTATGCAAATTACGGCACAGCCGGGTGCAGTAAAATACCGCTGGACCCATTTAAGCACCGAATATGGTGATATTGAGGTGCCTTTTAAAGGGAAGATACAAACCGATTGTATTGTTGATGACCTGAACAATGATGGCACCGATGAGTTCATAATTGTTGAATGTACCGACAGACCTTCGGTGGTTATGTATGTTCATCAGGAAAGGAAAACCTGGGAAAAGCATGTAATTGAAAGAAGGAGCATAGAGGCTGGTGAAGCTGCAGTACTTGCCGATATTGACGGAGATGGCGATAAAGACCTGGTTGTTGCCGGTGGTAAATCGGAACAAATTTGGTGGTGGGAAAACCCGCATCCCAAATGGAATACCTCAAGGCAGTGGAAAAGGAATTACATAAAAAAAAGCGGGGTGCCACTGCATAACGATATCGCTTTTGGCGATTTTAACGGCGACGGCCAAGAGGAATGTGCTTTCTGGAACCAGGGTTGCAATAGCCTTTTTATTGCCGAAAAACCCGAAAATGTAACCCGTACAGATGATTGGCCTCTTACAGAAATTTTTGAATACAATACCGATGGGCAAATGTTGCAGCGGAGCAAAGAATCGGTTATTGACGCGGGAATTAATTACCACGAAGGAATGTGTACGGCCGATATCGATCTCGACGGCATTGTTGACCTTATTGCCGGCGGAATGTGGTTCAAATACAAAGATGGCAGGTATGTCCAAAATATTATTGATAAAGGGTACATTGCCACACGCGTTTGTGCCGGGCAGCTTGTGAGTGGTGGAAGGCCCGAAGTGGTTATGATAACAGGCGAAAGTGAAGGCCCGTTGGTGATGTATGAATACAAAAACGGGGTTTGGGAGCCCGAAATAATCCACCGGAATGCACGTCGTGCTCATAGTTTGAAGCTTATCGATTTCGATCGGGATGGCGACCTTGATATATTGCTGGCCGAAATGAGGACCATCGACATACGTGATTCCAAAATATTTTTCCTGCTAAACAACAGCAACAGGACTTTTGAACGCATGGATGTTTCGATCAATTTTGGTTCTCACAATACCGGTATTGGCGATATTGACGGCGATGGCGACTACGATATTGTTGCAAAACCCTATGCATGGGATACACCCCGCATCGACCTGTGGATAAATGAAGGAAAATGATTACCACGGTTTGATCATTGTCCTGTTTTTTTCTTATTCCCTGTTTATCCATTGCTGAAAGGTATTGGTTAATTGTAGAAAATTCTGTAAAACAACATTCAACGAAGCTAATTTTCCGGGTTAAACCATTGCCCGTTTATCATTTTTATAACGGTTATTGTATCTTTCGCATATATTTGTGATGAATGCAGGTTGATATGAGCAGAAAAATAGAGATAATGGCGCCCGTGGGTTCGTATGAATCGCTAATGGCAGCATTGCAGGCCGGTGCAGGGGCGGTATATTTTGGCGTTGAAAACCTGAATATGCGGGCACGCTCATCGAATAATTTTACCCTAACCGATTTAAAAAAAATCATCTCTATTACTTCCGAAAACGGGGTTAAGTCATATTTAACCGTTAATACAATATTGTTCGACAATGAAATAGAAAAGCTTGAAAAAATTCTAATTGCAGCCAAAGAATCGGGCATATCGGCCATTATTGCTTCCGACATGGCAGCAATTGTAAAAGCCCGCGAAATGGGAATCGAAGTGCATATTTCTACCCAGTTAAACATTACAAACATCGAAGCGGTAAAATTTTATGCCCGTTTTGCCGATGTAATGGTGCTTGCCCGCGAAATGGACCTGGACAAGATTGAGGCAGTCAGCCGGCAAATACAAGAGCAAAAAATTACCGGCCCCTGTGGTAAACTAATCAGGCTTGAGCTTTTTGCACACGGTGCGTTGTGCATGGCCGTATCGGGGAAATGTTACCTCAGCCTGCATCAAATGAATTATTCGGCCAACAGGGGGAGTTGCATGCAAATATGCCGGCGCGGATATACCGTTACCGAAAAAGAAACGGGTTATGATCTCGATATCGACAATGAATACATTATGTCGCCCAAAGATCTGAAAACCATACATTTTTTGAATAAAATACTGGATGCCGGTATCGACATTTTAAAAATCGAAGGCAGGGCACGGTCTCCCGAATATGTTAAAACCGTAACTGGCTGTTACCACGAAGCGGTTGACGCATACATTAATGGAAGTTTCACAAAAGAAAAAATTGAAAATTGGGACCGGCAACTGGCTTCGGTTTTTAACCGGGGGTTTTGGGATGGTTACTATTTGGGACAGCGCCTGGGAGAGTGGAGCCACAACTATGGCTCGTCGGCAACCAAACGCAAAATTTACACCGGAAAATGCCTGAACTATTTTTCAAAGCTGGGCGTTGCCGAATTTAAAGTTGAAACAACAGATTTACAGGCAGGTGACGAAATTTTGATAATTGGGTCTACAACCGGTGTAATTGAGATGAAGGTTCCCGAAATACGCGTTAACCTGAAAAAGGTTAAATTGGCCAGGAAAGGAGAGAAGTGTTCAATACCGGTACCACAAAAAACACGGCGATCCGATAAACTTTTTAAACGTGTTGACTCGAAGACTGTTAATAAACAGTAACTTTGATTGCGAAGTGATTTGTTGAGGATGAAAAAAAAATTGAGAAAAGGGCACACGTAAAGACTTTTATATAAAGAAAGTTGTAAAAAAGCTTGAGGTTAAGAGAGATTGTAATAGGGTTACTGGTTTTGTTATCGTATAATGCTTCGGGGCAGGGATGGCTTACCGATGAAAATAACTTTGAAACCAATTGGAATATCTCGTTTCAGATAGGCCCTGCTGTTTTATTGGGTGAATTGAAAAAGGATTTCTCGGGTTGGAGCAACGATATGAACAACGCTGCCGATGTTGGTGTCAGCATTAAGTTGGCAAAAATGGTTTTTGAACGCACCGATTTCGGAATTGAGTTTGGATGGTTGAATTTTCAGGGATCCCGCAAAAACCCATCAAATATACATTATTTAATGAAAGGGGGTTTTTTTAACAACAGCGAAGTCGATTTTCAACCCTTCCCAATTTATTACGATTCCGACATTACGCATTTAACCCTCTATGCAAAGTACAATTTTATAAACTTTAGCTCTTTTACACAGGGCATTATAAAACTGAACATTTACATGCAACTGGGTATGGGCATCATGTTTGTTTCGTCGGAAATGGGTTACATGGACCGCGAAAATTATCAGTTAACGGGTTTGACACATCCGATTTTTGTATCGGGGCGTGAGCCCAACCCCGAAATAAATTTACATGCCATATTGAGCCCGGCTATTGGTTTGAATTACCAGATTAACGAGCGGGTATTTCTTTCATTCGATGCAGGTTTTCAGTTTATGAACGCCGACTATATTGATGGGGTACACAACTTCAGTGACGAACTGACACCCGAAATCATCGATGAGTTACCCAACGATTACCGGGTACAGGTGTACGATGTTACCGGGAAATTTTCGCTTGGTATTACATATTTTTTTAACTTCGATTCGAAAAAACAACTTAGGGCAAAAGTGATGCCCTGGTACCACAACCGATACCGGTCGTATTATTCGAAGTATCACCGGGGGTCGTCGAAAAAAGCACGGCAGGAAAGGTTGCCGTTTTACCGTGAAAAGTTTGAGGAGAATTAATTAAAAAAGGGAACAAGGAAATGCTTAAACGGATATTGATTGTATTAACGGTTGTAATTGGGGTTGCAGCTGTTGCCTTTCTGATTTTTAAAGTGCAAACAAGAGAGCGTTTCAAAAGGCCGTCGTTATTTAATGCCGTTTCGCACACAACACCGCTTTTTATACGTACAAACAAATCTTGCACCTTTAGTGAAATACAGAAAGAAAACCCGGAAATGTTTGAAACCCTGTTTTCGGTTAAATCATTGAAAAACGAAGCTCGTGATGCCTTTTTTATTGCAACATTGGCCGATTCAGTTACAGGGCTTGAAAAAATTCTGAAAAACAAGGAGATGATTGTTGCTTTAAATACAAGTGGCAAAAGCGAGTTGCTATACCAACACTTGCTTTCACTCCCGTCAAAAAGCGATTACAACCACGTTGAAAGCCTCATAGCCGATTATGTTCAAAGTAGCGGGGGGGCTATTCTTAAACGAAAATACAACAACGAATTAATATATAACGTGTCGGGCCTGTCCTGGGCCGGTGGGGAATTCTTTTTTTCCTACCACAAAGGGGTTTTGATATTTTGCCGGAAAGCCCTGGCTATTGAAGAAACACTACGGCAACTTGATGTTGTTTCGCTCGAAGAAGATAATGAACTGGCACCTTTGCTGAAAACCATCAATTACCAGGCTTCATTAAACATTTTTGTAAACCACAAAACAGCAGGCGGTTTTTTATCGGGTTTCCTGTCAGAAGTATTTAAAATTAAAGCTTCGAGGTTAAAAACATGGTCGGCATGGTCGGAATTTGATTTAACCATTAAAAATGGCAAACTGCTGCTTAACGGTTTTTCGAATGGCAATGCCGACAACAATTATTTTTCGACCGTTTTTTTAAACCAACAGCCCGGGGCTCCGCGTATCGGCAACATACTTCCACACGATGTGCCCCATTTCTCGGCACTGCATTTATCCGATGTGGAACAGTTTTTCACCGATTACGAAGAATACCTTTCACGCAAAAACCTTTTCCTGCAACACCGCGACAGGCTGAAAAAAGTTGAAGATGAAACGGGAATTGACCTAAAAAAACTGTTTGTTGAAATTGCAGCGAACGAGGTTGCCGTTTCAGGAATTCACACAAGCCACATGGAAGAAGAACAAGGGACTGTTTTTGTGATTGAAACCCAGAGCGGCAGTCATGCTGTTACACGTTTTCTTGAGCTTCAGCGAAAATACCTTGAAGCAAACAACATTGATGTGGCTGAATGGGAAAAACCATACCTGGTTGACGAACAGACATCTTTCCAGTGTTACCGTTTTCCATACACCGACATGCCCCGGATGCTTTTCGGCCAAATGTTCAGCAGGGCTAATGCCTCGTGGTTTTCGGTATACGGAAATTACCTCATCTTTTCCAATTCGTTTTCTTCTCTTGGCAGAATTATCCATTCAAACATTTTGGGCGAAACACTTAGTTCAAATATTGAATACAACAGGTTTCAGTCAACACTCAACTCAAAAACCAATTACTTTTTTTATTGCAACACCGATATTTCGCTGCCAATGGCAAACCTTGTTTTCAATGAAAAAATTGGTGCCGAAATCTCAGAAAACAATGCCTTGCGCAAGTATAAAATGGTGGCCTGGCAGGTAAGTTCGTCGGGGGGCATGCTTTACAACAATGCAAGCCTTATTTTCAGTTCTGAAATTAAGGCAAGGCCACAAACAGTATGGCAAAGCCACCTGGAGGCCCCGTTTGAATTTAAGCCACAGTTTGTGAAAAACCATAACGATTTTCAGAACAAAGAAATTATCCTTCAGGATAAAAACTACAATCTATACCTGATTAACAACATTGGAAGGATATTGTGGCAAATTAAACTTTCGGGGCCTGTTATGGGTGAAATACACCAGGTTGACCGTTACAAAAACGGTAAGCTTCAATACCTTTTTAATACACCCGACAGGATTTACATGATTGACCGCAACGGCAACCATGTTAAACCATTCCCGATTGCATTAAGGGCTATAGCTACAAACCCGGTTGCAGTGTTCGATTACGAGAACAATAAAAATTATCGTTTTATGGTGGCATGTGCAAACCGTACTATTTATGCCTACGATTCGGAAGGTGACCTGGTTGAAGGTTGGGAAATGCCTAAAACCGACCATGAAGTGATTAATCCTTTACAACACTTTGTGGTTGATGGAAAGGATTACATTTTGGCTTCCGATAAAATGAAAGATTATTTTTTCAGCCGCAGGGGGAATATACGTGTAGAAACCAGCGTTGTATATAACCACTCTTCGAACAATACATTGTATCTCGAAAAACGTACAAGCCTGAACGACCCGTGCATTGTAACCACCGACAATGAGGGGAATATTCACCGGACGTATTTTAACGGTTCACACGAAATGGTTGAGTTCAAAAAAAGGCCGGAAAGCCACTATTTTGTTGCCGCGAACCTCGACACCGATGAAGACCTTGAATACATTTTTGTTGAGGACAACAAGATAGTTGTTACCGAAAATTCAGGGAAGTCTGTCTTCAGTAAACGGCTCGACCATACAATTAGTTATAAGCCCAACATCTACTATTTTTCATACAAGGAGAAAAAGATCGGGCTTACCTGTAAGGACGAAAATAAGATTTACCTTTTCGATATAAATGGAAACATTCACGATGGGTTCCCGCTCGAAGGGAGTTCAGAATTCAGTATTGGCTTCATCAGCAACGAAAGTGTAAACTTTAACCTGTTGGTTGCCAGTCCCGATGGGTATTTGTATAACTACTATGTTGAATAAGAACCTTTCCGTGCCCGGTTTCCCTGCTTTTCCGGGTTGGCAGAAACATTCGTAAATGCTGGTGCCCCCGATTGCTTTCGGGGTTGTAAACCGCGCCTCTCAAACCCAGGATTTATAATCCTGTAAACTTACTAAACAAACTCCTGCCGACAGGCAGGGGTCCTATAAGCTTATTAGCAGCGGTTTACAAAATCGTAGCAGCCGCTGTTAATTTGTTTCAATAAGTTTCAACACTTCGTTTAAATTGGGTGTTAAAATAATTTCCGTTCGACGGTTTTTCCTTCGGGCTTCAGGCGTATCGGCCTCGTCAAGCGGAACATATTCACTACGGCCGGCTGTAGTTATGCGGCTTGGGTCGATCGACGTGTTTTCGAGAATGATTTTTGCCACGGCCGTGGCCCGCATTACACTCAGGTCCCAGTTGTCTTTTATTTGTCCGGCACCATTAAGGGGCACATTGTCGGTATGTCCTTCCACCATGATGTTGATGTCGGGGTTTGCACCCAGAACGCCCGCCAGGTTTTGAAGCGCTTCCTGCCCGTTGGGGCCAAGGTTATAACTACCTGTACGGAACAGTAGCTTTTCTTCCATCGACACGTATATTTTTCCGTTCTTTTCATGCACCGATAATCCCTGGTTGTAAAATCCTCTTAATGACTGGTTAAGCTTTTCTTTTAACGACGACAACACTTCTTTTTGATTATCGAGGGCATCCTGTAGTTTTTGTAATTCAGAAGCCTGCCTGGCAGCAGTTTCCTGGGTAAGCTTTAGTTCTTCTTCCCTGATTTTTAAAGCTTCTTCTGCCTCTTTAACTTTGTTCTCCCGTTCTTGAAGCCCTTCCTGCAGGTTTTGAAGCTCGTTTAGCAAGCCGGTTATTTCTTCCGAACTGCCCGCTTTCAGTAATTCTATTTGCTGGTTTAGCTCGTTGTTTTCCCTTTGCAGCCGTTGGTTCTCGGCCTCAAGTTTTTTCTTCGTTTGTTCAAGCTGCTTTTGTTCCTTTTCAAGGTTAAAAAGTTTCGATTGCAGGGCGAGTATTTTTCCGTCAAGTTCATTTACCTCAACTGTCAGCTTCCTGTTTTCATTTTTTAATTCAGCATTGGTTTTTTCATACGCTTCCGACTTTTTTTTCAGCTCGGTAAATTGTGTTAAGGGTACACATGAACTTAAAATGAAGGCGGAAAATGCGATCGAAAAAAATATTTTCAGTTTTGATATCATCGCTCTTAAAATTTTATGGTTGTCATTTACGTTAATAACACATTTATGTGCAAATTTATTTTTTATGATCAGATATTTGTTCATCAAAAGCTTATTTTGTGCAAGATGAAGGTCTGATTTTTTTTAATTTCTGTGTTACAGTGTCTTGTGTGTTGAATTTATTGTTCCGATGTTTTTTACCCCGGCGACGAGGCTTTGGTGAAACGTATTGAATGAACAAAAGTGCAGAAGATATTGTATATTAGCAAGCCATTTTTAAGACGAGATGAGAGAAGAAAAATACAAATTGCTAAAACAAATTGATTCGCCCGCTGATTTAAGAAAATTGCCCGAAAGTAAGCTGCAGGATGTTTGCAACGAGTTGAGGGATTTCATTATAGATGTTGTTTCGGAAAACCCGGGTCATTTTGGTGCCAGTTTAGGGGTTGTTGAACTTACCGTTGCCTTGCATTACGTGTACAATACACCCGACGATTTGCTCGTGTGGGATGTAGGCCATCAGGCTTATGGCCATAAAATACTTACCGGCCGCAGGGATGTTTTTAATACAAACCGGAAATACAAAGGAATAAGCGGTTTTCCTTCGCCCAAAGAGAGCATTTACGATTCATTTGGCGTGGGGCATTCTTCAACTTCAATTTCGGCTGCTTTGGGTATGGCTATGGCCAACAAGTTAAAAAACGACCAAAAGAAAATTGTGGCTGTTATTGGCGATGGGGCTTTAACCGGGGGAATGGCTTTTGAGGCCTTAAACAATGCCAGTACAAACAATCCCGACATGCTCATAATATTGAATGACAACAACATGGCTATTGACCCCAACGTGGGCGCACTGAGCAGGTACCTGGTAACAATTTCAACATCAGAAACATATAATAAACTAAAGGAACGGGTTTGGAATTTTTTGGGCATGTTCAGACGGGTTGGCCGTAAAACACGTAAAGCTGTTCAAAAAATTGAGTATTCAACCAAATCGTTCCTCCTTAACGAAAGTAACCTGTTTGAAGCAATGGACATCCGCTATTTCGGGCCGGTTGACGGGCACGATTTGGGGATGTTGTTGAAAATTTTAAAGCAACTTAAAAAAATACCCGGACCCAAATTGTTGCACATCATTACCAAAAAGGGAAAAGGGTTTCATCCGGCCGAAAACAACCAAACCCTGTTTCATGCACCCGGCCGTTTCGACAGGCAAACAGGCACGCCAATTATTAGTACCAATGGCGATGAACCGCCCCTTTACCAATTGGTTTTTGGGGAAACAATGCTTGAGCTGGCCCGTGCAAACAATAAAATTGTAGCCATAACGCCCGCCATGCTCACAGGCAGTTCGCTGAGCATTATGAAAAAAGAGATGCCCGACAGGGTTTTTGATGTTGGCATTGCCGAACAACATGCGGCAACTTTTGCTGCAGGTCTGGCCAAATCTGGACTGATTCCGTTTTGCAACATCTATTCAACATTTTCGCAGCGGGCATACGATCAAATTATACACGATATAGCCCTTCAAAACCTGCCCGTGATCTTATGCTTCGACCGTGGCGGGCTGGTTGGCTCCGACGGTGCTACACACCACGGTGTTTTCGACATGGCTTTTATGCAGTGTGTTCCCAACATAACCATTGCGTCACCCATGAACGAGCGTGAATTTAGAAATCTTCTATATACAGCACAAATTCAACCCGCCGGGCCTTTTGTCATTCGCTATCCAAGGGGTAGGGGGGTGATGAAAAAATGGCGCATCCCGATGGAAGAAATTCAAATTGGGAAAGGCCGTTTGTTGAAGGAGGGCAGTAAGATTGCCGTTATATCAATTGGACACCCCGGTAACTTTGTTACCCAGGCTATTGAGGAATATGAAAAACCGGAATGGGTTGCTCATTACGACTTGCGGTTTGTAAAGCCGCTCGATGAAGATTTGTTGCATGAAGCATGTTCGCGTTTTAAAAATATAATAACCGTTGAGGATGGCACGTTAAAGGGGGGAATGGGTAGCGCTGTTGTTGAATTCATTAACGAGCATAACTACAATGCCCGGGTAACAAAACTCGGAGTTACCGACCGGTTTGTCGAGCATGGAAAGCCCGAAGAATTGTACCGTGAATGCGGGTTCGACAAGGATGGGATTTTGAAAACAATTGCAAATGTGCTGAGCAAAGAATAAACTGTAAGTGGTTTTATTTTTTTTTATCGCGAAGGTTTGTTCCGTTCATGTCATATCTTTTTTATTTTTAACACGTTTTAACCCAAAACTTACTATCGTGGACATATACTACAAAAAGCGTCGTTGGAAACAGATTATCTTCATTGTGGCAATAATTATTGGCATAGGTTCGCTGCTTTATACCAATAAGCTTGTCAAAGAGGTGTCGGAAGAAGAGCATATAAAAGTTGAGCGGTGGGCCGATGCCATACGGATAATTGCTACCAGCAACAACCTGAACAGCGAAATGACCCATTTTCTCGAGCAAATTTCGGTTACCAACAGAACGGTACCCATTATACTTACCGGCGATAGTGGCCAGATTTACGTCGACAAAAACATTGAATACAATGAGAATAACAGGAAGCGGGTACTGGCACGCGAACTGGAAAAAATGAAAGACCGGCAGGAACCCATCGTTATCGATCTTGGCGAAGGGGTGAAACAATACCTTTATTACCGCGAGTCGTCGTTGCTGGTAAAACTACGGTATTATCCTGTTTTTCAACTGCTTGTTATTGTGCTGTTTATTGTTGTGGCTTACATTGCTTTCAGCTCGGCCCGCAATGCCGAACAAAACCTTGTTTGGATTGGCATGGCCAAAGAAACGGCCCATCAGCTTGGCACCCCCATTTCATCGTTACTTGCCTGGGTGGAAATATTGAAGGAGAAAAATACCGATGGGGAAATTATTACCGAACTGGAAAAAGACACCAACCGGCTGGAAAAAATTACCGAACGTTTTTCCAAAATCGGTTCTGCACCTGAGCTATTTCCCGAAAACATCTACCCGGTACTCATAAATTCCATTTCGTACCTCAAAACACGCGTTTCGAAAAAGGTGGAATTCAACTATGCCTTCAATGAATCAATGGAACTTTTCGTTCCCCTGTCATCATCATTGTTTAGCTGGGTAATTGAAAACCTGGTACGAAATTCGATTGATGCCCTTGAAAATAACAAAGGGATTATATCGTTTGCCGTTTTTGAAAAAGGCAACGATGTAATTATCGATGTTTCGGATAACGGGAAAGGTATTGCAAAATCGAAATTCAAAACCATATTCCAACCCGGTTTTACAACAAAGAAAAGGGGTTGGGGACTGGGATTATCGCTTTCGAAAAGAATTATTGAAATATATCACAATGGAAAAATATTTCTAAAAAGTTCAGAACCCAATGAGGCCACCACTTTTAGGATTATTTTGAAACGCCAAATGTGATGAAACCGGTGTTTTTTGAGGCTTTATGTTTTCAATGGGCAATTAATATTTTAAAGATTTTTTGAAATGAAGAAAAATATTTTCAGCAACCTCGATACCAAAATATTGTTGAAGCTAAATGTTGGTGCTCTTATCGTTACCTTTTTTTGCGAAGCATTTATTGTATTTACATTTTTAACAAAAGGCCAGCAAAGCGACCTGGAACAATGGAAATATTACACAATTATAGGTGCCCTTGTGCTTGTATCGCTGTTGTTTTTGGCTTCGCTCGTTTCGTTTGTTTTTTTTGTACGTTTACAACGGCGCAACCGGCTAAAAAAATAATCAGTAATTTTGGCCGGATATAATAATTGATGGTTTTTTCGAAAAAGAACGAAAAAATTTAAAGGTTTATCATTTTTTTATACTTTTGCAAAACTTTTTAAATGGCAATGAATTATCGTTCAAAATATGTGATTGCATTTAAAGGGTTGAAAAACGGTGAACATTTTTTCAATTTTGAAATTGACAACCTGTTTTTCAATATGTTCGAAGGCAGTGAAATTAGCGAGGGAAAACTGGATGCAATTGTAAAGTTAACCAGGCAGGAAACCCTTTTGAAATTTGACGTTGCCCTGAAAGGAACCGTTGAATTGATTTGCGATCGTTGCCTCGAAACGTTCAATCAAAAGGTGGACAACAAAAGTGAGTTTTATGTGAAGTTTGGCATTGAAGAAGAGATGTTGAGCGATGAAATTATGGTTGTGCCTTTTGAAGAACACCAGGTTAACATAGCACAGTACCTGTACGAACAGGTTGTGTTGGGGTTGCCGGCAAAACGGGTTCATGGAAGGGATAAAAACGGAAAAAGTTTGTGTAACCCCGAAATGGTTACCAAGTTAAATAACTACCTGATCGATGAAGATGACGAAAAACCCGGTGAAGAGATTGATGACAGGTGGAGCGAGTTAAGAAAATTATTAAATAACCAGTAAATAAAGTATTGAGATGGCACATCCAAAGCACAGAATTTCGCGCACAAGGAGGGATAAACGCAGAACCCACTATAAAGCTACTCCGGCAACTATATCTTCGTGTTCCAATTGCGGAGCAGCGGTGAAGTACCACACAGTATGTCCCGAATGCGGTTATTACCGCGGAAAATTGGCGATTGAAAAAGAAGTTACTGTTTAGAAAAAACGTTTCGAAAACATATTTTTTGATAAATCCTGCTATAAGCAGGATTTTTTTATGCTTTTTTTCTAATTTAAAGCTGCGGTATTCAGCAATAAAAGTTGAGTTGATAAATGCTTTTTATTACATTTGTTCTCCTAAATAAACAGAAAATGGCAAAAACACCTGAAATAAACCTGGCATCGGTTAACCTGGTTGCCAAATCAACTTCTGTAAAAGGCGATATAATTACAGAATCGGATATCAGGGTTGACGGTTCGTTAACCGGTAACCTGAAAACCGGCGGAAGGTTGATTATTGGACCAGGCGGTGCAATTAATGGCGAGGTGGTTTGTAAAGCTGCCGAAATTGAAGGAAGTTTGACCGGAAAAATTGACGTTCAGGAGTTGCTCTCCCTTAAAGCAACAGCAAAATACGAGGGAGAAATAAAAACAGCAAAATTGTTGATTGAACCCGGAGCTGTTTTCTCGGGAACCTGTTCAATGAAGCAGGGGAAGGATAAATAGAAACTAACTAATATGACATAGGTTTTGAATGCAAAACCCGTGCTTTAATGTTATGGAAAAAAATTTTTCAAAATTCATTAAAGGGCTTACAGTGTATACGCTTGTTATACTGGCCATTGGGACTTTGTTTTTTCTCACCGTATTCAAACAATACTTTTTGATGATCCTTCCTTTTGTCTTGTTGTTTTATTATATCTCTACATTAATCCTGCATCATTTTATGCTCCTCATCTCTAAAAAAGATATCTCAAAATTCAGCTTTAAATTCATGATGCTTTCCCTCATCAAAATGTTTGTGTATATCATTTTTGGCGTTTTATACATTATTGTAGACGAGGAAAATGCTGTAATATTTCTAATTGTATACCTCATTCTGTATGTAGCTTATGCTGTATATGAGGTGAAATCGGTTATGAATTTGATAAACGAATCCAAGTCAAATTAATGTTATTTTTCGTCCCAAATTAATAGGATTGCGCTCATAATTAGTTATTTTTGATCTTCGATTTTAGGAGAATATGAGGTTTATAAAAGTATTATTTTGCATTACATTTTTTATCGGGTTGTTTTCCGGTAGTTTGTATGCAAGCGATAGCAATGAGCATGAGGAGTTTAATGCTGTTGATTACATTTTTGGGCATGTAAACGATTCTTACGAGTGGCACTTTTTCACAATAGGCGAAAAACATTATTCAGTACCACTCCCGGTAATACTACACAGCAAACATTCGGGGTGGCATGTTTTCATGTCGAACAAGTTTCACCAACACGACGAAGGTTTCAAATTTAAACAGGCAAAGGGCGGAAAAAACGATGGGAAAATTGTTGAAGTGCTTGAAGACGGAACCGAGTTTGTACCTTTCGACTTATCATTTACCAAAACCGTTTTGGGTGCTATCATTGTTTCAATAATTATTTCCATTTTATTCATCCGTGGATCTAAACGAACCATTGCCGACCCCATGAAACCCCCGCGCGGTTTACAAAACCTTGTTGAACCGCTTGTTTTGTTTATACGCGACGAAGTAGCAAAACCCTTTATAGGCAAGCATTATAAACGCTTCATGCCTTTTTTGCTTACATTGTTTCATTTTATACTGGCAGCAAACCTCTTTGGTTTAATTTTGCCACTGGGTTTTAACATTACCGGTAACATTGCCGTTACCCTTACGCTGGCTGCGTTTACATTTATCATTACATCCATTAGCGGGAACAAAAATTACTGGAAACACATTATTAACCCCAATGTGCCCATTTTTATGAAGTTGCCGATACCGTTAATGCCCATTATCGAAATTGCCGGCATGTTTATAAAGCCTATTGTTTTAATGATCAGGCTTTTTGCAAACATGTTTGCCGGACATATTATTGTTGCTGTTTTAACCTCATTAATCTTCATCATGTCAATCATGCTTGGCCCGGTAGCGGGGGCAGGAACTTCGGTGGTTACCATTATTTTTTCGGTATTCATGGTGATGCTTGATGTTTTGGTCTCATTTATACAGGCATATATTTTTACACTTTTATCGGCTTCATACTTTGGTATGGCAACCGCCGAAAGTGAACATTAATATTAAATTGTACAACTATGACAATGTTAATTATTTTGGCTGAATTAGCCCTTGGAAAATTAAGTGCCGGGTTAGGTGCAGGATTAGCTGCGATGGCTGCTGCTTACGGTATTGGTAAAATAGGTACTGCTGCAATGGAAGCAATTGCCCGCCAACCCGAAGCAAGCTCCGATATCCGTTCAAACCTTATTGTGGTTTCCGCGTTTATCGAAGGGGTATCATTCCTTGCTGTTATTGTTTGTGCCCTTTTGGCCTTGTTTTAAAATTATTGCGCTGCCTGTTCCGGGATTGCCGGCAGGCAGCGCTTTTTTCAGATTAACTTAAAAACAAAGAATATGTTTCTGTTACCGCATTTAGGAACAATAATCTGGGTTTCAATTGTATTTATTATTGTCTTTTATATCCTGTCAAAATTTGCATGGAAACCTTTATTGAAAGCATTGGAAGACCGCGAACAATCGGTTGAGAGTTCACTTTCCGCTGCTTCCGAGGCAGAAAAAAAACTACAGAACCTGAAAGATGAACAGGAAGCAATTATTTCGGCGGCCCGGCAGGAAAAAGAAAAAATATTGAAAGCGGGCATAGACCAACGAGACAATATAATTACTACAGCCAAAGATACGGCAAGCGCCGAAGCAAAGAAATTGTTGGAAGAAGCCCGGAAAAGCATTGCCCGTGAGCGGGAAGCGGCATTGGTCGAAATGAAAAACCAAATTGCAACACTTTCAATCGAAATTGCAACAAAGGTTGTCCATGCCGACATGGACGACAAAAAACGCCATGAAAAACTTGTTGACGAGTTAATAAAGGACATTGATTTAAACTGATTTTCTGAATGGATAGAAACAGGGTTACAGTGAGATATGCACGGGCGTTTGTTGAATTAGCCCACGAAAAGGGCATCATAGAAGAAACCAGTAACGATATGCGTTTGTTCTATGCCGCTATGAACAATTACACGGGTTTTAGCGATTTCATTTTGAACCCGGGCCATGTTTCGCGCGACAAATTCTTAAAGGTAAAAGAACTGTTTTCAAAACAATTTAACCCCCTCACAATTAATTTTCTTGAAATGGTTTTTGCCAATAACCGCGAAAGCTACATGAAAGATATTTGCCGAAACTGCATTGATATGGCACGCACCAAACAGGGCATTATTTTGGCAAGCCTTCATACTGCCCATCCCATTAATAAAGGCAAAACCGAGGAAATACGTAAACGGTTCGAAGAAAAGTTAAAGGCAACCATCGAAATGGAATCAGCAATGAAACCTGAATTGATAGGCGGGTTTGTTTTTACCATCGACGGACTGCAATACGATGCCAGCATTGCATCGAAATTATCAAAAATGAAGAAACAATTACAATTAATATAAGTACGGAATGGCAGATATCCGACCGGCTGAAATTTCAGCCATTTTGAAAGAACAACTGGCAGGTTTCGATACCGCTACTTCGATGGAAGAAGTTGGAACAGTTTTACAGGTGGGCGATGGTATTGCCCGCATTTACGGACTGAGAAATGTTGAGTCGAACGAAATGATTGAGTTCTCGAACGGAGTCACCGGTATTGTGCTCAACCTCGAAGAAGATAACGTGGGTGCCGTTTTACTGGGTCCTTCCGAAGGTATCAGGGAAGGGGATACCGTTAAACGTCAAAACCGCATTGCTTCCATTATGGCAGGCGAAGGCGTTTTGGGCCGGGTTATCAATACCCTGGGCGAACCCCTCGACGGTAAAGGCCCCATTTCCGGCGAACGTTTCGAAATGCCACTCGAACGGAAAGCGCCAGGGGTCATTTTTCGTCAGCCCGTTAAAAAGCCCTTGCAAACCGGGATAAAAGCCATCGATGCCATGATCCCCATTGGCCGTGGCCAGCGGGAGTTGATTATTGGCGACAGGCAAACCGGTAAAACCGCAATCGCTGTCGATACCATCATAAATCAAAAGGACAATTTCGATAAAGGGGACCCGGTTTATTGCATTTATGTTGCCATCGGCCAAAAGGGCTCAACAGTTGCCAACATTGCTTACACGCTTGAAAAACATGGGGCAATGGAATATACAACCATCGTTTCGTCCACGGCGTCGGACCCGGCTGCTTTGCAGTTTTACGCACCTTATGCAGGAGCCGCCCTGGGAGAATTTTTCCGCGATACCGGGCGTCATGCGCTCATTATTTACGACGATCTTTCGAAGCAAGCTGTTTCTTACCGTGAAGTATCATTGCTATTGCGCCGCCCACCGGGCCGTGAAGCATACCCCGGCGATGTTTTTTACCTGCACTCAAGGTTGCTTGAGCGGGCCGCAAAAATTATTGAATCGGATACCATTGCAGAAAAGATGAACGATTTACCCGATTGCCTTAAAGGCAAAGTAAAAGGTGGTGGTTCATTAACTGCACTGCCGGTAATTGAAACTCAGGCCGGCGACGTATCGGCTTACATCCCAACCAACGTGATATCAATTACCGATGGCCAGATTTTTCTCGAGTCGAACCTGTTTAACGCGGGTATACGGCCGGCTATCAACGTTGGAATCTCCGTTTCGCGTGTTGGGGGCAATGCCCAAATTAAAGCCATGAAGAAAATTGCCGGCACATTGAAACTCGACCAGGCACAGTACCGTGAGCTCGAAGCATTTTCAAAATTTGGTTCCGACCTTGATGCTTCCACTAAACGGGTATTGGCAAAAGGGGCAAGAAATACCGAAATATTAAAACAAGGCCAGTATAAACCGGTAAAGATCGAACATCAAATTGCCATCATTTTTTGCGGGGTTGAAGATCTGCTGAGCAATATTCCTCTCGAAAAGATCAACGATTTTGAAAAGGAATACATCGAAAGGCTTGAATTAAACCATAAAGGCATCCTCGATCAGCTTAAAGAAGGAATGCTTACCGATGAAGCCCGTAGGGTGTTATCTGACCTGGTTGCTGAACTGGAAGTAAATTATAAATAAAGTGCATGGCTCAACTTAAAGAGATACGGAACAGGATTGCTTCGGTGCAAAACACGCGCCAGGTTACAAGTGCCATGAAAATGGTATCGGCCGCGAAGTTGAAAAAAGCACAGGATTCAATCCTGAAAATTGCCCCGTATGATAAAAAGCTTCATGAAGTACTGCATCAATTGAGTTTTGATGATGGGAATGTGCCTTCTGTTTATTTCTCAAAGCCGCCTATTGAAAGGGTTTTGATTATTGTGGTTGGTGCAAACCGCGGTTTGTGCGGGGGTTTTAATACCAATGTGGTAAAGGAATCTTTGAACCACATTTTAAAAGTATACCCCGATGTTTTAAAAGCGAAAGCGGTTGATTTTATTCCTGTTGGACGTCAGGTCGAAATTGGGTTAAAAGTTAAGGGAGCTCCTATGGTAGGCGAAGCAAACGAATTGCTTAACGAACTCGATTTTGGCGAAATATCACAACTTGCCTTTAAGCTAATGGAATGGTTCCGTGAAGGGAAATACCAGCGCATTGATATTGTATATAACAAATTTAAAAATGCGGCCGTGCAGATTCTTACAACCGAACAATTCCTTCCAATCAAAAAAGATACACCGAAAGAAACGGTGTTAAAAAACGGGATGGTCGAGTATATTTTTGAACCTTCGCAGGACGAGATTCTCAGAACGTTGATACCGCAGGCATTAAAAATGCAACTTAACCGCATTTTACTCGATTCGAACGTGGCGGAACAAGGTGCACGAATGACAGCCATGCATCAGGCAACCGATAATGCAACTGAACTATTGCGCGAATTGCGCACTTCATACAACAATGCCCGTCAGTCGGCCATTACCAACGAAATTCTCGAAATTACTGCCGGGGCAGAAGCGTTGAATTGATATGACATATTTGTCACGTCTTTTCACGCTTTTAGAAAATGTACAGGGGAACAAATATTGTTTCAATATGCCCCTAAGCAGGGCAGCCGGTTTTTCCCCTGGGGATTTCCGTTCCCATCAACAGGAGATGCCATTAAATGTGTTCCTTTATTCCGTGCCGGCGAAGTGGGGCTAAGGCGAAAATCTCCTTTTTCGGCATTAATAAAACCCGGGTTAAAATTGTATATGTTTTTGCCAAGTATCGATTCTTCAATACCTGAAACCGTTTTCCATGTTTTCCCGTCGAAATTGCGTTCAACCAAACCCGTTACTTCATTTTCGTAAAACAGGCAATTCGAAAACCGTACCCATATTTTTTTATCGCCAGTGAGTTCACCTTTTTCATTCATCCGGGCTTCACCTTCAATTTGGAAAAGTGAACCGCCTTTGTTCTTGAAAAATATTGAATTGACAATACGGCTTTGAGCCGGCACATTGCCCAGCTTCGATATCACGGCTCCTTTTGCCCCGGCTTGGTTTAAGCAAAGGGTGCAATTGGAAAGAATAAGGCTGCCGGTGCGGTCAATGGAAATAATCCCGTCGGGGAGTTGGCTGTAATTGTTGGTAAGGGTGCAGTTAATGATTGACAGTAGCCCCGCTTTTTGCCGGTTTGTATCGAAATAAATTGAACCGCCGTTTTCCATGGCGTAGTTATTATCGAATGTGCAATTGAAAAACTTTGTGTGATATCCGTTTGCGGCGTTACAATAAACAGCGGCAGCTCCTCCGTTGCGTTTTGAGTTATTGTTTCTGAAGGTGCAGTTAATTATAAGCGGTGCGGCACCTACCGATGCATAGAGTGCGCCCGCGTCTTGTTCGGCATGGTTGTTTTCAAAGGTACAATTGGCAACCCGGATGGTTTCGCCCCCCCTTAAAATGTGCAAACCGGCCCCGTATTTGTTCTGAAAGCTGCTGCCGTTAGCGTAGCCGTTTGCAATTTTTAATCCGTCAATGCGGATGTAGCTGCTGTTAACAATGGATATTACATGGTTTGCATTTTGCCTTCCGTCAATGGTTACCCTGTTTTTTTCAATATCGCGTTGGTTCCTGAAAGCTTCATCGCCTTTAAAGCCGCCATAAATGTACAAGCCTTTGCGTAATACAATTTCTACAGGGGCTTCGTATATTCCGCGTGCCACCCAAATTTGCGTGCCGTTTTTTGCCTTATCTATTGCTGTTTGCAACGAGGTGTAAGCATCAATCCATGTTGTGCCGTTTTTATTGTTCCCGTCTTTCGAAACGAAGACTACGGGTGTTTTTTCATCGGGATGGAATTTATGGGGCAAAAAGGTTTTTAGCTGTTTGTCATCATCAATGGCAAGCGGGATTAGGGCCGGGCGGTTATCCAGGGGTGCCGAAATATCGTTACAGGCAAAAGAACACGCCCATAAGTTGTTTTCAAAATCTTCGAAAAGCATTGAGCCACCGGCATGGGGGATTGTTAACACGGGCGTTGAATAGGGCCCGAAAAATGATGCAGATGAGGCAATTATGCAATCGAAACGGGTATTCAATTCTCCTTTTTCGCTGTTGCTGTTTATGGCTTTTCCGTTCATGATGTCGATCCACTGTGAAGCAGCAATGTAGTAAGTGCCGTTGATGTTAATGACCGACAAATCTTTTTCAGTATTGTAACTGCTTTGTGGCCGTTCGATTTTCAGGGGGCCTGCCGTACTGAAACCGCTCATGTCGTTTTTCATCGTGTGCACCAAACCACCATTCCAGATGAAATACACGGTACTGTCGGTATCTTCAAACAGCGATGCTTTTATTCCTTTAACCAGCGGGCTTTCTTCTGAAATGTCGGTGTAGGGCCCGGTAGCCCTTCCCGAAACGCTTTTTAGTATGCCGCTACAGTTTAAGCCGGTGATGGTATAGGTTATCCAAAAGTTGTTTTTTATGTAATGAATTTTAGGGTTGACCAATGCACGGTGTTTTTCACCGTTAACCGAAGTGATTTCTTTCTGCCATTTCTTCCCGTCATTTTCAAAAGTCCACACATAACCGTTGCCGTTCATGAGATACCAGTTTTTCAAATCGGCAGATGTCCACATCTTAATGCCTTCGTTTACACCGGTAGCATTTCCCGTTGTTCCTGTGAGGTAATACCTTTTCCCCGGGCCTTTACAAACCGAAGTGCTGCTTACCGGTTCATCAATTAAAGCCGATAATTCGGGCAGGGGTGGGTCTGTCTCGTCAATAAAGTTTTCGGTTAATAGTGAAATGCTGTCGGTAATGCCGGCATGTGAAGGGAAAAAGGAAAAAAGAAACAATAATAGTGGGGCAAACTTTTTCATATTTCAGCGGAATAATAATCAGCCTTGCATCATTTTGCGTTTTACTGGCCTAATTGTGATTTTAGTAAATTTACATTATTGGTTAAACGTTCAATTTCCTGTTTCTGTTCGGAAATTTTTGTGTTTAAAGCTGAAATTTCCCGTTGGCAACGGTCGTATTTCGATTGCAGGTCGTTTATTTTTTGCTCTTTAACCTGTATTTGCCTTTCGAGCGAGCGCGTTGAACTGTCGGAATTTTTCAGCTTAAACGACATGTCCTGTATTTCACGGTTTAAATCGTCTATTTGAAGTTGCAGGGCATTCGATTCACGGTTCAGGTTCCTTATCTGTTTGTCTTTATCGGAAAGCAACTGGTTAAGCCTTCGCTTTTCAACCTGGAATGTAAATATCTGGTCTTCGATGCTTTCGTCTTTAGTCGACAAATCGGTATGAAGCCGGATTATTGTTCGGTTAAGGGAGTCGATGTAGTTTTCTTTGGTGTTGTTGTTGTAATGAAATTCGTTCTTTTTGGAATTAAACTCTTTTTTAAGCCGGTCAACTTCATCGGTCAGTTCCCTTATTCGTTGTTCGGCACGGTTGCGGGAATCCTCCATCTCGAGATATTTCCGCTTCGACACGCATGAGAAAAAAAACAGCAGAAACAATAAAACTACGATTGGGATCCTGTGTGTTATGATAAATTGTTTCATCTGTTTAAATTTTTTGAGTTAATAAATTTGATTTTTTAAATTTATTTCATTTAAATGAGTTTTTACCGGAATGTTCGAATTGAGAACAATTTACCACAAATTTAAAAATAAACATACGCCTTCAAAAGGTTCTATTAATGGAAAATTGTATTTAAATTTGAAGAAACCCGTTTTTATGATGATTCGAATACTTAAAATATCTGCATTCCTTTTTCTTTTGGTGGCATCATCGGCCTTTGGTCAAAAGCCGCAAATGATAATGGGAAAGGTGGTTGACAGGGAGACCGGAGAGCACCTTGTTTTTGTGAATATCGGAATTGAGGGTACAATGCTGGGAACAGCAAGCAATTACCGCGGCGAATTTGTGTTAAGTGTTCCGGTTGAATACATTGATAATAAAATTTATTTTTCGGCCATCGGGTACAGAAATTTTTCGGCACCTGTTTCCCGGTTTTTAAATGACAAGGTTAACACGGTATACATGAATCCCCTGAGTTATGGCATTGAGGATATTGAAGTAAGCACCCAGTCGAAAGTTTTATACCGTATAATACGCGATGCATCTACTACGGTTAGCGAAAATTACCTTGACAGGCCGCATAATTATTTGCTTTTGTATGGAAGTGAGATAACCGTAAACCAGAAAACAAACGAAAAACGCGACGCAACGGTTTTGATGTACGATGAAAACGGGTATGGGCGTACCGAAGATGCTTATTCCTCAAGAAAATACCGGTTTTTAAACGTGCAACGCAATTTTAATGTCGACGGGCTTGAGGAAGGTACCACGTACATGGACGAATTACTGAATCTCGACCTGGTACGATCGCCGCAAAACATTCTCGATCCGGTTTTCCTTAATGAATTCGACCTTGAGCTTATTGGCCGCGATAAAATTGAAAACGACTCGGTGTGGGTTATTGCATATCAGCTGGCAAAACCCGAACTGAGCCGGACCGGCGACCTTTTTGCTACTTCATACCAGGGGAAAATATACATTACATACGATGGCAATGCCGTTTTGAAAAACGAGACACACATAAAATCGGAACAAAACAGCCCCTTGGGACGGTCGATTGCTGCCTTACCTGAAAAGGCCATGAAGGATGTTGATTACACTTTTTGTACAATGTACCAGGAACACAACGGAAAATGGTGCCTTAAATCGGTTGAACTAACAAAGAACTTTTTCGACACGGAAGGAAATATCAACCAGTTAAATGCAAAAATTGACGTTATAATGGTTAACGATTTAAAGGTTGAACCGGTTGATGGCCGGCAATATTACGAGGAGCTGATCTCGGACCACGATTTCTGGATTGAAGTTAACCGCCTGATGGCCGGAACGAATGAAACCGAAGAATAACAATGTTTAAAACGTATCTCTCTCCACGCAATTTGTGTTTTGCCTTTTGCCTTTTGCTGCTCATCATTCGTTTATTCATTGCATCCAATACGGGATTGGGGGTTGATGAATCGTACAATGCAAGGGGAGCGTTAAATGTGCGGGCAGGGTATATCGACCATCCTCCCCTGTTTTTTTGGTTGAGCCATTTGCCGGTGAAAATTTTTGGTTTTACCCGCTTGGGTTTACGCCTTCCGGCACTGTTGCTTTTTACAGGCACTTCGCTCTTTGTTTTTTACACTGCCCGAAGGCTTTTTAGCGAATGGGCCGGATTGTTTGCCGTGGTTTTTCTCAACCTTTCGTTTATTTTTACGTTGCCGGTGGCTGTATGGTTTCAGCCCGATGCCCCCCTCATGTTTTTCTGGATGTTTTCGGTGTGGCTGGCGGTAGAATTATTTTTTCCAAAAAAACCTTTAACTGAAACAAAAAAATACCTGCTTTGGTCATTTTTGGGCATAAGCATCGGGTTGGCGACACTTTCAAAATATCATGCCGTTTTTTTGGTTGCCGGGCTTTTTATTTTTATGCTTGCCCGTCGGGAATTCAGAACGTGGTTTAAGCACCCGGCTCCCTATCTGGCGTTTATCCTTTTTGTGGCAACCATTTCCCCTTTATTGATTTGGAACAGCCAAAACGGCTGGATATCTTTTTCCCTTCAGTTTTCAAGGGCATTGCCCGGCAACGGGTTATCGTTTCATCCCGAATGGTTGTTACGGAACATTGCCGGGCAGGCAATATGGCTCTTTCCCTGGATATGGTGGTGGTTGATCAAACAACTTTTTCGTACAACTTCAAAAACCAGGCACAGCACAAAGCACGCGTTTTTATTTTGGCTTGCAGTTATTCCCATTTTATTTTTTACGTTCATTACGTTTTGGGCCGATACACAATACCGTTTCCACTGGCAGGCGCCCGGTTATCTCGTGTTGTTTATTCCGCTGGGCCATTATTTTGCCCGGCAATGGATTGACCAGCCAGCAAAGCTTAAACGGAAAATTATTGCAGGTTCGGTACTTTTAACCGTTTTGGCCGGTGTGTTGATCGGCCACATGAACACCGGTTTTTGGCAGTTTTACGGTCCCGGACAAATCACAAAAATGACGGGGGGCAGTTTTGACCCAACTCTTGAAGGGGTCGATTTTGATGAAATTCGTGAACGTTTTGAAAACGAGGGCTGGTTGGCCGACCCGGATGTTTTTGCCTGTGGCGTGCGCTGGTGGCAGGCCGGAAAAATTGACTGGGCCTTGCGTTGCCAAAAAGAAATGTTGGTGTTCGACCGGAATATCAGCAATTACAATTTGTATCAAAACCCCCGCAGCTTGCTGGGGAAAGATGCCGTTATTGTCCGTTTTCCCGAAGAAAATGATAAACCTGATGTAGCACAGTATTTCGATTCGGTATCGAAGCTTGATGACATAGATATCAGGCGGTGCGGTCGTACTGAATTAAGCCTCGAGGTTTTTTACTGCAAAAACTTTAAAATACCCGATGCCGGGGCGAAAGATTACCTTTTCACCCCCGGTTTGTATTCATTTAATTAGAAAAAAGCGTTGTTATTCAATAATTGTTACCCATCCATGTGGATCGGGTTCGCACCCGTATTGAATGTTGATGAGTTTATTGTACAACTTTACACAATTTGGGCCCGGTTCATCGCCATAAAAGTAGCGTTTGTTTAAATCGGCATCGACCACGCTACGTACCGGCGACAATACAGCCGCAGTTCCACAAGCCCCGGCTTCGCTGAATTCGGCCAGTTCTTCAACGGGTATTTTGCGCTCTTCCACCTTCATGCCCATATCGAGTGCCAGTTGCCGTAAACTTTTATTGGTGATCGACGGCAATATTGATTCCGATTTAGGTGTAACGTAGGTATTTCCTTTAATCCCGAAGAAATTTGCCGGGCCGCATTCGTCTAAGTATTTCTTCTCCCGGGCATCGAGGTAAAGTACGGCCGAGTAACCCTCGTTATGTGCTCTTATGCCTGCGTTCATGCTGGCTGCATAATTGCCGCCCACTTTAATGTTGCCAGTGCCAAGAGGCGCTGCACGGTCGTATTCGCGGTAAATAACAATGTCGGTGGGTTTAAAGCCTTCTTTAAAATAGGGGCCTACAGGCATAACAAATACCATGAACAGGTATTCGGTGGCGGGTTTAACGCCAATTTGGGGACCGGTGCCAATCAAAAGTGGCCTTATGTATAACGAAGCGCCCGACCCGTAGGGTGGAACATATAGTTTGTTCAGTTTTATTACCTTGAAAACAGCATCTTTAAATTTTTCAACCGGTAATTCCTGCATTAAAATACCCCTTGCCGAAGCCTGAAGCCGTTTAGCGTTATCTTCGATACGGAAAACCCTTATTTTTCCATCTTTTCCTTTGTAGGCTTTTAACCCTTCAAAAGCTTCCTGCCCGTAATGCAAACAGGTGGCTGCTATGTGCATGGGTATCTGGTTTGATGAACTGGTTTCCAATTCGCCCCATTTCCCGTTCCGGTAGTAGCAGCGCACGTTATAGTCGGTATCGCGGTAACCAAACCCTAAATTTTTCCAATCGAGATTTTCCATTTTATTCTGTTTTGTTTTTGTATCTTAAATTTTTTTCTGCAAATATAACCATCAGGCCGTTTCGAAACTGACGAAATAACCGTTATGTTTTCTAATGTTTAGTGCTTTTTCGTTATCAAAAACCAGGTATTGCCCCTTAATCCCTGTTAATGTACCTGTTAGCGTTTTTTCTTTGTCGAAACTGAACGATTTGATTTTCTCAAGTTTAACCATTCCTGGGTATGCCAACCGGTGAATTTCATTATCGTCACAAACATATTTTTTTAATTCCCGTGGAAGGAGCTCCGTTAGTTTTTCTTTTTCAGGGACCAAATCAATTTCATTATTCGCTTCGCCTTTTAACATGGCTTGCCAGTTGGTTCTGTCATCGACGTGCTTTTTCAGGAATACCTCGATTATTCCGGCAATATGGCGGTTGGGTGTGCGGGCCAGTTTTATGGCTTGTGATGCACCCTGGTCAATCCAGCGCCCGGGAATTTGATGGTAACGTGTTACCCCAACTTTCAGGTTGCTGGTAACCGACAGGTACACAAAATGGTCGATTAAATCGTGCTCGCGGGCCCAGTCCATGTCACGTGCAATACCCAGATGGGCTTTCGACAACTCGGGTCTAACCACACATTCATCGGCCTCGGGGGCTGTTTTAAAGCAGTTGAAACAAAAACCCTGGCTGAACGATTTGTTGGTTTTTTTTCCGCAGTGAATACAGTTGATTACCCCGTTGTGCGCGAGCGAAATTATTTTGTTAAGGAGCGGATTAAGATGGATATCTTCCCCGTTTATGGGGAGATAATAGTCGACCGGGTTGTTGTTTTCCGGTTTCATTTTTATCAGGTTTCCGCTTACCTTCATCAACATGTGTTTTTTATGTGTTTCAAATTAATCCTGTTTGGCCTCTAATTTACAAAGAAAGGCGTAAAGATAAATTAGGATTTATCATGTTATAGCCCATAAAAAACCCCGGTAGAATGATAAACCGGGGTTTTATGATTACGGTTCAAAAACGTATTTATTTTTTTACTTTTTTAATGGTATCGAAAGCCACGGGCGACGATACAAAGAGTGATGAGTAGGTACCTACAACCACTCCAATTAACAGGGCAAATATAAACCCGCGTATCGACTCGCCACCAAAAATAAAGATCGAAAGCAACACAACCAGCGTTGATAACGATGTGCTCATTGTACGCCGAAGTGTGCTGTTTAACGCGTGGTCCATGTTGTTTTCAAGTGTACGCTTCGGGTACAGGCCAATGTATTCACGTATGCGGTCGAAAATGATCACCGAGTCGTTTATTGAATACCCGAGTACGGTAAGGATTGCCGCGATAAATGCCTGGTCGATTTCGAGCGAGAAGGGTAATACACCGCTAAACAGGGAGAACAATCCCAGTGTAATGATTGAGTCGTGGGCCAGTGCTGCAACACCTCCCAGGCCGTATTGCCAATTGCGGAACCGGATGAGGATGTACAGGAAGATAGCGATCAAAGCCAATGTTAAGGCAATGAGTGCATCGCGTTTAATATCGTCGGAAATGGTTGGTCCCACCTTGGTAGAACTCATAATGTAGTTCTGGGTAAAGTCTTCTTTGCTTATTTCGCCTGTAATGGGTACCAGCCCTTCGTGAAGCATCTCTTCAATCTTGTTATCGATTGTCGGGCTGTCGTCATCAATGTGGTAGTCGGTAGTAATACGTACCTGGTTGTCGCTGCCAAAGGTTTTTACCTCGGGGGCATTCCCGAATTCATCGGCAAGCATTAGCGATACATCTTCAACTTTAACATCTTCTTTGAATTGTACAACGTAGGTACGGCCACCCTGGAAATCGATACCTAAATCGAAGCCTTTGAAAACCATTGAAAGAACTGAAAGCAAAATCAAAGCTCCGGAAATGAAATACGCAATTTTGCGTTTCTGGATGAACCTGAAGTTTGCATTCTGAAGCAGGTTTTTGGTCATTTTAGAAATGAACTTCACCTTGCGGTCTCTACCCAGCATGTTTTCAAAGGTTAACCGTGTAATGAAAATGGAGGTAAAGAGCGAAGTACAAATACCAATGATAAGAGTTGTAGCAAAACCTTTGATCGGACCGGAGCCAAAGAAGTAAAGAACAATACCGGTTATAAGGGTTGTAACCTGACCGTCGATAATGGCCGAATAGGCATTGCGGTAACCGTCTCTTACAGCCAGTTTTAGTCCTTTGCCGGCTTTCAATTCATCGTTCACACGTTCATATATCAGCACGTTGGCATCAACAGCCATACCCAGGGTAAGCACAATACCGGCAATACCGGGCAGGGTAAGTACCGCACCAAACGAAACCAGCACGCCTATAAGGAAGAAAAGGTTTGTTACAAGGGCAATGTTAGCTACAAGCCCTGCATGGTAACTGTACATGAAAAGCATGTAGACAAGCACAAGAAGGAATGCAATAACGAACGAGAACAAGCCCGAGTTGATGGATGCTTGTCCGAGTGAAGGTCCTACAACGTACTCTTCAACAATGTTGGCCGGTGCAGGCATTTTACCACTTTTAAGCATGTTGGCAAGGTCTTTCGCTTCTTCAACGGTGAAGTTACCGGTAATGTTTGAGCGGCCGCCTGTAATTTCGGTTTGTACGGTTGGGAATGAAACAACATAATCGTCGAGCACAATGGCAATCGATTTTCCGATGTTGTCTTTGGTCATGCGGGCCCAAATTTTTGCACCTTCGCTGTTCATGTTCATGTTAACCTCGGCCGAGGCGCGTCCCTGTCCAAAATCCTGACGGGCATCGGTAATAACGCCGCCATCAAGTGGGGCCTGGCCGTCACGTGTTGTGATCTTTAACGCTATAAGTTGGAAAAAATTCTCGTTTTCATCGAAAGGTTTTTGTGTCCATGCAAATTTCAGGTCGCGTGGCAGCAAGGCTTTTACCTGCGGCATGTGGAGGTATTTGTTTACCTGTGCCGTATCGCCAAAATGTGCAAAACCTACAACCGGGCCATTAAACAATTGTCCCTGGTTGTTTACGTTTGGTGTTAACACGGCGAAAAGCGGAAAATCTTTGGCAATATCCACATCCTGCTGCGAAAGGTCTGTTGAGTCGCCGGTTGATTCAAGCTCGTCGAGAAGTGATAATTCATCGCTTTCGCTGCTGTCGGCAGTTTGTTCGTCCAGCAGGTCATCGGTTGTTTCTTCAACTTCCGGTTCGGCCGGTATTGTTTCTTCAACAGCTTCAGTGGTTACTTCCGTTTCTTGTCCTTCTGCAGCAATATCTTCCGATGTTTGTTGCCTTTCTTTGAGTAATTCGTTTATTTCGAGAAAGTATGGGTATACTTCCTCGTTTTCAAAGGTTTCCCAAAACTCGAGCGAAGCGGTTCCCTGCAAGAGATTTCTTACACGGCTCTTGTCTTTAACACCGGGCAGCTCAACCAGGATGCGGCCACGTTGGGCAAGCATTTGAATATTGGGCTGGGCAACGCCAAAACGGTCGATACGGGAACGGAGAATGTTGAATGAATTTTTGATAGCCGCATCGGCTTCTTCTTTGATAACATCGAGCACATCTTTATTTGAAGAGCTAAAGGTAATGCGGTCTTTTAACTCGGGCGTTAAGAAATTAGCTGCCAGCTTGGCATTGGGGTCAATCTCTTCGTATGCTTCGCCAAAAAGTGCCACAAAGCCTTCCTGGCTGTTTTTTTGTTTTTCCTGGGCCAGTTTAATGGCGGCATTAAAAGTTGAATCCTGGCTGTAGTTCGATAAGGCACGAACCAAATCGACAACCGAAATTTCGAGGGTTACGTTCATCCCGCCTTTAAGGTCGAGGCCAAGGTTCAATTCGCGTTGTTTTACCTCTTTGTAATTGTATTTGCGTATGCCGAGAAAGTTGTAAACGGTTTCGCTTGAAATGGAATCGAGGTAATGTACTTCTTTCAACTGATCGCCACCCGAAGCTTCTGCTGCATTTTTTTCAACATTACGGGCAACAAAAGTGAACGATAACTGGTATAAACAAACTAAGGCAAATAAAATTGTAAAAAGCCTTACTACTCCTTTGTTTTGCATTGGATACTAATTTTATATTATTTTCTTTTCTTCGTTTTTTTTTCTGAACGGCAAATATATCCTTTTTTTATTAACGATAGCCTAAATAAAACCAAAAATTCAAATCTAACCTGCTTTGGTTCAATTCCAATTTGGATGATTGAATGTCAGTATTTTTCTACAGTACCTGTTCGATTTTGAAAAAGTATTTTCCGGCAGGCTTTCGTATTTTGTTGTTCATGTGGATTTTCACCATTGCAAAGGGATGGTTTTTTCATTAGTTTTGAAAAAAACGAGAAGCGAAAAGAAGTACGAACATAAAAAATCCAGAGCACATGAATACTAAAAAAGTAGCTGTAATATTGGCGGGTTGCGGTGTTTTCGATGGGTCGGAAATACAGGAAGCGGTGGCAACCTTGCTTGCCATTGATAAAGCCGGAGCGGTATACCAATGTTTTGCACCCGATACCGATCAGTATCACGTGATTAATCACCTAACCGGCGAGGAGGAACCTGCTGCACGCAATGTACTGGCCGAATCGGCACGGATTGCCCGGGGCGATGTAAAGCAATTGGATACTTTCGAACCGTCCGATTTTGATGTTTTGATCATTCCCGGCGGTTTTGGAGTAGCCAAAAACCTTTGCACATTCGCAATTGACGGCCCCGGTTGCAGTGTGAACCCCGAAACCGAAAAGGCAATAAAAAGGGCACACGATGCAGGAATACCCATTGGCGCGCTTTGTATTTCGCCGGCGTTAATGGCCCGGGTGTTGGGAGAAGTAACCCTCACTATTGGAAGTGATGCCGGAACGGCACAGGCCATTGAAAGCATGGGGGCCACGCATAAAAATACCGCTGGTGATGAGATTGTGGTTGATGCGAAAAACAAAATTGTAACCACACCTTGTTACATGCTTGATTCCAAAATCAGTACAGTATTTCGGGGAGCCGAGAACGCAGTGAATGCCTTGCTGGAAATGTTGTAGCCTTATCCACGGGATGGATCATTTTTTCCGCAGCGAATTGTAATCGATGTAGTAAAGTATTTTCAACGAAAGGTTATTGGTTTGGGTGGCCGTGAACATGTTTTCGATGTTTTCAAAAAAGGTTTGGTCAATCAGGTTGTCTTCCTTGTATACCGAATTTTTCCAGACGAGTGAAAGTTCGCTGCCCGGTGCAAATTCCCATTTAAACGCCATGTCGATGTTGAAGATGTTAACATTTCGGTGGTCGTTTCCCGGGTTTAAGGGGTAATCCGAAAGGTTTCCGTCGTTGTTTAAAAAGTAATAGTCTTTAAATTCAATCCACGACCAATAGTGACGGGCCCTGAAATCGACCGAAATTTTTGTGTCAAAGTAGTAGGAGAGTGAAAGGGTATTCGTTAGTGCATGTACATCGACAAATCCAAAAAATATTGAATCGGCATTGTAATGCGTTGCATAATCGTAACCGTTTCGGTCCTGGTTTGTATTTATATTGTACGAAATGCTGAAACGTTGACTGGCTTTCCACCACAGGTTTCCGTACGACCAGAAACCGTGCATATTGGGATATTGTGTGGCCTGGTAAAACCCGTAATTGCCATTGAATGAGAGTTTACGGTTCGAATCGGTTTCAAAATTAATTTCGCCTGAAATGTGTGCCGGTATGGTATAGTAGCGGCTGTTTACACGGGTGACGAAATAGTCGTTACGGGGCCAGTTGTATGCAAAGAACATACCTGTCCACATGTTGTTTTTGAACTTTCCCGATGTCCAAACATACCATTCGTTGCCCATTTGTTCATTTGGATTATACAAGCGTGTATTTTCAAATTGCGTTTCGGCATACCAGGTTTTGAAAATCCAGAAAGGTTCGTGGATGTTGTAACTGAGGTTTAGTTGGTTTTCAATATCGTTGTTTCGTTGCAAATATCCCAAATCGTTGGGAGCGTATGTGTCTGAATTTACTTCGGTTTCGAGCATGAACCTGAATTTCCCTTTTACTTTTCGCAGTCCGAGTTCATATTTGAACCCGGTTTGTTTTTCTTCAATCGACTTGTAACTCAATGCGCCCGAACCGGATATAAGATAGGTTTGTTTTTTATTTTTAAACTGGAATTCTATCCCGGCTACATTCGCCAGGTAGGGGTTCCCGGCCATTGACAGGTTGGTGTTAATAACACTCATGTAGGAGTTGTTGGGCAACGATTTTTCTATTACAGTTACATTATAATTGGTAAATGGCTGGGTAACAAAATTTCTTTTTTCACCGGTAATGGTATCGGTAATTTCTGCTTCGCTTTGGAGTGTCATGGCATTTAGAAAGCCAATGCCCCAGCCTTTTTTATCGCGGCCCGATACTTTTGTTGCATTGATTATTTGCGCTTCAGTAGGGTTATAAGTAACGCTTTCGTTTTCTTTTAATTTATCCGAGAGGTCGTTAAATTTTGGTGTTCCGCCAATTCTTCGTGAATAGAAAATATCGGCCCGCTCGAACAGTTCTATCCCTTCGACAAAAAATTGTCTTTTTTCATCGTAGTAAGTTTCATAGGGAGTGAGGTTCAGGACTTTGTCGTCCGATTGGATCTGCCCAAAGTCGGGAATAAGCATCATATCAAGCGTATGGCTTTCGCTAATGCCGTATTTCAAATCCATGCCGCCTTTAAACAAGAGGTTGGGTTCACTGCCATCGTTATTTACTTCTACATAGCCGGCCACAAAAGGGGTTATGGAAAGGCGCACGGGTGATTTTATGTTTTTCAGTCCGTGCAGCTCACCGCTTTGCTGAATAAAACCGGCAATTTCGGCATCGACAAAATTCCACGAATTGTGTGAGTTGTAACGCCTCAAGCGCCTGAAAAAGTTGATACCCCAAACCCGGTCTTCCTGCTGGGGGAAGCGCAATGCCGAATAGGGTATCTGGAGCTCGGCACACCAACCGTTATGTGTAATTTTGGTTGCGCTTTGCCAAACGGCATCCCAATTTGAATCTTCGTTATCGTATCCCTCTCTTTTTACTGCTTTTAAATCGGTTTGACTGTTGGCCGGTGTTACAATGAATTCGTAGGCTGTTAGTCCTTCATTATTCGGATCGATACAAATACCGAAATAGTCCGAAACGCCGATATTATCGCGGGTAGTAATGTAATTGCGGATGCTGTCGGGGTTTTCATACAGCATGGCACCAAAATAAATGGCATTGTCGTCGTAAAAAACCCTTACTTCGGAAGGTTGATACGACGGTTGCCCGTTGTGTGGGTTAAGTTGCAAAAAATCTTTCGCGGGCCGGGCAACCGAATATACTTCTTCATCAAGAATGCCATCAATTTTCAGTGGCTTGTCAATACGAATAGCCGTAACTGTTTTTCGTTCATGTATCTGTGCCTGGGTAACGAAAGCAAAAAAAATCAGAAAGAGTGAAAAAAAAACCGGTTTTGTTGCCATTTTGAGTTTTCTTGTTCAGTAAGACGACAATTCAGCAGCAAAGTTACACTATTTGAGAAATAAAATATTTACAACCGGTTGTTAACAACATTATTGTAGAGCGATCCAAACTGGATGCGCAAGCCAACCGACCCCGAAAGGTCAAACGTTGATGGCAGTTTTTGATTGCCGAGCAGGATGTCTTCCATCGACAATTCCTGGGCAGGCAGATAGAGCTGGTTGTGGATGTTTTCGGCCCTGAACCTGAAATTAACCGAAAGTCCCCGGGTTATCCTAACCGAAAGGCTTGAGCGAAAACTGATACTGTTTTTCGATAAATCGTGCAAATAGGCCATGCCCTCGAGCCTTGCGTCAATTTCACCCCAGGGTTGGATCAGTTCGAGATCAAACTGGAGGTTTTGTGCAAACAGGTTTTCACTGGTTTTATTGAATATGGTTGTTTCGATGTAATCCTTCGCTTCAAGCCCGATGAAGTATGAAATAGTGAAAACGCGTTTGTCGGCTTCCTCCCAGGGGAAAATGTTGTATTCGATGGCCGGTTTGGCGCCAAATGAATTTTGGGTATTCCAGTATGTGCTGTGAAAATAGGAGAGGAAAATGCCGGCCGACCATTTTTTTGACAGGCTGTACACGGTTTGGGCATCGGCCGATTTGGTGTCGTTTTTGCTTATCAGTGTTTGTCCGTCCGATTCAACTTCGTGGAAACTGTTGCCCAGGTAAAAGTGGTTTTTGAATTTGATGTGTTCTGAAATCCTGTCGGCCCTTACCCTGAACGAGTAGTTATAGTCGCGAATGCTCTCTTCGAGTCCGAAGCCTCCGTTTATATCGGCTCTGAAAACCCATTTGTTCCAGGGGTCTTTTTCGTTCATTTTTTCAGTAGGCTGTTGCATGTCCGAATTGTACAGTATTTCAACCATAGGGCTATTAGCTGTTTCGTTTACAAAGGGCATAAGCCCGAGTTTAAGTGTGCGGGTAATGTGTTCGCGTCGGGTATCGTCGGTATCGCCGGGAAGGGTAAGGCAGTTGAGGCTGAAATCGCCTACTTGTTTCACCGTTTTACTGTAAAAATTCACTACGTAGTTTGTTCCGCCACCACCGGTGCCTTTGCGTGTTACAATAATGTGCACATCGGCTTTGAGTGGGTCGTTTACAAAATCGACAAATTTGATGTTCGACCGGATATAGTTGAAATCGAGATGACGTCCTTCAATAAATACTTTCAGGTTGTCGATGGCCGAAAAAGAATCGACATTATTGGCACGTTCAACATTGTTGGCTGCATTGGCCCTGTTTAACGCAAAAAGTGAAGAAAAAAATAAAACAAAAATGATTGTACCCCTTATCATAAAAATCTGCCTCAGAAATTGAATTACAAAAGTAGTTTTTATTGTTCACGGTTCCAACGCTATTTTGTTAACCGGAAGTTAAAAAGGCCACTTTTTTAAAAAGGCCTTAATAACTTCTTTTTGAAGAAAAATTTGTTACAAAAAAATTTATGTGTTTTTATTATTCAGGTTTAGGTATAAACACTATGTCTATTAAATCGGGATCGTTAAAGAGCGATTTTGTAAGTTGTTGTACATCTTCCTGTGTCATCGAATTCAGGATATCTTCGTAATTTTCTTCGCTCGCTGTATTCAATCCCGTGTAATACATGTTGTTAAGGGCATTAAGCCAGAAGCTGTTATGTTCGCGCGATTGTTCCCTGTCTTTCAGTAAATTCTTAATGGTTTTGTCGAAATCGACCTGGGTAGGGCCTTCATCAACAATTTTATCAATTTCGCCGTAAACAATGGTTTTCAATTCATCGGCCCTGTTCGGGTCGCAGTCGAAATTGATCTGGACTGTGGCTTTTTCAACCGGAAATTTATTAAGGTCTGTACCAATGCCAACTCCGTAAGTTCCGCCTTCTTCTTCGCGGACTTTTTCGGTGTACCTTAAGTCGAGTATGCCTTCGAGTGCTTTCAGGGCCAGCATGTTTTCCGGGTTGAATTCCATATCGGTTTCGTACAGGATATTAACATTGGCTTTTGGGGTAGTTAACGGAACGGGGATCACTTTTTCGGTTAACCCTTCGGGCCGGCGTACTTTGCGGTCGATCCATGTTTCTTCACGGTCGGTATCGGTAAGTGAGCCTAAATATTTTTGGGCCATTTCCCGGGCGGTTTCCTCTTCGATGTTTCCAACAATAAAGAAGATAAAATCGCCGGCATCGGAAAAACGGTCATTATAAATTTCTTCTATGTTGTTAAAATCAATTTCGGAAAGGAACTGCGTGCCAATGGTACGTGCCCTGGGATGATAATCAGCACGGATAATGGTAAGCGAATCCTGCATGATCTTCCGGGGATCTTTTTCAAGGTTTTTAACGTATGCCATGTACCGGGACATTAATGCATCGTGTGCCTCTTTATCGAAACGGGGTTTTTCGAAATAGAGATAGGTAAGCTGCATCATTGTTTCGAAATCTTTCGGGGTACTTGAGCCCGAAAATCCTTCAGTAAGGCCACTCAGTGTTGGTGATAACGAAACTTTTTTGCCGGCCAGCAATTTTTGCAGGGTAATGGCATCGTACTCACCAATTCCGTAAGCTTCAATAAACGTTGTGGCCATTTGTAACGAGGGTACATATTCATCGTCCCAAAGCGAGGTTCCGCCTTTGCTGAAAGCCGACAACAGCACGTTGTCTTTTTCGTAGTCGGCATGCCGGTATATAACTTTCACGTTGTTGGCAAGTGTCCACTCAACGGCATCGAGTTCTTCCATTTGTTTTTCGGCAACAATTTCTGCGCCAGGCAATTCTTCTTCAATAAGCGAAGCCGATGAAGCAGCATCAATATAAGCTTCCACCTTCATATTGCTGGCACCTGCCAAAATGTTTATCGCTTCGTCTTTGGTTAAATGTGTTGTGCCTTCGCCTGGGCCTGTTATTACAATGGTGCGGTTGGTTTCTTTCATCCAGTTTTTTGCTTTTTGATTTACCTCTTCAACCGTAATGGTTGGCATTATTGCGTTGGCAAACTGGTAGCTGAAATCGATACCGGTAACGGGGTCGCCGGTTAAATAAAAGTCGCGGATACCGGCACAATAACTGTCGTTTCTGATTTTGTCTTTTTGTTTATACGAGCTTTCAAGGTTTGTGAGGTAGTTGATTTTTGCCCGTTCCAATTCACTGGCATTAAACCCGAACCGTTTAATTTTTTCGTTTTCAGCCAGTATTGCCTTCAGGGCTTTGTCTTCTTCATCGGGGTTTGCTATGGCCAGCAACGAATAGGAATCGTATCCCCTTACGAAACTGCTTTTTTGAATGGCTCCGGCAACAAAGGGGGGTTGCCCTTTTTGAAGCAATTCGCGAATGCGCATGTTGGTCATTGAGTTAAACAACGACTTGATGTAACCTTCGCGTATGTCGTTCAGGGTTTTCACTTTGTCGTCGTTGTTTTCGTGCAGGGTGAAAATATTTATTTGGTTTTGTTGTGCTTCTTTATCGGTTGCCAGTACATAATAAGTTTCATCGTGTTGCGGGACTTTAAAAACAGGCCTTTCTTTCGGATTTTCTAGGGCAGGGATCGAAGAGAAGCGTTCTATTATTTTTTGTTCGGTATCATCCACATCAATATCGCCAACAACGGCTATGGCCTGTAAATCGGTACGGTACCAGTCGTGGTAAAAATCCCGGAGAGTTTCAGGGTCGTGATAGCGTATAACAGTGGTATCGCCAATCACATCCCTTTCGGCCCATTTCGACCCTTTAAAAAGTACGGGGAACCACTGGTTGCGCATTCTGAAGCTGGGTGTACGGCGTGTGCGCCATTCTTCGTTAATCACACCGCGTTCGAGGTTGATTTCTTCTTCGGTAAGCAACAGGTAGTTCGACCAGTCGTGTAACACCAGCAGGCAGGTATCAACCAGGCCCGGGTGGGTTGTGGGTACATCGCTCAGGTTGTAAACGGTTTCGTTAAACGATGTGTAAGCATTTATGTTGCGGCCAAAAGCCACTCCGTGTTTTTCGAGTGTATTCAGTATACCTTTTCCTTCGAAATGTTCGGTGCCGTTAAAGGCCATGTGTTCAAGAAAATGTGCCAGGCCGTTTTGGTTGTCTTCTTCAAGAAGGGCTCCGACATTTTGGATGATGTAGAAACTGGCCCGTTCTTTGGGCTCTTTGTTGTGCCTGATAAAATAAGTGAGACCGTTATCGAGTATGCCATACCTTATTTCGGGATCGATTGGCGCAGGTTGGGAAAAATCGATTTGGGCAGGACAAAACTTTACAATCAGCATTGTAAGCAACAGGGCGAGGAGAATAAATAATTTGTTCATTGTTTTTCACATTAATTTTTTCTTCAATTTTGTTAAATCATAAGCATCTGTATGATTTTACCTGGAATAATTACACATGTATGTAATTTTTTTCCGAAATTCACATCATAAAACGGAGTAACTGGTTTTTTTTAACGTATGAAGTATAAATTATTATTGTTGGTAACCGGTGTTTTGTTTTTTGTTTCGTGCGAAGTTGTATTGAAGCCCGGAAACAATTATGCAGAAGTGGAACAACCCCTTTCCGACACCGAAGTGGCTGCGGGGCTGCGAAAAGCGCTTATGGCCGGCACGTTATCGGCTGTTGACACCCTGGGGCAGGTCAATGGTTTTTATAATAACACAGATGTCCGGATACCGCTACCGGCTGAAATGGATAACGTGATAAAATATGCAAAAAAAGTCCCGGGCCTTGAAAAGCTTGTTTCGACCATTGAATTACAGATAAACAGGGCTGCCGAAGATGCTGCACAACAGGCTGTACCTGTTTTTGAAGAAGCAATTAACACCATGCCCATTTACGATGTGTGGGGAATACTAAACGGCGAGGAAACAGCTGCCACCTATTATTTAAAGGAGAAAACACACGAGCAGTTATATAACGGATTTAAACCCGTTGTAAAGAAATCACTTCAGAAAAAGCTTACCGGCGATGCGCCGGCGCAAAAAATGTGGGACGAAATTACCGTGAAATGGAACAATTTTTCAAGCTCATTTGCCGGCAACCTTGTTGGTGTTGAACCGTTGACCATTTCGCTTGACGATTACGTTACAAGCAATGCCCTGTATGGTATGCTTGTTGAAATTGCCCGCGAGGAGGTAAACATCCGTAACAATGAAAGAGCACGTGAAGACAAATTGCTTCAACGGGTTTTTGGGCGTTCGGGCAAAAAAAAATAAAGGGGCATTGAATCAATACCCCTTAATCTTCTTTTTACTAACCCTAAACAAAGTTGGGTTTCGGATAATCTTTTATTTCAGCTAAATAGCGTTCGATTATTTCCATGGGGAGCTCGTAATCATCGAGTTGCCCGGTAAGGAATTTTTCATAACCAACAAGGTCCATTAACCCGTGGCCGCTGAAGTTAAAGACAATGGTTTTTTCTTTGCCCTCTTCTTTTGCCTGTTTTGCTTCGCGAATGGCACTTGCAATGGCATGCGTTGTTTCGGGTGCGGGAATGATACCTTCTGTTTTAGAAAAAAGGATGCCTGATTCAAAACATTCAAGCTGATGAATTGCCTGTGCTTCAATCAGCTCATTTTTCAGGGCAGCACTTACAAGCGGTGCCATGCCGTGGTAACGCAAGCCACCGGCGTGAATAGGAGCGGGGATAAAAGTATGCCCGAGGCTGTACATGGGCAGCAGCGGGGTCATTTTGGCCACATCGCCGTGGTCGTAACCAAACGGGGCTTTTGTAAGTGTTGGGCACGAGAAGGGTTCGGTTGCTATAACCCGGATATCGGCACCGTTGATTTTTTCGTGGATAAACGGGAACGATAAACCGGCAAAATTACTGCCGCCACCGGCACAACCAATAACAATGTCGGGGTTTTTAATGCCAACTTTTGCAAGCTGTTTCTGCGTTTCGAGCCCGATAATGGTTTGGTGCAGCATTACGTGGTTAAGCACACTACCCAGCGCGTAACGTGTTTCCCCTTTGGGATCAGTCACGGCCTGCTCAATGGCTTCGGAAATGGCAATGCCCAGCGAGCCGGGTGTATCGGGGTCTTTTGCCAGTATTTCGCGTCCGGCATTGGTTTCGTTGCTTGGACTGGCCACACAATTGCCTCCCCAGGTGTTCATCATCATTTTGCGGAAGGGTTTCTGGTCGAAGCTTACGCGCACCATGAAAATTTTGCACTCGAGCCCGAGCAGCGAGCAGGCAAACGATAAAGCGCTGCCCCACTGGCCGGCCCCCGTTTCGGTGGTGATGCGCTTAATGCCAAATTCCTTGTTGTACCAGGCTTGTGCCACGGCCGTGTTGGGTTTGTGGCTTCCGGCAGGCGACAGGCTTTCGTTTTTGTAGTATATTTTGGCCGGCGTGCCCAGCGCTTCTTCAAGCGCATAGGCCCTTACCAACGGCGAGGGGCGCCACCTTACCAACAGCTCAAGTATCCCCTCGGGAATGTCGACCCAGCGGTCCTGGCATACTTCCTGTTCGATAATGTTCATGGGGAATACCGGCGCCAGCATTTCGGGTGAAATGGGGTTCCCGTCGGGCCCCAGCGGCGGGTTGGTTTTTACATCGGCAGCAAGGTTGTACCACTGCCTGGGCATTTCGTCTTCCGAAAGGAAGATTTTCTTAATTTTTGTCATTTTGTTTTATTTTACCTGGTTAATCAATAGCATAAAAAAAGCCATGCTGTTACCTTTAACAACATGGCTTTATATCGTTTTACTTTATTTGTATGTAATGGGTGTCCCTGCGTTTAACATTTATCCAGGGGCTGACCCACCAGCAATATGTATAAAAATTGAATTCCATTAAATTAAATTGCATGAACCGTAAAACTAAAAAAAATATTTATTTGTCAAACGGTTATGGGATAATTTATTTTCGAAATGGGGTTGATTCCATTGCAAAGAAGACTTGTATTTTGTGATAAATTGTTGATAATATTTTATAATAATATCAGTTGGACGCTAAAAATATTTGTAAATTTGACAAAAATAGTCAACACAAAAGATGTCAACAACCGGACAAAAACTCAGGGAATTGAGAGAAAAAGCAGGTTTAACCTTGCGAAAAGCAGCCATGCAAGCGGATATTGATGTGGCCATTTTAAGCAAAATGGAGCGTGGAGAAAGGAAATTGACCAAAGAATTGATTCTGAAATTGGCTAAAATGTATAATGAGAATCCTGAAAAACTGATTATTGACTTTTTGAGTGAAAAAGTTATTTACGAGCTTAAAGACGAAGAATTTGGTCTAAAAGCTTTAAAAGTAGCCGAGAAACAAATTAAATATATGAGGACAAATAATAAATAAAGCTATGCCAACACTCCAATTCAAAGGAAAAAACATAATCTGGAACCATCATTTGGCTGTTCCGTTTCATACACTTGATGAAATCTCCGATTTACACTACAATCCTGAAAAAGCCAATGGTAATACGATTATAGAAGGCGATAACCTAATAGCTTTGAAATCACTGTTACCGCAATTTGCAGGAAAAGTTAAGTGTATTTACATTGATCCACCATATAATACAGGTAATGAAGGATGGATTTATAATGACAAGGTCAATAGCCCTTTAATTAAAGAATGGATTGGCAAAGAAGTGGGAGCAGACGATTTAACAAGGCATGACAAATGGTTATGCATGATGACACCTAGATTAAAATTATTGCGAGAACTTCTCACAGAAGATGGAACAATATTTATTAGCATAGATGAAAATGAATTTAATTATCTGAAAAGTTTGTTAAATGAGATATTTGGAGAAAACCAATTTGTCACACAATTAACTGTATTATGTAATCCCAAAGGCAGATCACAAGACAAGTATTTTGCTACTAATCATGAATATGTAATTGCATTTTCAAAAAACGAATTACCTAAAGGCTATTATTCAGTAGAAAAGGATCCTGAACAAATTAAGGAAGAGTATCCTGAAGAAAATGATATAGGAAAATATAGACTTTTAGAATTGCGTAACACACACAGAGAATTTGGTAAACATAATAGAAAAAACTTGTACTATCCCTTTTATGTTAACAAAAATGGAGAAATATCATTAGAAAAATCAGAAGATACAATAGAAGTTTTTCCTATTTGGGATGATGGATTCGAAGGATGTTGGACTTGGGATTTCAAAAAGGCCGAAGCCGATTTTGAATTTTTAGAAGCCAGAGAAGTAAAGGGAAAATGGAAAATATATCGGAAAAGTTATGCAAGTGGAGTAGAAAAAATGTTAAAAACTATCTGGAACGATAAATCTTTTCACACAGAAAAAGGGCAGAAAATATTTAATGAACTATTTAATATTAAAGGAAAACTGTTTAATGCTCCAAAATCTGTTGATTTAATTAAAACATTGATTAAAACAATTACAAAGGAAAATGATATTATTTTGGATGCATTTTCAGGTACAGGCACAACCATGCATGCCGTTATGGATTTGAATAAAGAAGATGGTGGCAACCGACAATGCATTATGGTTCAGATGACTGAAGCCACAGAGCATGAACCCGAAAAAAATATCTGCAAAGATATTACAAGAGAAAGAATAAAACGTGCTATTAACAAATTTGATTATGATAGTGGTTTTAAATACTTCCGTGTTGGCATTCCTTTGGATGCTGAAACAATGCTTGCAGGGCAATTACCTACATACAAACAATTTGCAAAGTATGTTTACTATTTGTGTACAGGTGAAAATCTGGATAAAGAAAACGGCATAAATGAAGAAACCTTTTTTGTAGGTGAATTTGGCAAACAGGCTATTTATTTGGTTTACAAACAGGATTATGACACACTTACCCGCCTTGCCCTCAATTTGTCAATGGCCGAGCGGATAAAAAAGGAACAACCCGGTAAAAAGCGGATTGTTTATGCCCCATCGTGCTTTTTGGATGAAGAATACCTGACAGATAACCAGATTGATTATGTAGGAATTCCGTACAACTTATTTCAAAGAACTGAAAAATGAAAAAAGAAATTATCCAATCGTTGACAAAGACTTTTGAAGATTATGCCAACATTACCGAAAACAAGGTTGAATTTTGGTTTGCCCGCGATTTGCAACATCTACTGGGATACACCAAATGGGATAATTTTTTAAAAGTTATCAATAAGGCAAAAACCTCCTGCGAAGCTTCAGGAAATGAAATAATAGACCATTTTGCCGAGGTCGGGAAAATGGTTCAATTAGGCTCAGGGTCGAAAAGAGAGGTGCAGGATTTTATGCTGACAAGATACGCTTGTTATTTAATTGCCCAAAACGGAGACCCTAAAAAGGAAGCCATAGCTTTTGCCCAGAATTATTTTGCTGTTCAAACCCGTAAGCTGGAACTCATAGAACAACGCATAAAAGACTGGGAACGGTTACAAGCCAGGACAAAATTATCACTTTCAGAAAAAGAATTAAGTGGTTTAATTTATGAACAAACAGGGAGCGACAGAAATTTCGCTCTTATAAGAAGTAAGGGTGATACTGCTTTGTTTGGCGGAAAGAGTACAAAGCAGATGAAGCAAATTCTCGGTGTTACAGGAAGCAGGCCATTGGCAGATTTTTTACCGACAATTACAATCAAAGCAAAAGATTTTGCCACCGAGATAACTATTTTCAATACGCGGGAAAAATCATTTAGTACCGAAAAATCTATTTCAGCCGAACACATTAAAAACAATAAAGGTGTACGTAAATTGCTTTTGGAAAGAGGAATAAAGCCAGAAGAACTGCCTCCTGAAGAGGATATAAAAAAATTAGAAAGACGGGTAAAAAGTGAAGAAAAAAGACTTGGTAAAAAGCCCGATAAATTATCATAACAGTTTATGTACTTAAAAAAATACCAGATAAAAGTTGTCGATGCTCTGAAGCAGTTCCTACATACTGCAAGGGAAACCAAAACTTCATTTGACGTGGCAAAACAGGCATTGCCCGAAAATATGAGGCATACGTTAAACTGGGTACAAACAACTTTTCAAAATACGAATCTTGAATATAAAGATCGCTGCACGAATGGTTTAGGTAACTATTATCCACGGGTTAATATTAAAGTGCCAACGGGTGGCGGAAAAACCTTGCTTGCGGTTGAAGCAATCCGGGAATATCAAAATATTTTTGCACAAAAACGGACAGGATTAGTTGTTTGGATTGTACCGAGCGAAACAATTTATAGCCAGACCGTTCAAAAAATAAGGGATAAAAGCAATGCCCTGCGTCAGTTATTAGACCAATGCAGTGGAAACCGTACTATTGTTCTTGAAAAAGGGCAAAAACTAACAACAAATGATATTGAAGAAAACTTAGTGGTGTTGTTTGTGATGATACAGTCCATTAGCAGGACAAATGGCAAAGAAGCTTTAAAAGTCTTTCAGGACAGTGGTGGTTACGACAGCTTTTTCCCGGCAGATAACCGTTACGATTTGCACAAGCAATTATTGGAGCAGATACCTAATCTCGATTATATTTCAGCATTGGGAGAAGAACAACCCTTAATAATGACCAGTTTGGGTAATGCTATTCGTGTGGCAAAACCCCTGATAATTATTGATGAGATGCACAAAGTTTTTTCCGACAATGCCAGAAAAACCATTGACGGGCTTAACCCTGAAATGGTTCTCGGGTTAACAGCAACACCAAAGGAAAATATGAATATCCTGGTAACCATAACCGGACTTGAACTGAAAGAGGAAGAAATGGTAAAGCTTGATATGCATATTCTCCCGCCAATCAGTAAACAGGAAGATGACTGGAAAGCAATGGTAAAAGAGATTAAGGAACACAGGGAAAAACTTGAAAATACAGCAAAGCAATATCAAAAAGATCGGGGCGCATATATACGCCCAACAGCCTTAATTCAGGTAGAAGCTACAGGAAAAGACCAAAGAGGCAAAGGAAGGGTACATAGTCTGGATGTAAAAGAATACTTAATCAGCCTTGAAGTAAATCCCGATGAAATAGCCATAAAAACAAGTTCCCAGAATGATATTGAAGATATTAACCTGTTTTCACAGGATTGTCCAATACGTTTTATAATAACCAAAGAAGCGCTTCGGGAAGGTTGGGATTTTTCTTTTGCATACATCCTCGGAATTATACCAAATGTAAATTCAAACACAGGTGTAACGCAATTAGTCGGTCGTATTTTAAGACAGCCATTTGCCAAAAAACTGGGCGTTAAAGAGTTGGATGAAAGCTATGTTTATTATTCCAAAGGCGATACCCGGAATATTTTGGATAAAGTCGCGACCGGGTTTAAAAATGAAGGATTGGAAGACCTTGTTACAAAGGTAAAATTTAGAGACAATGAAGATATTAATGCAAACAAAACGGTAAAAATTAAAAAGGAACTAAATAAGAAATTTCAAAATTCATTTTATCTACCTGTTTGGTTAATGGTTGATGATAACGACAATAAAAGGCATTTCAACTACAATATTGACATTAAGCCAAAAATTGATTTTATTTCTTTTGAATTATCAGCCGAATTTATAAAAAGCGTAGAAAATTCATTAAGTGATGAAACAAAAGACAGGAAAGCTTTTGCAATAACCCTGAATGATGAAAGTAAAGCAGCATTTGTTGAAGAAACATCAAAAAGCAATGGTACTGCAGAAGTAAACATTGACTATTTAACCCGCAGATTAAACGAAACAATTGACAATCCATTTCAGTCAAGGGTAATCAGTGAAAAAATATTAAAACAACTTGAAGAAATAATCGGACAAGATAAAATAAAAGAGCATTTCAGTTTTGTTGCATCACAGGTTACAAAGGAATATGTAAAAGAAAAAGTAAAGCAGGAAGAATCCATTTTTTTGAAACTTCTTGAAGATAAAAAACTTGTCTTAGCCGTTTCTGATAATGAAGAATCTGGCTTTAAAGTACCCGACAAAGATATTATTACAGTAAACACAATCCCAAACACTTACAAATATTACCTGTTTGATGATGTAGAATTGAGCACAATGAATTCATTGGAAAAGAAAGTGGGTGACATTTTAGATAAACAGGAAACAATTCTCTGGTGGTTTAGAAACAGGACAAGTAAAAACTGGTATTCGATACAGGGCTGGCAAAAGAATAAAATCCGACCTGATTTTGTAGCAGCTAAAAAGAACAAAAATGATGAATTAGAGTTGGTTTATATCATTGAAAGTAAAGGAGAACATTTACTTGGAAATGTTGATACTACCTATAAAAAGAAAGTTCTTGATATAATGACAGAACAGAAGAAACAGGAAAAAATCAAAACATATCAGACACAAATTCCCTTTGAGGAGTTTGTCGTTAATGATAAAGTTGAGTGTTATTTGATAGAGCAGGGAAAGGAGGAAGAGGGGTTAAAAAGATTAATGAAATGACTTTTTCAAATATGGAATAGGTTGGTTAAGTAAAAAGCTCATTTAACACCTCAAGCGAGTTAATTTTTCCAATTTTGTCGAAATGGACGGTATAATATTCAATGATGATATCGAGCAATGCCAAACGGTTTTGCCGGTTTAATGCCAGCGTGCTTAGTTGCGCGGGGTTTTCAATTTTCAGTATTTCGGCAATTCGCTTCGAGTCGCCTGGGTTTGGCGAGCCGGGGTACAGGGGTTTTGAAACCAGGAACTGCCCGTTTTTCAAATCGAACCATTGGTTTGCTTCGCTGTGGTTGTTGTTTGGCTTAATGCCGAGGTAACCCAGCAGTTGCAGCAAAAACCAAAGGTGAAAGTTGGCCACACCTTCTTTGAGCAAATCCAGTTCAATCAGTGAATTCCACAGGAATGAAAACAGCGGTTTGTCGGGCTCTTCGTTTCGGATGGTTTTGTTCATTATTTCGGCCAGGAAAAAAACAATGCTGCTCTTCATTACATCGAAGGGGATATTATTGTAAATGTGTGCAATGCTGAATTCTTTAACCCGTTGTAACTCGCGTCCCTCTTTATGGTATGCCTCCATTTCGAGCAAAAATAGTGGTTGCAGCAGGCCTGCTTTCTGTTTCGATTTTGTGCTGCGAATACCGTTAATGATGTACGACTGCCGCCCGAAGGCTTCGGTGTACATGGTAACAATAATGCTGGTTTCGGAGTATTTGAGCTGGTGCAGTACAACAGCCCGTGTTTTTTGCATCATCGGATAAAGAGGATTTTTGCAATGGCCGATTGTTCCCCGTCTTCCGAGGCACAAAGTGCCAGGTATATGCCGGTGTGAACTTTGTTTCCGGCAAGGTCCCTTCCGTCCCAAACGGCTTGCCCGCCAAACGAGGTGGTTTCGTAAACCAGTTGCCCGCTAACGGTGGTAATTTTCACGTTGGTATTGTTCATCAGGCCGGTAATGTATATGTCGCCTTCATATCCTTCGCGAACGGGGTTTGGATAGGCATATACCTTTTCGAAAGCCGTTCCGGGTTTTTTCGAATCGGTGTGGTACGCGGCCAGTCCTTCGGGGGTGGCAATGTACAATATGCCGTTATCGCCGTCGTAAGCCAGGTCGGTTATAATATTCGAAATGAGGTTTGAATTCTCGATGGTGAAGTGTTCAATTTCCTGTTCACCATTGGCCGAGATCAGGTAAAGCCCCGAGCTTTTCGTACCGCACCATTTTCGGTTTCCGCCGTCAACAGTTATGGCCGTTACGGTGTTGGTGCTGAGCAGGGGGTGGTAAATGCCGTCGTTTAAATCGAGGCCGGGCTGGTTGGCATAGAAAGGAGATTGCTCGAAAACCTGATTGGGATAATGGTATACGGCCACACCGTTTGAAGTCCCTACCCATATTTCGCCTTCGTTGTCCTCGGCAATGCAATAAACATTGTTCATGGGTGTAATGAGCTCATCTTCTCCGTTGTTGAAGTAACTTGAAACGTTCAGGTGTTTTTTTTGTTTACCGTCGTTGCTCATTATGTACAGCCCTTTTGACGCATTTTTGGGCAGTATAATCCAGATGTTATCATTAGCATCGACCATTACATCGCCGATTTTATCGTTAAGGGCTATTTCGGGGAGGTAATAAGGTTGCCATTTCCCATCGGTTGCTTTGCGTTTGTGCAACATATAATCTACTTCGGAATTTGTAACCCACAGGTTGCCTTCCGAATCGAAATCCATGCCTGCTACACGGTTATATCCGGAGCTGAAACCTGCTATGTTTTTTAATGTTGAATTTGTTTCATTGTGAATGGTCAGGAGTTTTCCGCCTTTAAATTCAAAAATCCCGTAACCGTATGTTGCCACGTAAAAGTGTCCGGGTTCACCTTCAACGGGGAGTATTCTTATTGCATCCCTGATGTTTTCATTTATTCCGGAAGTATTTTTATTGTATATGGTCCATTGGTTTCCATCGAATGTTTTTGCTTCAAAGTGCTGATAGGTATTTGCCCACGAGGTTTTATAGCCGCCATCGACGGTGTATAAAATTCCGTTGGCGTAAGTAACTGAAAACATGTTGTTGTTGTCGGGGCCCATGGGTTTTAATTGTGTAAACTGTCCGTTTGAATATTTTATTCCCCCGTAGTTTTTATCGGCAATCCACATATTTCCTTCATTGTCGAAGGTGGCTTTTTGCGGGTAAATGGGTATGTTGTTTTCTTCAAAAGGATAGCTTTCGATAAGATGGTGTTCAATGGGCCAGGTGTTGATGGCCTCAACCCGGTGTTTTGTCACATCGTTTTCACTTACCGATGAACAAAAAATGTAAGCGTTCTGGTAAGCGTTAAAATTATTAATAATGCCAATGTCGCCGTAAATGCGTTGCCAGTTATTGGGTTCTGAACGGCTATAAGTCCTGTCGTCCCACCATCCTTCGCCAATGTGTACGGCACATAAACGGCCGCCAACAACTTTAAGGTAATTGAAGTTCACCGGGTGAATGGTTTCGTTTTGGAGGGTTTTCCAGTAAGAATAATCGAGCAGGTTTGGGGCATTTAGCGAAGCGTATTTAATGCCTTCGATGGTGCCGGCATAAATGGTGTCGTTTAAAATGGCAATATCGAATACTTGCAAATTATTCCCGTTATCGCCAATTAAGTAAGAGTCTTTTACTTCAAGTTTGTCGAGGTTGAGTACAACAATGCCAAAGCCACAGGCCAAATAGCATAAACTGTCGTGTTGGGTCATGCTGTAAATTTGTTTGTCGCCGGTTATTGTTTTCCGTTTAATATCGGTAAGGGGAAAAATGGAACCATCGTACCGGATAATATCGATGCATGAATTTTTGTATGTTACCACAACACTCCGGGTCGACCGGTTGTAGCTAATGCCTTGAAAGTCCGACCCCGACAAATCATCAATTTTGTCAATGGTTTCGAGGCTTCCGTCTTTTTTGTTGTAACAAACCAGCCCCCCCTTGCTCAGGAAGTATACTTTTTGCCCGGCCACGGTAACATCGAACGTGTTTTGTTTCGAGAGATGGTATTCCCATTGTCCCGGCCTAAGTTGAGCCAATGTATTTATGGTTATGCCGATAAGAAGGCAAAAAAAGTAAAAACGTTTCATGTGTATTAAAGCTTGTTCAGGTAATCAATTAACTTTCGAAATGCTTGTCCGCGGTGGCTGATCTTGTTTTTCTCGTCCAGTTCCATTTCGGCAAACGAAACGGTATATCCATCGGGTTGAAAAACAGGATCGTAACCAAAACCCTTTTCGCCCCTGGCCTGTGTTAGTATCTGTCCGTTAACAATGCCTTCGAAAAGGATTTCCTGCCCGTTGATCAATAACGAAATTACAGTTCTAAAACGTGCTTTACGGTTTTTTATTTTATCGAGTTCCGAAAGCAATTTTTTCACATTGTCGGATGAATCGCGTTGCGGGCCTGCATACCTTGCCGAATATACACCCGGGGCGTTGTTCAGGGCTTCAACCTCAAGGCCGGTATCGTCGGCAAAGCAATCGAGGCCGTATTTTTCGAAAACGTAATGCGACTTTTGCGAGGCATTGCCTTCGAGTGTGTCGTTGTTTTCTGGTATTTCTTCGGTACATCCTGTTTCACCAAGGCTTACCAAACCGAAGCCCTTTCCAAGCATCTGCTTAATTTCGTGCAACTTGTGTTCGTTATTTGTGGCAAAAACGAGTTTCTTCATAGCAAAAACGATTTTTTAATGGTTGCAAAGTTCAGCAAGTTTATCAAAATTTTTAATTGTTACATTTTTATAACGAATATCAATGATGTTTTCATTCTGAAGTTGCAGGAATATCCTTCCCACCGATGGGCGGGCCACACCAAACAGTTCGGCCATCTCTTCCTGCGAATGTTTCAGCTTGAATTTCTTTTGTGTGCCTGCTTCCCCTGTAAGGTAAAAGGCTACTTTCGCTTTGAGCGATTTGAATGAATGAAAGCGTAGTTTTTCGGACAGAAATTGTGCCCGGGATGATATCATTGATAAAAAATTGCTTAAAACACGGGGATTTAAACGGAACATTTTCATGAGGTCGTTACGCTGGAAAACCATGAATGAAGCATGCGTCAATGCCGTTACACTAACCGGGAATTTGTTTTGTTTTCCAAATAAAAAAGCCGATGCCAATACCATGGGCGCTTCCATTTCTTCAATTTTCAGGCTTTTCCCGGTGGGACTGGTCATTTCACCAACTACTTTGCCTTCAGTCAGGATAAGCAGGCGGTCGCATACTTCGCCCTGGCTTACAATAAGCGAACCGGCGGTAAATTTCTTGCGTTGAAATACAACGCTCGATAACAGGTCTTCAACCTCGGCAAGTGCGCAACCCTTAAACAGGGGTATGTTCGTAACCGGAATTTCCATCATTTTTAATTGATTGTAACAAATGTGACATCTTGAGCGGAGATGTGCAAGTAGTGTTAAGTTAATTAAGATATGACGGTTATTTTGTGTAGCTTTACCAAAAAAACATGGTACTGTACACAATTAAACTAAACGAGTTTGAAGTTGAGGAACTCAACAAAGTTGTCAGCAAAGGTAGTCATACCTCTCAAGCCTATCGGGCAGCGTA